>DXDM01000038.1 GCA_019115485.1 Candidatus Barnesiella excrementavium | reverse complement strand
GATACGTACGGTTTTTTTTCTGCGAAAAATATACAAGAAATGAAATGTATTGTCGGCGCATGGTTTGGGCCGTTGAGGGTAGACTATCCCTTTGGGGGAAAAGGGATAATTGTGGGAAAAGTGCTCGGATTGCAATCTCGGTATAACAAAATTGACTGGGTTTGTTTTGCAGTTGAAAAAAAGTATCTATCTTTGCAGCCGCAAAACGGCACATATTTGCACGGTTTGTGCAAATATGTGCCTAAAAATAAAATGTATGAGTTATAATTTATTGAAAGGAAAAAGGGGCGTTATTTTCGGTGCCTTGAATGAAATGTCCATTGCTTGGAAAGTGGCCGAAAAAGCCGTAGAAGAGGGGGCTGTGATTACGCTCTCGAATACGCCTATGGCTGTGCGTATGGGTGAAATCACTGCTTTGGGCGAGAAACTGAACGCCGAAATCATTCCCGCCGACGCGACCAGTGTAGAGGACCTTGAAAAGGTTTTTGCCCGTTCGATGGAGGTATTGGGAGGTAAAATTGATTTTGTACTGCATTCGATAGGCATGTCGCCCAACGTACGGAAGAAACGTCCTTACGACGATTTGGATTATGATATGCTTTCCAAGACGCTGGATATCTCGGCTATTTCGTTTCACAAGATGATTCAGGTGGCCAAGAAGATGGACGCGATTAACGAGTATGGTTCGATTTTGGCCCTGTCGTATGTAGCTGCCCAACGTACGCTTTTCGGATATAACGATATGGCTGACGCCAAGGCGTTGTTGGAGTCGATAGCCCGTAGCTTCGGATACATCTATGGCCGTGAGAAGAATGTGCGTATCAACACGATTTCGCAATCGCCTACGATGACGACTGCCGGTAGCGGCGTCAAGGGAATGGAGTCGCTTATGGACTTTGCCAACCGCATGTCGCCTCTGGGTAATGCCAACGCCGACGAGTGTGCCGACTACTGTATCGTGATGTTTTCGGACTTGACTCGCAAGGTGACTATGCAGAACCTTTATCACGACGGTGGGTTCTCGAGCATGGGTATGAGCCTGCGGGCAATGACCCAGTATAACAAGAGCTTTGACGAGTATCGCAACGAGAAGGGTGAAATTTGTTATGGATAAGGTATGGTAAATTTGGTTTAGATAACGATAGGCCCCACCTGACATTAAGTCTGGCGGGGCCTATTCTATATTAGGGGTTATTGTCTCCGTTTTTGGGAGGGGTAGGTGAGTTGGAAGGAGTGGATCCGTTGTCGGGGCCGTATACCTCGTCGTAGAATCGTTTATACCGGCGCCATTGCGGATCGTTTTCCCACAGAAAGCGGTAGGCATCTTCATCGGCTTCGGTCATGGGAGAGCCCATTGATTCGTCATCTGTTTTATACGGGTTGTTTAATTTTCGCCTCAGGTTACGGATTCGCGTGTTATCATATTCCAATGCTCTGCGTGACTCCACGATAAATTGGCGTAATTCAGCATCGGAAAATTTCAGACCCGGATAAAATATTCGGAGTGTACTACGCAGGGCACTCGCTAATAAATCCCAGTCGGAAGTGTGTACACCATCTTCGGCCAAGTAGGCCAAGTATTCGTGAGCTGCTGTGTAAGGATTCGACCAGTAGCTTTCCAAGTCTTTAAAATCTTTCGGCGTGGATTTGTAGACTTTCTTGAAGAACTCATATTTAAGAGCTGGAATCGGGAAAAGAGCATCGAATCCTCGATGACCTACGGCTTCGTGCAGCATGGAGCTTTGTAGACTTTCATAAGACTCTACATTTTCGAGGACGATACCTATTGGCCCATTTTCAAGCTCAAACCCTTTGATTATGCTATCCTTAAACGGTTTTTTCGATAGAACTGAAGGGGGGAGATCTGCTTCACGTTCGTAAATCAACACGTTGTCGAGACCCATTCGATTGGCCAGGTCTTTGGTCAGGAAATATTTTTCCCGCATGGACATTTGCTCCCAAGCTTCGTCTTTGGCCGCGTCGGAAACAATAGGAGCGAATGGGTCGGGTTCTTTCATTTTTTTGAGGGTTTTGTGATCTTTGTAATAATCGTCTACCGAGATAGAGTGAATCATATCGGGCGTTATATTGGGCAGCTCGAAAAGTTCTTTTTGGAATGGTAAAATTACGGTTGCAGTTTGTTTCTCAGGGTCATAGTCGAGTACTTCCCATGTATTTCTGCCTATGTTGAGAACGGCTATTTTGTCTTTGTTCCTTCGTTGGATATTTCTTTTATGAAGATTGGCAGTTCGACCTATACTGCCTGCGATACCTCCTCCTATACCTCCGATGGCCATATTGGCGGCTGCATTGATAATAATTGAGTTGAGAGTAGGATACTCTTCGGGGTCGACGTAAATCATTTGAGCTACATCATGGGTAGCTGAGTTAAGCCCTTCAGTTATTCCGCCTGCTGCAATGTCGTCGAATGTGCCAGATATGATTCCTCCCTGGTCGGTCTTTTTAAGATTTTTCATGAGCTTGTTCATCTCGTTCCGAGCCGTCTTGTTGTTGAGAATCTCTTTTTTTAAGTAGTTTGATGCCCGAGTTTTGACTCCTGCTCCCAGGTTTTTGAAGAACCGGTTTTGCAGAAGAGCGTCGAAAATGAAGTCGGCTCCTACGCTAATGGCGGTATAGGCGGCTCGCTGGCCCGTGGAGAGTTTCTGACCGGATTCCTCTTCAAAGTTGTCGAGGTCCATTTGTGCTTGAGAGAAACTTTCGGCGGCAGCCGAACCCACACTAAGTCCTCCGACAGCTATACCTGCCGGAACTGATAAGGCTCCTACGGCAATCGGTATTCCCATGCGGGCGATATCGGCTACAAATTCACCGGCCATGGCCCACCCTTCGGTTTCGGGAAAGGCATTATCGGTGGCCCGGGCCTCTTCCATGATGCGTCGTCCGTCGTTCCCCCACCGGGCTGTCTCGGAGAGTTGTCTGGCGATTTCGCCTCGGGGAATATCTTCGTCTCTCAGTCGACGGTACTCTTCGAGCCCTTTCAGTTCGATGCGGGGTTGCTTGGCTGGTTGTTGCTCCGTCTCGTTTTCGAGTGAGTCGGCCTTTTGTTGCAGTTGTGTATCAGAGCTGCTTTCATACTCGGGTAGTTTTTCCAGTGCGCTTTGTGCTGCCTCTCCCTGCTCTTTGTCGGCAAATTTGTCTTGTATGTATCCTCGGGCATATTTCAAGTCGTTCCAGATACGTTGGCCGGCCAAATTCAAGCCCTCGGTCAGCGAATGCAATTTCCGAGGTTCTTCAACAGGTTGAGCGGGCGTAGGATTGACCGGATAGTCGGGTTTCAGAGGTATGGGAGTCTCGCGTTTAGGTGTGTTGGCAAAGGGGATTTGCGGAGTATTTTCCCCTGGTAGCGGGGCGATGTAGGAGGGACTATCCTGCTCGTCGTCATTACCTTGTTGGCTGTATAATTCTTGCAGGTAGGGATTGACAAGGTCCCAGCCATATATGCCGTTCCCTTCGTTCGAGGTGTATATCTTTAAATTATTCATAATGTTCAATAGTGTTTAGTTTGAAATTCGATAACCCAGGTATCTGGCTAGCAGGCAGGCTTGTTTTTTGGGGAAGCCTGCGGATACCAGCAGGTTGAACAGGTGGTGTTTGCATTCAAATTCGTTGCGTCCGGCATGGAGTGCCCTTAACAGAGCTTTTTCGTTGAGGACTGGACAGGCGTGTTCCCGGTGGTCCCGGTCGGTCGAGAACGTGTTCCACAAGAGGTAGTTGCGGTATCGTCGTTCTTTCTCGGGATAGGATTTGGGAAGCCATATTTCGATGAGTTCTGAATCGATGTCGTCATCGGGTTTCTGCAACAGTTGCAGCAGCTCTTTCAAGGTCTCGATATGTTGATGGGCCTGATTGGTATCGCGCCCATTGCCTTGGGCTTCTCTGAGTTTGTCCCGATACAGTTGACAGGCTTTCAGAAAGCTATAACCCTCGTCCAGATAGTCTGTCAGTTGCTGTGACGGGGTGGGGGACGAATCCCCGATTGCTGCGATGTGATTTGCCATTTGTAGGATTTCGTTTTTAGTTGAACATATTTTTCAGGAAGTTGAGCGGTGAGGTACTCGAGTTAAAACCCGAGTTCCCGAGTATATTGCTCATGTAGTTTGATTTGACAGGCCGGTAATATGCTTCGAGAGCGTTTCGGGCCGTGAGGTAGTTTTGTAGAGCATTCTCTTTCCAGGCGGTTGCATATCCGGCTACTTGGCTTACAGCTTTCCCGTAAGCCTGGTTTTGAGCCTTTTGAGTGGCAGTGACCAACTCGGGGGTAGCCCCGGTTATGCTCGCTTGGTTTTTGAGGCTTTGAGTCGTTTCGGTCATTTGCTCGCGCAGATCGCCGAGCAGACTTCTCACGTCGGAGCGGTCGAGCATGTTGCTGTAATAGCTTCGGTTGAACAGACTGTCGAGTTTTGACAAATCCTGTTCATATTGCTGATGTTGCTCCTGCAAGGCCTCTTGTGCCTGTTTCTTCTGCTTTTGAGCAGATAGGTAGTTCCCCAGCAAGGGGATTGCGGTAGAAAATAGATTTAGCATATAATCCTGCGTTTTTAGAGGTTGCTGATATTTGTCGCAAATATCTGTCTCCAAAAAGCGATAATTGTGGCAGGATTGAAAAATGCGGAGGTAGAGAGTCTGTTTGGCTCAGGAGGGGTGACCTATAAAATCATTTAATCACGAGGTAGTTACCGTTTTCGTCCCGGTTTGTCGAATGGTGTAGATATAGAAAAAGGACCTATCGGTATGAAGGAGGAGAAAGGTGATAGGTCCTTGGCTTATTTGAGAATGGTAGAAGTATTTTTTGGGGGGGAAAGTATGTTCAGATTTCTTCGTTTCCTTGCCACGTTCCGGTTTTGTCGATGACGCCCCACAGGGTATCGAGTTTTACATCGGCGAGACCCTTGGAAAAAGAGTCGGCTTCGTCGTACAAAAATGGTAGCACAACTTGCCCGGCTTTATTGATGAATCCCCATTTCCCGTCCTCTTTCACAGCGGCCAGGTCTTCTTTGAAGTTCCAGACATAGTCATATACCAAGGGAATGAGCAGATGGCCGGTCTTGTCGATGAATCCCCATTTCTCGTCTACCCGCACGGCCGCCAGTGATTCGCTGAACCCCCACGTATCGTCATATCGAGGTGGAATAACCGCTTTGCCCGAATGGTTGATAAATCCCCATTTGTCGTGTAGTTTTACCGGAGCAAGCCCTTCGTGAAATTCGGCGATGTGTTCATAGATGATGGGTACAATCTCCTTGCCTTCCAGATTGATGTAGCCATAGCGCCCGTTTCGTTCTACCATTGCCAAACCGTTGTGAAAAGAGTTGGCCCAGTCGTAGTCGAATTTGACCACGGCCAGTCCGTGCCGGTCGATGAAACCGTATTTGCGGTCAATCATCACCACCGCTACCCCTTCGCGAAACGAGTGGGCAGCATCGAATTGTGGGGCTATGAATACCTTTCCCGAGAGTTTCTCGCGGTAACCGTATTTCCCCGATTCGTCTTTGAAAGATTCCAAATCGGGAAACCCTCCCAATGAGTTAAACTTAGAATTACTTTCCATATATGTGGCAAGGATAAAAAGGAAACCTCAACAAATATATTTTTTTTAATCGTAATATCCAAGAAATATCCCGAAAATATTTGTCTCAGAGGTGCATGGCGTTTGGGCTTTCGGCAGAATGTTTGAACCGATAAAAAAAATAAAAATTAGAAAAAAAGATTTGGCCGTTTATACAATCCGTTTTACCTTTAACCTCATCTTTGAATGTTAACTTAATTTGAGTTTTTTGCTATGACAAATGCATTATTCTGGCTTGTGCCGATCTCTTCGGTACTGGCACTCCTCTTTGCTTGGTATTTTTATAAGCAGATG
Organism: Candidatus Barnesiella excrementavium; assembly: GCA_019115485.1. Taxonomy (GTDB): domain Bacteria; phylum Bacteroidota; class Bacteroidia; order Bacteroidales; family Barnesiellaceae; genus Barnesiella; species Barnesiella excrementavium. Next base: position 22,220 of record DXDM01000038.1, on the reverse strand, counting down.
ATGAAGACCGATGAGGGAACTCCTCAGATGAAGAAAATCGCGCTCCACGTGCGCAAGGGAGCGATGTCTTATCTGCGTCAACAGTACAAGATTGTGGGAATCGTTTTTCTGGTTCTCGTGGTCTTGTTCTCGATTATGGCGTTTGGTTTCGGGGTTCAAAACGAATGGGTCCCGGTGGCTTTCCTTACGGGAGGTTTCTTCTCGGGCTTGTCGGGTTATCTGGGTATGAAGACCGCCACCTATGCGTCGGCCCGTACGGCCAATGCCGCCCGTACCTCGTTGAATAGCGGTTTGCGTATTGCCTTCCGCAGCGGCGCCGTGATGGGGCTTGTAGTGGTAGGTCTGGGTCTGCTCGACATCTCGTTCTGGTATCTGCTGCTCAATGCCGTGATTCCGGCCGAGGCGTTGAATCCGGCTCATAAATTGTGTGTGATTACGACCACGATGCTTACTTTCGGTATGGGAGCCTCTACGCAGGCACTCTTTGCCCGTGTGGGCGGTGGTATCTATACCAAGGCTGCCGACGTGGGTGCCGACCTCGTGGGTAAGGTCGAGGCCGGTATCCCCGAAGACGATCCCCGTAACCCGGCTACGATTGCCGATAACGTGGGCGACAACGTAGGCGATGTGGCCGGTATGGGTGCCGACTTGTACGAGTCGTATTGCGGTTCGATTCTGGCCACTTCGGCTCTGGGTGCCGCAGCCTTTATGGGTGCCGGCGAGACCGACATGCAGATGAAGGCGGTGATTGCCCCCATGTTGATTGCCGCCGTGGGTATTCTGCTTTCGATTATCGGTATCTTCTCGGTACGTACGCGCGAAGATGCCAAGATGAAGGACCTGTTGAAATCGCTTTCGTTCGGTACCAACCTCAGTTCGGTGCTGATTGTCATCGCCACCTTTGTCATTCTGTGGGCCTTGCAGATACAGAATTGGGCACTCATAGGCGGCTCGGTGGTGGTAGGTCTGTTGGTCGGCATCATTATCGGTCGCAGTACCGAGTATTATACCTCGCAATCCTATCGTCCCACCCAACGGCTGTCGGAGAGTGGTAAGACGGGTCCGGCTACGGTTATCATCTCGGGTATCGGTCTGGGTATGATTTCGACGGCTGTCCCCGTGATTGCCGTGGTTGCCGGTATTATTCTTTCCTATTTGTTTGCATCGGGATTCGATTTGGGCAATGTCACCCTCGGGCTCTACGGTATCGGTATTGCTGCCGTGGGTATGCTCTCGACGCTGGGCATTACGCTGGCTACCGATGCCTACGGACCTATTGCCGACAATGCCGGTGGTAACGCCGAGATGAGCGGCTTGGGCGAGGAGGTGCGCAAGAGAACCGATGCCCTCGATTCGCTGGGTAACACGACTGCCGCTACGGGTAAAGGTTTCGCCATTGGTTCGGCTGCCCTTACCGGTCTGGCCCTGCTGGCTTCGTATATGGAGGAGATTCGTATCGGATTGACGCGTATCGGCGAGACGGTTCTCGAATTTGCCGATGGTACTACCGTGATGATTAGTGAGGCTTCGTTTACCGATTTCATGCGCTACTACGATATTACGCTCATGAATCCGAAGGTGCTCTCGGGTATGTTTATCGGGTCGATGATGGCCTTCCTCTTCTGTGGCTTGACAATGAATGCCGTGGGACGTGCCGCCGCTCACATGGTAGAGGAGGTGCGTCGCCAGTTCCGTGAAATCAAAGGTATCCTCACCGGCGAGGCTGAACCCGACTACGAACGTTGCGTGGCTATTTCGACTCAGGGGGCTCAACGCGAAATGGTAGTTCCGTCGCTGCTGGCTATCATTGCTCCTATCGTGACGGGTTTGATATTCGGAGTGTCGGGTGTGGTTGGTCTGCTTATCGGCGGGCTGAGTGCCGGATTCGTGCTGGCTATCTTCATGGCCAATGCCGGTGGAGCCTGGGACAACGCCAAGAAATATGTCGAGGAGGGTAACTTCGGCGGCAAACACAGCGAGGTGCATAAAGCTACCGTTGTGGGTGATACCGTGGGTGACCCCTTCAAAGATACGTCGGGTCCGAGCCTGAATATCCTGATTAAGCTGATGAGTATGGTTGCCATCGTTATGGCCGGACTGACCGTGGCTTGGAGTCTGTTGTAACCGGTCGATACAAAGAATAAGAAAAGCCGCTTCGCTGATGCGAGGCGGCTTTTGTTTTTTTGACGAGTTGAGATGTTGGTTGAGCCTTTCGTGATGCATTCGGGTATGAACCAACGGGAACGGGCGATTGTTATAGGGGCAGTTTTAATTCTAAACAAGAGAACTATGGCAAAAGAAAGTGTTGCGATTTTGAAAGGGAAAATCGATGTGGTCGAGGTCCTTGCCGAGTTGAATGCTGCCTTGTCGGAAGAGTGGCTGGCGTTTTATCAATATTGGGTAGGAGCCCTCGTAGTAAAAGGTGCGATGCGCAGCGATGTGCAACGTGAGTTTGAGGAGCATGCAATGGAAGAGTTTGAACATGCCAAGCTGTTGGCCGACCGTATTGTAGAACTCGAAGGTATGCCGGTACTCGACCCCAAGCAGTGGTTCGAACTGGCCCAATGTCCCTACACGGCTCCTACCGATACCGATGTGGTGACTTTGTTGCGGCAAAACGTGGCCGCCGAACGCTGTGCTATTCTGCGTTACCAGAAGATTGCTGCCTTGACCGATGGTAAGGATTTCACGACCAGCGATATGGCAAAACATATCTTGGCCGAGGAGGAAGATCACGAGCAGGATTTGCAGGACTATCTGGACGATATCGCTCACATGAAGAGTTATGTGTCGCAAAAGTAATCCCTTCTCTTTTTTGAGGAGGTAAAGTACAGAGGCAGGGTATCGGAAATCGGTATCCTGCCTCTGTGATTATGGTGTAGAACGCCGTCGGAGCGCTATCCTTGGGCGGCGTTTGTCGCTTGCTTTACTTGGGATTGTGTCGCTTGGGCTTGGGCCAGGGCTTGCAGTTGTTCCGACTGACTCTGTTTGAGCGATTGCAGCAATTTGTCGGCAAAGGGGAAGGCCCCGTTTTGCAGTAACATTTCGAGCGAGATTTTTCCACCGCGGAACAGCTCCATGAGAAACTCGTTCGAGGCCATACGCAGGGCCGGGGTCGACAGCGTTTCGGCAATGGAGAGGTCGAACTCGGTGTTGCGTACCTCTTCGGGCGTGTAGGTCGAGGCATCTTTGCCGCAGCTGTTCCCGGCGATGGTGCGGTAGCGTGAGTCGGTGTAGAACTGCTGGATTGTTTTCATAATCTTGATGTCGCGGTCTTCGCGGAAGGTCTTGAACGACTCGAAAAGGTCGAGCAGATTGGTCGATGAGTATTGTATCTGTTGCGAGTAGAGCGAGGCCGGAGTTCCCGAAGGAGCCATTTTCCCCTGCATGGCACCGTGAACCCCCGAGATGTCCTCGAACAGCCGCATTTGCAGGGAGAGCATTTCGTAGGCTCCCACCTGGGTGGCGTTGACGGCAATCTGCTGGGGCATGGGCGAACCGGGTCGGGGGCGGAACAGAATGATACCGTTGTACTTGGTCCACTCGTCGGCAATGTCGTCGATGGTCATGCCGTCGGGAATCTGGTCTTCGGGAAAGAGTAGTACGCCCTTGGCGCTCGACCCCATGATAAAGTCAATCATGGTAATGAGGCGGTTGATGTACCGTTGCTGGTCGATTACGTCTTCGACAAAGGCGTGGACCTCGCCGTCGATGAGCGGGTAGAGTTTGAATACGTAGGGGTGCTCGCCGTGCCAGTAGGGGGTATCGCCTTCGTCCAGCAGGTCGCCCAGCGGCGAGAAGAAGCGATAGCGCCAGGTTTGTGTGACGCCCCATTCGGTTTCGATGAGGGCTACTGCCTCGTCGGGTATGCCCGACTGCCGGGCCGCTTGTCGCCGGGCTTTATTCTCCTTTTCTACCGCTTCGGCTTCGGATACCGGCAGACTGTAATATTCACCCGAACGGAAGTCGTGACAGTTCAGCACCTCCTGGCTTTCAAGTTTCCATACCTCGATAACCCGGCACAGGTCGGGCGAAGAGGGCATGTAGAAATCAAGCCGGTCGATGGCCCGGGTCGTGAGGTTCTCGAAGTTGTGGCGTACGGTATCGTTGTCGGCCTCGGTATAGATGTTTCGCAACTGTACGGCCCGTTCGCGGGAACCGAACGAGAATCGCGATATGACCTCGGCAATGGGCATGTCGTGCAGTTCGCCGATGAGGGTGCAATCCCAGTGTCGGCTATCCTCCATGGCATTGAAAAAGATGCGGTTGGGATTTACTTCGTCAACCCAGACATCGGTCTTTCCCCGGCGGAATCCGTAGCCTATTTTCTGGAAGCAGATGCCCGAGATGAGAAACTCTTCCAAGGTGCGGCTGTCGAGCTCTTGCAGGCGGTTATGCTGATAGGCATACTGTACGGCCGAACTCATCAGTTCGCCCAGGTTCTGCTCTTCGCGGTCGCGGGCCACACACACGGGTTGGGTCTGGTTGTTGCGGAATTGCCCCAGCACGGCCTTGACCATTTGTCGAATAAGGTTGTTTTTCAAGGGTACTTTCCCCTGTTGTCGGATATACTCCTCCTCACTCATGACCCGTCCGTCGGGTAGTTTTATCAGGTCGTTCCACTGTTTGCCATAGGTATAGTCGCGATTCCGTTTCCGTTTGTGGCGGAAAGGGTCAATCTCTTCCCACGCCTTTTGGGCCTGTAAGAGTACGGGGTAGTGAGACCGCTCGATTTCCTTTCCCTTTTTAGACAAGCTTTTGGGGATTGCCAATCGGGCCTTGTACGAATTATTTGCCATAGTATGTCTGGTTTTTAAGTTTGGTGCAAAGAAAGGGAGGAACAATAGTCTTTTTGTGGCAGCTTCATACAATCGCCAGGGTAGGGCGTTACCAGACTTGTGTAAAAGAAAGTGAAAAAATAAATCTGTTTATAGTAGGAAATAGATTTTTTAATGCCTACATTTGTTCTTACTCTGTATGCGAGCGGCTGTGCTTTATTGAGAGGACAGTTCGTGGTTCTCCGCGCAGACTGGAAAAATGGAAAACACCCTTTGGAGAACCGGGTATAAAAAGTTGGAGATTATGAAAAAGATTTTGCTGACGGTGGTGGCTGCTGTCGTATGTGTGAGCGGAGCTTTTGCTCAGTTGTCGATGGGCCCCAAAGTGGGACTTAACGTGAGTTCTGTGACGGGCGACGGAACCAAATACCGGGCCGGTGTAAATGTGGGTATCTTTGGAAATTATCGCATTAACCGGTTGTTTGCGATTCAGCCCGAGTTCCTCTACTCGATGCAGGGCTCTGCTTTTGACGATGTGACCATTTTTTCGCAAACGTTGAAGTCGAGCTATACATCGCACTACATTGACATACCGGTGCTGCTGAAAGTCTATCCGTGGAAGGGCCTGAATGTGCAGGTAGGTCCGCAATTCGGTTTCTGTGTCGATGACGAGTATAAGTTGAAAGTGAACGACGAAGAGATTTCGTCCAAAGATTTTGAACAATATGGTTATGATACCAAGGCCCGCACGTTCGACTTTGCTATTGCCTTGGGGTTGGGTTATGAATTCGATTTCGGTATGACCATCGATGCCCGTTATAATTTTGGCTTGACCAACATTTATGAAGAGGGCGATGGGAAAAACACCCTGTTTATGCTGTCGCTGGGATATAAGTTCGACTTCTGATTATCTCGGTATAGAAATATAAAGGGGAGCGCATCATACATGCGCTCCCTTTTTTATGAATCGGGTTAAGGGGTTTATTCTAGGCTTGTGCCGATTCTTGCCGGGCAATCTCCTCGTCGATACGGGCCAGTTTCTCGTCAAGTGGCAGGAAAGCATCGAGCCAGAATATGGAGAAGCCCCGTCGTTCCATGCCTCTGAACCAGGTCATCTGCCGCTTGGCAAACTGGTGTATGGCGATTTCGAGGAGCGATACCATCTGGTCATAAGTGGTGCGCCCGATGAGGTATTCGGTAATGTATTTGTATTCCAGCCCGTAGTAGATGAGCGATTCGGGGTCGATACCCTGGTCGAGTAGCCCCTGTACCTCGGCCACCATGCCTTGGTCGAGCCTGTCGTGCAGACGTTGGGTGATGCGGGCCCGGCGGCTCTCCCGGTCGATGTTTACCCCCACGATGAGGGCATTCTCCACGGGGTGCGGTTCCAGCAGTTCGGGTTTTTGTCGGGAGTAGTATTCGGCAATTTCGATGGCTCGAATGGCCCGTTTGCAGGTGTCGGTATCGGTTTGGTTGTGCAGGGTTTTATAGGATTGGAGTATCTTTTCGAGCTCGGGCAATGTTTTGTCGGCCAGTCTTTGTCGTAGCTCCGGGTTCTCCGGTACGGGGGGCAGGGAATATCCTTTGAGCACCGCTTCGATGTAAAGACCTGTACCTCCGCATAGAATAGGTGTCTTACCCTGGGCCACGATGGTATTGTAGGCTTGCTGGTAGTCCCGGATATACTCGAAGAGGTTGTATTTGTATCCCGGGGGACAGATGTCTATGAGGTGATAGGGTATGTGTTTCCCTTCGTAGTCATATTCGGACAGGTCTTTCCCCGTGCCGATATCCATCGAACGGTATATCTGTCGGGAGTCGGCACTGATGATTTCGGTATCGAGATGGGCAGCCAAGGCCACCGCCAAAGTCGTTTTTCCCGAAGCCGTGGGACCCAATATGGTGATTAGATCAAGCATCGCAGTCGTTTGATGAATGGTTCTTTTGAAAAAGCTTTTGTAGCCAGGAGTCTATTCGGTAGAGCAAGTGGTCTTCGTTGTGACGACTCACATAGAGCCACAGCGGATCGTCAAAGACGATATTCAGTTGGTCGATATTGTGCAGCGAAAAAGCAGGCTTATAGCCTCGTATCGCATATCGTCTCTTCCCATTGCTGTGATAAGTGCGGGCTGTTTGGACAATGGTGTAGAAGCGAGCGTAAAGTTCCTGGAAAAGGGGTTCTAGTTTATTGTTTCGGAATAAGTTGTTTATTTCGCTGACCGTATACCATCGCCCTGGGTATTGTTCAAGTTTTGGTAGGTTTTCAGAAGGAAGAAACAAGATGTAATGCCCTACTTGATTTCTCCTTTTTAAGTTTATGGTTGTGTAGATATGTTGCAGATTGGGATTCTCAATGCCCAACTTTTCCCAGACAATCTGTCGGGCTTTTAGAGTTTTTTCTCTTTGAGTCAGATAGTGAGGAGTTTCGTGGGTTATGGGTAAATCTAATTTTTGAGTGTCGCGAAATGTTAATTCTTTGTTGTTCTCTTTAATAAGAAAAATTTTTTCGTTACCAATGACCATAATACGGATTTTGGTGAAAAAGAAATTTATGTATTGAGGATCCTGATTGGGGTGAGTAATGTAATATTTGCTTTCATACCCTCCGATGAGGTATTGAATGAGCGTGCGACGAATTGTCTCGAATAGAACGAGGGCTATACCCAATCCCATCGGGAAATAGAAATAAAAGTAGGTGCCGGCTCGACTGTCTGTTTCCACTCCCCAGAGAAAGAGGCCCCATGACAACCCGGTAGAAATCAGGGCTCCTATCAAAATGAGTTTTACTATATAGCGGACTTCGTAGCAACTGAAACTGTCCGGGAGATACAACTCTTGTATACAACTTTGCTGCTTGATACACCCTTTGCAGAATCGAGGCGTAATATTGTGTCTCTTGAACAAATAGGATAGTAGTGCTATGCAGGGAGCTTCAAAAAGAATGTGGGGTATGTGATTAACTCCCAATAAGGATAATAGTAAAACTATTATACCGCTTATAGATAGAGACCAGCCTGTTATCCAACCTATGATACCACATTCATTGGTTCGAGAAATGCAGAACTGTGCAATTATGATCCATCCTATCCCTAAAAAAATAGAAGTGACACTTATTGCTTGTTCAGCAAATAAAGGCGATAATCCCCATATGAGAATAGCCGGCAACAACCCCAAAGAGTAGATGTCGGTCCAGTTTATTTTGTATTTTCTCTTGTTTTCCATCGGGGATTCGGGGTAAGGTTATTTCAACTTGTCAGCGAAAAAGTTGCACACGCGGGTGTAGAGGTGATGACGGGTGTTGCAGCCGCGTATGTGGTGGTCCTTGTTGGTATAGATTTGTGAGTCGAACTGGATACCGGCCTCGACCAAGGCTGCCGAATATTGCAGCGTGTTGAGGTAGTGCACATTGTCATCGGCTGTTCCCGAGACAATGAGCAGACTCCCTTTCAGCTTGGCTGCATGGGTGATGGGAGCCGACTGTCGGTAGCCGTCGCCATTTTCCTGTGGGGTACGCATGAATCGCTCGGCGTAAATCGTGTCGTAGTAGCGCCAGTCGGTTACTGGAGCTATGGCTACTCCGGCCCGGTAGATGCCGTTGCCGGTCGACATGGCCATGAGAGTTTCGTAGCCTCCGTAGCTCCACCCGTATATGCCTATGCGATTCCCGTCGACATAGGGCAGGGTGCGCATATATTCGGCACCGGCCACCTGGTCCTCCGTTTCATATTTCCCCAGTTGCATATAGACGGCCGTTTCGTAGGCCCGGCTGCGTCCGCCCGTACCCCGACCGTCCACACAAGCCACGATAAAACCCTGATTGGCCAGATAATATTCCCAGTCAACTTTCCAGTTGTCGAGTACCGACTGCGAACCGGGGCCGCTGTATTGCGACATTACGACCGGGTAGCGTTTCGAGGGGTCGAAGTTTGACGGTTTCAGGATATAACCGTTCATTGGGTCTCCCGCAGCATTGGCACAGGTGAAAAACTCTTTTCGGGGCAGATCGCTTTGAGCGGCCAGAGCTTTTAATGCCGTATTGTCTTCGAGGGTGCGCAGGGTTTTACCCCGGGCATCGCACACGGTCACTACAAGCGGTTCGTCAATGCTGCTGTATCGGTTGATGAAATAGGTGCACGAGGGGTTGAACTCGGCAGTGTTGGTTCCCTTCAAGGTCGACAGCTTGGTCTCTACTCCCTTGGCATTCATCTTGTAAATAGCTTTATAGAGCGCCCCTTCCTGATTCGACTCGTAGAAATAAGAGCCGCTTTGGGCATCGTAGCCTAGGAATTTCGATACGTTCCATTCGCCCCGGGTGATTTGCCGGGCCAACGTACCGTTGTAGTTGTAGCGGTATAGGTGTTGGTAGCCGCTGCGGCAACTGGCCATGATGAAGAAATCGGGATAGAAGGCGATATTGTCCAATATCGGTTCGTCAATCCAAGCCTTGTCGGTTTCGCGCAACAACAATTTCGATACGCCCGATTTGGGATTGACCGTATAGATATCCATCTGGTTTTGCGTGCGGTTGAGCGATACGACGGCCAGACGGTTGGGGTCGGGGGTAAACTGAATGCGTGGAATATAGCTGTCGGAAGCGAGAGGCAGATTCATCTTTTTCAATGCCCGGGTATCGACCGTATAGGAAAATACCGATACCTGCGAGTTGGTCTCGCCTGCTACCGGATATTTATAGGCAAAGCTGCCCGGGTAGAACCGATATTCGGGATAGGCGGGGCAATAACCTTCGTAGAGTTGGAAAGAGTATAGCGGCACTTGACTCTCGTCGAACTTGACAAAGGCCAGTGTAGCGTCGTCGGGCGACCATTGCAGCGTCGAGGTCATGGCAAACTCCTCTTCATAGACCCAGTCGGGAGCCCCGTTGATAATCTTGTTGCGTTCGCCGTCGCGGGTCACAGCCACCTCGGTGCCGTAGTCAAGTTTCTTAATGTAGATGTTGTTGTCGCGGACGAAAGCCACCATGCGACCGTTGGGCGAGTAGACGGCCACTTGTTGCTTGCCCCCCTCGGAGAGCGGTTTCAGCAGGTTGCGCCGAATCTCAAACGTGTAGTAGTTGGCTTTGAACGAACGGCGGTAGATTGGTTCCGAGTCGGCATAGATGAGCAGATGCTTTTCGTCGGGACTGAGCGAGAACCCGTCGAAACTTTTCAAGTCGCATTCACGGGCCGTCTTTACGTCGAAGAGCGTATCGACCTCGTGGCCCGTGCGGTATTCACATTTTACGATGCGGGTATTACCGTTGGTCGCGGCGTAGTAGTGAACCCCGTCGGTCGAGGGATATGTCTCGGCAACGTCCTGCGGCAGGAATTTTCCCGATGTAATATCTTCCAGCGTAAAAGCCTGTGTCCGAAATGTGAATAGTGCAATGGTGCACAGCAGAGTAAAGATTATCTTTTTCATTACAAGAATAGTGATAAATTCATAATTCTGTCAGTCGGCCCTACGGTTCCGTTCAAGTTCTGTAAACGACAAGTCGACGGGTGCCTACCTTTTCTTATTACAAAAGTAGAAAAAATACAATAAAGAAAAACAGATATATAAAGATTAACAACTTTTCCACCCGATTTGTTTGAGGAAGAGTGAATAGCTTGTTAAGTTTCATTATGAAGAAAAGAGGTGTAAATTTTGTTGTAAAAAAGAAAAAATGTATATTTGCGGGGTAACCCGAAATGGGTTACAGACATATTTTTTTACGCGAAAGCGTAAATGCTATTCTCTGATAGTACGAAATCTGGTAAATTTCAAAAAAACAGTCGAGAATGGGCATTGTTATTTCTGCGTCGCATATCTGTGTCGCAGGGTTGCGCCTATTTAGACTGAAAGGTTTACCAGAGCCTGTACTACATAAATAGGATTTCAACTCTGCGCTTTCTTTTTTAAACACGCCTTTGGAGGAGTTGAGAGGCGAAAATAGATATGTAATTATATACGGGATACAGGTAAGATAAATATTTTGAAAGGGGAATGAATTTCCAAAGGGGAGAGTCTGCAAACCGTGGGAAAGAACACAGAATATGTACAAACCCTAATCATTCACAGCATATAATAGCTAGCTTTTTATATTGACGGAGAAGCCAATAGCCGTAAAAGTGGAGGCGTTCAAATCAAAACCTTGTGATAGTAAAAGGTTAATCACTTATTTCGTTATGAAAAGAGTTAAATTTTTATTGGTAGGAGTTATTGCCATACTCGGAGGCGCGGCATTCCTCGTTTCCTGTGATAAGGAATCGTCGTGTGTATGTAATTCGTCTCATGGATTGACACGGACCATAGACCCGTCAAGTTTCGGTGCTTCCAACTGTGCCGACTTGGAGATCGTCATGGAGAGCCAGGCTAGCGATGGCATAACCTATTCTTGCAGTTAAAAAGCATGTTGAAGCCGGAGGCCAGGCTATGGCCTCCGGTATTTTTTTGATACTATGGGAAATAAGAAAATAGAAATCTGCAGCTTAATCACCGGATTAGTATTTATTCTTTCGGGGGGATTAAAAGCTTTCGACGCTTCATCATTTGATCAGGTAATAGCCACGTATGGATTTGAACCCGTACGATTCTTGTCGCCCGTCATTATTCTTTTGGAAATAACACTTGGGCTGTTGCTCCTGTTTCGGATATACGAGAAAGCCTTGGCTATTGCAGGAGCCGTCATGGTATCGATATTTACCTTGGTGTACTTGTACGGGTGGGTCTGCCTTGATGTACAAGACTGTGGCTGTTTTGGTCAAGTGTCAATATTGAATTCATCGCCGACAATAGTTCTTATAAGAAATGGGGTCCTGCTCTTTTTGTTAGGTATGATCGGGAAAAATGGTGATAATAGATTGGATTCTAATTTATGGGTGTCTCTTATTATTTTTGTCTTTATCGGTCTATCGGCATTTGTGACCGGTTATACTTATAACGAAGGACAGGAAAGTCGTTTCTCCGGAGACCTCGTTAGAGTACCGTTGCATGATAGCCGGTTGAGTCGGTTTGTCGAATGTTCGGTCGATAGCACCTATGTGATTTTTGCATTCTCGTATACCTGCCCACACTGTCTTAACTCAATAGCTAATTTGAAAGAGTATGAGGCATTTGGAGTGGCCGATAGGGTAATGGGACTGGCTTTGGGTGACAGTTCGCAATACCAGTCCTTTGTTGAGGCGTTTAATCCGGGATTCACTATCAGGAATCATTCCGAAGAGTTGTTTCAACTGACCGATAGCTATCCCAAAGCATACTACATAAAGAACGATACGATTCTTGTGGAGCTTTCGGGCGAACTGCCGTGTGCTCTTGTGCTCAAAAGATACTTGGAACAAATAGGAGCAGGAGGGTAATCGGTGAAGCCGATTCATGATTCCATGCCCGATTCCGTTTTATAATGGAGGAGAACGGTTAAATCTTTTGCCCCGGCATATTTCCCCGATTCCCGATAAATTGTTAAGTTTGCAATCGCATAACAAGCGGGCAGGGCTTGGGGCAGATTGCCCGGAAAGCGGTGGTGGCCGAGGGCCCTGTCAGGTCTGGAAAATCAGAATAAAGAGGAACTGTCTATGATCGAATATATTACCGGTGAGGTGACCGAACTCACCCCTGCTACGGCCGTGGTCGAGTGCATGGGTATAGGTTACCTGCTCAACATTTCACTCAACACCTATTCGGGGCTGGCCAAGGGGAAATCGGCCCGGCTCTATGTCTACGAAGCCATTCGTGAAGATGCCTATCAGCTTTACGGTTTTGGCGATCGTCACGAGCGGGAGCTGTTCGTGTCGCTCATCTCGGTTTCAGGGGTGGGGCCCAATACGGCGCGCATGATTCTGTCGTCGCTCAATCCCGCCGAATTGGAGCAGGCCATTGTCTCTGAAAATCTGAACCTGCTGAAATCGGTGAAGGGAATCGGGGCGAAAACGGCACAGCGTGTAATTGTTGACTTGAAAGATAAAATAAAACCTACCGACAATCCGTTAGTAATAAGTACGCCCGCAGCCTCCGAGGTTTACGAGGAAGCCGTGGCCGCGTTGGTGATGCTTGGATTTTCGCAGCCTCAGTCGCAAAAGGCAGTTCAGAAACTGCTGCGCGAGACCCCGTCGATGCGGGTCGAGGAGGTTATCAAACAGGCTCTGAAAATGCTCTGATACCGACGCGTCGCTCTTTCAACCGAAAGGCGTGCGGAACCATGTGCAGGAGTATCGAATGAGAAGACGGATAAGGATTGGAACGATAGTAGTATTGGCTGTGAGCGGATTAGGTCTCTATTCCGCTTTTGCTGCTATGCAGGCACCCGATCCGCAGAATACCCCTGCCAACCGTCCGGCCCCGCAAGCCGGTGAGGCTGCCCAGCCGACTACCGACTCCATTCCCATGCGTTTCCCCGTAGCCAAGACGGTGCCCGAGTCGTATGACGAAATCGACCAAAAGGCTCCGGTCGACTTGAAGAATCCCTCGAACCTCAAAACCGAGGTGGAGTATGACCCCGAGACCAATTGCTACGTGATTCATACTCGGGTGGCCGGGGTCGACGTGGCTACCCCCTTCATGCTATCGGCCGACGAATATAACGATTATACCCTGCGCAAGGCGATGCAGCAGTATTACCGGGAGCGCAATGCTCAAACTTTTGCCGAAAACAGCAAGTCGGAGTTCAACTTCCTCGACATGAACTTCTCGCTCGGGCCGCTCGAAAAAGTCTTTGGCCCCGGTGGTGTGCAACTCACTACCCAGGGCTCCATCGAGCTGAACATGGGGTTGAAATACAACAAGCTCGACAACCCGGCCCTGCCGATGAGTTCCCGCAAGAAGACCTACTTCGATTTCGATGAAAAGATACAGGCCTCGGTCACAGCCAAGGTGGGCGACAAGATGTCGTTCAACATGAACTACAATACCGACGCCACTTTCGATTTTGACTCCAAGAACCTCAAACTGCAATACGAGGGCAAGGAGGACGAAATCATCAAGAACATCGAGGCCGGTAACGTGAGTATGACCACCGGGTCGTCGCTCATACGAGGCAGCACGGCCCTGTTTGGTATCAAGACCACCATGCAGTTCGGCAAGCTTACCGCCACGGCCCTCATCTCGCAACAGCAATCCGAGTCGAAGACCGTCAATGCCAGCGGTGGAGCCCAGACTACGCCCTTTGAGATTCGGGCCGACGCCTACGACGAGAACCGCCACTTTTTCCTGGCCCACTTCTTCCGGGACAACTACGACAAGTTTGCCTCCAAACTGCCCTATGTGTCGTCGGGTGTGAGCATCAACCGCATCGAGGTGTGGATAACCAACAAGCAGGGCAATTACGAGGAGGCTCGTAATATCGTGGGATTCATGGATTTGGCCGAGAATGTCCACATCGGCAACTCGCACTGGATTTCGACCACGACTCAGCCCAACCCCATGAACAACTCCAATACCCTCTATGCCGAGATTAAGGACGGTTACCCCGATGCCCGCAACATCAACCTGGTGACCCAGGCGCTGGAACCCCTCTCGGCCTTTGGCATCGACGGAGGTCAGGACTATGTGAAGATCGAGAGTGCCCGCAAGCTCTCCTCGTCGGAGTACACCTTGAACGAACAGTTGGGCTACATCTCGTTGAAGAGCAAGCTGAATGCCGACGAGATGCTGGCCGTGGCCTATGAATATACCTACAACGGGCAGGTCTATCAGGTAGGCGAGTTCTCGGGCGATGTGACCGATACCGACCAATGCCTCTTCCTGAAAATGTTGAAGGGCTCGACCGTAACCACCTCGCTTCCCATCTGGGACCTGATGATGAAAAACGTCTATTCGCTCGGAGCCTATCAGGTACAGAAAGACAAGTTCCGTCTTTACATCAAGTATCAGAGCGACTCCACCGGTGTGGCCGTCAACAACATTCCCGAAGGGAATATCGCCAACAAGACCCTCTTGCAGGTGATGAACCTCGACCGCCTGGACGCCAACGAAACCGAATATTCCGACGGTATCTTCGACTACATCGAGGGCTACACCATTCAGTCGTCGAACGGCCGCATCATCTTCCCCGTTATCGAGCCCTTCGGCAGTCACCTGGCCGAGCAGATAGGTAATGCCGCCATTGCCGAAAAATATGTCTACCAGGAACTTTACGACTCGACGCTCACCATCGCCCAGCAGGTCTCCGAGAAGAACAAGTTCATTATGACCGGTGAGTACAAGGCCTCGTCGGGGGCCGAAATCAGCCTGAACGCCATGAACGTACCCCGCGGTTCGGTGGTGGTCACGGCAGGCGGTATGACACTGGTCGAGAACTCCGACTACATTGTCGACTACGCCATGGGTGTCGTTACCATCTTGAACCAAAGTATCATCGAGGCCGGTACCCCCATCAGCGTCTCGCTCGAAAACCAGTCGATGTTCAACATGCAGCGCAAGACCATGTTGGGGCTCGACCTGAACTATGCCTTCTCCAAGGATTTCAACATAGGAGCCACCATCATGCACCTCTCCGAAAAGCCGCTTACCGAGAAGGTGAGCATGGGCGACGAGGTGCTCAACAACACGTTGTGGGGGGTGAACCTGTCGTACAACACCAGTTTCCTGTGGCTCACTAACTGGCTCAACAAGATTCCCACTGTCAACGCCACGGCCCCCTCGACGCTGGCCCTGACGGCCGAGTTTGCCCAACTGGTGCCGCACCAGTCCAAGACCGGCAGTTCGCAGGGTACCTCCTATATCGATGATTTTGAGTCGACCCAAACGGGCCTCGACCTCAAATCTCCCTACTCCTGGACACTGGCTTCCACCCCCTACGACCCCAATTCCGATGCCCTATTCCCTGAGGCCCGCTACTCCAACGACGTGCGCTACGGGCAGAACCGGGCTCTGATGTCGTGGTATTACATCGACCGCATGTTCACGCAGAAGAACTCCAACCTTATACCCGCTCACCTGAAAAACGATTTGGACCAGCTCTCCAACCCTTATGTGCGCGAGGTGAGCGTGCGCGAAATCTTCCCCAACAAGGAGATTAACTATGGCGAGTCGACTACGCAGCAGACACTCAACCTCTCGTACTATCCGCAGGAGCGCGGCCCCTACAACCTCGATGCCGACAATATCGATGACCAGGGGAGGTTGCTCAATCCCGAGAAACGGTGGGGCGGTATCATGCGCAAGATGGACTACACCGACTTCGAGTCGTCCAATATCGAATATATCCAGTTCTGGCTCATGGACCCTTTCCTCGACGAGAACCAGACCAACCACAAGGGCGGAGACCTCTATTTCAACCTGGGTGAGGTGTCGGAGGATATTCTCAAAGACGGCATGAAATCGTTTGAGAACGGCCTGCCCATCGACGGCGATACGACGCAGATCTCCACTACGGCGTGGGGTAAGGTCTCCAAGCGTCAGTCGCTCACCTACGCCTTCGACAACACCAGTGGTGCGCGGGCCCTGCAAGATGTGGGCCTCGACGGATTGACCAACGACGAGGAGTATGGATTCTCGTCGTATAAGGATTTCCTGGCCAAGTTGGAGGCGAAACTGTCGCCGGCCGTGGTCGAAGCCATGCGGCAAGACCAGTTCTCGCCCTTCAACGACCCGGCGAGTGACAACTATCATTTCTATCGCGGGCACGACTATGACGATGCCGAAACCTCGATTCTCGACCGGTACAAACACTACAACGGCACCGAGGGCAACTCGCGTTCGACCGAGGAGGTCGACGACTCCTACTACCAGTCGGCCAAGAGTGTACCCGATGTTGAGGACATCAACCAGGACAACACCCTCAACGAGTATGAACGCTATTACCAGTACCGCATATCGCTCTGTCCCGACAGTTTGGTGGTAGGCAAGAACTACATCACCGACAAGCGCGAGACCACCGTCCCCCTGCGCAACGGACAGGAGGGGCGTGCCGTGTGGTACCAGTTCAAGGTACCTCTGGCACAACCGCAAAAGAAGGTCGGTTCGATTCAGGATTTCAAGACAATCCGCTTTATCCGTATGTTCATGACCGGATTCGAGGTAGAGACCCACCTGCGTTTTGCCACCCTCGAACTGGTGCGGGGCGAATGGCGTACCTACGACTATGCGGTAGATAAGTCCACCAATACACCGGCGCAGGGCAATCTCGACGTCTCGGTAGTCAATATCGAGGAGAATGCCGGCCAGGAACCGGTAAACTATGTATTGCCGCCGGGAGTCACCCGTATCATCGACCCGGGACAATCGCAGATTACCCAGCTCAACGAGCAGGCCATGTCGTTGAAGGTGACCGACCTGCCCACCGGCGAGGGACGTGCCGTCTACAAAAACAGCGGTATGGACATGCGCACCTACAAGCGGTTGCAGATGTTTGTCCATGCCGAGAAGCTTATCGACGACGTCACCAACCTGCGCGACGGCGACGTGTCGGTATTCCTGCGGTTGGGTTCCGACAGCAAGTCTAATTACTATGAGTATGAGATACCCCTGACGCTGACCGAGCCGGGCAATTACAGCACCTACAACGCACAGGACCAGGAAACGGTGTGGCCATCGTCCAACATGTTCGACTTCCCGTTGTCGGTCTTCACCGACTTGAAGTTGGAGCGTAATGCCAAGAAGCGGCAGGATAACTCGGGCGTGACCTATCAGACCCGTTACTCCATCTACGACCCTGAGAAGTCTCAGAACAAGGTCTCCATCGTGGGTAATCCCTCGTTGAGCGACGTGCGCACGATGATGATCGGGGTGCGCAACAACTCCAACGCCACCAAGTCCATCACGGTCTGGGTGAACGAGATGCGGCTCACCGACTTTGACCAGTCGGGTGGTTGGGCCGCCAAGGCCAATCTGAACCTGGGGCTTTCCGACATTGCCACGCTCAACGTGGCCGGCCATGTCGAGACCGTAGGTTTCGGCGGTATCGACCAGAGCCTGACCGAGCGTCGGCTCGACGACTACTACCAGTACAACATCGCCACGATGGTCGAACTGGGACGTTTCCTGCCCGAGAAGGTCAAACTCAAAGCACCGTTGTTCTACTCGCTCACCGAGCAGCGCACCTCGCCCAAGTACAACCCGCTCGACCAGGATATTCTGCTCAAAGATGCCTTGGAGAATGCCGGTAGCAAAGCTGAGCGCGACTCGATAAGCCGCGCTTCGATCGAGCGGTCGACTGTCGAGAGCCTCAGCCTCTCGGGTGTGATGTTCGATGTGCGCAGCAAGAATCCCATGCCCTACGACCCCGCCAACTTCTCGCTGAGCTACTCCTACAACCGGCAGTCCAACCAGGACCCCACGACCGAGTTTGAAAACACCTACGACTATCGGGGCAGCTTTACCTACTCCTACACCCCCTTTGTCAAACCCTTTATTCCTTTCAAAGGCATCAAGAGCACGTCGAAGCATCTCAAATTCTTGAAAGAGTGGGAGTTCAACTATCTGCCCAGCAACATCGCCTTCAACACCAACATGTCGCGCTACTACTATGAGCAGCAGATACGCGATGTGAGCGGGTCGGGCGGTATGGCGTTGCCCGTGAGCGTGAGCAAGAGTTTCCTGTGGGACCGCCAGTTCTCGCTCTCGTGGAATCTCACCAAGTCGTTGAACTTCTCGCTTCAAACGATGACCAACGCCCATATCGAGGAGCCTGTGGGAGCTGTCAACAAAGAACTTTTCCCCGATGAATACCGGGCGTGGAAAGATACCGTGATGTCCAGCATCAAGAACCTGGGTACTCCCTGGAATTACAATCAGACCTTCAATGCCTCCTACACCGCTCCGTTCAGTAAAATACCGGCTCTCGACTATATGGCCTTCACGGCCAAATACAATGCCACCTACACGTGGGACCGGGGTGCCCAGATTTCGAGCGACATCGAGTTGGGCAACACCATCAACAACCAGGGGCAGATGAGTCTCGACGGACGTTTCAACTTCGAGCAGCTCTACAACAAGTCGAAATATCTGCAAAAGATAAACCGCCGCTTCTCGTCGAGCAACCGGTCGTTGACGACCAAGAAAAAAGAGCGCAAGTTCGAACGTACCATTTTGCTGCGTGAGGATACTACGGTGACCCTGCGGCACAACCTCAACAACAAGAAGGTGAAAGTGGTGGCTCGCGACGATGCCGGCAAGCGGGTGGCCGTACGCACCAAGGTTATCGACGCCAACAGCATAGCGATTCTCGACCGGGGTACACAACGGCTCAACATTGTGATTACGCCCGGCAAGGAGAAACCTAACTTTTGGAAAGAGGCCGCCGAGTATTCGTTGCGCGGATTGATGATGGTGCGTAATGCCAGTGTGCGTTATCGCAAGACCAACACCACCTCGTTGCCCCTCTTCTCGCCCAACGTCGGCGACATCTTCGGGCAGTCCACCTCCTACGGACCCATGTCGCCCGGTCTCGATTTTGCCTTCGGCTTTACCGATGAGAACTATGTCTATCGGGCCAAGGAGCGCGGCTGGTTGTTGTGCGACTCGACCCAGATTAGTCCGGCTGTCATCGGGCGCACCGAGGAGTTCAATATCGAAGTGGCCCTCGAACCCATACGCGGCTTGAAAATCAACCTCACCGGCAATCGCACCGACACGCGCAGTTCGCAAATGCAGTTCATGTATGCCGATATGCCCACGACCCGTGGCGGTAGCTACACCAAGACACACATTGCCTTGAAGACTGCCTTCCGCAGCAGTTCGTCAAAAGACGGTTATGCTTCACAGGCATTTAACGAGTTCCTCAAAAACCGCGAAATCATAGCCGCCCGTCTTGAAGCCCAGTACGCTTCGTTGGGCAACTATCCCAACAAAGGCTTCATTGCGTCGACCAGTTTGGCCGGCACGCCCTACAATTCGGCCAACGGCGGGGTAAACCGCAGCTCGGCCGATGTGATGATACCCGCCTTCCTGGCTGCCTACTCGGGCATCGATGCCAACAAGGTGGGGCTGTCGCCCTTCCCCTCGCTGGCCGCAATCCTGCCCAACTGGCGTATCACCTACGACGGACTTATGCAGATACCGTTGATCAAGAAACATTTCAAGGCATTCACCCTGTCGCATACCTACCAGTGTACCTACTCGGTGGGCTCCTTCTCGTCCTATCTGAACTGGGTAAGTTCCGACGGCGATTTCGGTTTCATTCGCGACGAGTTGTCGGGCAACCCCATACCCTCGTCGCCTTACGACATCTCGTCGGTCATGATTACCGAGAAGTTCGCTCCGCTTATCGGACTTTCGGTCACGTTGAAGAACAATATCACCGGCAACATACGCTACAACGATTCGCGCACCCTCACGCTCAACTCGGCCGCCGGGCAGATTGTCGAGGCTACCACGACCGACTTTACCATCGGTGCCGGGTACAAGATAGCCAATTTCAACACGATTCTCAAACTGCGAGGGTCGCAGACGGGCGTCAGCAACGACCTGACCATCAATGCCGATTTCTCCTTCCGCAAGAATCAGGCGCTGATTCGACGCATCGAGCAGAACTTTACCCAGGCTACCAGCGGTACCCGCAGTACGATGATTGAGCTCACCGCCAACTATGTGTTGAGCAAGCGCATCACCGTGGGAGCCTACTTCGATCACCAAATCAACACGCCGCTGGTATCGTCGTCGTCCTATCCCATCACCAACAGCAACTATGGCATCTCGATACGCTTGTCGCTGGTGAAATAAGGACAGGAGGTCGAGTAGCTCTCTTCCCGGGTAGATGACTTACCGCAGGTGATAGGGGTGGTCGATGAGGTCAAACAGCATATCCGTAGCCCACAGGTGGAAGTTGGGCGAGGCCTTGCCGGTTATGAGAATCCTGAAATATTTGTAGGCCGGACCGGTGACACGCATGGTCAGTTTGCCGGGGATTTTTCCCGAATGTGAAATCTTGCCGATGAGTCTGAATTTGTCTTCGGCATCGTTTCCTCCCCATAAGGAGAAGATGAGCTCATAAGCCTCTTTCTCGGCGCGTAATGAGATTTCGCGGCAACGCTGATAGGTCTCGCTTTGAAATGAGAAGGGTCGCGTTAAAATCGACATCGGCATAATGGTTTGCGACAACTCGTTCTTTATGTCAAAGATACGCCCTTGATAATCCTGACCGAGTAGGCGGCTCGTATCGGATAGGAACGACTTGTAAATCTGGGTCGTGCGGTACAGGTACAGGGTAGGAAGATGAAAAACCAGCGTATATTCAAGTGCGGGTAAACAGATAATCAACTCCTTTTCGAGCGGATTATAGGCCATGACACTCTTCTTGATATACTCCGACAAGGAGGTGAAGTCATAAGTGGGTTGTAACATCGCGTATTCGAGGTTGTGATTCTTTACCAGACTGTTATCCTCGTAGGGAAGTTCGTCGAACGACATGATTTGTTGTACCGAAGTACCTTGCAATATGGATAGCCCTTTGGGCGATACCAATATGACAGCCTCTTCAAGCGGGATAATGGGATACTCTTTGGAGATAGGTTCCCGGCTTAATTGGGACTGCAAACTGTAACAGGCTGCTCCCGAACCGTTCTGCATGGTCCAGATACCCTCTTCGGTAAACAGGTACAGCGGGAATTCGCCCAACTGTCCCTCCGACAGGGTCGCGGTGACCGATGTAATACCTACGATGGCTTTGTTCGATACGGAGTAGGTCTGTTCGGCCGGGAATATAAAAGGATTCTCATAGCTCGATACCCGCATCACATTGTCTTGTATGACCGTATCGTTCATGGCAGAGGGTATGTATAGGTTACTATTGGACGATGTCTTTTCCAACATGATCATTTCCAGCGAATCGTCCAGGTAATCGGCCCGGTTCTCATATTTCGAAGGGGTCAGAGGAAATACTCCTTTATAGATTCCGTCCGAACATTGTACGGCAATCTCCATGCTGTAAGCTCCACTGTCGGGATAGGAGAGAAGCGGAGAAAGTCCATTGAAAAAATAATCCACAGGACCGCTCCATACAACCCTGCTTTCCTTGTCTTCGGACCGAATGAGCGTGGAAATATAGGCCGTGACACTCTGTGTATTGTTGGGCTCGGCATTAAAGAGACTCAGCGGAAACCCTGAGAATAATTTTTTGGACAAGTTGGCCAAATGCAGTCGCTTGTTGTAGACATAACTGACCTCAGCTCCCACGGAGAGCAGTGAGGTGTTGTCGGGCGATAGTACCTCTTCATGAACCAACATGTCGGACCGCACCTTATTCTCGATTTCATACGATTCGCCGGCTCTTAGACTCTTCCAGTCTTCAAAAGATGCGATTTTGTAAAAGAGCGACTCTTGAAGGTACTCTTTCTTGATTTTCTCCTTATCCAGAAAAGAGATATCGCCATTGAGGTAATAAGTAGGGGTATCATTGGATACGACTCGGGAAATGTTGAATTGTAAACCCTGCTGTTTTTTGTCGGGTTCGAAAATCGTAGCCTCGGGAGCAATATAAAAATCAATACTCTTGATAAGAGGTTCCCAGTTGTTGAGGTTGAGTTTGTG
>DXDM01000037.1 GCA_019115485.1 Candidatus Barnesiella excrementavium | reverse complement strand
CCGGCCTTGTCGAGTTCGGCCACAATGTCTTTGCGGGCCTCGGGTTTCAGTTGGCGTTCGAGCAGGTACTCATGTCCTTCGAAGGCGGGTTTGAACTCGGTTTCGCCTGCAAAGATGCGCTTTTCACGTTCGAGCAGTTGCAACCCCATGTAGGCGGCACCCAGGTCGCCGCTCACGCAGATAAGGTCGTTCTCTCGGGCTCCGTTGCGATAGACGATTTTATCGGGATCGCCCTCGCCAATGCAGGTGATGCTGATGGTGAGTCCGGTCATCGAGGCCGAGGTATCGCCCCCCACGAGGTCGACGCCGTAGATGTCGCAGGCGAGTTGTATGCCGGCATAGAGGGCTTCAAGGTTTTCGACCGAGAAACGCTTCGACACGCCCAGTGATACGGTGATCTGCCGCGGGGTGCCGTTCATGGCGTAGATGTCGGAGAAATTGACCACGGCCGATTTGTACCCCAGGTGTTTCAAGGGGACGTAGGTGAGGTCGAAATGTACCCCTTCGAGCAGCAGGTCGGTGGTAACGAGGACGCGTTTACCCGAGTAGTCGAGCACGGCGGCATCGTCGCCCACCCCTTTCAGCGACGAGGAGTTTTTGAGTTGTATCTGCTTCGTGAGGTGGTCGATCAGACCAAACTCGCCCAGCGAAGCTATTTCGGTACGCTTTTCTTCTTCCATGGCTTGTATAGCGGCAAAGCCCACGAGTGTCATGGGCTTTGTCTTGTTTTTAACGGTTGGGGATTAAAATTGTTCTACCAGTTCTTTCATGATGAAGGTCATCTTGGGCTGTGCGGCAGCAGCGGCTTTCTGTACCTCCTCGTGCGAGCATTTCTCGACGATGCCCTCCACACCCAGGTCGGTGATGACCGACACGGCGAATACCTCGATGCCGGCATGACGGGCCACGATTACCTCGGGCACGGTGCTCATACCCACGGCATCACCACCGATGATGCGGAAGTAGCGATACTCGGCCGGTGTCTCGAACGTAGGACCTTGCGTGCCCACATAGACACCCTGCTGTACCTTGATGTGGTTCTTCTCGGCAATTTCGAGCGCCTTGGCAATGAGGCGGTGCGAATAGGCCTCGCTCATGTCGGGGAAACGCACGCCCAGCTCGTTGTAGTTGCGCCCGTGCAGCGGGTGTTCGGGGAAGAGGTTGATGTGGTCGCGGATAATCATAATGTCGCCGATAGCAAAGTCGGGGTTCATGCCGCCGGCTGCATTGGAGACGAAGAGGTGCTCGATGCCCAGCTCCTTCATCACCCGCACGGGGAAGGTAACCTGTTTCATGTCGTACCCCTCGTAATAGTGGAAACGGCCCTGCATGGCCATTACATCTTTCTTGCCCAGTTTACCGAAGATGAGTTTGCCCTTGTGCCCCTCGACGGTCGACACAGGGAAATTGGGGATTTCGGTATAGGGAATCTCGGTCTTATCGGTAATGTGGTTTACCAACTCGCCCAATCCGGTACCCAAGATGATAGCGGTTTTGGGCAATACCTGCACTTTCGAGGCAATGTAGGCAGCGGTTTCTTTAATTTGCTCAATCATTGTATTACTATTTAATTATTCAATTCTTTTCCTATCATACCGCACGATACCCGGGAGCGGCCGAACAGCCAAACCTTACCCGGTCGGCAGCATTGTCTGCGGTAATCACAAGCGATGAACACCGGCGGTCACCACCCGGTTCACGGCCTATGGAAATACAAATATAAGAAATGGACCGCGCATCGCCAAATTTGAGATGCTGGTTTTCGTTGACCTTTATACTTTTCGTATATCGGAATCGTACAGGATTCAACGCGGCCAAATCAGATTTGAAAACTGAATTTTCATTTGCCACGGCTCTCGCCTTTCACTATCTTTGTAGAAGACAGGAGGCGGCTCGGCCTTGTCAAACTTGAAAACTGTGTTTTCATTTGCCACGGCTCTCGCCTTTCACTATCTTTACAACCCTATCGCTGTTCCTATTTACACAACGAAAAAACAGGTATGAAAAAGTTAACCGAAATCTTGCCGCATTTTGCCTTGAAGGGTGAGGTGTGCGAAATAAAGCCATTGGGCGCTGGTCTCATCAACGACTCGTATAAAGTGACCACGACTCCGCCCGAGGCTCCTGACTATGTGCTGCAACGCATCAACCATACGATTTTTACCGACGTGGAGATGCTGCAAAACAACTTCTACCGGGTGACGACCCACATTCGCCACAAGTTGGAGGAGCGGGGCGAGACCGACATCGACCGCAAGGTGCTGACGTTGGTACCCACCCAAGAGGGCAAACTCTACTACTTCGACGGCGACAGTTACTGGCGGGTACTCCTCTTCATTCATCACGCCCGGAGCTACGACACCGTGAATCCTCAATACGCCTACCAGGCCGGCCGGGCTTTCGGCGACTTTCAGGCCATGCTGGCCGACATACCGGAGGAACTGGGCGAGACGATTCCCGACTTCCACAACATGGAGTTCCGTCTGCAACAACTGCACGAAGCCATAGCCGCCGACCCCGCGGGTCGGGTGGCCGAGGTGCTTCCCCTGCTCGACGAGCTCGAAAGACGGGCCTTCGACATGTGCCGGGCCGAACGGCTACACCGCGAGGGGAAATTGCCCAAGCGCATCTGCCACTGCGACACGAAGGTGAACAACATGATGTTCGACGAGCAGGGACGGGTATTGTGTGTGGTCGACCTCGACACGGTGATGCCCAGCTACATCTTCTCCGACTTTGGCGATTTCATGCGCACCGCAGCCAACACGGGTGAGGAGGACGACCGGAATCTCGACCGCGTCAACTTCGACATGGAGATATTCAAGGCCTTTACCAGGGGCTACTTGGAGACGGCCCGCACCTTCCTTACCGATGTCGAGACCGACAACCTGCCCTACGCCGCCACCCTCTTCCCTTACATGCAGGCCGTGCGCTTCCTCACCGACTACATCAACGGCGACACCTACTATAAAATCAAGTATCCCGAACACAACCTGGTACGTACCCGGGCTCAGTTCAAACTGCTGCAAAGTGCCGAAGCCGCTGTGCCAGCCATGAAAGCCTATATCGACGAGTGCCTGGGACGATGACTCCTCCGGGTTCTCGCGTGACAGGCCACCTGTCGTCTTTTGCTTAAAAAGAATTTTATCATTCTCAATATCCTCCCAACGATGTTCAAAAGATATCTCCTTCTTATCGTCCTGCTCGTTTCGCTCACGACTCAGGCACAGAATGCCGAAGCTCGCTTCGGTAAACTCATGAGCGAAAGCCGCTGGTTCGACCTGGCCCGAGAGCTGAAAGTCACCCCGACCGACTCGGTGACTCCCCTGCTCCGGCAGATGGCCGTAGCTCTGACCCATCACTACTTCAACCGCCCCGACTCGGCCTGCATCGTATTGAACGACCTGCTGAGCCAACACGCGCAGGAGCTGGGGTCCAATACCCTGAGCATGGCCACACTGCTGGGGGTGAATCTGGCCCGAACCAACCACTATGCCGAAGCGGTCGGACTGGTACAAAGCCTCTATGACCAACTGACGGCTCAGGGCGTGGACAGCACACAAACCGCCGTTTACCGCACGCTGGCCAAACAGTGGACGGCACTCGCCTTTTATGCGCCCCTCTTCCGACCGCTGCACCCAGCCGAAGATTATCGTATTCCCATGATTATCGACGACCGTACCGACCAACACGCACTGCTCATGGACGGAGCCATCAACAACCGGGAGAGCCAACTGCTGTTCGACACCGGGGCAGGCTACAACATCATCTCATCGCAACAGGCCCGCGACCACGGGCTGCGGCTGCTGGGAATCGATATGCCCATGGCCGGCATCGGCATGCAGACAGGCCATTATGCCATAGCCGACACCTTGCGCATCGGCGGCATGGCGTGGACAAACGTGCCCTTCCTCATCGTTGACATGCAAACGGGCCATGCCCGGGCCGACAGCATCGGGAGAATGTTGCCACCGGTCATCGGCCGGCCCGTCATGCAATGCATGCAGGAAATACAGATGGACTTTGCCCACCGAGAGTTCATCATTCCCGCCACACCTACCCCCAATCCACTCGACGAGAGCAATCTGATGCAAACCGATTCCGAGGGACTGCGTCTGGCAACTACCGACGAAAAGGGCAAGCCACTCTATTTCCACCTCGACACGGGAGGCTACTACACCACCCTGCTGCCCCGCTGGTATCAAATGCATCGGGCCGAGGTTGAGGCCACGGGCACCCCCGATACCCTGCGCATCGCCGGGGTCGGCGGCATAGCCATTACCCGCAGCTATACGTTGCGGGACCACCCATTCCGCATCGGTAGCGGCACGGCCGTGCTCGACTCGGTTTCGGTAGATACCGGTATCGGTCTGACCGACGGCCAACCGACAGCCCCCGCCTACCTGAGCGGCGAGGAGGACGGTACCCTCGGGCTCGACCTGCTGGAACGCTTCCCCCGAGTCATTCTGAACCTCAAAGAGATGTACTTGGAGGCGATACCCTCCCAACCGTAAGGCGAGGTTCATAAAATCAATTCATGCCATCATCATCTCCATTTTTCTTCATTTCTTGCACACTATAAATCTTATATAAACAAAAAACGCAGAAAACTATGAAAACTGTAAAACAAGGCGACTCGGGAGAAGAGATAGCCATACTGAACAACGCTCTGACACAAGCCGGGTACACTGTAAAAGACGACCTGACATTCACTCCGGAACTGCGGGAGACCGTCATCTCCTTTCAACAGCAACAGGGATTGGAGCCCGACGGCATCGTAGGATACGACACCTGGGAGGCCCTGCTGTTGGGCGGAGAGAGCGAGGCGACCGAACTGGTCGACGAGGATTTCCGCCGGGGTGCCATGCTGCTCGACTGTGAAACGGCGGCTTTAAGGGCCGTGCAAGAGGTCGAAAGCGGAAGCTGTCAGGGATTTGTCGCACCCGGCAAGCCTACCATATTGTTCGAAGGCCACATCTTTTGGGCTCAGTTGAAGAAACGCGGGATAGACCCTGCGGAACATGCGGCTCAAAACAGCGATATCCTCTATCCCACATGGAACAAAGGCCACTACCGCGGCGGAATCAAAGAGTACGACCGGTTGGAGAGGGCCCGAGCCATCGACCGCGAGGCAGCCGATGCGTCGGCCAGTTGGGGCATGTTC
Source organism: Candidatus Barnesiella excrementavium (assembly GCA_019115485.1). Lineage (GTDB taxonomy): Bacteria > Bacteroidota > Bacteroidia > Bacteroidales > Barnesiellaceae > Barnesiella > Barnesiella excrementavium. Next base: position 62,771 of record DXDM01000037.1, on the reverse strand, counting down.
CAAGTGATGGGGTTCAACTTTGCCGCTTGTGGCGAAAAGAGTGTAGAGAGTTTTGTGGCCGCCATGCAACAAAGCGCCCGCAGCCAGCTGAAACTCTTCGTCCGCTTTATTTACCGAGGGAAGCTGCTCCCCGCCCTGCAAAGGAAAGAGTGGGCCACTTTTGCCCGGTACTACAACGGCCCCCAATATGCCCAAAATCATTATGACGTGAAGCTGGCAAAGGCTTACTCGAAATATGCTCGATAAGAGACGATGCCACAGAGAGGGCCGGCCGTTTCTGCCGGCCCTCTCTGTTTCCCGGGATATCGCCCGGCTCCTGTCAGACCAAAGTTCCCTCAAACCGCAGGAATAAAAAACATCTTAAAAAAACGGTTATCAACGCCCGACGGCAGTCGCTTTTACCTACCTTTGCAACACACAACCCCACCGGGAAGAAAGACTGCCCTTCCACTCGTCCCAAGGGAGACCCTATTCATGAAAAGAAAGATGCACTCGATCAAAGGACTGTTCTATGCCGTGGTGTCGTCGTCGACATTCGGCCTCGTACCCCTCTTTGCCATACCCGCCCTGAAAGCCGGGGTATCGGTCAACTCGGTCGTATTCTATCGGTTTGCCATATCGGCCGTTTTGATGGCCATCGTGTTGCTGGTGCGACGGGAGCGTTTCCACATCGCCGGGCGGCAGCTCCCGGTTATCGCCGGTTTCGCCCTTCTCTACGCCGCCACCTCGTTCCTGCTCACCCAGTCCTACCTCTACATTCCCAGCGGACTGGCTACCACCCTGCATTTCCTCTACCCGGTACTGGTCACGATACTGATGGTAGTCTTTTTCAAAGAGCGGCTGTCGGTACCGATTGTAATCGCTACCCTGCTGGCCGTGAGCGGCATCTACCTGCTGAGCGGGAGCCACGGCGACGAAGTCAACCCCACGGGAGTAGCTCTGGCTCTCACTACGGTACTCACCTACGCCTCCTATATCGTGGGGCTGAACCAGTCAAAAGTCAACCGCATCGACAGTCTGAAACTCACCTTCTACATACTCTCGACCGGCAGCCTCTTCTTCCTGCTCAATCTGCTGGTGCAAGGCGAGGCGCTGGCCCCCGTACCCTCGTGGAAGACGGGTATCGACCTCTTCCTGCTGGCTCTGATTCCTACCCTTGTCTCCAACCTCACCCTCATTCTGGCCGTCAAACACATAGGCTCGACCACCACTGCCGTACTGGGCTGCATGGAGCCGCTCACCGCCGTGGTGATGGGCATCATCTTTCTGGACGAACGTTGCAGTGCGATACAGGCCATGGGCATAGGCGTCATACTCGTGGCCGTCACCACGGTGATTGTGACCCGCAACCCCGGAGAACTGAAAAAGATGTGGCAACGGTACCACCGCAAAGGCCGTCACGCATGAGGCGACGAATGTAGGTGCGACGTGGGGGCACGGTTGCCGCGGCTCTCGGCAATCTCTACCGCATAAACCCCGACACAGATAAGCACCATGGCCAGAATCTGCGTCCAGCTGAAACGGTCCTGCCCCGTAAGGAACGAGGTGAGCGAGGCCACCATGAGAATAAGGTAACCGTATATGGCCACCACCGTCGTTTTCAAATAACGCAGCCCGATGGGTATCAGCAGGTAACTCAGCACCGTGGGGAAGATGAGTACAAAGAGCAGCAGCGCCAGCGGCCACAGATGAAGCGGCGATTCAAACAACGGAGCATCGTAGCCGGTAAAGGCCATGACAACCAGACTCGAAACGGCAGCCCCCGAAAAGGTGTAGCGCATAAGGGTATAGGTGCCGGTACGTTTCAAGAACTGATTACTCAACACCAGGTAGATGGCATAGATAATCGAACTCATCAGACAGAAGAGGTTCCCGGCCAGCGCATCGGAGGCGAGGTCGTCGCTCTTCTGGGTGAGGATACAGAGCAGCGCGCCCCCCAATCCCACCAGAATACCCACCACCTTCAACAGGGAAATCCGCTCGTGCATGAAGAGCACCGATATGACAAAGACCCATATCGGCTGCATCGAGGTGAAGATGGCCGCCGAGACCGGGGTAGTCTTGCTCAACCCCATCAGGTAGGAAAACATATAGCCGTAGATGCCCACGGCCCCCATCACGAAGAGAATCCACTTGTCGCGAGTCGAGGCCTTTTCGGGCCAGGCAAACCGACCGAGAATCCAAAAGGCCACGGCGGCAAACACGCACCGGAACGTGGCTCCCGTGAGCGGGGCGAGCCACAGGGGGAGCAGGTAGTGCAGGGCATTCACATTCAAGCCGCCGAAGACCTTCGACACCACCATGGCCCAGTTGGCCATAACCACTTTGTTTTGCATCGCTTTCATGGCTGAACGGGATTGGCGGGAGCATCGTTGAACAAAAAGGTGTGCCGTTTCCAATAGGCCCAGACCACGGTGAGCAGCGTAATGCCCAGGTTGAGTTCAAAGGCAAACCGCTGGGTGTGAATATGGAAGAGCGATTGCAGGGCGTCGATAATCACCGGGCAGAGCAAAATGGCCAGGTAGTTCATGGCCATGACCAGCGCCAGGGCAAACGTGGCCCGCGAGGCATCGGCCTCCCGGGTGGTCTGGTCGTAAATCACGGGTTGCATCACCCCATAGCCCAGCCCGATGAAGATGGCCCCGAGCGCCAACACCCACTCGCTCATCGACAGCAGTATGAGCAACAGCCCGATGGCGATGAACGACAGGCTCGTGAACTTGGTGAGCGACCCCAGAAACGACAGCACCGGGTTGAGGAAGAAGCCGGGCAGCATGATGGCCAGAAAAAAAAGCGAGATGATGAACCCCGATGCCCCCGTGTCGAAATGATACTCTTTCATAAGGAAAGGCAGGTTGAAGCTGACAATGATTACCAGGTAGGTAATGAGTCCGTAGAAGGCCATAAGCCCCGCCAGACGACCCTTGTCGAGACGTCCGGTCGAGGTTTGGGCCACCGGTCGGGCCGAGGTCGAGTCGCGCTTCAACGAGAAGGAGAGCAGCAACGAAAGCACGGGTGCCAGGTAGACCACGAAAGGCAGATGCCAGTTCACCTCGGCCAGATAGCCGGTGAGCATCGTGGCCAGAACCAGCGTGACGTTGGTGATGGCCGAGCTCAATCCGAATTGCCGGGTGCGGTAACGCCCTACGAAATGGCGCGAAATAAGACCCGTCGAAAGCGGCACGATGATGCCCGCCCCGATACCCAGCAGGGCACTTACGGCAATCAACTGCCACATCTGCCCCGAGAAGAGGTAGAGTACCCCGCTCAGGGCAAAAACCACCAGCCCCACCTGCAACAGCCTCACGTTGTTCACCCGCTCGGTGAGTTTGCCCGAGAGCAGGATAAAGGGGATTGTCAACAGCGAAGGCAACGAGGTGAGCAACTGTATGTCAAACTCCGAAGCATGGGGAAAGATAGTGGACAACTGTCCGAGAATAGGCGATACCGCCAGCCCCGGCAGGGCACTCAGCGCCGAGATGGACCAAATGCCCACGAGTGTAATCAGCGGGATTGTACCCCGCCCGGTCTCTATTTTCATAGTCTGTGCAATTTTTAGGCCGGCATCCCTGCCGGCCGGGTTACAGGGGGAAAACAATCGATGCTCCCGAATGTTTAGCGTTTTTTTTAACAAGTGCCAAATTGTGCAGGAATAACCCAACGGTGTAAACATTCGCCCCGCCGGGGCTGTTGTTTCACCAAGAAGCCGCCCTCCCCCCGCGGGGAGAGTGGGTTCATTGGTCTAATTCATAAATACTTTATACGATGAAAGATTTTAGTTTACGAGAAGGAGATGCCAAAACGAGCATCTTCGGGTCTGACGAGATGTTGAAACCTTCGCCCGTAGAGCGTATCCCCGATGCGCCCACCACCCCCGAAATCGCCTACCAGATGGTCAAGGACGAGACCTTTGCCCAGACGCAACCCCGCCTCAACCTGGCCACCTTTGTCACCACCTACATGGACAAGTATGCGACCAAACTGATGAACGAGGCCATCAACATCAACTATATCGACGAGACGGAGTACCCCCGCATCGCCGTCATGAATGCCAAGTGTATCAACATCATGGCCAACCTGTGGAACTCGCCCGAGGAGGCCAAGTGGAAGAGCGGTGCCGTGGCGATAGGTTCGTCCGAGGCCTGTATGCTGGGCGGTGTCGCCGCCTGGTTGCGCTGGCGCAAGAAACGTCAGGCTCAGGGAAAACCGACCGACAAACCCAACTTTGTCATCTCGTCGGCCTACCAGATTGTGTGGGAGAAGTTTGCCCAACTGTGGCAAATCGAGATGCGCGAGGTACCCCTCACCCTCGACAAACCGACTCTCGATCCCGAGGCTGCGCTTAAAATGTGCGACGAGAATACCATCTGCATCGTCCCCATCGAAGGGGTCACCTGGACAGGACTGAATGACGACGTGGAGCGGCTCGACCACCTGCTCGACGAGTACAACAAGAAAACGGGCTACGACATTCCCATTCACGTCGACGCCGCTTCGGGCGGATTTATCCTCCCCTTCCTCGACCCGCACAAGAAGTGGGACTTCCGGCTGAAATGGGTTCTCTCCATCAGCACCTCGGGCCACAAGTTCGGTCTGGTCTATCCCGGTTTGGGTTGGGTCGTATGGCGCGACAAGAAATACCTGCCCGACGAAATGTCGTTCAGTGTCAACTACCTGGGCGCCGACATCACGCAAGTGGGTCTCAACTTCTCGCGTCCGGCCGCTCAGATTCTGGGTCAGTACTACCAGTTCATTCGGTTGGGATTCCAAGGCTACAAGGCAATCCAGTACAACAGCATGCAGATTACCCAATATCTGCACGACGAGATAGGCAAGATGAAACCCTTTGTCAATTACAGCGACCGGGTGGAGAACCCGCTCTTCATCTGGTACATGCACCCCGACTATGCCAAGAGTGCCAAGTGGACCCTGTATGACCTGCAAGACCGCCTGCGCCAAAGCGGCTGGATGGTCCCCGCCTATTCGCTGCCCAAGAGTGTCGAGAGCTGCGTGGTTATGCGCATCGTGGTGCGCCAGGGGTTCAGCCGCGACATGGCCGACATGTTGCTGAAAGACATCAACGACGCCGTGGCCGACCTCGAAAAACTCGAATACCCCACGACTACCCGCATCGCTCAGGAGAAGAATATCGCCGTTGAGAGCACCATGTTTACCCACACGGGGTATCGCTGCAAATGTAAAAAGTGAAACGGGTATGAAAAAGGAGATTTCAATCGCTCAAATCGAGCAGGCCGTACACGAAGCGCACGACCTCTACCGCGATAACCACGACGGCAAGAATGCCGACTACATTCCCTACCTCGCCGGCGTCGACAGCCAACTGTTCGGTATCAGCGTATGCCTCACCGACGGTCATATCATCGAGGTGGGCGACACCCAATACCGGTTTGGCATCGAATCGGTTTCCAAGGTACACACCGCCATACTGGTGCTGCGCCAATACGGGGCCGACAAGCTGCTCTCGATGATTGGAGCCGATGCCACGGGTCTGCCCTTCAACTCAATTGTGGCCATCTTGCTGGAAAACGACCACCCCTCCACGCCTCTGGTCAACGCCGGAGCCATCGCGGCGTGCAGCATGGTGCAGCCCACGGGCAATGCCGTGGTCAAGTGGAAAGCCATCGTCGACAACATCACCCTGCTGTCGGGCAGCGCTCCCGAACTGATCAACGAGCTGTACAAGTCGGAGTCGGAGACCAACTTCAACAACCGCTCCATCGCCTGGCTGTTGAAGAACTACAACCGCATCTACGACGACCCCGACCTGTCGCTCGACCTCTATACCCGCCAGTGTTCGCTGGGTATCACGGCCGAGCAGTTGTCGGTGTGCGGAGCGACCATCGCCAACAAGGGAGTCAATCCCAAGACGGGACAACAGGTGTTCGACGCCTCGCTGGCGCCCAAGATTACCTCGCTCATCTCGACCGTAGGCTTCTACGAACGCACAGGCGACTGGCTCTACACATCGGGCATACCGGCCAAGTCGGGCGTAGGCGGCGGCATTCTGGGCGTACTGCCGGGCGTGATGGGCATCTCGGCCTTTGCTCCGCCCATCGACGAGGCGGGCAACTCGGTCAAGGCCCAACTGGCCGTGCGCTACATCATGAACAAACTGGGGCTGTCGGTATTCAGCGGCGACTCGGTAACGATAACCGCCTGAGCTGCTCACCTCTCCTCACACAACGAGAGCCGGGGAATCTCCCGGCTCTCGTTGTTTTTACCGGATCCGCCGAGCGGAACGGGGGAAAGGCCGAACAGCCCGAGCCCCGCTTCCCGACGATGAACCAAGGGGTCAGGCCCCCTCCTTCTGCTGAGTGGTCCGCTGCACCAGATTGGTGACATAAACGGTGAAGATGGGAAACATCATCATACCCAGGGCCGCCAGCACGACCGACAGAATCTTGCCGGTAGCCGTGACGGCATAGATGTTCGACCCCACGGTGGTCACGTCCATGAAAGCCCACCACAGGGCATCGGTATAGTGAGCCACCAGCGGATTGGAGTCGTGCTCCATCACAAAAAAGAGCAGGCTCGAAAAGTAGACGGTAGCCAACAGCATGGTGAGATACGAAACCAACAGGCTCGACGCCCGGTTGCGGGTGAACCACCCCACCACGATGGCCAGGGCATACCCGCTGCGCACCAGCGGAATGAAGCGCAGGAAGTAGGCCGCCTGGGGTGAAAAGTCGATGTGCAGGTAGGTGATGATGTTCAGGTAGGGTATCGACACGAGAAAGAAGACAAAGTGGGTTTTCAGATAGTGCCACTTGTGGGGCGAGAGTACCAGCTCCAGCAGAAAATCGAACATGAAGAGCGTGCACACCCACAACTGTATGGTCATGTAGTTGCCCTGATTGAGGAACGACAGGTTGCGGAAAGTATCGACCGAAATGGTAACCACGAGAAATACCGACAACAGCAGAATGGCGATGTGCAGCGCGCCGTAGACTTTCGACTCGTACCGCCGCCAGCCTTGCGAGATAGAATTTTCCATTTTTTCTTCCTTTATAATTTCACGCCGGTAAAACAACAAGCGGCCGATATTTGTTTATCTGCATGAATGTGGCTGCTCCACCCTACAACACTTAATTAAAACGCATATGGCAAACATCGCTAAATCTGTCAAACTGGGCGTATTCACGCTCGCCATCATGAATGTAACGGCCGTGGTCTCCCTGCGGGGACTGCCGGCCGAGGCCGAATATGGGGTAAGCTCGGCCTTCTACTATCTGTTCGCCGCGCTGGTATTCCTGATTCCCACGGCACTGGTCGCCGCCGAGCTGGCCGCCATGTTTCAAGACAAGCAGGGCGGCGTGTTCCGCTGGGTGGGCGAAGCCTTCGGCAAGAAGGCCGGCTTCCTGGCCATCTGGCTGCAATGGATCGAGAGTACCATCTGGTACCCCACGGTACTGACCTTCGGCGCCGTGGCCATCGCCTTCATCGGCATGGACCACACGGGCGACATGCTGCTGGCCTCGAACCGCTTCTACACTCTGGCGGTAGTCCTGTTTATCTACTGGCTGGCCACCTTCATCTCGTTGAAGGGGCTCGACTGGGTGGGCAAGGTAGCCAAGATTGGCGGTCTGGTGGGCACCATCATTCCGGCCGGTCTGCTGGTTGTCCTGGCCATCGTCTATCTGGCCATGGGCGGTAAATCGCAAATGGACTTTTCGGGCAGTTTCCTCCCCGACTTCTCCAACTTCGACAACCTGGTACTGGCGGCCAGTATCTTCCTCTTCTATGCCGGTATGGAGATGGGCGGTATCCATGTGAAGGATATCAACAACCCCTCCAAGAACTACCCGAAGGCGGTCTTTATCGGGTCGGCCATCACAGTGCTCATCTTCGTGCTGGGGACCTTTGCGCTGGGTATCATCATTCCGCAGAAGGATATCAACCTCACACAGAGTCTGCTGGTGGGATTTGACAACTATTTCAACTTTATCAAGGCTTCGTGGCTCTCGCCAATCATCGCCGTCGCGCTGGCCTTTGGGGTACTGGCCGGTGTACTCACCTGGGTAGCCGGTCCCTCGAAAGGTATCTTTGCCGTGGGTCGGGCCGGGTATCTGCCTCCCTTCTTCCAAAAGACCAACAAGATTGGGGTGCAGAAGAATATCCTCTACCTGCAAGGTGCCGCCGTCACGCTGCTGAGCCTGCTTTTCGTGGTGATGCCCTCGGTGCAGAGCTTCTACCAAATCATGTCGCAACTCACGGTGGTGCTCTACCTCATCATGTACATGCTCATGTTCTCGGCCGCCATCTACCTGCGGTATAACATGAAGAAGAGCAACCGCCCCTTCCGCATCGGCGGCAAGGGTAACGGCATGATGTGGTTCATCGGCGGACTGGGATTCCTGGGTTCGCTGCTGGCCTTCGTGCTGAGTTTCATACCCCCCAGCCAAATATCGGTGGGCAGCAACGCAGTGTGGTTCTCGGTGCTCATCATCGGCACCCTCGTCGTGGTCATCGCCCCCTTCATCATCTACGCCTCACGCAAACCGAGCTGGACCAACAAGGAGAGCCAGTTCGAGCCCTTCCACTGGGAGGAGGGTGCGACGACTCCTGCTGCCCCGACCGCCACAAGCACTCCGGCCGGGAACCCGGCGGCTCAGACTACTGCGCCCAAAGCCGCAGCATCTGCCGGCAACACGACGACTACGACCCAAACCTCGACCCCGAAACCGACTCCGGGCAGTCAACCCGGCACACCGACGGGTACGAAGGGATAAGGGACTACCCTCAACCCACAATAAATTCTCATCTTCCCGGGAGAGCCGGCCACGTCGTGGCCGGCTCTCTGTCTATCTATCCCCTCATCGCCCCCCGAAGCATCAGAAAACCGACCCGGCATGGGGCCCTCAGGCCGTACCGGTCTCTATCCTCGATAGCTGGTTTTCGTAAAAACCGACCGCTCGCTTTGGTTCTTCCCCCGGTTTTCACTACCTTTGGATAAGATAGGATTCGGCTCGGCATAGCCCACGGTTGAAAACCGTATTTCCCTGGGGCTCTGCTCTCGCCTTTCACTACCTTTGGATAAGGGTCGGTAAATACTGGCCCCCTCAACTTGAAAACTGATGAAAGCTCCTCGCCTCCTCTCCCTACTCCTCACGATACTCTGCATCGGGGCCGGTGCCGCCCCGTCGTGGTACACGGGTGAGACGCCGTTACGCCGGGCGACCCTCCGGGACGGCGTATTGACCGACTGCAACTCTCGGGCCGACAGTTGCGTAACAAACACAATCGCCACGGGAATCAATCCGGGCAAAGGGGCTCGACCAGCCATCACCCTCGACATTGCCAACCTGCACAACCGCACCGGCAGGAGGTATGAGGTATTCACTACCGACTCTACCGGACAGACTCTGCGCCAAAAGGTGGAGAAGCCGGTATGGGGAGTGGTGTGGGGCTATCGCGACCCTCAGAATCATCACGGCTTGCTGCTGCGGGCCGGAGCCGACGATTTCTACGGGTACCAACCTCCCGAATGGCTCTGCACGATTTATACCGTAGTCCGGGGCGACACGATATTCCATACCCGGTGGAAGCGGGTGGCTTCAAACTCGATACACCCCGGGAGCGACTACAACCGGCTGCACATCGTGCCGGTGAGCGGCGGATATGAAATTCTGCTGGGCCCGGAGCGGGAATTTCGCCTCGGGTTCTGCCGCGACGACCGCCTCTTCGGCGACCGGGCAGGCATCTGCGTGGGGAGCGGGGCTTGCGTGAGGTTGAAAAACTGGACGGTCACTCCGCGCAAATATCCCGAGCGGCATGTCATTTGGAGTGCCGAAGAGCTGAACGACCTGCTGCGCCACAGCCGTCACCCGGCCGAGGGTTTCTATGAGTTTCTGCAAGCCACGGCAACCAACAGCTATACCCGCCTGGGAGGCAACTACCGACTGGCTCTGGTTTCCAGCGGCTCCCACTTTCTGCTGGTCTATATCGAAGGTGCCCAACGGTTTGGCGACCAGTGGCAGACGGGTATGGTGAAGGCGGTACTGGAACCGACGGGGCTCTCCAACCTCTTCAACGTCACCTGGTACGATGCCGAGCACCGGCCGATGCGCGAAGGGGTCAAGGCCATCATCGGCGACAACGGGGTGCTCACGATTCATTTCAGCCTCGAAGGGGTGATTCTCGAATGGAACCGGGCCGTAAATCCTGACGGGGAGAACAACACCGAAAGGCGCGACTCCTACCGCATCACGTCGGCATCTACCTCCCCGCTTCCGCTATAATTTCCACCCCGTCACACACTCCCCCATCAACAAAAAAAGAGGGTGCAGTTGCTGCACCCTCCGGTTGGTTATCGTCAATCGAGATTGTCTGTTCCATCAATACGAGCGGGCAAAGAGCACGCGGCGAGCCGAGGGCTTGCCGGTCACCATGCAGACGCCCGGTGTGGTATCGCCGTCGAACGGGATACAACGAATCGTGGCCTTGGTCTCCTCCTTGATGCGCTCTTCGGTCTCGGTCGTGCCATCCCAGTGAGCCAGAATGAAACCGCCTTCCTCGATTTTCTCCTTGAACTCGTCGTAGCTGTCGACCGTAATCGTGTGCTCCTGACGGAATTTGAGAGCCTTCTGGAAGATGTTGGCCTGAATCTCGTCGAGCAGACCTTTCACCACCTGCTCGATGTTGTCGACGGGGATTGTCTCCTTCTCCAAGGTATCGCGGCGCATCACTTCGACGGTTCCGTTTTCGAGGTCGCGGGCACCCATCACCAGACGCACGGGTACACCCTTCAACTCGTAGTCGGCAAACTTGAAGCCGGGTCGCTTGTTGTCGGCGTTGTCGTACTTGACCGAGATGCCCATGGCACGCAGCTTGCCGGCAATCTCGTCGGCCTTCACGTCGATGGCGTGCAACTGCTCGGCATTCTTGTAGATGGGGATAATCACCACCTGAATGGGAGCCAACTTGGGCGGTAACACCAGACCGTTGTCGTCGCTGTGGGTCATGATGAGGGCACCCATCAGACGGGTAGAAACACCCCACGAGGTAGCCCACACATATTCGAGTTCGTTGTTCTTGTTGATAAACTGCACGTCGAATGCCTTGGCAAAGTTCTGCCCGAGGAAGTGCGACGTACCCGACTGCAAGGCCTTGCCGTCCTGCATCATGGCCTCGATGGTATAGGTGTCGAGGGCACCGGCGAAACGCTCGTTGGCCGATTTCACCCCCTTGATGACCGGCACGGCCATGAAGTTCTCGGCAAAGTCGGCATAGACTTCGAGCATGCGACGAGCCTCGGCCTCGGCCTCCTCGCGGGTGGCGTGGGCGGTGTGTCCCTCTTGCCACAGGAACTCGGCCGTGCGCAGGAAGAGACGGGTGCGCATCTCCCAGCGGAACACGTTGGCCCACTGGTTGCAGAGGATAGGCAGGTCGCGGTAAGAGTGTATCCAGTTTTTATAGGTGTTCCAGATAATGGTCTCGGAGGTAGGACGAATGATGAGTTCCTCTTCGAGTTTGGCAGCGGGGTCTACCACCACGCCCGTGCCGTCGGGGTTGGTTTTCAGACGGTAGTGAGTCACTACGGCGCACTCCTTGGCAAAGCCTTCGACGTGCTCGGCCTCGCGGCTCAGAAACGATTTCGGAATCAACAGCGGGAAGTAGGCGTTCACGTGGCCCGTGGCCTTGAACATGTCGTCGAGCTGACGCTGCATCTTTTCCCAAATTGCATATCCATAGGGCTTGATTACCATACAGCCCCGCACGGCCGACTGTTCTGCCAAATCGGCCTTTACCACCAAGTCGTTGTACCATTGCGAATAGTTATCGGCACGCTTGGTCAATTCTTTCAACTCTTTTGCCATTCGTTATATCGGTTTTATTATTTACCTAAATAAAAACTCGTTCTCCCCCTTGTCCTTCTGCAAAGGGGCTGCCCAAACAGGGAGAGGCCGACGCACAACGTCAAGGCTGCCTGCACCTTTCGCCCTCTATTTTGCGGCATGCAAAGATAGTGAAAGGTGAGCACAAAAAGGCTAAACTTGTTTGAGTTTTTTTGACAGACCGCCCGTAGCCGCTTCCAAACAGGGAGAAAAACCGCCCGGGTCGGGAATCGTGCAACAGCCCCGAGGTACCCCCGGGTACAACGGCTACCGCTTGTCGAGTTGTCCGCGACGGGCCATGTCGATCATCTTCTCCCCCGGTATGAGGTAGATGTCGAGGCGACGGTTTTGGGCCCGGCCCTCCATCGTGGCGTTCGAGGCAACGGGGGCAAAGGGACCGGCTTCGTAGAGCACCATGCAGTCGGTATTGCCGCCATGGCCGGCAAACCAGTTGCGCACGGCCTGTGCCCGGGCTCGCGTGAGGTCGAGACAATACGCCTCGGAACCGGTGTCGTCGCTGTGCATGACCAGCATCACGTGATAGTAGTCGGGGATACGCAGGTCGCTCAAAAAGGGACGCAAGAAGAGGTCGGCCTTGTCGCTCAACACGGTATCGTTGGGCAAGAAGAGGTTCGAGGCGGCCAAGGTTGCCTTAATCACCTCGTAGTTGCGTATCAGTTCCAAATGGGTGAGACGGGCCTTGCGCAATCGCTTCATCTCGCGCGACTGGGCGGCTCGTATCTTGCGAGCCTCTTTACCGTCAAGCTCGGGTATCGAGATATTCTCGTCGAGAGTCAATTGGGTAATGTCGATATGTTGGGCCGGTACATCGGTCTTCTTCTCGTCGGTCGAGAACCACGACGAAATCGTGTTGGCCGCCTTCTGAAAAATATTCTGCGCAGCCACCTCGGCGGGAAAAACCGATGCGACCCCCAGCAATAAAACCATTCCTGCTTTCCTGTTCATCACACCCCTCCTCAGAATACGCCCAACGACTCTTCGTAATCCAACTCGCCGCGTACCAGGAACGGCATGTCCTCATCGTCGATTTTTACCCCGTCCTTGCGGGCGCACTTGCGGGCATAGGCGATGATGTCGTCCTCGTCGAGTTCGACCTCCTCTTCGTCGCGCTCGTCGAAGAGTCCCTTCTGCTCGTAGTAGTCATACACCACATCGGTAATGTAGACGATGTCGTCGTGGCTGTACTTCTCTTTCAACTCCTGAGGCAACACGTTCTGTATATATTTTACGGCGTCGTCTTCGTCGTAGGTGAACAAATCGTCGTTCTGGCTCATCTTTTCTATTTTTATCGGGTTTATTGATTGGGTAAAAGTACAAATCCTAACTGGCTTTTGCAAATAGACCGAAAAAAAATAAGTTTTTTTGTTGCGGTTTTCAAAAGATTATCTACATTTGCAGTGTACTATTAAACTAATACACCAAAACAGTAAAACAATTTTAACCCGAAATAGTATGTTACAGATTGAGAATCTTGAATTTAGCTATCACAAGAAGAAGGCTCCCATCTTCGATGGCATCAACCTGACGATACAACCGGGGTCGGTCTACGGCCTGCTGGGCAAGAACGGAATAGGCAAGTCGACCCTGCTCTATATGATGTGCGGCCTGATGTTTCCCCACAAGGGGCACATCACGCTCGACGGCGTGGAGGTGCGGCACCGTCGCCCCGAGACGCTCGAAAAGATTTTCCTCGTGCCCGAGGAGTTCGACCTGCCCTCCATCTCGGTCGATGCCTATGTGCGTCGCAACAGTGTGTTCTATCCCCGCTTCGACCGCGAGCAGTTCGACCGGTATCTGGCCGACTTCGAGTTGGAGCCGGTCAAGAATCTGGCCAAGACCTCGATGGGACAGAAAAAGAAATACCTGGTGAGCTTTGCCCTGGCCACCAACACCCCGCTGCTGCTCATGGACGAGCCCACCAACGGCATGGACATTCCCTCGAAGAGCCAGTTCCGCAAGGTCATCGCTTCGGGCATGACCGAGCAGAAGAGCATCGTCATCTCGACCCACCAGGTGCGCGACCTCGAAAACATGATTGACCGCATCGACATTCTCGAAGGGGGGCGCCTGCTGCTCGACAGCGACACGGCCACCATCACCTCGCATCTGCGCTTTGTCAAAGGGGCCGGCGAGGCCGACATCGAGGGGGCTCTCTACTCCGTCTCGACCATCGCGGGGTACAGCGCCATACTGCCCAACCCCACAGGCGAGGAGTCGCCGCTCGACATCGAGATGCTCTTCAACTATGCCATCGAAAAACCGGCGGAAATCGAACGTATATTTGCCAACCCTGTAAAATGACACGACCATGAACGAATATGAGATAAACAACAATACCCAACAAGCCGCCGTAGCGGCGGTGCCGCACAAAACGGCCTCCAACCTCTTCAACCCGAGACGTTTCGGCCTCTACTGCTCCAAGCAGATACACGAGTGGAAACGGGGCCTCACCCTCCAATTCCTCGCTTTGGCAGGGATATACACCCTGCTGATGTTTCTCTTCCACAGCACCGACGAAGAGGGATTGACCCCCTCGATTGCCTCAACCGGGACACAGATAATCATCTGGCTGGGATTCTTCGTCTACATCGCCAAGAGCGCTTCGAACCTGGCCGACCAGATAGGGGTGCGTTCCAAACGGGTGCTCTACCTGGCGGTGCCCGCCTCGACGGCCGAGAAATACATCGCCCACCTGCTGTGGACCGTGGTGCTCTACCCCATTCTCTTCTTCGCGGCTATTCTCGTAGCGCAATACGTCTCGGAGGTTTTCTCGTCGGCCATACGCAACGAGCCCTTCAACCCGGGAGCTCCGCTGCAAGGCATGCTCACGTTCTGGAGCGGGAACCTGTACAATGTCTCTTTCCTGGTGAACTATACCCTCAACACCATCGTTGTCTTCACGCTGGGAGCCACGCTGTGGCAGAAAAACAGTTTTCTCAAAACCATCGCCGCCCTCTTCCTGCTGGGCATCATCGTCATCTTCTTCTACACTACCCTGCTGGGCAAAGAGGAGTTGGAGTCGATGTTCACCTATCTGGTCGTAGGCAACTACTTCGACAACTTCGACGAGACCTCCTTCATGTGGCTGCTCAACGGTGTCAGCGCCGTGGAATACCTGATATTCGCATACATCGGCTACATGCGCATGAAAGAACTTGAAATCAACGAAACCAAACGATAAGTATGCAATTCAAAGAGAACCAAACCATCTACCTGCAAATCGCCGAACGCATCAGCGACGAGATACTGCTGGGCCACTACGCCATTGGGGCCCGCATACCCTCGGTGCGTGAATACGCGGCCCTCGTGGAGGTAAACGCCAACACGGTGATGCGTTCCTATGAATTCTTGCAGACCCAAGGCATTATCTTCAACAAGCGGGGTATCGGATTCTTCGTCTCGCCCGACGCCAAGATAAAGATTCGGGAATACCGGCGCAACGAGTTCCTCAAAAACGAACTGCCCCGTTTCTTCATGCAGCTCTACACCCTGCATATCCCTATGGACGAAATCGACTCCATGTACCGGGAATTTATCGAAAACCTCACGTCAAACCCCTCAAACCAAGCCTCATGAAACGCTCAACCATAGCTCTGTTAATCGTGCTGGCCGTGATGATATTCGCCCCCATCATCGCCATCAAAATCATCAGCAACCTCTCGCCCGAAACAAAATTGAAAAGTCTGAAAGAGTTGCTGGACCATAATGAAAATTCCGACGCTCCCATGCGTTACCTCGTAATCGACGATACCGACAACGACTCGGTAAAAGCCGGCATCTACATCTACATCTCGACCCGCGACAAGAAAGATTCCCGGCAGGGCGTCGTCTTCGCCAACGGCGAGAACTACACGGGCGACACCCTGCACATCACCGACCAGTCGGGACTCCATAACCAGACCCTCGACTACGAACACGACACCCGACTCATCATCGAGAACCACAACCCCAACGTTACGCTCTTTTTCCCGGAGGGCAATTTCGACAGACTGATTATCCAGTCGCAGGGCGACGTAGTAGTAAAGAAATCGAACGTGGGTATACTGGTCGTGCAAGACAGTATCGGCCAGAGTGGAATCAGTTGTGAATTGAGCAATATCGGCACACTATTTGCATACCTCAACGATAAGTGTTCGCTGAGTCTTTCAAGCAACAACATAGGCTCCGCCTTCCTTCCCAAGGCACTCGACACCCTGTTGCTCGAAGGCAACAACATCGGGGTCACGGGTTCTACCGATCTCATAGAGTTCAACCTGTCGAAAAACATCGGCAACGATAGTGTGGGCTCCGTAAAATTCGGCATCGGCGTGAAATATACCGACGACGATAAAGAAGAAGATAAGGAATAGAATAGATAAAAAAGATAGATAAACCAATTCATCACACATCTAATCAATCAAGAAACAGATGGAAAGAGTTTTCAAACTGGGTATTTTGCTGGGAGTCTTACTCTCAGTGTTTTTCAAGGCCGAAGCCGCTTCGGTCGATTGCAAAATAAGCGGTACCGTGACCGATTCGATACGCCAAGAGGCTATCCCCTTCGTCACCGTGGGGGTGGAAAACAACGACGGCAAAGTGCTGTCCCGGGTGGCCTCGGACGTGAACGGACACTTCACTGTCACAGCCGCAGCGGGCAACCGCTATACGCTGGTCATCTCGTCGGTAGGCTATACAACCCGACGCATCGAGATAGCCATCGAACCGGGCGAACGCACCAAGAATCTGGGCGACCTCACCCTTACCGAGGGGACCGAACTTTCGGAGGTGACCGTCGTAGCCCAACGCCCGCTCATCAAGAGCGATATTGATAAAATTACCTACGATATGGAGGCCGACCCCGAGGCCACGAGCAACAACGCCCTCGACATGCTGCGCAAGGTGCCCATGATTACCGTCGATGCCGAGGAGAACATTCGCCTCAACGGGCAGAGCAACTACAAGGTGCTGCTCAACGGCAAGAGCTCGGCCATCATGTCGGGCGACAACCTCAAAGAGGTGCTCAAAAGCATGCCGGCCAGCTCGATCAAGAATATCGAAGTCATCACCAACCCCTCGTCGAAATACGAGGCCGAGGGCGTGGGCGGTATCATCAACATCGTCACCGTGTCGCGCCGCGACTCCAACGGCATAGTGGGCAGCGTGGGTGCCAACGCCGACAACCGCGGCGGATTCGGCGGCAACGTCTACCTCTCCTCGCAGATTGGCAAGTTTGCCTTCTCGGGCCGCTACTCGGGCAACCGCTACACCAACGGCCACGGAGGCCGCTCGAAGACCTTCTCCGAGACCTACGGGAGCGACGAGTTCAACCACTCGAACGTTTACGGCAAATCGCGCTTCGAGGGTCTCGGCCACAACCTCTCGATCGAGGCCAGCTACGAAATCGACACCCTCAACCTCATCAGCTTCTCGGCCTTCGGCTGGCTGGGCAACAACAAGTCCAACTCCAATCTCGACTACACCTCCTACACCCGGGGCAACGACATCAGCAGCCAGTACCAGTCGCTCACCCGCTCGAGCAGCGACTACGGCTCGGTGTCGGGTACGCTCGACTACCAGCGCTCGTTTGCCAAGAAAGACCGCACGCTCACGGCTTCGTATCAGTTTGAATACAACCCCAACAACTCGGACTACACCACCGAGAGCAACGGCCTCATCAACTGGAACAGCTACATCGAGCGCAGCAAGAATAAGGCCTACGGTACCGAACAGACCGTACAAATCGACTACTTCGACCCCCTCACCGAGATGCATCAGATTGAGGCCGGTGCCAAATACATCATGCGCTGCAACGTGAGCAACGGCGACCGCACCCAAAGCCTGTGGGACGAGCCTACCGACACCTGGAACGACGTGCTGCTGCCTGTCAACGACCTCGACTACACGCAGCACATTCTGGGACTCTATGCCGGCTATGTACTGAAAATCAAGAAATGGAGCGGCAAGGTGGGTGCCCGACTCGAATCGACCTGGAACGACGGCCGCACCACCAACCACAACACCGAGGGAGGAACACAACAGACCCGATTTGACAACGACTTCTTCAACGTGGTGCCCTATGTGACCCTCTCGTGGCAACCGCGCGAGATGCAGACCGTCAAGCTCTCCTACACGCAGCGACTCAGCCGCCCGGGCATCTGGCAACTCAACCCCTTCAAAGATACCTCCACCCCCATGCAGGTGACCTATGGTAACCCCAACCTCGACTCCGAAATTTCGCACACCTTCTCGCTGGGATATACCCTCTTCACCGCCACGGGCATGAGCCTGGCCGCCGAACTGAACGGCCGCGTGCAAAACAACGGTATCGAACAGACCATCTTCATGGACGAGAACGGTATCGCCAACATTACCTACGACAACATAGGCCGGGCCCGCGAGTGCAAACTGAACGTATTCTTCTCGGGCAACGTGCTGCCCACGCTCAACCTCTATACCAACCTCTCGGGCGGATACGGCGATTACAGCTCGACCCGGGCCGGTTACTCCAACAAGGGGTGGGACTACAACGGTTTCCTGGGGGCCCGCTGGAACGCCTGGAAAGACGGTGCCATCAGTGCCAACCTGGGTTACTATTCGGGATTCCGCATGCTGGTGGGAACCACGGCTCCCTTTGCCTTCTGCGGGTTCAGCGTGAGCCAGTCGTTCTTCAACAAGCGGTTGCAGGTGACCCTCTCGGCCAGCGACCCCTTCTCGAAAGAGCGCAAGTTTGTCATGCACATCAAGAACGACGACTACCGCATCGACAGCTACAACTACAACCCCTGCCAGTATGTGCGGCTGGGTATAACCTACTCGTTCGGACAGATGAAAAACTCGGTGAAGAAGGCTCGCCGCAGTATCAACAACGACGACCTCAAAAGCGGAAGCAGCGGTGTCGGTAGCGGCGCAGCCGGCGGCATGAGCGGCGGCTCGGGTTCGGGCGGCATGTAAACACGATTTACTCAAACTCCTTGATTTAAATAAACGAAAAGGCCCGTATCTCTGCGAAGAGATGCGGGCTTGCTCTTTTTATCGCCCCCCTATCGAGGGCCAGTATATGGCATGGCACGATGACATGAACGGGCGGGAGTGATTCCCCGCGAAGGGTCGCACGACAAAGGCCAACTGCACCTTCCCCCCCCCGGCCGGGCAATCAGACAATCTTTTTCTTGTAACTTCTCAACTCTTGCTTGATGCGGAATATCCGGGTCTTGACCGTTCCCAGCGGCAAGCCCTGACTGCGGGCAATCTCGTCGTAGTGATAGCCTTGCAGATAGAGCTCGAACAGGGTGCGGCTATCGGGTGGCAACAAATTCATGATGCGCTCTATATCGGTAGCCGAGAAAGAACACTCGGAATCGATTTCGCAAAAAGTTTCGTCCTCGGGAATTTGACAATCGATAGAGAAGGTTTGCTGGCGGGTGGTACAGCGATGGCAGTTCACAAAGAGATTGAACATGATGGTACACAGCCAGTTCTTGATATTTCCGGACTCCCGGTACATCTCCTTACTCACCAAAGCCCTAAGCGATGTCTCCTGCAACAGGTCTTTGGCATCGTCGTCATTGCGGGTAAGACTCCTGGCAAAGCCCAACAGAGCACCTTGTAGTTTTACTACGCGCTGCTCGAAATCTTCTTGACTCATTGTATGTGTTTAGTCATTAACCAAATAGAGTCGCAAAGGTAATATATTATTTCCGATTGGAGGTGTATAAATATCGATTTTTATTTATTCGAGGCAGAATTGAATCAAATCCTATTTCGGAGCTTTCTTATACAGCACGACGGCTATCACCGTATAAATGATGTTGGGAATCCACATGGCCAGCATGGGCGAGGTGGCTCCCGACACGGCAAAGGTCGAGGTGACGGTCGAGAACAGAATGTAGGAGAAGCTCAACAACAGTCCGATACCGATGTTGATACCCATGCCACCCTTCACCTTGCGCGAAGAGAGCGACATGCCGATAGCCGTCAGGATAAACGAGGCGGCGGCCATGGCGAAACGCCGTTCATACTCAATCTCGAAATTCTTGATATTGGCCACACCCCGCTCCTTCTGCCGGGCGATGTAGCGACGCAACTCGGGGGTGGTCATCATTTCGCTGTCGTTCTGCGAGATGAGGAAATCGGAGGGCTCGATGGGGACGATGGTATCGAGCGACATGCCCCGCACCAGCTCCTCGCGCATGCCGTTGAAGTTGCGTATCATGTAGTTGTTGACCCGCCAGTGGTAGGCCGAGTCGTAGTTGATGGTCTGGGCGGTGAGGCGCGACTTCAACACCTTCTTGTCAAACTTTTCGAGCGAGAAGCGGTAGCCGGTCTTGTTGCTGTTGTCATAACGGGCAATATAGGCGATAACACCCGGCTCGACTTGCAACTGTATGTTGCTGGCATAGTCGACCCGCTTGTTCTTCACGTAGGTATTGGTGTACTCGATGCGGGTCACGTTGGCGGGCGGAATGACATAGCAGCTCAGGTAAAGGTTCAAGGCCGCGATAATGGCGGCCGAAATCATGTAGGGCACAAATAGCCGCTTGAAGCTGATGCCGCTCGACAGCATGGCGATAATCTCGGAGTTGTCGGCCAGCTTGGAGGTGAAGAAGATGACGGCGATGAAGGTGAACAGCGGGCTGAACAGGTTGGCAAAATAGGGCAGGAAATTGAAAAAATAGTCGAATATCGTGGCCGACAGCGGAGCTTTGAGGAACGAATCGAGTTTCTCGTTGATGTCGAACATGACCGTGATAGCCAGGATAAGGGCTATGGCAAAGAAGTATGTTCCCAAAAACTTCTTGATGATATAGATGTCTATCTTTTTCAGTACCTTCATCGTGCGATGCTTTACAACCGTGTGGTCACGCGGCGCACCATCTCGTCCTTCCAGGGCTTGAACGTGCCGGCCAGAATCTGACGACGGGCCTCCTGTGTGAGCCATACATAAAATGCCAAGTTGTGTATCGAGGCTATCTGCATGGCCAGAATCTCTTCGCTGATGAAGAGGTGGCGCAGATAGGCCTTGCTGTAACAGGTATCGACATACGACGTACCCTCGGGGTCGATGGGCGAGAAATCGTCGGCCCATTTCTTGTTGCGCATGTTCATGATACCGTTGCGGGTGAAGAGCATGCCGTTGCGGCCATTGCGGGTAGGCATCACGCAGTCAAACATGTCGACACCCCGCTCGATACCCTCCAAGATATTGGCGGGGGTACCCACCCCCATGAGGTAGCGGGGCTTGTCCTGCGGCAGAATGTCGTTGACCACTTCGATCATCTCGTACATCTTTTCGGTAGGCTCACCCACGGCCAGTCCGCCGATGGCATTGCCGTCGGCCCCCAGGTCGGCCACATGCTTGGCCGCCTCGGTGCGCAGGTCGCGATAGACACACCCCTGCACAATGGGGAAAAAAGTCTGCCGGTAGCCATACAGCCCCTCGGTCTCGCAAAAATGCTTCCACCCCCGGTCGAGCCAGCGGCGAGTCAGCGCCAGCGACTTTTTGGCATAGTCATAGTCGGCATCGCCCGGGGTACACTCGTCGAGCGCCATCATGATGTCCGACCCGATGATGCGCTGCGTATCCACTACATTCTCGGGCGTGAAGAGGTGTTTCGAGCCGTCAATGTGCGAGCGGAAATGCGCCCCCTCTTCGGTGAGCTTGCGACGGTCCGACAGCGAGAAGACCTGGAAGCCGCCGCTATCGGTGAGAATGGGACGCTCCCACCCGTTGAACTTGTGCAACCCGCCGGCCTTGTGCAAGATGTCGAGACCCGGGCGCAGGTACAGGTGATAGGTGTTGCCCAGGATTATCTGGGCCTTGATGTCGTCGCGCAGCTCGCGCTGATGCACAGCCTTGACCGACGCCACCGTCCCCACGGGCATGAAGATAGGCGTCAGTATCGTGCCGTGGTCGGTCGTGATTACGCCGGCCCGGGCATGGCTACGCTCATCGGTATGTATCAGCTCAAAATCCATCGTCTGTCGTTCCAATTCGAGTATTCGGGAGCGCCGCCGCAAGCGGCCGCCCCCACCTGCATCGCCTTCGAGCGAGACAGGTCGCAATTTTTCAGGCTACAAAGATAGTGCAAGCAAAGGGCAAAATCAAATTTATTTCGGTTTTGCCCGGCCGAATTTCGGCCACCCCCACCAGCCGGGGAGAGAAAGGAGGAGAGAAACCGGGGTATCGCTATAACCGGTCGAGTTCGTCAAAACGGCTTTGATGCCCGCTCTCCCGTTGACGGCCGAAACGATAGGTTACATTCAGTTTCACCTGTCGCGACTCCCCTTTTCCCCAATTCCAGAGTTGGAAACCGTCGAACGAACTGTAATTATCCCAGCGGCTCGTCCAAAAGATATCGGTCATGGACAGGTTTACGGTAAGGCTCTTATCGAAAAAGCTCCTCGAAAGCCCTATATCGACATACCCCGAAGGCTCGACACGTTCGTTCGAGGCCCCCAGATGCCTGGTGTAATACGCACCATTCAGTTCCAGTCGCAACTGTCCGGGCAACCGCAAAAGGTTTTGCAGGGAAAAGATTCCGGCAAAGCCATCGAGATTGAACTGACGATAGGCGTCGAAAGCGATATCGTTGCTGACATAATACCCCGTCGCATTCAGATTCATCTCCCACCAGGAGAAGATATTTATCCCTTGGTATAGCGTGAGCGACACCCGTTGTTGACGGCCGATATTCCGGGGGGTCATAATCACCTTGTCGACCGAAAGGGTATCGGTAATCTGTGCCCGGTAATCCTGCATATAGGCATACGAAGCCATCAGTGAAGTCTTTTTATGGGCATAGGTCAGCGACAGGCTATGAGCCTTTTGCGGAACAAGAAAGGGATTTCCCTTCCAATAAGAGAGCTCGTCGAGCAGATATTCAAAAGGATTGAGGTCTTGATAGGCCGGACGGTCGATGCGGCTACCGTAAGCCAACGAAAGCAAATGGTCCGTGCCGAATCGATAGTCAATACGCAGAGAGGGGAACAGGTTGAAATAGCACTTTGTATTCTTCT
Organism: Candidatus Barnesiella excrementavium; assembly: GCA_019115485.1. Taxonomy (GTDB): domain Bacteria; phylum Bacteroidota; class Bacteroidia; order Bacteroidales; family Barnesiellaceae; genus Barnesiella; species Barnesiella excrementavium. The sequence continues at coordinate 39,900 of DXDM01000037.1, read as the reverse complement.
CGTCAGCACCTGTCGCCACAGAACGTAAGGTTCCGTCGGAACTGGTGTACTCGCCTCTCAATCCCACCTCGAAACCCAATTTGTCCCAGCGGTGGTTATAGAGCAGATAGGCCGCCCATATCTGTTCCCGATAGGCAAAATCGTTGGAACGGCGGTCATCGAGACGGGAACCGTCGCTTCCGACCTGATAAAAGCGGTAATCGTTATCGGCATGAACTCCCGAATATTTCACCCCCGACCGCAGTTCACCCTGCCACAGCGGGTGCTGCTGGTCATAGGCCAGGGAGTAAAGATGTATATTGCGGGCATTTATCGAGTGGTAGAGATTATCCTGCACAAGCGTCCCATCGGGTAACCGATAACTGTTGGGCTGTCGGTTGCCCGACCCGCCGTCAAACCAGGCATAATTAAGATCAACCGCATAACTCGTACCCTCGCCGGGAGTTGCCTGATAATAGAGATTGCCCCCGTAGCGGTTACCCCGCTGCCTGTAATAATCGTTTTGGGCATAGAGTGTCTGTTCGAGTTGCAGGCTCCCGGCATCGCGAATCTGAGTCATCGTGCGGGTCAGCCCCGGCCCGAAAAGGGTGTTTACATCGGCACGAGCGCCCACCCGATGAATCTCGTCGAATCGATACTCCACACTCAGGTTACCGGCTATCGTCTTACGTTTATCGACATCGGCCGTGGGACTATAATAATCCTTACCTTGCTGAATGCGATGCATGCCATACTCCATGCTGTAATGCCCCAAGGCGTGATTATAGTTTCCCGACAGGCTCAATTTGCCGTGCGTATAACTGAATGACAATTCGGTATTCTGCCGCCAGTTTTTCCAATACGACAGGCCATTGTTAACCGAAAAGAAAAAGCCGTCGAGCCGCTCTTGATCGGTGCGAATATTGATAATGCCGCCCGAGCCTTCGGCATCGTACCTGGCCGACGGCTCGGCAATAACCTCAATCGCAGAGACCGACGACGAAGGAATCGTCTTCAACAACGCAGCCAACTCCTCCTGCTGCATGCGGGTAGGCTTCCCGTTCAACACGACCGATACATATCCTTTTCCACCGATGCTGATGCGGTTATCGCCGTCGACAAAAACACCCGGCGTCCTTTTCAAAAGTTCGAGAGCCGAACTGCCCGCAGCCAGGCTGCTTTGCCCGGGCGAGAATATCACCTTCCCATTTTCCACCCGGACAGCAGGTATACGTTTTTCGCCCACCACTACAATATCTTCAAGATTGAAATTTTTCGACCTCAGGCAGACGGGAGCCAGCACCGTGTCGGCACACACCTCAAAAGGCTCTCCTATATACGGTTCATAGCCCAAACAACTCACATACAGCATGACTTGCCCCTCGACCATTGCCGCAAATTCGCCTTGCCCGGTGGTAAGTCCTTGCTGCAACATGAGCCCCGTATCACCCTGAATGAACGAATAGACGGCCGCATCGACAGGAGTCCCTATCGAATCGACAACCCAACCGCTCACTCGATACTGCCCGTAAAGCCAACTGCATGCGATAACAAAAAGGAGAGATAGCCAATACTGTTTCTTCATAAAAAATGTTTTTCACTGGTATCTGTTATTTTTTCAGAGAAGCAAAAAGGTTCGTCCCATTCAACAAACAAAAAAACACGCTCCAATTTGACAAAGTCGTGCCGATTCTTCTCTTTCACAAAAATAAGCAGAGGCTTCCAATAAAAAAAGAAGGGCTTCCCTAATACGATTTTATAAATGTTTTTATAATATTATTAACGGTTAATTTTCGGGAGAATCGCCGAGAGGTTTCCAAATTGCGGGTATCTTTGTAACCGTTATGCGGAATCCACGAACAACACAGTTGCTGCGCCCATGGGTTTGCGGACTTTTCATGACCTGCGCCGTCGCGGTGTGGGCCGAGTCGCCTACGCCGCCTCCCATGCGTCCGGGCAACGGGTCGGAACTGGAAATCAAGGGGGGTGAACTGTCGTGGCCCCGCACCGAACAGATGCCTACCTCTACCCCCAAAGACCAATTCATACAACATCGGCTCGACGACCATTTGGAGAAGGCTTCGCTGCAAGTGATGAAACCCTCGACGCTCTTCCCCGAGAACCCGTCGGAGTTCATGATGAACGTCATCTTGCTGCATGCCGTGAAGGACAGTATCGCCAGCCTGCAAGACGAGACGATTGCCCGCATGGGCGAGATGTTCCTGATGCGCAATCTGCTGCGCCCCCTCTCGGACGACCGCCCCGACCCGGTCAACAACTTTATGATGGGGGCTCCCAACACCATGCCATTCGGTGCTGGGATAGCCTATGTGGGAATTATCGACCCCGTGGAGCTTTATCGCGAATGGAAACGCAAGAAGCGGGCACTGCGCACCAAGATGGTGCTGATGACGCTCTTCGGCGACGACAACCGCCTGCTCACCAAGCAGGAGACCGACTCTATCAAACTGAGCATTGAGAAGAAACGGAATGCCCCGGTGAGCCGAATCGCCAACCCGGTGCTTATCTCTACCTTGCTGGAAAACGACACGATAGTGGCTCCCTCGAAACCCAAGTTCAGGGCTCCGCTGTGGGGCACGAAACGCCCCGAGATTCCCCTCGACACGCTTGCCCTGCCGGGCGACTCGACCGTGCGCCCCTCCCCTGCGGCAGCTGCCCGCCCCGACTCCATCGCCTCCCGACGCCGGGAGTAACCTCATCGCACCCTCTCCTCTCCTTACCTCCCTTACCTGCCCTTACCTCTCCTTGCCTGCCCAAGCCTTGCGAACCTTCGTTCCACCCCGGTTGTTGTAGGAAGTAAAGCCGCGACATTTTGTCAGCCACCGAACCGACTACAAATGACCGCCTTACCAGTCGGCCCCGAAAACCGGTCGGCCGGAGTAGACATTTTGTCATGTTAAACAGCTGATTTTCAGACAATATTTCACTCATTTACGACTGGCACTGCTTTTGACTATACCAGGGTATAAATCAAAACATGAAAATAGAAAGGAGTACACGATATGAACTTTGACAATTTTACAATCAAATCGCAGGAGGCCGTGCAAAAGGCCGTGGAGATTGCCCGTAACCACAACGAGCAGTCGATCGAGCCGGTGCATCTGCTGAAAGGGATTCTGCAAGTGGGCGAAAGCCTCACTTCGTATCTGTTCCAAAAGCTTGATGTCAACGCCGGTTTGTTGAACAGTCAGGTCGATCGGGAAATAGAATCGTTGCCCAAGGTAAGCGGGGGCGAACCCTACTTGAGCCGCGAGGCCAACGACGCTCTTCAAAAAGCCATCGACTACTCTAAGAAACTGGGCGACCAGTTTGTAGCCCTCGAAGCCATGCTGATGGGTCTGTTCTTGACGAAAAGTCCGGCTTCGTCCTTCTTGAAGGATGCCGGCGTGACCGAAAAGGAGCTGGGAGCAGCCATCGACGAGTTGCGGAAAGGGAAAAAAGCTACCGAGGCTTCGGCCGAGGATACCTATAATGCGTTGAGCAAATATGCCATCAACTTGACCGAGCGTGCCCGTAGCGGCAAACTCGACCCGGTTATTGGCCGTGACGACGAGATTCGTCGGGTATTGCAGATTTTGAGCCGGCGTACCAAAAACAACCCTATCCTGATAGGTGAACCGGGTACCGGTAAGACGGCTATCGCCGAGGGGTTGGCTCACCGTATCGTGCGTGGCGATGTGCCCGAGAACTTGAAGAGCAAACAGATCTTCTCGCTCGACATGGGTGCCCTTATCGCCGGTGCCAAATACAAGGGTGAGTTTGAAGAACGACTCAAATCGGTAGTCAACGAGGTGATTCAAAGCGAAGGCGAGATTATCCTCTTCATCGATGAGATTCACACCTTGGTGGGTGCCGGCAAGAGCGACGGTGCCATGGACGCTGCCAACATCTTGAAACCTGCCCTGGCCCGTGGCGAACTGAGGGCCATCGGTGCCACTACCCTCGACGAGTACCAGAAGTATTTCGAAAAGGATAAGGCTCTTGAACGTCGGTTCCAGATTGTGATGGTCGACGAGCCCGACGAGATGAGCAGCATTTCGATTCTGCGTGGCTTGAAAGAGCGGTATGAAAACCACCACAAAGTGCGGATTAAAGATGATGCCATCATCGCTGCCGTACAGTTGTCGGAACGGTACATTACCGACCGGTTCCTGCCCGATAAGGCTATCGACCTGATGGACGAGGCCGCCGCCAAATTGCGTATCGAGGTCGACTCGGTGCCCGAGGCCCTCGACGAAATCACGCGGCGTATCAAACAGCTCGAAATCGAACGCGAGGCCATCAAGCGGGAGAACGATACCGAGAAGCTGCAACAGCTGGGCAAGGAGATTGCCGACTTGAAGGAGGAGGAGACCAAATTCCGCGCCAAATGGCAATCGGAAAAAGAGTTGGTCAACCGCATACAGCAGAACAAAATCGACATCGAGAACCTGCGCTTCGAAGCCGATAAGGCCGAACGCGAAGGCGACTACGGCAAAGTGGCCGAGATACGGTATGCCAAAATCAAGGAGAAAGAGGACGACATACACGCCACGCAACAACGCTTGCACGAGTTGCAGGGCGACAAGGCCATGATCAAGGAGGAGGTCGATGCCGAGGATATCGCCGACGTGGTATCGCGGTGGACGGGTATCCCCGTGAACAAGATGATGCAGAGCGAGAAAGACAAACTGCTGCACCTCGAAGAGGAGTTGCACAAACGGGTGGTAGGTCAGGACGAAGCCATCACCGCCATTGCCGACGCCGTGCGTCGGAGCCGGGCCGGCTTGAACGATCCCCGCAAACCCATCGGGTCGTTCATCTTCCTGGGTACGACCGGTGTTGGTAAAACCGAGCTGGCCAAGGCGTTGGCCGAATACCTGTTCGACGACGAGAACATGATGACGCGTATCGATATGAGTGAATATCAGGAGAAATTCAGCGCCACGCGACTCATCGGTTCGCCTCCCGGATACGTGGGCTACGACGAGGGCGGCCAGCTGACCGAGGCCATCAGACGGAAACCCTATTCGGTAGTTCTGTTCGATGAAATCGAGAAGGCTCACCCCGACATCTTCAACATCTTGTTGCAGGTACTCGACGATGGCCGTCTGACCGATAACAAGGGCCGGTTGGTCAACTTCAAGAACACCATTATCATCATGACCTCCAACATGGGGTCGTCGCTGATACGGGAGAACTTCGAGAAGATGACCGACGCCAACCGCACCGAGGTAATCGAAAAGACCAAGGAGCAGGTTTTGGAGATGTTGAAACAGACCATACGTCCCGAATTCCTCAACCGTATCGACGAGACCATCATGTTCACGCCGCTTACGAAGAAAGAGATCGAAGAGATTGTTTCGCTGCAAATCGACAACATCAAGAAGATGCTCGAAAAGAACGGCGTCACGCTCGAAATCACGCCCAAGGCTCTGAGCCTCATCGCCACCGAGGGTTACGACCCCGAGTTTGGTGCCCGTCCCGTCAAACGGGTTATCCACCGGCTTATCCTCAACCAGTTGTCGAAAGACCTGCTGGCTCAGAAAGTCGACCGCTCGAAACCCATCGTGGTCGATGCCGAGAACGATCAAATCGTATTCCGCAACTGATGCGGGTGTAAATAATCAAGGGAGCAACCCCACAGTGGGGTCGCTCCCTTTTTTTGTGCCTATATGAAACAGGCTACGTCTCCCCGCCGGGGAACGTAGCCTGTTTCCTTTTTTAACTACCTATAAAACCTATAAAACACGTATGGAAAATGTTACTTGCTCTCGGCGGGAGCCGGAGAATTGATGGCAGGAGCATCGGCCGGAGTCGGAGCCTCGATATTTTCCGGGCAAACCGTTCTCATGTGCATGCGTCCCTTCTTGCCATCGAGGCGCTTGTTCATCTTCATCGGGCGGACATTTCGGTCGAAACGACCTTCGGGCCGACGTTCGAGGCGCTGTACCTTCTGCTCCAAGTACTGTATGTACTGGTCTTTGGTCAAGACCGATTTCATCGTAGAGTCGCGACGCTCGCGGGCGGCCTTCATCGCCTCTTGGTTACTCTTCTGAATTTCCAGCTTCTTCTCGCGCAGGCTCTTCATTTCGGCAGCGAACTGTTCGTTGGCCTCTTTCAACTGCGACACTTGCTTGTCGCTCAGGTTCAACTCTTTCACCATCTGTTCGCAGGGGAATTCACACTTTTCGCGACGCTGTTTCTTATCTTGATTTCCGGCAAAGGCACTCATGGTCAAAGCTAATACCAAGGCTACCGATACAATTGTTCTTTTCATAATCCAATTTCCTTTCATTAAATGGTTAGTTATTCATCAATCTGTTTGCAAACTCGATTCACATTTCTGTTTATATGACTCGATTACGACCCGAAAGTTTAATCGCCTGGCCTGCTTATTTCTTAAATTTAGCACTTTTAACAAAAAAAGACAGACCTTTCAAACGAGCAAAAGGTCCGCCTTTTCTATTCACAATCAATCGTTTATGTTATTTTTCACGAACGAGTTCAGTAAGTTTAAACGTTTGAAAAGTCATCTGAGCCACACTGCTCTCATAGAGAATGCCCACCGTTTCGCGGTCGACCATCGTGAGGCAGGAGTATCCCCACCCCTCCTCCTCGTCGAGCAACAGCTGATTCTCGGGGAGCCAGGTGAGCCCACCGTCGAGACTGGCCTTGACCGTAATGTGATGGCGCCCCTTGGTGGTGTTGGGGTTGGAGAAGAGCAGCAGGTCACGCCCCAGCACATTGTCGTCGGCCTCGACCCGAATGAGGCTGGCCATGCACACCGGCTCGGGCAGAGCCTGGCGCGACGACTCGTGTTCTGTCCAGGTACGGCCCAGATCGGCGGTGACGGCCACCGCCCGGCTTCCGCCCCGGTTGTCGCGCATGTTGAGCATGAGCTTCCCGTCGGCCAGCTCGACCACCTGAGCCTCGGTGGTGTTGCTTCGGGCCGGATTGTGAATGTGCCACTTCTCGCCTCCGTCGCGACTATACATCACTCCGGCACTGGGCACCCCCACCGAGTCGATAAACTGAATGGGAAAGACCAGCGTACCGTCGTGCATGGCGATACCCCGCCCCGGGCCCTGCAACAGGAACCGCCACGAGGGCTCCTTCACCTGCGAGGTGATGTTGATGGGGGCCGACCAGGTTTGGCCGTCGTCGGTACTCTTGGTGAGCACAAGCTGAGCCGTGCGGTCCCTATCCATGCCCGGTTGCGAACTCCACCAGGCCCGCTGATTGCCCATGCCGTGAGTCCAGGCCGCGGCAATCCACACGGTGCGGGTGTGCGGGTCGAAGAGTATCGAAGGGTCGCCCACGCCATTCTGAGCGGCAGGCAGACCGCCATATTCGCCAAACGAGAGGGGCAGACGCATGGGTTCCCAACTCTTACCGCCATCGGTGCTGCGACTCAGCCCCACGTCGATGTGCTCCTGCAAGTCGACACTACTGTTATAGCGCACGTCATACACCCCCAGCAACGTACCCCGGTCGGTCGTCACCAGCCCGGGAATGCGGAAAGCCGCCACCCCGTCGTCGCCGGCATGGCGCACCCCGATAGCCATGCGGTGCTCGATACCCTCGGGCGATACCCGCCGGCAGGGAGCTGCCGCCCCGTCGAGCGAGACAGACTCCACCCCGGCCCGCAGTTTCGTGGCGAGCGAGGTGCCCGGCTTCATCTGCACACTCACCCAAAAGAAGTTGACACCCGGATAGAGCGTATAATCAGCCCGCAACTCAACCCGCTTGCCCGGATTGTCCACACGGGCGCATTCAATCGAATAGGAAGGGTCGGCCGCCAACGTCTTACCGGCATGCTGGCTCGATACATAAGCGACCGGGGCAAAACGATTCTTCCCCTCGTCCTGCCGGGCCTCCACACCCCCGTAATAGAGTTTCACGGCAGCGATATCGCGCCGGGCATCGCCGTGCGACAAATCGAGGGTCACCCCGTCGAGCACCCGGCTCTCACGGGCGGGAATACGCAGATAGAACAACACATTGTCCTGCCGCTCGAGCAACACCGGCACCCGGGGCTCCTTGACAAAAACCGTATCGGCGGCCACCGCTATCGCGGCCAATCCCACCAGGGAGAAAAAAAGGAAAAATCTTCGCATGATACATTTCATTAAATTTTCGGAATAAAGATAACAGTTTTTTACTTATCTGACCAAGAAGCATTCATTTTTCATCATGCCTGTAAAAGCCCGGACAAAAGCACCCGCAGGGGCGTATCTTTCGTCGGCTTTCCTTGGAAAAACGACCCGAAAGAAGTATATTTGTCGTAACAGAACGAAGCGAATATGTTACAACCTTTGGCAGAAAGACTCAGGCCCAAGACCTTGGACGAATACATCGGGCAGGAACACCTGGTGGGACCGGGAGCCGTATTGCGCCGCATGATTGACTCGGGCCGAATCTCGTCCTTCATTCTTTGGGGGCCGCCGGGGGTGGGCAAAACCACGCTGGCCCACATCATATCGCAACAGTTGCAAGCGCCGTTCTTCACCCTCAGCGCCGTACAGTCGGGGGTCAAGGAGGTACGCGAGGTACTCGACCGCTGCAAGGCCAACATCTTCTCCAAGGTGCGCCCGATTCTCTTCATCGACGAAATCCACCGGTTCAGCAAATCGCAGCAAGACTCCCTTCTGGGAGCCGTCGAATATGGCACGGTCACGCTCATCGGGGCCACAACCGAGAATCCCTCGTTCGAGGTCATACGTCCGCTGCTTTCGCGCTGCCAGGTATATGTACTCAAATCGCTCGAAGTCAAGCACCTGCAACAGCTGCTCGACCGGGCTATCCATCAAGATACCTATCTGAAAAATCGCGATATCGAGGTGCGCGAGACCGACGCCCTCTTCCGCTATTCGGGAGGCGATGCCCGCAAACTGCTCAACATCATCGACCTCATCTCGCAAGCCGTGGGCGAAGACGAGAAGATTGTCATCGACGACGCCATCGTCACCGAACGGCTGCAACAGAATCCCGCCGCCTACGACAAGAACGGCGAGATGCACTACGACATCATCTCGGCCTTCATCAAATCGATACGGGGCAGCGACCCCGACGCCGCCATCTACTGGCTGGCCCGCATGGTCGAGGGGGGCGAAGACCCTGCCTTCATTGCCCGCCGGCTGGTCATATCGGCCTCGGAAGATATCGGGCTGGCCAACCCCAACGCCCTGCTGCTGGCCAACGCCTGCTTCGATGCCGTGCAAAACATCGGGTGGCCCGAGAGCCGCATCATCATGGCCGAGACCACCATCTACCTGGCCAGTTCACCCAAGAGCAACTCGGCCTACATGGCCATCAACGAGGCTTTGAATACCGTGCGCGAGACGGGCAACCTGCCGGTGCCCCTGCACCTGCGCAACGCCCCCACGCAACTGATGAAGGAGCTCGACTACGGCAAGGACTACAAATATGCCCACGACTATCCCGGCCACTTTGTCAACCAGCAATACCTGCCCGACGCCTTGAAAAACTCGGGGTGGTGGAAGCCGCAGAACAATCCCGCCGAGAACAAGTTGAAAGAGCATCTCAACGGATTGTGGAAAGAGCGATACAAATAAACGGCAGAATGCAAAGCCGAGGTATCAAATAGACACCATTTCACATTTTTCGGCAACAAAAAAGAGGCAAATAAAACAAAATACAAAGAAAAAAGAGTTACTTTTGCAATCTATCAGAACCAAATTTATACCAAACACTAAACAAATATCATTATGAAGAAGCACAATTTCTATGCAGGACCCTCTATCCTGAGCGAGTACACCATCAAAAACACGGCCGACGCCGTTATCAACTTTGCCGGTACGGGTCTATCCCTGATGGAAATTTCGCACCGCAGCAAAGAGTTTACAGCCGTTATCGAAGAGGCTCAGGCGCTGGTCAAAGAGTTGCTCGAAGTTCCCGACGGATATTCGGTACTGTTCCTGGGCGGCGGTGCCAGCCTGCAATTCTGCATGGTCCCCTACAACCTGCTGAATAAAAAAGCGGCCTACCTCGAAACGGGTACATGGGCTGTCAACGCCATCAAAGAAGCCCGTCTCTTTGGCGAAGTCGACGTGGTAGCTTCTTCAAAAGAGGCCAACTTCTCATACATTCCCAAAGGCTATACCGTGCCCGACGACGCAGACTATTTCCACTTCACCTCGAACAACACCATCTACGGTACCGAAATGCGCTTCGATCCCGATGTGAAGGTGCCCCTGGTAGCCGACATGTCGTCCGATATCTTCTCGCGCCCCGTCGACGTATCGAAATACGACGTCATCTATGCCGGTGCACAAAAGAACCTGGCTCCTGCCGGTGTGACCATCGTCATCGTCAAGGAGTCGGCCCTCGGCCATGTAGAGCGCGCTATCCCCACCATGCTCGACTATCGCACTCACGTGAAGAAAGGCTCGATGTTCAACACACCGCCCTGTCTGCCCATCTATGCCGCCCTGCAAACCCTCAAATATTACAAGGAACTGGGAGGTATCAAGGAGATGGAACGCCGCGACCTCGAAAAAGCCGCTATCCTCTACGACGCCATCGATTCGAGCAAGATGTTCGTGGGCACCGCCGCTCATGAAGACCGTTCGATCATGAACGTCTGCTTCGTAATGAAAGAGGAATACAAGGACCTCGAAGGCGCATTCATCGAATTTGCCGGCACGAAGGGTATCGTAGGCATCAAAGGACACCGCTCGGTAGGCGGATTCAGAGCCTCCATCTACAACGCCATGCCCAAATCGAGCGTCGAAGTACTCATCGAGGCCATGAAAGAATTTGAAAAGAACCATTAATCAAAGGAGTGTATCGACATGAAAGTATTGGTAGCCACAGAAAAACCGTTTGCCGCAGTAGCCGTGAACGGAATTAAAGAGGTACTCGATGCCGCCGGTATCGAAATGGCTCTCTTGGAGAAATACACCGCCAAGGCCGACTTGTTGAAAGCGGTCGAGGACGCCGACGGACTGATTGTGCGCAGCGACATCGTAGATGCCGAGGTACTCGATGCCGCCAAGAGACTGAAAATCGTTGTTCGCGCCGGTGCCGGATATGACAATATCAACCTGAATGCCGCCACGGCCAAAGGGGTATGCGTCATGAATACGCCGGGGCAGAACTCCAACGCCGTAGCCGAACTGGTATTCGGCATGACTATCCTCATGATTCGCAACCACTTCAACGGCACATCGGGGACCGAACTCAAAGGCAAGAAACTGGGTATCCACGCCTATGGACAGGTAGGGCGCAACGTAGCCCGCATCGCCAAGGGATTCGGCATGGAACTCTACGCCTTCGACCCCTACTGCCCCAACGAGGTGATGGAGAAAGACGGCGTGAAACCCGTAGCATCGGTTGAAGAACTCTACCGCACCTGCCAGTTCGTATCGCTGCATATCCCGGCCACAACCGAGACGAAACAGTCGATTAACTACGCCTTGATGTCGCTGATGCCCAAAGGAGCCGTACTCATCAACACGGCCCGTAAGGAGGTGATTCACGAAGAGGATCTGGCCCGCGTGCTCGAAGAGCGTGCCGACTTCCGCTACGTAGCCGACGTGGCTCCCGCCAACGCCGCAGCCTTGACCGAGAAATTCGGCGACCGCGTGTTCTTCACCCCGAAGAAGATGGGTGCCCAAACGGCCGAGGCCAATATCAACGCCGGTATCGCCGCCGCCCGTCAGTCGGTAGGATTCCTGAAAGAGGGTATTGACAAATTCAGAGTCAACAAATAATCACCGAATCCGAAAAAATTGAATAAAGCACGCCCCTCCTGCCGCCCGGCAAGAGGGGCGCGCTTTCTATTTCTCCATACTCAATACCCTGTCCAAGAGAAAATCGAGAAGTCACCCCCTACTCCCATCACCAAAAAGGGCGATGCCCCCAATGGAGACATCGCCCTTTAATGGATATATCAATCTTTTTATTTGGTCAAGGCTCGCCAGGCAAAAGCCGAGAAGGCAGCCCCGAGGAACGGAGCCACGATGAAGAGCCACAGTTGAGAAAGTGCCACTCCTCCCTCGAAGAGAGCCGGAGCGATACTACGAGCCGGGTTTACCGATGTTCCCGTGATGGGGATACACACGATGTGAATCAGCACCAGTGACAAACCGATGGCCAGACCGGCAAAGTTTCCGGCACCCCGCTTTTCGTCGGTCGTACCCAACACGACCAATACAAAGATGAAGGTAAAGACCGCCTCGGCAATAAATGCCTGCAATGCCTCACCTTCGCCAAAACTGTTGGCACCGGTCATCGTGGCACCCGACGAACCGCCGGTCGAAACCAATACATAGATGACGGCCGAGCCGATAATCGCCCCGATAACCTGAAATATCATATACATGGCGGCATCTTTCCCGCTCATGCGCTTCGACAGCCACACTCCCAGCGTGATGGCCGGATTGATGTGACACCCCGAGATGCCTCCGATGGTATAGGCCATGGCCACTACCGAAAGACCAAAAGCCATGGCTACGCCCAATGTTCCTACCCCCTCACCGCAAATACCGGCCATGTTACCGGCAAAGACGGCACTACCACAACCCATCAAAACGAGGACCATGGTACCCAACATTTCTGCTAAATACTTTTTCATAATTTTCATGTTTTTCCGGCACGATACACGTACCCAGGTTAGTAATTAGTTATGTTTGATTAAGATTCTCTATACAAAGAAAAAAAAAATAAATTCTAATTGTACATATACATTCCCGTTTTTTTTCTTACTTTTGAGGCCTTTTTAAACAAAACGGAGATCTTTGTGTTTGAATATTATTATCATATCGGGTTAATTTAATTGGATTATGAAGATAACAGAAATCGCAGAAGGAATACACTATGTAGGGGTCAACGACCGCAGTAAGCACAAGTTTGAGAACCTTTGGCCGCTCCCGTACGGCGTATCCTACAACGCCTATCTGATTACCGACGAAAAGAATGTATTGGTCGATACGGCCGATGCCGCTTATACCGACCGGCTGTTGGACCATATAACCGAGATTATCGGCGATGGCACAATCGACTACCTGGTCATCAACCACATGGAGCCCGACCACTCGGCGTCGATTCAGTTTATCCGTCAGAAGTATCCCCACATGACCATCGTGGGTAATGCCAAAACCCTCGAAATGGTGAAGGGCTATTATGGCATTGACGACAACATCCTCTGTGTCAAGAACGGCGACACGCTAACCATAGGGAAACGCTCGCTCACCTTTTACCTCACCCCCATGGTGCATTGGCCCGAGACGATGATGACCTATTGCAACGAAACGGGAACGCTCTTCTCGGGCGACGCTTTCGGCTGCTTCGGTGCCCTCGACGGCGGTATCAAGGACACGCAGCTGAATACCTCGAAATATTGGGACGAGATGTATCGCTACTACTCCAACATCGTGGGCAAATACGGATCGGCCGTACAAACTGCCTTGAAGAAGCTGGCCTGCATCGAGATTAAGACTATCTGCTCGACTCACGGTCCCGTATGGGAAAAGGAGGTAAATCGAGTTATCGACATCTACGACCGACTGAGCCGGTACGAAGCCGAACCGGGTGTAGTTATCGCCTATGGCAGCATGTATGGCCACACCGAACAGATGGCCGAGGAGATAGCCCGCGAACTGGCAGCAAACGGAATTAAAAACGTTGTCATGCACCATGTGTCGCACGACGACCCGTCGTATATTCTCCAAGATATCTTCCGCTATCGGGGGCTTATCATCGGCAGCCCCACCTACTCCAACCGGCTCTATCCGGCGGTCGAAATGCTCACCCAGATGATTGCTACCCGCGACGTCAAGAACCGGGTATTCGGTTATTTCGGTTCATTCTCGTGGGCCGGTGCCGCAGTGAAACACCTGGCAGCCTTCGGTGAATCGATGAAGTGGGAGACACTGCCCTGCTGCGTAGAGATGAAACAGGGTCTTACCCCCAGCATCAAAGAGCAGTGCCGGGCTCTCGGTTGTGAAATGGCCGCCCGCATGAAAGCCGAATAAGGACGGCATATAACAGTCTAATTATATAAAAGAGAGGGGTGCAAATATTTGCACCCCTCTCTTTTATATAGAACCTGAATCAATGTTCTTTCTTTCGGAACAGTCGCTTATACCAAGGCAATTCCTCGGTCGAGGCATAACCATAGCCATAACCATAGCGACCACCTCCATATTGACGATAGGTATAAGCCTTTGACTTCATATTTACATCGTTCAAAATCAAATAGACGGGAACGGTAATCCGCTTGCCGCTAATCCAACCGTTCAACGTCTCAATAGCGGCCTTATTGGTATAATTGGCACGAGCTACATACACCATTACATCAACGGTTCGAGCCAACAGGAAGGTATCGGACACCATACCCAGCGGAGCCGTATCGAGTATCACATAATCGTAATGAGCCCGGGCATAGTCGATAATCTGGTCAAAGCGATTGCTCATGAGCAGTTCATTGGGGTTGGGCGGAATAGGACCTGCCATGAGGATTTCGAGATTGGAGTCAACACCCGACGGTTGAATAAGCGAGGCCAAATCGGTATTCACCCCCGAAAGATAGGAGGTCACACCTTCTCGATTGGGAATATGGAAATTTTCCGAAAGCCGAGGACGACGAATATCCACACCAATGAGCAACACCCGTTTCCCGGTAAGTGCAAAACTCAAAGCCATGTTCGATGCAATAAAGGTCTTTCCTTCATGCATGACCGACGAGGTTACCGCCAATACCTTCTTATCGGAACTGGTAAGTACAAACTGCAAGTTGTTACGAACCAACCGGAACAACTCGGCAATAGGTTCCACACTGTTCTTTTCCACCACAAAGACCTTCCCTTCGGGCTTCTTCGAGATTTCGCCCAAGATAGGTATGGAGGTAAGACGCTCAAGCATCTTTTTGTCCTTCAATATGGGGAAGAAATTCATCTTTAAATAAATAACCAATCCCGGTATCAATACTCCCAATAAAACGGAAACGGCTAGCAAAAGAACTTTTTTAGGGGAAACCGGCTCGCCCGAAGAATCAGGGTCGTCAATAATACGAGCTATCGGGACAATCATATTCCTGGCCAGGTCATTTTCCTCACGTTTCTCAAGCAAGAATACATAAAGATTCTCTTTAATGCGTTTTTGACGTAGAATATCGGACAATTCCCTTTCATACAGAGGTACGTTCTTGATTTTGTCTTCTATTGTTCTCCCTTGTTTAGAAATATCGCGTTTCTGGATTTCAATACCCTTTCGGATACTGGATACACCTTTATGCAACAAAGTCCGTTGCGTATTGATACTGTGTGTAAGTTCGACAATAACGGGGTTCGATTCGGAAGAAGAGATTAACAATCGCTCACGCTCTTGCAGGCTCTTGTTATATTCATTGATAAGCTTGGAGAAATCTTCGTCTTCAATTCCCAAAACCGGTATGGGCATGTATTGATTCGCCGGGACAGACAAGAACTCTTCCACATAATCAACAAGACTCTTTTGCAATTCCAGTCTGGCCATCTCCTTATCGGCATCTCCAGTCTGTTCCAAATACAATTTAGCTTCCGACGAAATATCAATCAAATTGTTACTACTCCGATACGATTCTACTTGTGCTTCGACAGCCGACAACTCTTCGGATATGGAAGAGAGACGGCCATCAATAAAGTGCATGGACATCTCATTTCCCTGTTTTTCCAGATTTGCGGCATCTTCATTGTAAAAGTCGACCAAAGCACTAATAAAATCTTTACCCATCTTGATAACCGGTGTACGGAAAATTACGCTTAATACCGTTGCATCTTTCGACGCAAAAGCTACCGTAAGATTGGCAGACAAGGATTTACTCATACTCCGAGGATTGGAGAGTGTAATATTGAGAGTCTCTTCAAGGACTGGAATCGTATCCCCCGTATACTTCAACTGCACAGAGCCCGTTTCAAAGGGTAATGTGTAAGGTAAATTATCAACTACCTCATCGCAAATCGGCACCTTATCACCTTGCCGATTATAAGTCTCAGCCTTAATGCGGAGTTTATCCTGGCTTTTCGGAGATAATTCGATATGAAGAGGAGACTGTATCTCTCGCAGATTTATCGAGTCGACAATCAACTCAACGGGCGAGTTCCCGTATAAGGGAGTCGTATGCATAAACGACTTCCAGGCATACGACTTGTATAGGCCAAGGGATTCTATCACCGAGGTTATCTGATTCTTCGAGCGGAATACCTCTATTTCGTTATCGATATTGCTTTTGGCTCCCGACAAGCCCAAACTCTCCATCAGGATATTGCCTCCACTGCTTTTATCGTCTTTGATATATACCGCAGAAGATACCTCATACACAGGTGTTTGTCTAATACAATAGAACAACATCAAGGCCACCAACACAACAACAGAGGCTACAAACCACTTCCATTTTGAAAGACACTCCAATAAGAATCCCGTGACGTCAAACGATTCGTCCGCAGAAGTTTGTCCGGCTTTTTTATCTATATCTTCTTTCATAGTTGCTGTTATTTTGAAATACTCAACGCTGTAATTATAAGGTTGGCAACGGTCAACAGAATCGAAGTTGCGCTAAATACCAATGAGGTGGTGGGCGGTACTACAACTGCCGAATTGGCTTTTGATTTGTTGGGCTGAACATAAAGCACATCGTTCTGCTGCAAATAGAAGTAGGGCGATGCAATCAGATTCTTATCATTCAGGTTGATTCTCGCAATATTTTTTGTACCATCGGCATTAACCCTTACCAAGAGAATGTTGTCCCGGCGCCCGGTAATGGCCAAATCGCCAGCCAAAGCGATAGCATCGAGAATACTCACCCGTTCGTTCTCAATCGTGAACATACCCGGTTTATTCACATCGCCCAACACCGAAATGGTAAAATTCTGGATCCACACCGATACTTGGGGCAATTCACTCAAATATTTGGGATAAAGGGCCTCTTGTATCATCAATTCCACTTCGCTCTTTGTTTTTCCGGCCACATGAATACGGCCCAATACCGGGAATTCAATATTCCCCTCTTGATCGACCAGATAAAATTCGACAGCTTTGGTGCCATTGGCTCGTATATAAGAATCTCCCTGTACCAAACGTTTGTTAAAAGGAATTACTACTTCATGATTTTTAGCCATCACCGATATATCAAGAATATCGCCCGGAGCCAAGACAGGCGATTGTTGAGGTGTTGCGGCATTCAGAACTTCGGTTGGAATACTTTCGGCATCGATCATATAAGGAACATTCTTTGATGATGAACACGATGTGATTCCTACTAACGCAAGTGCGACAAGCACTCCATATAAAAATCTCATTCTCTCCTCTTTTTTTATAAATACTAATGAATTACGTTCGAGTTGCAAAAATAGCACTTTTTATACGTCTCACAATCATTTTTTTCAGAAAAAGCACTTCCTTTATTTCTTAGACAAGAAAAAACAGATGAGACCCGCCCTCTCGTTACTATCGCAAAAAAACGAGAGAACGGGCCTCGCTCTCAACAAGTTCGGTCCTCAAAAATTATACCGTATCATCGTATTGATACGATTGGCCTGCCCGTCTTGACGATTGAGATTGGAACGACGGCCATAGAGATATTCAATACCTATGCTGCAATCGCTCGTGAGATTATAGAAGGCATTCCCCACAATATATTGCGCATAGCGGTAGGATTCGGGCGAAAGTGCACCCTGCTTGCCATATACCCGACTCTGGCTGTATGAGGCCGAGATAAAAAATTTGGGTGAGAAGGCATATTGCAGACCGGCCACATAGCCCAGCGTCTCAGGCGCATAGAGTTTGCCTTTGGTCTCGGGATCGGGTATGAGGTCAAACCCCTCATCGTTCAACCCATTCAGATATTCACCGTAGCCATATCCATACACCCCTTGGTAGTAGAGTGATAATTTTCGGGTAATGTGGGTGATTCCCGAGAGTTGCACGGCCCAGCCCAGTACCGACCGGTTGCGCTCGGCCACCAGGTCACGATAAGAGAGCCCTCGCAACAGGCCCGAGGCTCGTATGTGGTCGTGACCACCGTTCCAACCGTATTGAACGTAAAAAGGAATGTCGGGCATACGCTGACTAATGGCCGCATTATAACCTTCGTCGAGTGTGCAGGTGACCGAAGGAGCTTCGGCTGCCAGAGCCATTTGCCAATGGCTCCCCAGATTGAGTGTATAGCGCGCCATCACATTGCGCACACTGGTCATGCCGGTAGGACCTTCGTAGTCGATGGTTGGAGGTGCGGCCGCCGCATCGACAAAGGTACTCCACGTCTGACCAATCAGGAATCCGCGCGCCTGTACATAAGCCTGGTCGAGCCGGAATCCATAGTTCTGTCCGGCCCGGAAATCACCGTCGACAAAGACCGAGAACTTACCCAGCACGGCATTGTCGCCCACCAATTTAAAGAAGAGATGCGAGGTCGAAGCGTCCATCTGAAACTGGTTGCGCTGAGAAGGATTACCGGGCACGGGAATATCGTAGGTAAGGAAATCGCGATTGGGCACGGCACCGTCAAAATCGTACGAAGCCGTCACTTTCACATAACCTCCTATACCGAACGCTACCCGCCCCTTACGGTCGACCAGCAGGAATCGGGGTGCACGAGGGTCCTGGAAGTGGAGTTGCCGGGTATCGTAGAACATACCTATCAACTCACTGTTGGCGGCATTCCCTCCCCACAGAAAAACGATGCGATCCGAAGTGTCAGACGGGGCTTGTCGGCTACTCTGCTGTGCCGGTTCGGCCGATTGGGTATCGGTGGCATCTGCATGGCCCGGACACAGAAGAAGCCCACAAACACAGGCACAGAAAAGAATCATTTTTTTCATATTCACTCAGGTTTTATAAGTTTTATTTTCAGTAAAAACAACAACAGTCGCAAATTGTTGAAGCAATCGTAAAAATAAGTAACTTTGCCCCCGACAAAAACCGAACTACACGATGGATACAATCTTGTTAGCTCTCACGCCCGAGTTCGAGATGCTGAGAGATGAAATGGGTTACGACGAATACGAGGACTTCGATGCCTATGACATCTTGTTTCAACAAGGATATGACCGACAACTGATCGAGGTGGCCGACGACGAAATCTTCGAGGTGCCCGAAGGCTACTCGGCTACCATACAAAGCGATGACCCCGACGATGAATTCTACCTGCTCGAAAGCGAAGCCGACCTGCCCGACAAAGGCGACTTTATCGTCGATGCTCTGCCGGGCGGCAACTACCGGTACGATGCTGCCGAGAACGTGTTCTGGAAAGTCGACATGGACTCGGACGATTCTCTGCTCTAACCCTCTCAATGCAATGCAACACAACATGACTGACGATACAAGTGCTGCGACTTCGCCCGTCGAGACGCACCCCCTGCCCCCATTTCTCCCGACACAGGCCCGCATCTTGCTGCTGGGCAGTTTCCCTCCGCCCCGCAAACGCTGGTCGATGGAGTTTTTCTATCCTAACTACACCAACGACATGTGGCGCATCTTCGGGCTTCTCTTCTTCAACGACAAGGACCACTTTGTCGACGTGGAGCACAAGCGGTTCTGCCGCGATGCCATCGAGGCTTTTCTTCAAGAGCGGGGTATTGCCGTGAGCGATACCGTGGCCGTAGCCCGACGACTGAACGGCAACGCCTCGGACCTGACGCTCGAAGTGGTCGAGCCACTCGACCTCGCCCGCATGCTCGACCTGCTGCCCCGCTGCCACACCCTCGTAACCACCGGGCAGAAGGCTACCGACACACTGTGCGCCATCACCGGAGCCACACCTCCTCCGATAGGACAATATGCCACGCTCACCTACCACGGACGCTCCTTGCGGCTCTACCGCATGCCCTCGACCTCACGGGCCTACCCCAAACCGCTTGCCGAGAAGGCAGCCGTCTATCACACTATTTTCCAAGATTTGGAGATACAGACGTATTAAATTTTTGTTACATTTTTGCAAACGTTCTCATTTCTAAGCCGAATATATTACTTTTGCAATCTCAAAAAAATCATTAATCTCTTTTATGGAATCATTAGCATTTATACAATGGTGCCTCGATAATCTCAATTACTGGACCATTACGTTCCTCATGATGATCGAGAGCTCGTTTATCCCCTTCCCCTCCGAAATCGTTATCATACCGGCCGCCTACAAAGCCGCCTATGGTGAACTGAATATGTATCTGGTCGTTCTCTTCGGTACCCTCGGGGCCGACATAGGTGCCATCTTCAACTACTACCTGGCCCGCTGGATAGGTCGCCCGCTCGTCTACAAGTTTGCCAACAGCCGCGTGGGACACATGTGCCTGCTCGACCAGGGCAAGGTGGAAACGGCCGAACGCTACTTCGACAAGCACGGCAGCATATCGACCCTCATCGGTCGGTTGATTCCGGCCGTGCGTCAGCTCATCTCCATTCCGGCCGGTCTGGCCCGCATGAAATTCTCGAAATTTATCCTCTTCACCACCCTGGGAGCCATGTGCTGGAACATCGTATTGGCAGCCATCGGCTATGGATTCCATGCCGTCATTCCCGAGGACGAACTCATCTTGAAGGTTCAGACATACAGCCACGAAATCCTCTACATACTCATCGCCATCTGCGTGTTCATCGTGGGGTTCCTCATTTACAAAGGTATGAAGAAGAGCAAGTAAAAAGACTTTTATCACATCGTCCCCTGTCGGCCACGGCTCAAAAGGGCTTCAAGATTTTTCGGTTTGATGCGGTCGAAAGAGAGATAGAAAAGTTGTATATAAGATAATTGAAGATACAATGAGAGGGGCAGCGGAATTCCGCTGCCCCTCTCATTGTATCAGTTATTTACAAAACTGCCTAAGGCAGCCGGTAATTGCGATTCGAACGAATAGGCTCTGGCAAATTGCCTGATAAAGTTGAGTGTCGAGGCAGAGGGTTGCATAGCCTTTGTGTTTCGTACGGTCATGGTTTCTTTGGAAGTAGAGGTTTTCTTCATAGGCCTGATCTTGATGTTTGTATAAGATAAACGTCAAGAGCCCTGTGTTTATTATGCTCTACACCTCTTTTTTTAGAATGTCAGTGCGATATTGTTCTCTTCGGCCATCTTCCGCAAGTTGAGAATGGCATAGCGCATGCGCCCCAAAGCGGTGTTGATGCTCACCTGGGTGCGGTCGGCAATCTCTTTGAAGCTCATGTTTTTGTAATAACGCATGACGAGAACCTCGCGTTGGGAGTGAGGCAGTGCTTTGATGAGTTTGCGGATATCAGCCTCTATCTGATTGTGCACCAGTTCGTCTTCAACAGTTCCTTCGCTCAGTTCCTTTCGGTTGAAAATATCCAGGTTATCGTTGTCCGAAATGATGTAGTTGTCGGCTTTCTCCTGTCTGAAAAAGTCGATAATCAAGTTGTGGGCAATGCGCGAAATCCACGCCGGGAACTTGCCGTTCTCGGTATAGCGCCCCTGCTTGATGGTCATGATGGCCTTGACAAAGGTCTCCTGAAAGATGTCGTTGGCCAACTCTTTGTCTTTGACGATATAAAAAATATAGTTGAAAGTACGAGCTTGATGACGTTTAAGCAGTACATCAAAAGCTTCATTATTACCTTCGGCATACAATGCGACCAACTCTTCGTCGGTGCGGTCGAATAAATCGTTCATTACTATCTTCCTTTGTTTTAGTCAAGCGTAATGTTTTGTCGATAGGCAATCTTATTTTAGAGTGATTCAATAATTATTATTCGATGCAAATAAAGATGTTTTTTTTGAAATTGGAAAGTAAAAATAGAATTTTTTTATCCTATCGTTCCGTTTTTAACACTATCGCCGTGAACAAAATTCTTTTGTTGACATTGTGTCGAAAGCCTGGGGACGGGTTGATGCGGGGTCTTGGGCCGATATGACAGAGGTAGATTTAAAAGCGGGTCGATATGACCGTTTTATCATAAAAAATATGTACATTTGCAACTCATGAAAAACTAAAAAAAAACAAGAAACAGCTATGAAACCTACTCTTTTTGTCCTGGCTGCCGGTATGGGTAGCCGATATGGAGGCTTGAAACAACTCGACGGTCTCGGCCCCAACGGTGAAACGATTATGGATTACTCGATTTTCGATGCCTTACGGGGTGGATTCGGTAAAGTCGTATTCGTTATCCGCAAAGATTTTGAACAGGATTTCAGAGAGAAAATCCTTTCCAAATACGAAGGTCATATCCCGTGCGAGCTGGTATTCCAGTCAATCAACGACCTGCCCGAAGGGTTCACTTGTCCCGAAGGCCGTACCAAACCGTGGGGTACCAACCACGCCCTGTTGATGGGTAAAGATGTGATTAAAGAGCCGTTTGCCGTAATCAATGCCGACGACTTCTACGGTCGTGAGAGCTTTGCTATCCTGGCCGACTACTTGAAGAACCTCGAAGGCAAGCAAAACGACTATTGCATGGTAGGCTATCGGGTAGGCAATACCCTCTCGGAGAGTGGTACCGTAGCCCGTGGCGTGTGCGAGATGAATGCCTCGAAACACCTGACTTCGGTAGTAGAGCGCACGCAAATCGAGCGTCGCGACGGCGAGGTGATGTTCAAGGAGGGTGAAACCTGGACGGCTATCCCCGACAACACACCCGTGTCGATGAACATGTGGGGCTTCACTCCCGACTATTTCAAATATTCCGAGGACTATTTTGTGAACTTCCTGAAAGAGAATGCCGGCAACATCAAGGCCGAATTCTTCATTCCGCTCCTGGTCAACGACCTCATTCAGTCGGGTAAAGCAACGGTTACCGTGCTCGACACTCCGTCGAAGTGGTTCGGTGTGACCTATGCCGCCGACCGCCAATCGGTTGTCGACAAAATTCAGGCTCTGGTCGACGCCGGCGAATATCCCGCCAAACTGTTCTGATAGCTCTATCCCAGAGAAGATACGATTACAGGAGAGAGGTTGTCCCGCTTGGGGGCATGCCTCTCTCCTTATTTTTTAATAAAGCAATCGATACCCTACTCCCGCCGGGGACAGTTTTCCACCCCTTCGGCCGGTAGCTGCGGGTAACCTGCTCGCTCTTACCGGGAATATAAAAATAGTTTGTTCACCCCGGTTTTCGTATCTTTGGATAAGATAGGAGTCGACTCGGTATAGCAAACTTGAAAACTGCGATTCCGTTTATCTTTACCCTCGCCTTTCACTATCTTTGAATAAGATAGGAGTCGGCTCGGTATAGCAAACTTGAAAACTGCGTTTTCGTTTGTCTCTACCCTCGCCTTTCACTATCTTTGCACACTGTTTTGCCAACAGGTCAATCGATCGTTCATGAATACCGTTCAGTTATTGCCATATAAACAACATATTGTCTCGCTGCTCAAACTGGGTCTGCCCATTGTCGTGGGGCAGTTGGGTATGATTATACTGGGTCTGGCCGATACGGTCATGATCGGGCATCACAGTACCGACGAACTGGCGGCCGCCGCCTTTGTCAACAACGTGTTCAATCTGGCCATCATCTTTGCCACCGGCTTCTCCTACGGGCTCACACCGTTGATAGGCATGTTGCAGGGAAGTGGCAACACGCAGGGGATAGGGCGCGTTTTCCGCAACGCCCTTGTGGCTCACACCGCTCTGGCGCTGTTGCTCACGGCCATCATGTATGTGGTCTATTGCTTTGTCGACCAGATGGGGCAACCGGTCGAGTTGCTGCCCCACATACGCCCCTACTTCATCTTGCAACTGGTCTCCCTGATATTTGTCATGCTCTTCAACAGCTACCGGCAGTTTGCCGAGGGGCTTACCGATACCCGCACCCCCATGTGGATTCTACTGGGGGGAAATGCCCTGAATATTGTGGGGAACTATCTGCTCATCTACGGCAGTTTCGGGTTGCCCGAATGGGGTCTCTTCGGAGCAGGAGTCAGCACCCTGGTCTCGCGGGTGGTCATGCTGCTGGTCTTCGTCGCCATCGTGGCCGGAGCCCCCAGATATCGGGCCTATCGGGAGGCCATGTGCCACTCGCGATTCAATCGCAACGACTTTGTGCAACTCAATGCCTTGGGGTGGCCCATCGCCTTGCAGATGGGTATGGAGACGGCCGCCTTCTCGTTGAGTGCCATCATGGTGGGTTGGCTGGGCAGTGTGCCGCTGGCGGCCCATCAGATCATGATTTCGGTCAGCACCCTCGGGTTTATGATTTACTACGGCATGGGGGCTGCCCTGGCCGTGCGGGTAAGCCATTTCATGGGGCAGCGCGATTTTCCCAATCTGCAACGGGCCGTCCATGCCGGGTTGGGCATCATCATGGTACTGGCCGTGGCAGCCAGTCTCTTTTTCTATCTGGCCCGTCTCCCCATCGTATACAGTTTTACCGAGGACCCCGAGGTGATGGCCGTCGTTGCCGTACTCATCTACTCGCTTATCGTTTACCAGTTTGGCGACGCTTTGCAGATAACCTTTGCCAACGCCCTGCGGGGTACGGCCGACGTGAAGCCCATGATGTGGATTGCCTTCTTCGCCTATTTCGTGATAGCTCTTCCCGTAGGGTACCTGTGCGGTTTCACCTTCGGAGGTGGTGTCGTGGGGGTATGGGTTGCCTTCCCGGCGGGACTCTTCTCGGCCGGCCTGCTGTTCTGGCTGCGATTTCGCTATCGCCTCCATAAGCTCATCGAGAAGGAGGGCAACGCATGAAGCCGATGTCCGACAAGCTCTATTTGCAGCAACTCATCGAGGAGGGCGAGCACCAGCAGCAGGATTTCAAATTCGAGATTTCCGATGCCCGCAAGATAGCCCGCTCGCTGTCGGCCTTTGCCAATACCGACGGCGGCCGTCTGCTCATCGGGGTGAAAGATAACGGCCGCATCGCCGGGGTGCGCTCCGAAGAGGAGGTCTACATGATTGAGGCTGCCGCGCAGCTCTACTGCCTGCCTCAGGTTGCAATCGAGATGCACACCTATACCGTCGAGGGCAAGACCGTGCTCATTGCTGAGATTCCAAAGGCTGTCGAAAAGCCGGTGCAGGCTCAGGTGGCTCCCGGCAAGTACATGGCCTACGTGCGCATAGCCGATGAGAACATACTGGCTACGGCCGTGCATCTGGCGGTTTGGCGGCAGAAGAACAGTCCCAAAGGTTCGCTCGTGGAATATACCGAGCGCGAACAGCTCCTGCTCGACTACCTGGCCGAACATGGAGCGATTACGGTGAGCAAATACAGCCGGTTGGCTCGCCTGTCATACCGTTCGGCCGTAGATTATATTGCCCGGTTCGTCCGCTTCGGGCTGCTCGATATCTGTTTCGAGCATCACAAATTCTTCTATCGGCTGCATCAGGAGGAGGGCGAATGACGCACAACTCTTGAAAATTGCTTCCCATTTGTCTCTACCCTCGCCTTTCACTATTTTTGAATAAGACAGGAGGCGGCTCGGTACAGACCAATTTGAAAATTGTGTTTTTCGTTTGCCTCTACTCTCGCCTTTCACTATCTTTACAAAAGATTTTGTAAACCGATGAAATACGATATCCAGAAACGATTATGAAAATCGAAACCGAATTATGCGCCTTCTCGCTCGAAGCCTGTCACGCTGCGGCGCGTACGGGGGTGACTCGGGTAGAACTGTGCGCCTCGCCCTACGAAGGGGGGACGACCCCTTCGGCAGCCCTGATTCGCCGGGCTCGCCAGATACCCCATCTGCAACTGAGTGTGATGATTCGCCCCCGGGGTGGCGATTTCCTCTATACCGATGAAGAGTTTGAACTCATGCTCGACGAGGTCGACTTTGCCCGCGAGTGCGGGGCCGATTGCGTGGTAGCCGGTATGCTCACCCCCGACGGACGTGTCGACGAGGAGCGTACCGCCCGGCTGGTGGAGCGTTGCGGCTCGATGCAGTTTACCTTTCACCGGGCTTTCGACATGACCCGCGATACGGCCGAGGCTCTCGAATCGCTGGTACGCGCGGGCTGTTACCGGGTGCTCACCTCGGGCGGCCGCAACACGGCGATGGAGGGAATCGATACGATTCGGGCGCTGGTGGCCCAATCGGCCGGACGAATTGCCATCATGGCCGGTAGCGGTGTGAGTCCGTCGAATGTGCGGCAGTTGGCCGGGACCGGTGTCGATGCCGTGCATTTCAGTGCCCGCAGCCAGGTCGAGAGTGGCATGACCTACCGCAACCCTGTCGTCTCGATGGGCGGTGTACCGGGTATTCCCGAGTATGCCTCGGTGGGGGCCGACGAAACGAAGATTCGCGAAATACTTAATCAACTCAACTCATAAAACCAATCCGATATGAAAAGAACTCATGCCCTTATGCTGCTGTTCGCCGGAGTGGCCTGCACGGTGGCAGGCTGTACCTCGTCGGGTATCTCGGCCGACAGTCAGCGACAACTCGAAACCGTCCTCGACGATTCGCCCCGTTCCGACAGTCTGCGCGTGCTGCTCAAAGAGACACCCCGCGACGAGAAGGAGGCTATGGCCTACCTGTTGGCCTGGATGCCCCAAGGCGACCGCGACACGATGGATCTGGCGCTGTTGCGCGAGAATGTGACTTACGCCTGCCGCGCCCGGGCCGAATTCGCCTGGGCCAAGGCCTTGCCCGACTCGATTTTCCTCAACGAGGTGTTGCCCTATGCCTCGGTCGACGAGGTGCGCGATGCCTGGCGAAAAGATTTTTACGAACGCTTTGCCCCCCGGGTACGAGGCTGCAAGAGCCTGCGCGAGGCCCTCGATACCGTCAACGCCATTATTCCTCAGGTGGTAGGAGTAGAGTATAACACGTTGCGCGAAAAGACCAACCAGAGTCCGTCGGAGTCGATGCGTCAAGGTATGGCCTCCTGCACGGGTCTCTCCATTCTGTTGGTCGATGCCCTCCGCTCGGTAGGTATTCCGGCCCGTTTCGCGGGTACGGCTGCCTGGCACGACAACCGGGGCAACCACAGCTGGACCGAGGTGTGGATTGACGGCACCTGGCACTCGACCGAATATTATTTGCCGCCAGCCCTCGACGGAGCCTGGTTCATGGCCGATGCCGGTCAGTCAATTCCGGGCGACCGCATTCACGCCATCTATGCCGTATCGTTCCGGCCCACCGGCGACTGGTTCCCCATGGTGTGGAATCAGGAGTCGCGCGATGTGCATGCCGTCGACGTGTCGCAACGTTACATCGACCTCTACGGCCAGCAGACCCAAACAATCCAGCAACAGGCTACCCACACGATTGTCACCTTTGTCATGTATAAGGACAAGCAACACAACTCGAACTCGGAAGACCGGGTAGAGGCCAATGTCGACGTCTTCTGCGACGGGGTACAACTGGGTGGAGGCCGCACGGCCGGTCCCTTGCAGGATATGAACGATGCTCTCAAATTCCTGTTGAAAAAGGATCAGACCTACACGTTTGTCTATGAGAATGCCCGGGGCGAACGCACCACAATCGAATCGACCGTAGGTTCCGAACCGGTGACCGTTGTGGGCTATATGGAATAGTCGAGGCCAACGGATTAACTTGATAAAAAAACCTCGCTTGCGTGTTATTTCGCAAGCGAGGTTTTTTATGATTGAAGAATTTGGATTTACAACTGTTTCAAACGGGCTATGGTTTCGAGCGGAGCCTCGGAGTGGAAGACAAAACTGCCGGCTACCAGCACGTCGGCACCAGCCTCGACCAGTTGCCGTCCCGTTTCGAGGTTCACGCCACCGTCTATCTCGATGAGAGCATGTGCGTGCCGACGGGCAATCATTGCCTTCAAGTCGCGCACTTTGTCGAGAATGCGGGGAATAAACTTCTGTCCTCCGAACCCGGGATTGACCGACATGAGCAGTACCACGTCGACATCTTCGATAATATCTTCAAGCAGCGAGACCGGGGTGTGCGGATTGAGCGAAACACCCGCCTTCATACCTGCGGCATGAATCTGCTGTACCACCCGGTGCAGATGGGTACAAGCCTCGTAATGTACCGTCATGATGGCACCGCCTATCTGTTTGACCTCGTTGATAAATTTCTGAGGCTCCACAATCATCAGGTGCACGTCGAGCGGCTTGGCGCACCGGCGGTTTACAAATTCGAGCACCGGGAAGCCAAACGAGATATTAGGGACAAACACGCCGTCCATCACATCGATGTGCAGCCAGTCGGCCGCGCTCTCGTTAATCAGGTCGATTTCGCTGTTCAGGTTCCCGAAATCGGCCGAAAGCAGCGATGGAGAAATTATTACGCTCATAACTTCAATAGTTTTCGTTAGTTGTACAAAGATAGTGAAAGGCGAGCGCAGAGACAAACGAAAACAAAGTTTTCAAGTTTGACTATACCGAGCCGCCCCCTATCTTATTCAATGATAGCGAAAAATGAGCCCGGGAATAAATGGGAACGCCGTTTCCGAGTTCGGGCTATACCGAGTCGCCACCCTGTTGGCGACGTCCTTTATATTCCTTTACTCTTCCCGTCCGCTCTGGTCAGGATTCAACGCCTTATAGTAGTTAATGCGTTCGGTCCAGGTCTTATTCTCCAAAGGGAGTACCCGATGCATCTCGGCCCAATGGTTCCACATCTGTTCCAGCTCCCGGGTTTTCTCGGGGTAGCGGGAGGAGAGGTCGTCGATTTCAAAGGGATCGGTCGAGAGATTTATCAGTTCCCAGGGGCTGTTCAGGTCGTTGTGCACCAGTTTCCAGTTGTCCGAGATGACGGCACACGAACTTTGATGTTCAAAGAACAGGGTGCGATTTTGCAAGGCACCACCGTTCACGGCCGGGAGCAGGCTGGTTCCGGGCAAGTCGGCATGTTCGAATCGGTCGATGGGATAACTGGCCGAGGCTAAATCCATACAAGTAGGCAGCAGGTCGATGATGTGAGCCACCTGTTTGCACACCTGACCTTTCAGGACGTTTTTCCCGGCATCGCCGAAGGTCATGATAAAGGGGGTACTTGTCCCGCCTTGATAGACCCATTTCTTATAACTTCGGTATGGCGTGTTGGAGAGGTCGGCCATCAGTTGTCCCAGGTAGCCCCCTTCCAGCGTAGCTCCGTTGTCGCTCAGAAAGAGGAAGACGGTGTTTCCCAAAGTCCCTCTTTCGCGAAAAGCCTCGACAATCTGGCCCACCCCGTCGTCCATGATTTCAATCATGGCGGCATAGGTGGCCATATCTTGAATCCACTGTTCGCGTTGAGAGTCGGTCAACTCCTCCCAAGCGGGGCGTTTGCCTCCGAACTCCCGGTTATAAACCGGCAATTCCATCTCGGCGGGGACCAGACCCAGTGCCTTTTGCTTCTCAAACCGCTGTTTGCGTAACACGTCGTACCCTACCCGGTAGCGAGCCTTACACTTTTCAACCCGGTCGGCCGGAGCCTGCAAGGGGAGGTGCGGGGCATAGTAGGCTACGTAGAGGAACATGGGGGCATCGGTCGGTTGTTGCCGTATGAAGCTAACGGCCGAGTCGGATATGGCCGTGGTGTAATAATAGTCGTCGGGCAAGTCGGTAACGGGCGTCAAATCGTTGTAGAGCGGCGTAGGCTTATAGTAGTTGCCTCCTCCCGACAGGCAGCCATAGTAGCGGTCGAATCCGCGCTGGGTGGGGTAGCTGCCGTTGGGCCCGTCGAAAGCGCCGTCGAGCGTGACATGCCATTTGCCGCTCATGTAGGTGTCGTATCCGTTGGTCTTCAAGATTTCGGCAATGGTCGGATAGACTTTCGATATTTGCCCCCTATACCCCGGGCGGTGTTCGTCTACGGCGGTCATCCAGCCCATACCCACCTCGTGTTGATAACGACCGGTAAGCAGCGAGGCGCGCGACGGGCAACTGCGCCCGGTGTTCTTGAACTGGCTGAATCGTACGCCGGCATCGGCCAGACTGTCCAGATGGGGAGTTCGGATTTTGCTGCCGTAACACCCTAAATCTGAAAATCCCATGTCGTCGCACATGATGAGTACGATATTGGGCAGTGTCGCTTTTTGAGCTGAAAGGGGAAGAGCCGCGGTTCCCAACATGAAAGGTACAAACAGAGTTCGGTTCATCTGGACTGTTTTTAGGTATGAAATAAAGGTAATGAAAACTGGAACTAAGATAATACATTTTAAATAAGCTGCATCATTATTTATACAGTATCTACCCCATGAATTCATCTCATGAAGAAAGGGTGCTATGGGTTGCACCTCGTTTTTTCAAAAAAAAAATACCTTTCTGTTTCTTTTTTGCCAATCAATATATTATATTAGCACGATAATTTCATCTCTTGAATGTAGTGTTAAATATCATAAATATCCAATTATCATAAAGAAGAGATACCTGACAGAAGATTATACGTACGCTCCTAGTATCTCCATCAAGTAAACAGATTTTGATTTAATTCAAAGTTGAATGACCTCGATTACCGAAGATAATGATTTTACCAACATTTTTAGAACGTCTAAAAATGGATTTATCCAATTTGCCTATTCCTATCTAGGGAACAGGCAAGACGCTGAAGATGTGGTGATGGAGTCGTATATCCAATATTGGGAAAATAAAGATAGGGAGACTTTCTCGGCTACCAATATAAAAGGATATATTTTCACCATCATCAGAAACCGGTGTATCGATGTATTGGAAGAACGGAAGCATCTACTGCAAAAGAACGAAGAGCTCTACAACCACATGATTGGAGAAATCGAGCTCAACATATCGTCGCTGAAAGGATGCGATCCTTCGATCCTCTTTACCAGTGAAATCGAGGAGATTGTACACAACACAATCGAAACCCTGCCTAATCGCACACGTGAAATATTTTATGAGCGATATCTCGAACAAAAACCCTATAAGACTATCGCCGAGAATTTTGGCATCACGGTCAAAGGTGTGGAGTTTCACATTTCCAAAAGCCTGAGCATTCTACGAAAAAATCTAAAAGATTATTTATAAAGCCATATTTCCACTCTATCTAGAAATTCAAAAAATACGAATTCATAACATTTATAAACTCTTTTAACCATTCCATATGAAAAAAAACTTATCTTACAACTAGGGATTTGGGAATCATAAAGGTTTATATAATGTATGAAAAAAGAGACATTATATAGGTATTTTGGTAATTGCGCTACCGAAGAGGAGTGCAAAGAGGTTGTTTCCTGGGCAAAATCTTCATCGGATAATCTAAAAGAGTTTTGTCGCGAACGCAATATATACAACGCCATTCTGCTATCGACCGACAACCTGCAACACTCCCGCTTCGATTTTCTTCGCCATTACCGCATACAACTGCTGCGCATCGCCGCAGTTGTTGTTCTTTTACTGGCAGTTGCATTCGGCAGTTTCTATTTCACGATGGGCGACCGCATCGTCCCGCTCTATACCCTTACCGTACCGGCCGGAAGCAGCAATACACTACTTCTTCCCGATGGGACCAAAGTGTGGCTTAATGCCGAGTCTACCATAAAATATCCCTCGTCGTTCATGGGGCTGCAACGCAGTATAGAAATCGACGGTGAAGCCTATCTCGAAGTCGCTCACAACCGGTGGCGCCCTTTCATTGTCAATACCCCCAACGGGAAAATAAAAGTATTGGGCACCAAATTCTATGTCACCTCGAATAACGAAGAAAAAGATTTCATGGTATCGCTGATTGAAGGGTCGGTAAAAATCTCGGCAGGCGACAAAAACGCTACCCTCAAACCGGGGTACCGGGCCCAGTTCAAGGACGGTGAATTCACCCAATCGGTTATCCGCTCGCTCGAGACTGAATTGTGGAAAGATGGAATCTATTATTTCAAGGACAAATCGTTCGATGAGTTGATGGAGGGATTTGAAAAATGTTTCGGTGTAAAAATCGACATCGACAAAGAGATTAAAAGTACCGAGCACTACACGGGCAAATTCTATCGCTACAACGGCATTCAACATGCCTTGCAGGCACTCCAACACGATTTCGACTTTGATTTCAAGTGGAACAAAGAACACAACACCATTTCAATAAGTTCAAAAAAATAGTTTAATCAATCAAAAAAACCTTATGCCCATGAGAAAATAAGCACACCTTATTTATTCCATTTATATTCCAGAGAAAATTATTCCATTCACAATCTGTTTGAATACCCATAAACACACGTATGTACAAAAAAAGTTTAAAAGCACTAATCATGGCTTTCGCACTGGTTTCCTCACTTGAAGCCAGTGCCGATGCGTATTCACGCATATCCCTATCCGAAGTCAACACTCCGGTAGAAGATGTCCTGAAAAAAATCGAAAAAGAAGCGAAGTGTCTGTTTGTCATCAATACACAAGTGGACACGCAACGCAAAGTAAACCTGAACGTTAAAAACAAAACGGTAAGCGAGATTCTCGACATCATGTTCAAGGGGACCGACGTATCCTACTCGATACAGAATCCCAACATCATGCTGTCGAAAAGAACGGCCGCCCCAAGTCAAGCCAAAAGCGGCACAAGCAGCAGTGCTACGGCACAGGCCAGCAATTCGCGTATCGTGACCGGTAAGGTGACCGACGCTTCGGGCGAAGCCCTCATCGGCCTTACCGTAAAAGTAGCCGGCACGAGTGCAGCCACGGCTACCGATATCGACGGCAACTATTCAATCAAGGTGCCGGCCGGTGGTAGCGAACTGGAATTTTCCTACATCGGTTACGAAACCATCAAACGCCCCATCAACGGGAAAGACAAAATCGACGTAGTGATGAAAGACAATACCAAACTGCTCGACGAAGTTGTCGTTACCGCCATGGGTATTGCCCGTAAGGAAGAGACCCTTTCCTACTCGACTCAAACGGTAGGTGGCGATGAATTGACCCGTGCCAAAGAGGCCAACCTCATCAACTCGCTGCAAGGCAAGAGCGCCGGTCTGGTCATCACGCCCAACTCGGGTGGTGCCGGTGGTGCCTCGAAAATCCTGTTGCGTGGTAACGCCTCCATGTTGGGTAACAACTCGCCGCTGATCGTAATCGACGGTGTTCCCATGCAGAACAGCGTAAACGGTCAGATGGATATGGACGGTGGTGGCGCCACGATGATGGCCGACGGTTCCAAAGAGACCAGCGACGCCCTCTCGCAACTCAACCCCGACGACATCGAGTCGATCACGGTGCTGAAAGGTGCCAACTCGGCCGCCCTGTACGGTAGCGCCGCTTCGAACGGTGTACTGATGATTACCACCAAAAAAGGTAAAGAGGGTCAGCTGCGTATCGATGTATCGAGCAGCACCACCTTCGAGACCCCGCTCGTATTGCCCAAATTACAGAATGTATATGGCGCACAGATGTCGGGCTCGGTAGATAACGGCTTCTCGATGAACTCCAACAGCTGGGGGCAACGCATGAACACCCTGGGCGACGAGTACTACGACACGGCCAACTCGCCCTATCACCTGACTCGCAACGCCTACAATATCCGTGATTTCTACCAACTGGGTACCAACTTCAACAACTCCATCTCGTTGAGTGGCGGTACGAAAGTGGTCCAAACCTATTTCTCCTACGGAAATACAACGGCCAACGGTATTGTCGAGACCAACAAGTTCGAGCGTCACAACATCTCCTTGCGTCAGAGTTTCTCGTTCTTCAAGGACAAACTCAAATTCGACATCTCGGCCAACTACATTAACCAGAGGACCAAGAACCGCCCCACCGGTGGTACCTTCTTCAACCCCATCTACCAGCTCTACACCTCGCCGCGTAACCTCGACATGAACTGGTATCGCAAAAACTACTACGACACCAGTGCAACGTGGACTTCGAACCCGTATAGTTACATCGTGTCGCAGACGGGTCCAAACGGTCTGCCCATCTCGGTCATTGAAAGCGGCAAGACCTCGACGCTCTCCGACTCCAACTACGGAAAGCAAGTATGGTTCTCCGACAACATCAGCCTCAACAACCCCTGGTGGTTGCTCAACCGCATGACCAGCGAGGAGGTTATCAACCGCACCTTCGGCAGCATCACCGCCAACTGGCAGATTATCCCCGAACTCAACCTGCAAGCCCGTATCAAATACGACTACAACGAGCGTAACGACGAGAATCGTCAATACGCCACTACCTGGGGTAACGCCGAAATGATCGACCGCGGTCGTCTCATTCTCGACCACACCAAATCGCAAGACTTCTATGGCGATTTCATGTTGAGCTACAACAAGCAGATACAAGACTTCACAATCGGTGTCAACGCCGGCGGTAGCATGATGAACTCGTCGTACGACCAATGGATGATTACCCCTATTGCCAAATCGGGCGCACCCAACACCGAGGACCTCTCGTGTAACCAGTTTGTCCTCTCCGACATCTACATCAGCAGCAGCGACAACTACGGAGGCCTCACCACCAAGAACTGGGAGCGTGCCATCTTCGCCACTGCACAGGTAACCTGGCAAGACAAGGTAACCGTCGAGGGTAGCTACCGCGACGACTGGTACCGCGCCTTCACGCAGTTCAAAGACATGGATCCCCACTTTGCCTACTACTCGGCAGGTGCCTCGGCCCAGATGAACAAACTGCTCACCTTGCCCGACCAGATCAACGAATTGAAGCTCCGCGCCTCTTACTCCGAGGTAGGTAACTCGATTCCCAACAACCTCTTCCTGGCGTCGGCCTCCCGTAACCCGGCTACCGGAGCCTACATCAGCAGCGCCATTGTCAATTTCAAGAACCCCAAACCCGAGACGACCCAGTCGTTCGAGGCCGGATTCGACATCAGCCTGCTCGACCGCTCCATCTCCCTGCAAGCCACCTACTACAACGCCATCATGAAAAACCAGTTCATGAAATACCAGGGTGCTGCCGGTAAAGAGATTTACATCAACGGCGGTAAGGTGCGCAACCAGGGTGTCGAACTGACCGCTTCGTATATCTTTGCGCCCAACAACGATTTCAGCTGGATTACCACCTTCAACTACGCCTTCAACGACAACAAGATTCTTACCGTAGCCCGCAAGCAGAACGGACAGAAATATATTCACGAGGTTGACTTGGGTAACCTCAGCGGTTTGAAAATCAAGTTTGAAGAGGGAGGCTCGTATGGCGACCTCTATGCCGTAGGATTTATGACCGACGAGACCTCGGGACAGGTTGTTGTCGACCCGCAAACCGGTTCACCCTTTAAGCTCAACGGTCAGGCCACCGAGTACCTGGGCAACATGAACGCCAAACACACCCTGGGTTGGGCCAACACCTTCAACTACAAGGATTTCTCGTTCTATTTCCTCATCGACGGCAAAGTGGGCGGTAAGGTCATCTCCTTCACCGAGGCCTATCTCGACTATTTCGGTACCTCGCAACGCACCGGCGATGCCCGCGATTATGCCATCAACAACGGACTCTACTGGACCTCGGACGACGGACTCGACACCAAACCGGGCATGTACATTCCCGGGACCAAACAGGTAGTTCCCGTAGACCAATACTATCAGACCATCGGTGGCGGTTCGCCCGTAGGTCGCAACTATGTATACGATGCCACGAACTTCCGCCTGCGTGAAATTTCGCTGGCCTATACCTTCCGCAACCTCTTCGGCCCGAGCAAGAACCTCACGGTTTCGGCCAACGCCCGCAACCTCTTCTTCCTGTACCTCGACGCCCCCATCGACCCCGATACCTCGTTAAGTACACAGAACGCCCTGAGCAATGTCGATATATTCAGCATGCCGACCACCCGCTCGTTCGGTATCTCTCTTAAAGCATCATTCTAATCGAAAGGTAACATTATGAAAAGAACAATATATTCATCAGTATTCGCTTTGGCCGCAGCCGTTACGATGGTAGGATGCGGCGACCCCCTGCTCGACGACCTCAACTCGAATATCGAGGTAGGGTCGGGCGACATCGCCATGGCCGAAACCTATGAGCAGGCAACCGGTTTGTTCCTCACCGCCCAAGAAAAGATGCACGATGTAGGTGCAAAAAATGGAGCGCACGTGTATCAGGTGCAGTTCAACATTCACATCGACAACTATTCGGGCTATATGGCCAGCACCCAGAATTTCGATGGTAGACTACCTTCGACCTACCGCTACTATGCAGAATTTTGCGACGGCCCCAAAGCCAGCTTCTTCAATGTGGCGCAAGCCACGCTGCCGGTCATGCGCTCGGCCGGTAAACTCAATCTGCGCGAACTGGGGGCCATGTGTAACATCATGTACTGCTTCTCGGCTCTCGAACTGTCGGACATCTACGGCCCCTTCCCCTGGACCGACTATAAGAACGACGTACAGGAACCGCCCGTTACCTACGAACCCATGGATCAAATCTACGACTCCCTCTTTGTCAATCTCAAAGACGCCGGTGAGATTCTAAAAAAATTCGACGAAACTCCGAAAGCACATCGGGATTCGATAGAGACGATTTTGGGCCAATACGACAAAATCTGCGGTAGTGTAGACACGTGGCGGCAATTTGCCAACTCCATTCGTCTGCGTATGGCCATGCGTATGAGTAACGTGGATCCCGAACGAGCCAAGACCGAAGCCAAGGCCGCCATCGACGACGGACTTATTGAAAAGAACATCGAATACAACACCATGGCAATCAACAGTATCAACCACCCGCTGGCTTTCATCTCGATATTGTGGAACGATACCCGCATGAACGCCTCGCTCGAAAACATCATGAAGCGACTCAAAGTCCCCTTCATGGAGACAATTTTTAACAAGAACAGCGGGGATATTCGCAATAAAGAAACTGGCGAAATCACCATGCAGAAAGATTCGAAAATTGTAGGTGTGCCCGCCGGTGTACAACTGACCCCCCGCGACGACAACAACCAGTACACCAAATTCTCGGGCGTATCGAGTGCCTTTGCCAGTGTCCCCCTGCCCCTCTTCAAACTCTCGGAACGTTACTTCCTTCAAGCCGAAGCCGCCCTCCGCTGGAATATCGGAGGCTCCCTCAGTTCCAATTATCGCAATGGCATTATAGCCATGTTCGAGGACTTTAACATCGATCGCTCCGATCCCGTATTGACCGAATATCGGGAGCAG
This sequence comes from Candidatus Barnesiella excrementavium, assembly GCA_019115485.1. GTDB lineage: Bacteria > Bacteroidota > Bacteroidia > Bacteroidales > Barnesiellaceae > Barnesiella > Barnesiella excrementavium. The sequence goes on along the minus strand of DXDM01000037.1, from coordinate 3,040 downwards.
GAATCGGCCGACACCTCAATCGATTATGTCGACCCGTATAACGAACGCAACAATAAAAAAGGGTTGATTACCGTAGGTGTTGCCATCTCCAACAGTGATGACAATCGTACCAAACTCGAAAAAATCATCACCCAAAAGTGGCTGTCGATGTTCCCCATGGGTCTCGAAGCCTGGAACGACCTGCGTCGTACGGGATTCCCCCGTATCTTCCCGGTCAACGATATTGGTGACGGTTCACTGGGTAACGGCCGTATGATTCGCCGTATCCCCTGGAACATGACCGATGCCGCTGCCGCGCAAGATGTCAACACAACAGGTCTCCAAGCATTGGGTGGAAGCAACCTCATGCGTACCACGCTGTGGTGGGACGTGCCCGACCCCTCGGGACTGGGTGACAACCGCCGCTGGGAAACCGAAGCAGCTGCCGAAAATTGAAACCTATCTGTGAGAGACTCGCGTAGTCTCTCACACTTACCTTGAAAACAAATTCCAAAACCGTATTACTTTACTAATTACTAATTATAAAAACAAAAACAAAACATGAAAGCACCGAAACTACTTTTATCCGTGTTGTTAGGTACAGCCGTGGTGGGTAGCTATGCCCAAAGTGTACCGACACACGACAAGTATGTAGAACTCTTACCAACCAAAGAGATTGAAGAAGGTGATCACTCTGAAAAAAAGACGGTCTACCTCGCTTTCTCCGATTATTTTAGAGAGTGGGAACCCGGAACTCCCCTTTCGGAAGATGAAAATTTCTACATCGGCCGCGTTCCTTTGAAAAAGCGTTTCGTAAATACCCAAACGCAGGTCGACCCGACCATGACCCAGGATCGCAAATTCTGTATGTGGACTCCCATGGGTATCTCCGATACCTACTGGCAATCGCTGCCCCGCTATGTATTCGACGGCGATAATTTCAGCATGTGGTCCTATGTCGATTCGCAAGGTGGCTGGTCGCTGCCCTGGATTCGCGTGCCGGGCGCATACAGCGATGTCACTCACCGCAACGGTGTAGCCAATAGCGGTGGTATCGTATTCTTCGACTCGTGGGGTGGCGACAACACCGAGTCGAACAACACAATCAACATGATTGTTGAAAAAGAAAACGGCCAGTTCAAATGGGTCGAGAAATTCGTCAAGTTTCTCCGTTACTACGGTCTTGACGGTATAGGTATCAACCCCGAAGGGACTGTTCCCCAGGCTTCAGCCCTGCAAGATTTCTTCACGGCCTGCCGTGAATATGCCGAGACGATAGGCTGGCAATTCCACGTGTATTGGTATGGTATGAACAACAATAGTGGTATCATGTCCCAATCTGATGTCTTTAACAGCACCAACAGAGACTGGTTGTGGAAAAACAACAAACTGGTGACCGACATGTACATGATTAACTACGATTGGCATTATTACGCCAGCTCTTCACAATCGTATGCCGAATCGATTGGAGCCAATCCGTATGACCTTTATGCCGGTTACGACATTCAAGGCAACTGGCTGGGTCGGGCCTCATGGAACACATTGAAAAACAGCAAACTGTCCATTGCCTTCTGGGGGAACCACACCACCAACATGATTTACCAGAACTCTTCGGAGTTCGGTTCGGGCGACGAAGCCGTACAAAGCACCTACCTGGTAAAACAGGAGCAGGTATTCTCGGGAGGTAACCGCAACCCGGCCGACCGTCCGGCCATCAAAGACGGCCTGACCAGTTCGAGCGAAGCGGCCATGAAAGAGTTCCACGGTATTGCCGAGTTCCTGCCGGCCCGAAGCGTGCTGCAAGAGCTCCCCTTCGTTACCCGCTTCTGCCTGGGTAACGGTAAAGCCTTCCGCGACCACGGGGCCATCACCTTCGACCACAAGTGGTTCAACGTGGGTGTACAAGACTACCTGCCCACTTGGCGCTGGTGGATTACCGACAACGACAGGAATGTGCCTGACGACGCCATCGAATGCGGTTTCACCTATGACGATGCCTGGTATGGAGGCTCGGCCATGCGCATGAACGGAGCCACAGCCGTGTCGAACGTACGTCTGTTCAAGACCAACTTCAACGTATCGGCCGACGACAAGGTATCGATGACCTTCAAATTGAAAAGCGGAACCGATACCCACATGAAACTCTTCTGGTCGTATGTAGGCAGCGAGAACGACCTGCACGAGCAAGCCATCACCTCGACCAAGGCCGGCGAATGGGAAACCATCGAAGCCAAAGCCTCTGAAATCGGTATGACGGGTAACGTAGCCCTCGTCGGTCTGAAATTCGAAAACACGCCGGCCACCTACGAAATCCTCATCGGTGAGATGGCCATTATCCCCACCTCCAAGACATTCAATCCCGTACAACCCAAAATTACGACAGACGAAACCAACATCTTGAAGAAACGCACCTACAACTCGCTCGACTTCAAGTTCAGCTGGGATTGCGAATCGACCAAGAACGATAACGACCTCTCTATCCCCGTTTATAACGAAGATGTAGACACCTGGTATTTCGAAGTATATGTACAGGCAAATGGTGAAGGCGAAGAGCCTATCCTCTGCGGTACCACCTCGTCGTGGGCCCACTATGTTGTAGGTGCTCCCGTATCGGCCAACAACGAAATAAACAAATACCGCGTGGGCGTATGCGCCGTAGCTCCCGATGGAGTCACCAAGAGCGACATCACCTGGACCAACTACATGGAATCGGAGTTAACCTTTATCGACGGTATCAAATGCGACAAAGCCGTGATTAAAGCCGGTGAAGAGTTTACCCTCTCGCTCATTGACCCCAACCAGGAGGAGCCCGATACTTGGGAAATATATAGTGCTACTGCGGGAGGCAATCCTGTAAGCAGTCAAGACTACGGACGTTCATTCACAACCTCTATCGATCAAGAGGGATACTACGATGTAATCCTCACAAAGAGTGACTGGAGCCAAGTAATCTACCGCGGTTATATCCAAATCTCGCCGGAGAGCACAGGATCCATTCCCTCGATTACCGACTTTACCGCCAGTCCCACGACCGTAACCAGCGCCGACGATGTCGTTACGC
>DXDM01000036.1 GCA_019115485.1 Candidatus Barnesiella excrementavium | reverse complement strand
GCGGTGCGGACGGGACTCGAACCCGCGACCCCATGCGTGACAGGCATGTATTCTAACCAGCTGAACTACCGCACCAGTTTCGTTTTGCGAGTGCAAAGATAGAACGCTTTTTTCAATTCTGCAACCCTTCGGTTCAAAAAAAATGGAATTATTTTTCGTCTGTCACAATCGGGGTTCTCCCTGCCCCCGCAAAAGATTCTCATAATCAACCGGAAAGGCATCGACTTACAACAGATGGATATTGTGGCGGGCACACTCGGCAATCTGCTCCTCGGGCCAGATGCTGGCCTGCACCTCGCCGATGTGGGCTTTTTGGAGCAGGAACATCGAAAAACGCGACTGCCCGATGCCGCCTCCTATCGAAAGAGGCAACTCGTCGTTGAGCAGGGCCCGGTGGAAATTGAGTTGGGCCCGCTCGGGACAGCCGCAGATGTCGAGCTGACGAAGCAACGCCTCCTTGTCGACCCGTATGCCCATCGACGAGAGTTCGAAGGGGGTCTCCAACACGGTATTCCACAGCACGATATCACCATTCAGCCCCAGGTAGCCGTCGCTGTTGGGCGTGGTCCAGTCGTCATAGTCGGGAGCCCGGCCGTCGTGACGGGTACCGTCGCTGAGTTGTTGACCGATGCCGATGAGAAAAATGGCTCCATAGCGACGAGCCGCTTCGGCCTCGCGCTCCTTGGGAGTGAGGTGAGGATATTGCTGCAACAGCTCCTCGGTGTGTATGAAGGTAATCTCGTCGGGCAACGTGGGGGTGATATGGGGGAACTCGGCATATATAAGGCTCTCGCACTCCTTGATTACCCGATAGATGGTGCGCACGGTCTCTTTGAGGTATTCAAGGTTGCGGTCCTCGCGGGTGATGGTCTTCTCCCAGTCCCACTGGTCGACATAGAGCGAATGCAGGTTATCGAGCTGCTCGTGGGTGCGAATGGCATTCATGTCGGTGTAAAGTCCGAAACCCGGAGCGATGTCATAGGCTCCCAGTTTCACCCGCTTCCACTTGGCCAGCGAGTGAACCACCTCGGCCCGTCGACCACCCATATCGGCAATGGGAAACGACACGGCCCGCTCGTTGCCGTTAAGGTCGTCGTTCAACCCCGTGCCCGAAAGGACAAACAGCGGAGCCGTCACCCGACGCAGATTCAGCGCCTTGGCCAATCGCTCCTGAAAAGCATCTTTCAACAACTTGATGGCCATCTCGGTGGTCTCGGGTAAAAGTTTAAGTTTATAACGTTTGGGAATAATCAGTGACATTTGGTTTTTCTTTGATTGATATTTAAATTCAATTAGTGCAAAATTTTTGCAAATATATATCATTTTTCCAATAATCAAAATATTTTAATATCATTTTGAGAAAACAGAGAAAAATATCATACTCTGATGTAAAAAGATTGTCGAATAATTTTAATTTTTTGAAACTAAACGACAAAATAGATTGTTTATAAATATGTACCAATAAAAATTATCTATTTTTGCAGCGCAAAAAAAAATACAAACACGAGCAGCGCCGCAATGCGACAAAATGGGTATTGCACGCTTACCCGACTTTTTCAACCTGACCACACGCCAAAAATTCAGCCTCATGGAGACAACCCTACTGGATACCGCCCCCGAACTCTCACAACCGGCAGCGACCGACTGTTTGGTGTTCAAACCCATCACCCTCGACTCGCTGTCCGAAATAGCCCCCTATCTGACCCGACAGAGTTACCGCACCTGCGACTTCTCGATAGGTGGTATCTACATGTGGGTCGACTACTTCGGTTACGAGTATGCCATCTGCCGCGACACGCTCTTTATCCGGGGCGGCGAAGAGGACCACTTGCAGAACACCGCCTTTGCCGTGCCGGTGGGAGCACTGGATTTGAAGGAGTCTATCCCTCTGCTGGGGGCCTATTGCCGGCAGCATGGACAGCCCTTGATTCTCTCGGCCGTACCCGAACCGGCAGCCCAGGCCATCGCCGAACTGTATGGCTGCCCGGTGACCGAGCTGCCCGACTGGGGCGACTACCTCTACCGGGCCTCCGACCTGGCTACCCTCGTGGGACACCGCTTCAACAAAAAGCGCAACCGGGTGAACAAGTTCAAGAGTACCTATCCCGACTTCCAATACGAGCCTGTCACCGCACAGAATCTGCCCGAGCTGACGGACTTCTTCGACCGCTACATGCAGGCCTACCACAAGGACAGCGAACTCTTCGCCTACGAAGAGAGCAAGGTGGCCCAGGTGCTGCGCGAGTATGACCGCCTCCCGTTCGAGGGCGGACTCCTGCGGGTAGGAGGAGAGATTGCCGCCTTCTCGGTGGGTGAAGTGGTGAACGATACCCTCGTCGTACACATCGAAAAAGCCCGCAAAGATATCGTGGGCGCCTACGAGGCCATCAACTTCTTCTACTCGGCACAGATGGCCGAAGCTCACCCCGAGGTGCAATACATCAACCGCGAGGACGATGCCGGCGACCCGGGTCTGCGCGAAGCCAAGCTGTCGTACAACCCCGAGACCCTCTTGAAAAAGTACAACATTCCACTCGACAACTATCTGCGTTGACACACGGCCTCCCGGCCCTTCCGCGCCTCCTTGTCATTCCTTCCCACCTGATGCAGAACCCGGAGGACACCCGGGCAGCCCTGTCTGCACCCTCGCCCCGGGAATTGCCCCCGCATCGAGATACGGGTGAGACCCGTATCTCTCGGAAACAAGCGAACACGACTCAACAGTCAAGTTGACACGAGTTGCACCGGGGGGGGGACGGAATGCCACAAAAAGAGTGAAACAAGCCCCTGTTTGCTCAGTTTTTTAGGTGGCACATTTGTTTCTGCAATCGGTTTGCCCTATTTTTGTACCTTGATAAAAAGCATACACAAAAAAACAACGATATGAAGAAACTGGTATGGGCGACGCTTGCGGCCCTCCTCATTGCCGGAGCAAGTCCCGCTGATTGCTACGCCAAACGGAAAAGCAAGAAAGAGAACAAGAAAGAGCAGGTGGCCGATACGACCGCCAAAGAGTCGAAATACGACAAGCTCATCAAAGGAGCCAAGACGCAGAAGGGCATGTTCACCCTGCACCTGACGACCGACAACAAACTGCTGGTCGAGGTGCCCGACTCGTTGATGAACCGCATCTTCCTGCTGTCGAGCCGGGTGGCCACCACCACCGACCCCAAGCTGTTCGTGGCCGGCGAGATGACCACCGACCCCTTTATGATTCGGTTCAGCAAGAACAAGCAATCGCTCTTCATGCACCTGGTACAAAGCGACAACATCATCGACCCCAAGGACCCCATCGCCGCCTCGTTCGACCGGAACTTCGGCGACCCCATCATCAAGGCATTCAAGATTGAGGCCACAAACGGCAAGGACGTGGTGGTGGACATGAGCGACTTCTTCAAGACCAACGAGAAGATTATCAGCCCCATGCCCAGCGACCCCTCCTCCAAGATAAAGACGGGCACCTACACGGCTGCCAACTCCTATATCCTGGGTGCCAAGAGCTTCCCGCAGAACTGCGAGATACGCTCGGTACTCAGCTTCACCGGCGACAACATCTGCACCGTGACCATGCACCGCTCGCTGGTACTGCTGCCCGAACAACCCATGCGTCCCCGCATCTACGACCGCCGGGTGGGATTCTTCTCGAGCGGTAAAAACATCTACACAAGCGACAAGGACCGCATCGACCGCACGCAATACATTCACCGCTGGCGGCTCGAACCGAAAGACGAGGATCGCGAAGCCTACCTCAGAGGCGAACTGGTGGAGCCCAGGAAACCGATTGTCTTCTACGTCGACAGTGCCTTCCCCGACAAATGGCGCGACATCGTGAAACAGGGTGTGGAGGATTGGAACACCGCCTTTGAGGCAGCCGGTTTCAAAAACGCCGTCATCGCCCGCGACTACCCGAAAGACGACCCCGACTTCGACCCCGACGACATGCGATACAGCTGTGTGAAATATGCCGTCACCGATATTGCCAACGCCATGGGTCCGAGCTATGTCGACCCCCGCAGCGGCGAGATACTCACGGCCGATGTCATCTGGTATCACAACGTCATCTCACTGGTACACGACTGGCGGTTTGCCCAGACGGGAGCCGTTGACCCGCGGGTGAGAAAAGAGACTTTCGACAACGACGTCATGCGCGAATCGCTGCGCTATGTCGCCTCGCACGAGATAGGTCACACACTGGGTCTCATGCACAACATGGGGGCCAGCTACTCATTCCCCATCGATTCGCTGCGCAGCCCGTCGTTCACCCAGAAGTATGGCACCACACCCAGTATCATGGACTATGCCCGCAACAACTTCGTGGCCCAGCCCGGCGACTATGAGCGCGGCGTGCGCCTCACCCCGCCCATCTTGGGAGTATACGACATCTATGCCATCAACTGGGGCTACCGCCTCATCGCCGACGCTCCCACCCCGCAGGACGAGATAGCTACCCTCGACCGCTGGATTGCCGAGAAGAAAGACGACCCCATGTACACCTTCGGCGCCCAACAATACCCGGCCACCTACGACCCCACCGACCAGACCGAAGACCTGGGTAACGACCACTTCCGGGCCGGCGAGATGGCCATCTCGAACCTCAAACTCATCGTGAAGGATTTCGAGAAATGGCTCTTCGACGAGGGCAAGGACTACCGCACGATACGCGACGAGTACTCGGCTCTTGTGCAACAGTACAACCGTCACCTGCGCCACGTGGCTCCCTATGTGGGCGGCGTGCTCTACCAGGAGGTGCGGCAGGGCGATAACGAACTGCCCTATACCTACCTCGACAAGGCTACCCAGAAACGGGCCTTGCAGTGGCTGCTCAACCAGGCTCGCACCTACCGCGCCTGGCTCATGCCGGCCGACCTGCTGCAACGCATCGATATCCCCGTCAACTACGCCAGTGGTATACACCGCAATATCCCCTCCTATCTGGTCAACCCGGCCACCCTGTTCCGTATCCAGGAGGGAGGCACTATCGACCCGGCCAAGAACTACACCGTGACCACCTACCTCAACGACGTGATTGCCGAGGTGTTCAAGGCAACCTATCAGGGACGCAAGCTGAACGACGTGGAGCGCGACATGCAGAGTGCGGCCATCAACCTGTTCATCGGCTACTCCAACTTGAAAGATGCCGCCAAGAGTACGACCTCGCGGTTGACCGACGACATCGACCTCGACGAAACGCCCTTCCCGTGCAGCCACGCCCTGTGCCACCACGCCGAAGAGCAGTCGTTCACCCGCTTCACGCTGGGTCCCTCGATGTCGACCAACGAGATGGCGCCCTACATGACCGGAGCCCTCAAAAAGATACTCTCGCTCTACAAGCAGAAGAGAGCCGCCACGGCCGACAGCGCTACCCGCGATTTCTACGACTATCAGATTATACACATTGAAAAACTATTTAACAACTAAACAAAGAGGTAGCCAAAAGCATTATCTGCAAGGTACCTCTTTGGAGTACGACACATGAAAGAATTTATCTTAACCCAAGAAGAAACCGAACGCACCGTCCTGGTGGGATTGATTACCAACACCCAGAACGAGGCGAAAGCCAACGAATATCTCGACGAACTGGCCTTCCTGGCCGAAACCGCCGGAGCCGAACCCGTGAAGAAATTCCTGCAACGGCTCGACATGCCCAACTCCCGCACCTTTGTCGGAGCGGGCAAACTGGCCGAGATAAAAAGCTACATCGACGAGAACGAGATAGGCATGGTCATCTTCGACGACGACCTCTCGGCCAAGCAGGTGCAGAACATCGAGAAGGAGCTGCAAGTGAAGATTCTCGACCGCACCAGCCTCATTCTCGACATCTTTGCCAAACGGGCCCAGACGGCCAATGCCAAACGGCAGGTCGAGCTGGCTCAATATCAATACCTGCTTCCCCGACTGACCCGTCTGTGGACCCACCTCGAACGCCAACGGGGCGGTATCGGCATGCGTGGTCCCGGTGAGACGCAGATCGAGACCGACCGCCGTATTATCCTCGACAAGATTTCGCATCTGAAAGAGGAGCTGAAAAGCATCGACCGCCAGAAGAGTATCCAGCGCAAGAACCGCGGCAAACTGGTACGCGTGGCGCTGGTGGGATACACCAACGTAGGCAAGTCGACCCTCATGAACCTGCTGGCCAAGAGCGAGGTCTTTGCCGAGAACAAACTCTTTGCCACCCTCGACACCACGGTGCGCAAGGTGATTGTCGACAACCTGCCCTTCCTGCTCTCCGACACCGTAGGCTTTATCCGCAAACTGCCCACCCACCTGGTCGACTCGTTCAAGTCGACCCTCGACGAGGTGCGCGAGGCCGACCTGCTGCTCCACGTGGTCGACATTTCGCACCCGGCTTTCGAGGAGCAAATCGAGGTGGTAAACAAAACGCTTCAAGAGGTGTGCGACTCGACCAACAAGCCCATGATTCTGGTATTCAACAAAATCGATGCCTTCTCCTATGTAGAGAAAGCGGCCGATGACCTCACCCCCCGCACCCGCGAGAACATCTCGCTCGACGAGCTGAAAGAGACCTGGATGGCCAAGATGCACGACAACTGCATCTTCATCTCGGCCCGCGAGAAGAAAAACATCGACGAGTTGAAAGCGCTGCTCTACCAACGGGTCAAGGAGATACACACCACGCGATTCCCCTACAACGATTTCCTTTTCCAGCACTACGACGAAATCGAGACCGACGAGGGCGAAAAAGAAGAGTCTTAACTATCAATTTGTTTCACTGCGGGCTATCCTCCGGCCTCATTCAACAACGAGCATATGACAAAATATCGCAAACTCAACCGCACGGAAATCGAACGGCTCACCGCTCAGGAGTGCATGGCCGACGACTGGAACCAAGTACACGTAGCCGAGGGCTTCTCGCCCGCGCACATCGCCCATACCCGATTCTCGGGTGAGGTCTACCTGGGCCTGTTCGAACAGGAAATCGAGCTGCCGGGAGGATTAAGGAAACACGCCGGGTTGCGCCACGTCACCCTGCACAACTGCACGATTGGCAACAATAGCCTCATCGAGAACATTCCCAACTATGTGGCCAACTATCAGATAGGCGACAACTGCTACATACAGAATGTAAACCTGCTGCTCACCGAAGGGGAGAGCTGTTTCGGCAACAACACCGAGGTGTCGGTGCTCAACGAGACGGGCGGCCGCGAGTTACCCATCTACAACCGGCTCTCGGCCCAACTGGCCTACATCGTGGCCATGTACCGCCACCGCCCCGACCTCATCGGCCGGCTGCGCCAAATGATAGCCGATTACGCCCGGTCGGTCAAGAGCACCCGCGGCACGATAGGCAACGACGTCCATATTGTCAACACGGGCACGATACGCAACGTCTGCATCGGCGACGCCTGCCGCATCGAAGGGGCTTCGCGCCTCGACAACGGCACCATCAACAGCAGCACCGAGGCTCCCGTGTACATCGGGGCCAACGTCACGGCCGAAGATTTCATCATCAGCTCGGGAGCCCGTGTGAGCGACGGGGTGGTCCTGTCGCGCTGCTTCATCGGGCAAGCCTGCCACCTCACCCACCTCTTCTCGGCTCACGACTCGCTGTTTTTCAGCAACTGCCAGGGCGAGAACGGCGAGGCCTGCGCCATCTTCGCCGGCCCCTACACGGTAACCATGCACAAGTCGAGTCTGCTCATTGCCGGCATGTTCTCGTTTCTGAACGCCGGCAGCGGCTCGAACCAGAGCAACCACATGTACAAACTGGGGCCCATTCACCAGGGAGTCGTCGAACGCGGATCGAAAACCACGAGCGACTCCTACATGCTGTGGCCCGCCAAGATAGGTGCCTTCTCGCTCATCATGGGACGGCACGTCACCCACCCCGACACCTCGGGCATGCCCTTCTCCTACCTTATCGAGCACGGCAACCGCTCCTACCTCGTGCCGGGTGCCAACCTCAAAAGCGTGGGTACCATACGTGATGCCCAGAAGTGGCCCAAGCGCGACCGCCGCACCGACCCCGACAAACTCGACTGTATCAACTTCAACCTGCTGAGTCCCTACACCATTCAGAAGATGTTGCAGGGTATCGACACCCTGCAAGGGCTCAAACAGACCTCGGGCGAGACCTCGGAGTGCTACTCGTTCCAGAGTACCACCATCAAAAACAGTTCGCTCGAGAAAGGCATCAACCTCTACACTCTGGCCGTACACAAATTCATGGGCAACTCGATTATCAAACGGCTCGAAGGTGCCCCCTTTGCCGACCTCGACGACCTGCACAGCCGTCTGCAACCCACCGACCCGCTGGGCGAAGGTGAGTGGATAGACCTGGCGGGGCTCATCATTCCCAAGCAGGCCATGCAGGAGGAGATTGAGCGCATCGTTCACCAGAGTGACTATACGCTCGAAGCGGCCGAAGCCTTCTTCCGCACGCTGCACCGCCGCTACTACGACATGGAGTGGACCTGGGTATGCTCGAAGATGCAACGCTGGTACGGCAAGAGCATCGACCAACTCACCCCTCAGGACATCATCGGCATCGTGCGGCAATGGAACGAAGCCGTCGTATCGCTCGACCGCATGCTCTACGACGACGCCCGCAAGGAGTTCTCGATGATTTCACGCATCGGCTTCGGCGTCGACGGCTCGGCCAGCCAACGCGATTTCGACTTCGAGCAGGTGCGCGGCGAATTCGAGAGCGACCCCTTCGTCAAGATGGTATGCCGCCACATCGAGGAGAAAACGGCCCTGGGCGACGAACTGCTCGAACGGCTTAACCGGTTGATCGATAAAACCACCGACGAATAATCGACAAAAATCTGACAAGTCGGTTTATCATATAGGGTATTCATGGGTCACCCCGCACCGAGGTGCGGGGTGACCTGTTCATCTCCTTCCGCGCCACAACGCGGAATCCAAAGCATATCGGGGAAAAGATTTTCGAGAGTAAAAGATTTATCGGCACTCGTCGTTCAGCATCTGCTGAAAAAAGGCAGAGACCTGTTGCTCGATGTCGCCCAGCGTGCGCTCTACCCGGCGGTCGTTCCACGAGCCGGAGCGACGGGCCTCGTCGAGCAGCGTGCGGCTGCGGGCATAGACCTCTTTTTCGAGGCCGAGCAGCCGTTGCGTAACGCCGCTACCATCGGGCCGGAAGAGACGGGCCATGTGCAGATAGTGCGACCCACTGCCCCGCTTCACGGGAAAGACCTCCTGCTTCAAGGCATTTGACCACTCGCACAGAGGCGAACGCACCGCATCGCCCTGAGCCTGTAACAGGGCGGGTATCCCGCTGTTGCAGCCGAGCCATACCGGCAACACGACCGAACAGGGCGGATAGCCCAACACCGTCCACATCGTGGTAAAGGCGGGCGACTCACCAGGCCTTACCCCCTCGACCACCAGCGAGGCCGAGGTGCTGTATCGCGGAATGAAATCCTGATCGACCACCCAGTTGTCGCCCGAAAAATCGCGCCCCAGAAAGGCGTGATAGAACGACCGGGAGCAAACACCGGTCAACCACTCGGCCGTAACCGCCTTTTGTTCCGCCACAGGAGCAAACAGCTCCTCGGCGTGGTCGTAGCGGATATAACCGAGTCCCCCGTCGGGACGACCGGCCATCGAGTAGTTGGTGCGCAACAGATAGCCGTCGGGGCTATCGGCCGCATCGTAACGGAACACCTCGTAGTTGTTCACCTCGAAATAGGCGGCACCCCCTTCGGCATCAATTACCCCGAAGTTGGCCTCCACCCCGATGGGCCGGGGCCACTCCGCAAGCAGACGTTCAAAATCGTCGACCGTGCGGCACACGGCCAACGCCCGCTTCATCACCACCCCCTCGCGATCAGCCAGCGACGAGGTGTCGTTTTTGAGGTTATACGAGGCGGTATTCATCACGGCAAAGCCGGCACTGTTGTAACCGGTCCACACCTCACGAGCCAACGTGTCGACCCCGTTCACCAGCCCTACAAAAGAGAGTTGCCCCTTGACGGCATCGAAGCGCACGATGCGGTTGTTCAAGTCGGACGAATCGCGATGTTTCCACAACAGCGGACGTCCGTCAGGGGTCACCCGCCCCGATACAACTGCCGAGGTACAAGCCCAGGCCGAAACCCCGGCCACCAGCCACAAGAGAATCAGGAGAAACAACCGTCTACGCATAGCTTTGATTTTTTACAAACATAGGGAAAATTCATGAAATAACCTCGGTTAAAACGAAGGCAATCCAATATTAAAAACAAGTAAATAAATATTCCAAATGTATTAGCAATAACTTATGTTAAAAGTCGACTAAAAGGGATAATATAATTCTCAATAAACAGGATTATCAATAAATAAAAATTTATTTCAGAATTTCACTACTTTTGTAATAGTTTATAAATCTTATTATACCTACAATATCCTCAATTTTACCTTTAATAGGAGTATTTTGCTAATTTACAATTTCTAATTATTAAAAATATGAGCTTTGAAGATGATATGATTGAATACGGTTTTACCGATGGTAACGATTATATGGATTATTTGTATAATGAAGCTGATAGAATGTATGAAAGGCAAAAATATTCTAACTCAAATTTTTCACAATCTGAATTAGAGTATTTAAAAGGAGAAGCAATGGAACGCGAAGAAAAGCGGAAAGAAATAAATAAAATATGCTTATTATATAAAACTTGGAGTAAAAATAACCCCATAGAAGTCAGAATTTGGGAAGATAGCACAGGATATATTATTAATAACTCTATCATGGGATTAAAAAAATGGTATACATGGTATACCACAAGAAAAGAAGAAGAATCTTTAATCGAAAACGCAAGTAAAGAGATTCCTATTCTAAAGAAATTAATAGAACTTGATACTATATATTTAGGAGTAAAACAATTTTTCAAGGAATGTTCCATTAGGCAAATTACACAAGTCATTGAAAAATTTAAAAATAGCAATCCAAACATTTTAGCTGAATTTGAAGCTATTAATCCAAATATTGAAAAGTGGGATTTTTATCAATATTTCCAAAAAAAAGCTTTCAATGAATATATTAGAATACTGAACAATGGCTACTTGATAAAGAAAATACGGGGATCTTTCTTAGGACATCAAATACCTCAAAATCCCAGTATTGAGCGTTTCGACTTATGCCAAGGAAGAACAGTCATTAAGTTTGATTTATCAGAAATAAGAAAAATGCAATTATGGATAAATAATAATGCTTTTAAATGGAACGAATGGGCTTATAACAATTTTAGTTCATGGTTTACACTTTGTAAACATGCTTGGTCTCTACAATATCAAGAAGTTTGGTGGGGAAAACATGGAGAGCGAACAGATATGGGAGATAAAAACTATTATAAATGGTGTGAAAGGAACGCAAACGAAAGGATTTCTTTTAGTTCAGAATTTAAGAGAAGATTAATTTTAAGGAAATTAAAAGAATTACATTATATAGGAGGTAATGTATTCAACAATCATTTGGCTTTGGTAAAAAGAAATGGGAAATATGGCTACATAAATGAAGAAGGACAGGTTGCTATCAAACCCCAATTTGACAAAGCTGAAAATTTTAATAATGGTATAGCTGCGGTAAAAATAGGGGTACTAACTTATGAAGAATACCTCCCAGAAATCAACACTTATGTTGATTTTCAATATGGAGGGAAATGGGGAATCATTGATAAAAATGGAGGATATTTACTTCCCCCTCAATTTGATAATATTGTAATAACTAAAAGAGGAATAATATTATTCAGTGAAGGGGGGCAAATAGACAGACAAAAACATCGTATTAAAAATTCAAAGTGGGGTATAATGGATACAAAATTCAAGCAAATTATACCACCTAAATACTCCTATATAAAAGAATTAGATAATGGAGTAATTGCAGCTTCAATAGCTGTTGGAATTAATCAAAAATGGGGGCTTCTTTCAAATAAAGGAAAAGAAATAACGCCATTCAAATATTCTTATATATATAATTCTTCTGACAACTACATCATAGCAAATATCGGGTGCAGTTTTGAAGAAGATTACAATGGCACATTAGACTATCTTAACGGAGAATGGGGATACTTAGATATAAATGGACATGAAATAAAGCCATTCATTTTTGCATATAATAAGGATGAATTCCTATCTATACAAAACGATTAATTGGGCCTAATTATTTATCCAAGAATATCTTCTATATTATATATATTTCAAACCATAGGGAAAATTCTTCATTTTTTCCGTAAGTTTGCAGAGAACAAATACTGAAAGATTATGTCACCCTATATTTTTGAAATGGAGATGCAGGTACGCGACTACGAATGCGACATGGAGGGCATCGTCAACAACGCCATCTACCTGCATTACCTCGAACATACCCGCCACGAATTTCTGTCGACCGCAGGAACCACTTTTGTCGAAATGCACCAACAAGGAGTCGACCCGGTTGTCAACCGCATCGAGGTCAACTACAAGGCTCCGCTGCGCAGCCGCGACCGATTCATCAGCAAACTGTACATGCGTCGCGAGGGCATCAAGTATGTGTTCTATCAAGACATCTACAAAGTGTCGGGCGAACTGTGCATCAAAGCGGTGGTCGAGGTGGTGGCTACCTCGAACGGACGCATCACCCGCGGCGAGGAGTTCCTGCCCTTCTTCGAGAAATTCCTGCAATAACCGTTCGGCTGCAATACCATGGAACCAGAGGTGCTATACCGCATCGCGCTCTCCCGCATCAAGGGAATGAACAAATCGCTGGCTCAGCATATCCACGAGACGGTCGAAAGCCTCGAACTCTTTTTCCATCTTCCCGAGAACCAACTGCGGGAAGTGACCGGAATCAGCGGCCGCATGATTCAGGACGACATGCGCCGCGAGGCCTTGCAGAAGGCCCGCCAGGAGATGGAGTTTATCCAAAAGGGTAACATCACCCCGCTCTACTTTACCGACCCGGCCTACCCGCACCGGCTGACCGAGTGTGTCGACGCGCCTCCGCTGCTCTACTACCGGGGATCGGCCGACCTGAATGCAGCCAAGGTGGTGAGCGTGGTGGGGACCCGACGGGCCACGGAGTATGGCCGGAGTTTCTGCGAAGCGCTGATCCGAGACCTGGCAACCTGTTTTCCCCAACTCATCATCGTGAGCGGTCTGGCCTACGGCATCGACATCTGCGCACACCGCGCGGCATTGAAACAGGGGCTCGACACGGTGGCCGTCCTGGCCCACGGACTCGACCACATCTACCCGGCCAGCCACCGGAACACAGCCATCGAGATGGTTTCGCACGGCGGTCTCCTCACCGAGTATCCAGGCTATCACCCCATGCACCCGGCCTTCTTTGTGGCCCGCAACCGCATCGTGGCCGGATTGGCCGACGCCGTGGTTATCGTCGAGTCGCGCGAGAAGGGAGGCGCCCTCATCACGGCGGGTATTGCCGAGAGCTATCACCGCGATGTCTTTGCTCTGCCCGGCGATATTCACCGCGAGACCTCGACAGGCTGCAATCACCTGATTCGCCACAACCGGGCGGCTCTCATCACCTCGGCCGACGACCTCATCGAGGCCATGTGCTGGAAGGCACCTCGCCGCGAGGCGGTGCAACGCTCGCTCTTCCCCGACCTCACCGACGAGGAACAAACCCTGGTCGACTATCTGAAAGAGCGGGGCGAAGGGCAGATAAACCGCATGACGGTCGAGCTGAACCGACCGCTCTCGCAACTGCTGTCGGTGCTGGTCGAGCTGGAATTCAAAGGGGTGGTCAAGGCGCTGCCGGGCGGAGTCTACAAACTGTAACCACCCCCACAAAAAAATCGGGAGAAAAGAGGCTATCCGCCCGTTCTTCTCCCGACCCGGAATTTTTCTATTTTATACGATCTCTTTTACAAATAGGGTTGCGTATCTTCGTCGCAATCGGTGTGCTCGTCGCAACAATCGCAATGGCCGTCGCAATGCTCCTCTTTCACTTCGAGCTCAAAGGTAGCATGGTCGATACCCAATTCGCGCAAAGCCTGTTTCAACCGGTGCTTCACCTCGTGCATGCGCAAGATGTCGCGCACGACCACGTGAGCCGTCAAGGCCGTCTGCGTGGTACTGATGGCCCAGATATGCAGGTGATGCACGTTGATGACATCAGGGTCGGACGAGAGTACCTGCTCGACCTTCTGCACATCGATATTCTCGGGCACCCCGTCGAGGGCCAGCCGCAGACTCTCCTGCAACAGATGCCACGTGGAGTAGAGAATAACCAATCCCACCCCGATACCGATAATGGGGTCGATGATATCCCAACCCGTGAACTTAATCACGACACCCGAAATCAACACACCCACCGACACCAGCGTATCGGCGGCCATGTGCAGATAGGCCCCTTTGACATTCAGGTCTTTCGACTTGTCGGCAAAGAAAAGGTAGGCGGTAAAGGCATTCACCACGATACCTATCGCGGCCACCCAGGCAATGGCTCCACCATCAAGCGGGGCGGGATTGCGCAACTTGTCGATACTCTCGTAGAGTATCACGGCTACCGCCACAAAGAGGATAGCCGCATTGAGCAGCGACACCAGCACGGTACTCTTCTTGTAGCCATAGGTATATTGCAACGAGGGTTTCGCCAACGAAAGCCGCAGGGCGAAAAGAGCCAGCACCAGGCTCACCACATCGCTCAGGTTGTGCCCGGCATCGGAGAGCAGGGCCAATGAATCGTAATAGAATCCGGCACCGGCCTCGGCCAGCACAAAGACAATATTCAGTACGATACCGATGATGAACGACCGGTTGAGTTTCTGCAAATCGGGCGTCGGGTGTACGTGGTGGTGATGGTGGGGCTCCATGGTCGCACTGGTTTTAGAAAGGTTTGAATCCCATGATTTCGCGCACGTCGCGCAGGGTCTTCGAGGCCGTCTCACGAGCCTTCTCGGCACCCATCTTCACGACACGAGCCAGGTAGGCCTCGTCGTTCTGTATCTCGAAGAAGCGCTCCCGAATGGGCAGTGTCACTTTGAGTATATCGTCGGCCAACTGTTTCTTCAAGTCGCCATAACGGATTTCGCAGGTGTTGTACTTCTCTTCGAAATAGGCTACCGTATCGGGCGAAGAGACGACACGAAGCAACGTGAAGAGGTTCTCCACCGACTCGGCCTTGGGCGAGTTGGGAACTTTGGGCCCCTCGTCGGTCACAGCCCGCATGATTTTCTTGCGCAAGGTCTTCTCGTCGTCAATGAGGTAGACGCAGTTACCCTCCGACTTGCCCATCTTGCCCGAGCCGTCGAGGCCGGGAATCTTGATGGGTTCGCTACCAAAGTTGAAATTTTGAGGTTCTTCAAAATACTCCACACCGTAGGTCGAGTTGAAACGACGGGCAAAGCGGCGAGTCAGTTCCAAGTGTTGTTCCTGGTCCTTCCCCACCGGCACATAGTTACCGTGCTGGATAAGGATATCGACCGCCATCAACGTGGGGTATGTGAGCAAACCGGCATTCACCCGTTTGTTGGTATTGTTACCGATAATCTCGTGTTCAATGTCGCCGTCGTTGTCGGTTTTGATACCCAACTGTTTACGTGCCTTGTCCTTGAACGAAGCGGTACGCATCAGTTCGCCGATACCGACGTGCATATTCATCAGCAGATACATCTCCGAAATCTCGGGTACATCGCTCTGCACAAACAGGGTCGACTTTTCGGGGTCGAGCCCGGCGGCCAGATATTCACAAAGAATATCGCGCACATTCTCGTGCAGCATCTTGGGGTCGGGGTGCGTCGTGAGGGCGTGCAGGTCGGCAATGAAAAAATAGCTGTTGTATTTATCCTCTTCCTGCATCTTCACAAAATTGCGCAATGCACCGTAATAATTTCCCAAATGTAAATTTCCCGTGGAGCGTATGCCACTTACTACAACTTCTTTTTTCATATATCCTAAAATTTATCTTTCACTATTCTCTTTTTTACCTTCAATCATTGGCCGTTGTGGGGACCTGCGAAAATCCATCGCCCGAATCCCATGCCGGTTTTATATCCGGCAAAGGTACAAAAATCGCAACAAGATAGAATCTCATACCCCGAAAAAAAACATCGTTCGAGACTACAAGGTGCCATTCCACGGCTTGTCGGAGAGACAGGCCGACAGTTGAGCCACCATGGACGGGTTACCAGCTACGATAGAGATGTTTCGGTCGGTGCGAAATGCGCGCACCTCTCCACCGGCTTCGGTCACGATGAGCATGCCGGCACAGACGTCCCATTCGTGCAGATTGAGTTCCCAATAGCCATCAAGGAAACCGGCCGCCACACAACACAGGTCGTAGGCTGCCGACCCCATGCGACGCACACCCCGCACCCTCGGCAGTACACGCGACAGGTTGTCGAGGTTGTTGTCGGGATTGCGGTCTTTGTCGATGGGGAATCCCGTGGCCACTACCGAACGCTGGGTATCGTTCTTGTCCGACACCCGTATGGGACGGCCGTTCAACCGGGCTCCCCGCCCCCGACAGGCTTCATACAACTCGTCGAGATAGGGGGCATAGACCACGCCCAGTAGCGTCTCGCCCCGGTATTGCAAGGCAATGGAGACCGAAAAGACGGGCAAGCCCTGGCTGTAATTGGTCGTCCCGTCGAGCGGGTCTATTACCCAACGGTAGTCGCTGTGTCCCGCATGCATGCCGCTCTCCTCGCCCAACACGGCATGGTCGGGGTAGGCTTTGGCAATCGCGCCCACGATATAGCGCTCGCTCTCCTTGTCGGCCACAGTGACCACATCGTGCAGGTTGAATTTGGTCTCGACATTGAGGTGTGTTCCCCGAAAATAGGAGAGCTGTATCCGACCTGCCTCACGGGCGCATGCCCGGGCAAAGTCGAGCATTTGAGTCGTTTGATCCGGTTTATTATCCATCGCTAAAAAATTAAAACCCGGCTCTCCATCTCCTCAAAGGGAGATTCAAGCCGGGAGACTTTTTCGTTTCCAATCCTACTGTATCTTTTAGTCCATATTCTCCACCTCTTCGATAGGGAGCTGGCGTCTGAAAATCTCGCGGAAGGAGATGAGCGTTTCGGTGCGCGACAACCCTATCGGCTGCAACTTGGTGTGAATAATTTCGAGCAGGTGCTGATTGTTGCGGGCAAACAGTTTGATAAACATATCGTACTGCCCCGTCGTAAAATGACACTCGACCACCTCGGGAATTTTG
Source organism: Candidatus Barnesiella excrementavium (assembly GCA_019115485.1). Taxonomy (GTDB): domain Bacteria; phylum Bacteroidota; class Bacteroidia; order Bacteroidales; family Barnesiellaceae; genus Barnesiella; species Barnesiella excrementavium. The sequence goes on along the minus strand of DXDM01000036.1, from coordinate 110,333 downwards.
CGAAGCTCCTCGACCACATGCGAGAAATCGCCCGGGTTTTTCAGGTAGAAACCCATATAGGCGCAGGTTTCAAAACCTATCTTGTTGGAGTCCATGATAAACTCCGACCCTTTGAGAATACCCAAATTGGTCAACTTTTGCACACGTTGATGAATAGCAGCTCCCGACACATTGCACTCCCGTGCCACTTCGAGGAAAGGTATGCGCGCATTTGCAGCTATCAGTTTCAGAATCTTATAATCCAGTTCGTCTAATTGATGATGTCCCATGTGTTTTTTCGATTTTTACAACTGTTTTATCATATAGATTACAAAGATAGTGATAAATTTATATATTTCACTTATTTATCATATTAAATTTACAGGATATAAATAAGTACTAAAAAATCGCATCTTCTCGTTTTCGCTTTATAAGTTACAATTCGTAAGGCAATATCCTTGACAGCAGGATACATTGCCCACTCAAAAGGATATATAGGTAGAAATTTGCCAATTGATTTTCATTTTTACATAACGGTTCTAACCCTTGTTTATGGGACTTGAATAGAACTTTACCGCTACATTTTTTAAAGATTTATTTAAATCTATTATATTTGTATCGGTTTAATCCATTCCCATATGATACGAATTTCACCTGTCTATCCCGATAACGAGCAGGCCCTCGATTTTATCGAACGGGTTTATACCGAATCGTTCCCCGTGGACGAACGCCGGGATTTCGATGAAGTCGTGCGACTGCTCCGCGAAAACGACGACTTTGCCATAGCTCTGCTGTGTGACGAAGATACCCCGGTGGGCTTTATCTCCTACTGGCCATGGAGCGACTTTACCTACATGGAGCACTTCGCCATCGACAGCTGCTGCCGGGGTGCCGGATACGGAGCTACCGCCATGACCAGTCTGCTGCACCTGCTTGGGAAACCGGCCGTTCTGGAAGTGGAAAAGCCCGACGATGAACTGAGCCGACGGCGCATACGCTTCTATCAGCGACTGGGCTTTGTCCTGTCGTCCCGGCCCTATACCCAACCGCCCTACTCGGCCGACCGGCAACCGCTCGAACTGCGACTCATGTCATACGGAGCCATCGACCTCGACCAGACGTTCGAACTGGTAGTGACCCGCATTCACAACCGGGTCTATGGCGTGGAATAAAATCGGGCTTTCAAAGACAAGCCACCCCAGGAGGAAAACCTTTATCGGACAAATGTTAAATGCCCGGTTTAACATATTAAATCGAGACAAATAGAAGGATTCTTAATGTTATTATACTATTTTTGTACAAAAATATGCCGTGAGGCAAACCGTTTTATTATGAAAAAGCATTCTTTTCTAAAATATTGCACATATATACTGCTCACTGTCATAACCGTATCGTGTGCGACCGGAGATAAGGAACAAAAGATTGTTACCGTAACCGTACAACCACAGAAGTACTTTGCCGAGAAAATCGCCGGCGACCGCTTCAGCATCAACTGTATCGTACCGCCGGGCAGCAACCCCGAGGCCTACGACCCCTCGCCGTCGCATCTGGTTCATGTGGGCAAGAGCGTAGCCTATTTCAAGATAGGCCACATCGGATTTGAACTGGCGTGGATGGACAAACTGGAACAGAACAACCCAACGATGAAGATATTTGACAACTCGGAGGGTATCGACCTGCTCACCGGGACTCACGAACACAACGAAGGCGACAACCATCACCATTTCGACGCCGACCCCCACACGTGGAGTTCGCCCAAAAACGCACGCATCATCGCTAAAAACATGTATGATGCATTTGTAAGCCTCGACCCCAATGGCGAGAAGGTATACCGTGAGAATTATGAAAACCTGCTTGCCGAGATAAACCGGGTCGACTCGATTGTCACGCAACGCCTCACACCGGTACGCGGTACCATGTTTGCCATCTACCACCCCTCGCTCAGCTATTTGGCCAAGGACTACCATCTGCACCAACTCAGTCTTGAATACAACGGGAAAGAGCCTTCGGTATTTTATTTGAAAAAGGCGGTCGATGTGGCTAAGGAGAAAAACGTGAAGGTTATCTTTATCCAACAGGAATTTGATGCCAAACAGGCCGAATCCTTCGCCCAGGAAATCGGCGCCAAAGTAGTTCCCATCAACCCGCTCAGTTACAATTGGAGCGAAGAACTTTTACACATAGCCGATGCCATCGCAGGAAAATAAAATCATATCCATCGAGAACCTGTGGCTCTCGTACACCGACAAGAGTGTACTCGAAGATATCAACCTGGATATCTTCGAGGGTGATTTTCTTCTGGTATCGGGTCCAAACGGCGGGGGTAAGACCTCGCTGCTGCGCACCATACTGGGGCTGCAAAAACCCACGCGGGGCAACATCTACTTTTTCGAGAAGGGCGAACAGGTCTCCTCGCTCGACATCGGATACCTGCCCCAAAAGAACAGCATCGACAGCAAATTCCCCATCACCGTGGAAGAGGTGGTGGCATCGGGTCTCATGGGCAAAAGCGCCAAACGCCCCCAATCGGTGCTGAAACGCGAAATAGACTACATGCTCGACCTCATGGGCATCACGTCGCTGCGCGAGAAACCTATCGGGGTACTCTCGGGCGGACAGCTGCAACGGACCCTCTTCGGCCGGGCGCTCATCTCACACCCCGAGATGCTTATTCTGGACGAGCCCTCTTCGTATATCGACCGCCAATTCGAAGGGCGCATGGTCGAGATTCTTCGCGAACTGTCGAGCCGGGGTACGACCATCATGATGGTATCGCACGAGATAGAGCCCTTCATCACCCTGTCGAACCGCAACCTCTATATCGACCACACGTTGGGCGACCGATAACGATACACCCCTACCTTACTACATCAATCGATAATACAACAACACCCCGCCTGCTTGCCTTGGAATGCACGTGGGACCGTTACGCATCGGTCTATTGCATCGGTCTATCCCCCATTATCTCGTATCCTGCCGCTATCCACATCGATGGCATGAGCTCCATGCTCACCGACTTTCTGAGATTTCCGCCCCGCAAACAAGCGACAGAAAAGCAGATAAAAAAAGAGCAACCCGTACAGGTTGCTCTTTTCATATAACATTGATTTAACGCTCTATCAGTTGGAGAAGTCGGTTACGTTCTTGCGGTTGGCAAATACCCGATCGAACTCCTCTTTGGAGCCCACGATAAGCTTGTCGAACTCGCGTTGACCGGTACCGGCCGGAATCAAGTGACCGCAAATCACATTCTCCTTCATACCTTCGAGAGTATCGACCTTGCCGTTGATGGCAGCCTCGTTGAGCACCTTGGTCGTCTCCTGGAACGAAGCGGCCGACATGAAGCTCGATGTTTGCAGAGCAGCACGGGTAATACCTTGCAGAATCTGCTCGGAAGTTGCGGGGATAGCGTCGCGCACCTGTATGAGTTTGAGGTCCTTGCGTTTCAAAGCCGAATTCTCGTCACGCAACTTGCGGGCCGTAACAATCTGACCGGCTTTGAGCGTTTGCGAATCGCCCGGATCGGTAACCACTTTCTTGCCCCAGATACGGTCGTTCTCGTCCATGAAATCGCGTTTGTCGACGATTTGCTGTTCGAGGAAGCGGGTATCTCCCGGGTCGAGAATCTGCACTTTGCGCATCATCTGACGAACGATTACCTCGAAATGCTTGTCGTTGATCTTCACACCCTGCATACGGTACACATCTTGAACCTCGTTCACGATATATTCCTGTACAGCCGTGGGACCTTTGATAGCCAGAATATCGGACGGCGTAACGGCACCATCGGACAGCGGCGTACCGGCACGCACATAGTCGTTCTCCTGTACCAGAATCTGTTTCGACAGAGGCACCAGATATTTCTTCGTCTCGCCCGTCTTGGAAACGACCGAGATTTCACGGTTACCCCGTTTCACTTTACCGAAGATTACCTCACCGTCGATTTCCGATACGACAGCAGGGTTGGACGGGTTACGGGCCTCGAACAACTCGGTTACACGAGGCAGACCACCCGTGATATCACCGGCCTTACCTACGGCACGCGGTATCTTCACGAACACATCACCGGTCTTAATCGTATCGCCGTCTTCAATCATCAAGTGAGCACCCACAGGCAAAGCGTAAGTCTTGATTACCTGTCCGTTCTCATCGAGAATCTGAGCCGACGGTACGCGGGTACGGTCTTTCGACTCGATAATAATCTTCTCTTTCAAACCCGACTGTTCGTCCGATTCAACACGATAGGTAACGCCCTCTTCGACGGCATCGAATTTGACCTTACCGCCAACCTCCGAAACAATAACGGCGTTGAAGGGATCCCACTCGCAAATCATGTCGCCCTTCTTCACGGTATCGCCGTTGTTGAAATACAGTTTGGAACCGTAGGGAATGTTGGCCGACATCAATACCATCTTGGTGTTGGCATCGATAATACGCATCTCGGCCAGACGACCTACCACAATCTGTACCTTGGAACCGCTGTCCGACACGCTGTCTACGGTACGCAGCTCCTCGATTTCGAGGATACCGTCGTAACGCGAAACCACGCTCGACACGGCAGCGATGTTCGAGGCGATACCACCGACGTGGAATGTACGCAGTGTCAACTGTGTACCCGGCTCGCCAATGGACTGGGCGGCAATCACACCCACAGCCTCGCCTTTCTGTACCATGCGGTTGTTGGCCAGGTTGCGGCCGTAACATTTGGCGCAGACGCCTTTCTTCGATTCGCAGGTGAGTACCGAGCGAATCTCAACTTGCTCGATAGGCGACTCTTCTATCTTCTGGGCAATAGCCTCGGTTATCTCTTCGCCGGCGTGAACCAAAATCTCGTTGGTCAGCGGGTTCACTACATCGTGAACCGACACACGACCCAGGATTCTCTCGCCCAGCGAGGCCACTACCTCTTCGTTGTTCTTGATTTCGGTGCAAACCAGACCACGCAGTGTTCCGCAGTCCTCCTCGTGAATAATCACGTCGTGAGCTACGTCGACCAGACGACGGGTCAAGTAACCGGCATCGGCTGTCTTCAAGGCGGTATCGGCAAGACCCTTACGAGCACCGTGCGTGGAGATGAAGTACTCCAACACCGACAAGCCCTCCTTGAAGTTGGCCAAGATAGGGTTCTCGATGATTTGACCGCCCTCAGCACCCGATTTCTGCGGCTTGGCCATCAGACCACGCATACCGGAGAGCTGACGAATCTGGTCCTTCGAACCACGGGCTCCCGAGTCGAGCATCATGAATACCGAGTTGAAACCTTGATTGTCGGCCGAAAGCTGCTTCATCAAGATATCGGACAGACGCGAGTTGACGTGCGTCCAGGTATCGATAATCTGGTTGTAGCGCTCGTTGTAGGTAATGAAACCCATGTTGTAGTTGTTCATAATCTGCTCAACCTCGGCGTTACCTTCGGCTACCAACGTCTCTTTTTCAGGCGGAACGAGCACGTCACCCAGGTTGAACGACAGACCGCCCTTGAAGGCCATGTAGTAACCCAGGTTCTTGATGTCGTCGAGGAACTGGGCCGAACGGGTTACACCGCACACCTTGATAACCCGACCGATGATGTCGCGCAACGATTTCTTCGAAAGAATCTCGTTAACGTAACCAATCTCCTGGGGTACATATTGGTTCACCAATACACGGCCTACCGATGTATTCTCGACCATGTGTTCGATGATGTTGCCATCTTTGTCGATGTCTTTCACTACCACCGATACGGGAGCGTGCAACGACACCTTACCTTCGTTGTAGGCAATCTCGGCCTCTTCGGGACCGTAGAATTTCAAGCCCTCGCCCAGCGAACCGGGACGCAGTTTGGTGATGTAATACAGACCCAATACCATGTCTTGCGAAGGCACGGTGATAGGCGCACCGTTGGCAGGGTTCAGAATGTTGTGAGCACCCAGCATCAACAATTGGGCTTCGAGGATAGCCTCGTTGCCGAGAGGCAAGTGCACGGCCATCTGGTCACCGTCGAAGTCGGCGTTGAATGCCGTACATGCCAGCGGGTGGAGTTGGATAGCCTTACCCTCAATCATCTTGGGCTGGAAAGCCTGGATACCCAGACGGTGCAACGTCGGGGCACGGTTCAGCAGCACAGGGTGTCCCTTCATCACGTGTTCGAGGATATCCCATACGACGGGCTCCTTGCGATCCACAATCTTCTTGGCCGATTTCACGGTCTTGACAATACCGCGCTCGATGAGCTTGCGGATAATGAAGGGTTTATAAAGTTCGGCCGCCATGTTCTTGGGCAGACCGCATTCGTGCATCTTCAACTCAGGACCTACAACGATAACCGAACGGGCCGAGTAGTCGACACGTTTACCGAGCAGGTTCTGACGGAAACGACCCTGTTTACCTTTCAAGCTGTCGGAGAGTGATTTCAACGGGCGGTTGGCCTCGGTCTTGACGGCACTCGATTTACGCGAGTTGTCGAGCAGCGAGTCGACAGCCTCCTGCAACATACGTTTTTCGTTGCGCAGAATCACCTCGGGAGCCTTGATTTCCATCAACCGTTTCAGACGGTTGTTACGAATAATTACCCGGCGATAGAGGTCGTTGAGGTCGCTGGTGGCAAAACGTCCACCATCGAGGGGAACCAACGGACGCAATTCGGGGGGAATCACGGGAATCACCTTCAAGATCATCCACTCGGGACGGTTGCGGCCCTTGGAAGCCCGGAACGACTCAACTACTTGGAGGCGTTTCAAAGCCTCGGTCTTGCGTTGTTGCGAGCCGTCGGTGCTGGCACGGTGACGCAGTTCATAGGAGAGTTCGTCGAGGTCGAGACGACACAGCAGGTCGTAAATAGCCTCGGCACCCATCTTGGCGATGAACTTGTTGGGGTCGGTATCTTCGAGCATCTGGTTTTCGCGGGGAAGCGAGTCCATGATGTTGAGATATTCCTCTTCGGAGAGGAGGTCGTAAGTTGCCAGGTCGGTTTGAGGACCCGGTTGTATCACGATGTAACGCTCGTAATAAATCACGGCGTCGAGTTTCTTACTGGGCAATCCCAGCAGATACCCAATCTTGTTGGGCAACGAACGGAAATACCAGATGTGGGCTACGGGCACCACCAACTGAATATGACCCATACGTTCGCGGCGCACCTTCTTCTCGGTCACCTCGACACCGCATCGGTCGCAGACAATTCCTTTGTAACGGATACGTTTGTATTTTCCGCAATGACACTCGTAGTCCTTGACAGGCCCGAATATACGTTCGCAGAAAAGACCGTCCCGCTCGGGTTTATAGGTACGGTAGTTGATGGTTTCGGGTTTCAGCACCTCGCCGCTCGAATTTTCCAAAATCTCTTCGGGCGAAGCCAAACCAATCGAAATCTTCGAAAAGTTACTCTTTATTTTGTTATCTTTTCTAAAAGCCATAAATGTTTAATGTATAAAGAGTTATTGGCCGGCCGTCGCACAAGGCGACGGCCCGACCGTTTGGATTTTATTTTACTCTAAGTTGACGCTAAGACCGAGACCTCTCAACTCGTGCAGGAGCACGTTCAAAGACTCGGGGATACCGGGTGTAGGCATGGGCTCGCCCTTGACAATGGCCTCGTAGGCTTTGGAACGGCCTACGACGTCGTCCGACTTGATGGTCAGAATCTCTTGCAGCACGTGAGCAGCACCGAAGGCTTCGAGTGCCCAAACCTCCATCTCTCCGAAACGCTGACCACCGAACTGAGCTTTACCACCCAACGGCTGTTGCGTAATGAGTGAGTACGGACCGATAGAACGGGCATGCATCTTGTCTTCAACCATGTGACCCAGTTTCAACATGTAGATGACACCTACCGTGGCGGGTTGGTCGAAACGCTCGCCGGTACCACCGTCGTAGAGGTAGGTCTTACCGTAGCGAGGCAGACCGGCCTTGTCGGTCCAGGCATTGAGGTCGTCGAGGCTGGCACCGTCGAAGATAGGCGTAGCAAACTTCTCGCCCAGCTCGGCTCCGGCCCAACCCAGAACGGTTTCAAAAATCTGCCCCAGGTTCATACGCGAAGGCACACCCAGCGGGTTCAACACGATATCGACAGGGGTTCCGTCGGCCAGGAACGGCATGTCTTCCTGACGGACGATACGCGACACGATACCTTTGTTACCGTGACGACCGGCCATCTTGTCACCCACGCTGATTTTACGTTTCTTGGCAATGTAGACCTTGGCCATTTGCACGATACCCGAGGGGAGTTCGTCACCGATCGAGATATCGAATTTCTTGCGGCGCAACTCGGCATCATACTCTTTGTATTTCTTCAAATAGTTGATGATGGTGGCGCGAATCAACTCGTTCTTGGCGGCATCGGTCGTCCATTTGCTCACCTGTACGGTAGTATAGTCGATTTTATTAAGAGCGGCCTGGGTAAACTTGGTTCCCTTGGGAACGATGTCGGTACCCATGAAATCTTTCACACCTTGCGAAACCTTGCCCTGAGTGAGGACGAGCAACTTGTCGATGAGAATGGCTTTCAAGCCGTTCATCTTCTCTTCATACTCTTCGTCGAGTTTGGGCAGAATGGCTTTATCGCTCAGTTTCGATTTTTTCTTCTTGATGGCACGCGAGAAGAGGTTGGTACCGATTACAACACCTTTCAGCGAGGGGGTAGCTTTCAACGAAGCATCTTTCACATCGCCGGCCTTGTCGCCAAAGATGGCGCGCAACAGCTTCTCTTCGGGCGAAGGATCCGACTCGCCTTTGGGGGTAATCTTACCAATCATGATGTCACCGGGGTTCACCTGCGCACCCACGCGGATAATACCACGTTCGTCGAGGTCCTTGGTGGCATCTTCGCTCACGTTGGGAATATCGGAGGTGAGCTCTTCCATACCGCGCTTGGTCTCACGTACTTCGAGCGAATACTCGTCGACATGAACCGAGGTGAGGATATCCTCACGAACCATACGTTCGTTCAGCACGATGGCGTCCTCGTAGTTGTAACCCTTCCAAGGCATGAAGGCCACTTTGAGGTTGCGGCCCAAAGCCAACTCGCCGTTCTCGGTCGAATAACCTTCGGTGAGAATGTCGCCGGCTTTCACACGGTCGCCCTTGTGGCAGATAGGACGCAGGTCGATTGTGGTGCTTTGGTTGGTCTTGCGGAATTTCGGAAGCTTATACTCTTTAACGGCATCTTCGAAACTTACGAACTCTTCGTCCTCGGTGCGGTCGTAGCGGATACGGATTACGGTGGCGTCGACAAACTCGACAACACCTGCACCTTCGGCCATAATCTGGGTACGCGAGTCGCGTATCAACTGACCCTCGATACCGGTTCCTACAATAGGAGCCTCGGGGCGCAACAGAGGTACGGCCTGGCGCATCATGTTCGATCCCATCAACGCACGGTTGGCATCGTCGTGTTCGAGGAAGGGAATGAGCGATGCGGCAATCGAGGCGATTTGCGTAGGCGACACGTCCATCAGGTTCACCTGGTCGGGCGAAACGATGGGGAAGTCGGCATCCAAACGGGCTTTTACCTTGTTGCGGATAAAGGTACCGTCGTCGTTGAGCGGGGCATTACCCTGAGCGATAATCTGACCCTCTTCAACCTCGGCCGTCAGGTAGACAACGCCTTCGGGCGACAGGTCTACTTTTCCGTCTTTTACCTTGCGGTACGGAGTTTCGATGAAACCTAAATCATTAATCTTGGCATATACGCACAAGGACGAAATCAGACCGATGTTAGGACCCTCGGGCGTCTCGATAGGACACAGACGGCCGTAGTGGGTGTAGTGCACGTCGCGCACCTCGAAACCGGCACGCTCACGCGACAGACCGCCGGGACCCAGGGCCGACATACGGCGCTTGTGGGTAATCTCGGCCAACGGGTTGGTCTGGTCCATGAACTGCGACAGAGCATTGGTACCGAAGAAGGTGTTGATGACCGACGATATCGTCTTGGCGTTAATCAGGTCGATAGGGGTAAACACCTCGTTGTCGCGCACGTTCATACGCTCGCGAATGGTGCGGGCCATACGGGCCAACCCTACGCCGAACTGATTGTATAATTGCTCTCCTACGGTGCGCACACGACGGTTGCTCAAGTGGTCGATATCATCGACATCGGTCTTGGAGTTGATCAGTTCGATGAGATATTTGATAATCTCGATGATGTCCTCCTTGGTGAGCACCTTCACGTCGGGCGAGGTGGAGAGGTTTAATTTCTTGTTTATTCTGTAACGTCCTACTTCACCCAAGTCGTAACGTTTCTCCGAGAAGAAGAGGTTGGTAATGACCTCGCGCGCGCTGGCTTCGTCGGCCGGCTCGGCGTTACGCAACTGGCGATAGATATAGAGCACAGCCTCCTTCTCCGAGTTGCTGGAATCTTTTTGGAGGGTGTTGAAGATAATCGAATAGTCCGAAGTATTCCCGCCTTCCTTGTGCAGGAGGATATTCTGAACACCCGATTCGAGAATGTCGGCGATGTACGACTCTTCCAGGACGGTTTCACGGGGAATGACGATTTCGGTACGTTCGATGGAAACAACCTCGCCCGTATCTTCATCGACAAAATCTTCTACCCACGACTTCACCACATTACCGGCCAGACGACGACCGATGGCTTTTTTCAGGTTGGTCTTGGATACTTTGAGGTCTTCTGCCAAACCGAAGATTTCGAGAATATCCTTATCGGTCTCGAACCCAATGGCACGCAACAACGTGGTCACGGGCAATTTCTTCTTCCGGTCGATATAGGCATACATTACGTTGTTGATGTCGGTAGCAAACTCAATCCACGAACCGCGGAACGGAATGATACGAGCCGAATAGAGTTTCGTTCCGTTGGCATGCGTACTCTGCCCGAAGAAGACACCCGGCGAACGGTGCAGCTGCGATACCACTACCCGCTCGGCACCGTTGATGACAAAGGTACCTTTGGCCGTCATGTAGGGAATCGGGCCCAAATAAACGTCTTGGATTACCGTAGCGAAATCCTCGTGATCGGGGTCGGTACAATAAAGTTTCAGCTTGGCCTTTAAGGGTACGCTATATGTCAACCCTCTCTCCAAACACTCCTCAATCGTGTATCTGGGCGGGTCGATATAGTAGTCCAGGAATTCGAGGACAAAATTGTTGCGCGTATCAGCAATGGGGAAATTCTCGGCAAATACCTTGAAAAGACCTTCGTTTTTTCTCTTTTCAGGCGGAGTGTCAAGTTGCAAAAAGTCTTGAAACGACTTCAACTGAACTTCAAGAAAATCCGGATAAGGCAACGGATTTTTGATTGAAGCGAAATTTACGCGTGGTTTACCTATTGTAGAAGACATTTAAAAATGGATTAAGTGAACTTAATTAAAAATATATACACAAAAAGGTTAAGAATCACCGACTAAGATGATTCTTAACCAACCTATCTGATTACCAGATATATTATTTAAGTTCAACTTCTGCTCCAGCGTCTTCGAGTTGTTTTTTCAGAGCTTCAGCATCAGCTTTAGCAAGACCTTCCTTGATGTTGTTAGGAGCACCATCTACGAGGTCTTTGGCCTCTTTCAAACCAAGGCCGGTGAGTTCTTTCACCAATTTAACGATAGCCAGTTTATTTGCACCAGCAGCTTTCAGAACTACATCGAACGATGTTTTTTCCTCAGCAGCAGCTCCGCCGGCAGCGGGAGCAGCGGCAACAGCAACAGCTGCAGCAGCAGGTTCAATACCATATTCGTCTTTCAAAATTTGAGCAAGTTCGTTTACTTCCTTTACGGTCAAGTTAACTAATTGTTCTGCAAAAACTTTCAAATCTGCCATTTTTGTATGAATTAAATGTTATTATTCGTAATAATGTTTTTGTATAAAAAGTTATCTTTCTGATAGAGTCTGCAATACTCCATGGAGGGTCGAACCGCCTGACTGAAGAGCCGATACCACGTTCTTGGCAGGAGACTGCAAGAGGGCGATAACGTCAGCAATAAGTTCGTTTTTGCTCTTGATGGCAACCAGCGTATCCAACTGATCGGCGCCGAGATAGAAACCTTCTTCTACATAAGCGGCTTTCAAGACGAGGTCCTCAGAAGTTTTTCTGAATTCCTTGATCAGTTTGGCCGGAGCGTTACCTACATTCGAGAAGAACATTGTTGTAGAACCCTTCAATGCACCATACAGAGGCGTATAGTCGGCATCGAGTCCTTCGAGAGCCTTGTGCAGCAAAGCGTTCTTTACAACCATCATTTTGATACCTTCTTTGAAACATGCGCGACGCAGATTGCTGGTCTTTTCGGCATTCAACGTAGCAGTTTCAGCGAGGTAGAAGCAGCTGTACTCCTTTACAGTGTCTGCTATTTGTGCAATAATAGTGCCTTTATCTTCCTTTCTCATAATTCCTAATTTTAGTTCTCGTCAACTGATTTGGGATCAATCTTGATACCCGGGCTCATTGTACTCGAAAGATAAATACTCTTGATATAAGCACCCTTAGCAGCAGTAGGTTTCAATTTGATCAACGTCGAGACAAACTCTTTTGCGTTGTCGCGAATCTGCTCGGCAGCAAACGAAATCTTACCAATAGAGGCATGTACTATACCGTTCTTGTCGACTTTGAAGTCGATCTTACCTTGTTTTACTTCTTTTACAGCTTTAGCCACATCGGTAGTAACCGTACCGCTCTTGGGGTTAGGCATCAAGCCACGGGGGCCCAAAACACGACCCAGAGCACCGATTTTACCCATGATAGCAGGCATCGTAATGATTACGTCGATATCGGTCCAACCACCTTTGATTTTCTCGATATATTCGTCGAGTCCTACATAGTCGGCACCGGCTTCTTTGGCAGCAGCCTCGGCATCGGGCGTACAGAGCACCAATACACGTACTTGCTTACCGGTTCCGTGAGGCAACGATACGACGCCACGAACCATCTGATTGGCTTTACGAGGGTCAACACCCAAGCGTACATCAATATCAAGCGATGCGTCGAACTTGGTAAAGGTAACATCTTTTACCAACTGAGATGCCTCGCTGAGTGAGTAGGCCTTCCCTGCTTCAATCTTTGCTAAAGCTAACTTTTGATTTTTTGTCAGTTTACCCATTTCAATTGAAGTTTATTAGTTATTTACCGGGAATTCCCCTTTTACGGTGATACCCATACTTCTCGCTGTACCAGCAACCATGCGCATGGCCGATTCTACGGTAAAACAGTTCAAGTCAACCATTTTGTCCTCGGCGATTGCTTTTACCTGATCCCAAGTAATCTCGCCCACTTTCTTACGGTTGGGCTCGGCCGAACCACCTTTTACCTTGGCGGCTTCCATAACCTGAATGGCTACGGGAGGCGTCTTAACGACGAAGTCGAACGACTTGTCGCTGTAATAGGTGATGACAACCGGCAGAATTTTACCGGCCTTGTCTTGGGTACGGGCATTAAATTGCTTGCAAAACTCCATGATGTTTATACCCTTGGAACCCAGAGCAGGTCCTACGGGAGGAGAGGGGTTTGCTGCACCACCTTTAATCTGTAATTTGATTTGTCCAGCAATTTCTTTAGCCATTGTTTTTAATTTTGATATTATTAAAATACCGAGGATTCATACAAGCGCGTAACCTCTTGTATTACTCCCGCTCTACTTGCGAATTTTCCAGTTCCAACGGAGTCTTGCGACCGAAAATCTTGACCATCACTTTGAGCTTCTTCTTCTCGTTGTTCACCTCTTCGATAATTCCACTGAACCCGTTGAAGGGGCCATAGTTTACTTTTACCGTTTCGCCTACGTGATATACAACAGCGGGCTCGTCGCCTACTTCTTGCATTTCGTCCACAGCCCCCAACATGCGATTAACCTCCGAAGGCCGCAAGGGCTCCGGCTGGTTGGATTTTCCACCCAGGAAATCAATCACGTTGGTGGTGTTGCGCAGGTGGTGAATCACCTCGCCTACTAAGATGGCTTCAACAAAAACATAGCCCGAGTAAAGGTTTTTCTCCTTTACCACTTTTTTACCGTTACGTACGGTATAGACTTTTTCGGTAGGTATCAAGACCTGAAATACGTAATTGCCAAGATCAGTATTCTTGATTTCAGCATCAAGAACTTCTTTGACCTTGTTCTCTTTTCCGCTTATGGCACGCAGTACGTACCAGCCTCTTTTTTCTTCAGACATTGATTTACCTCCCTAATTAAAAACCTCCGTAAATAAGGTGCATGATTTTGTCGATACATTGGTCCATTGCAAATATCACGATGGCGATAATAAGGGAAGCGAACATAACCACCACAGCGCTATTTGCCAACTCCGATTTGGTAGGCCAAGATACTTTATGAACCAGTTCATTGTAAGAATCCTGGATATCGGCAAGTATTTTCAATTTCTTCATTGCTTCATTAAGTTTTGCACGGGTCGAGAGACTCGAACTCCCGACACCTGGTTTTGGAGACCAGTGCTCTACCAACTGAGCTAGACCCGTATAAAATCAGCCCCGCGTGAGGGCTGATTTCTATGATTTTACTGTACTAAATTCGTGTGGAATATTAGTCGAGGATTTCGGTGATTTGACCCGAACCTACCGTACGACCACCTTCACGGATTGCGAAACGCAGACCTTTGTCGCAAGCAACCGGCGTGATAAGTTTCACGTTGATGGTTACGTGGTCACCAGGCATTACCATTTCTACACCTTCGGGGAGAGTGATTTCGCCCGTTACGTCAAGCGTACGGATGTAGAACTGAGGACGGTAGTGGTTGTGGAACGGAGTGTGACGACCACCTTCTTCTTTCTTCAAGATATAAACTTGAGCTTTGAATTCCGAGTGGGGTTTTACTTGTCCCGGGTGGCAGATTACCATACCACGTTTGATTTCGTTCTTGTCGATACCACGGAGCAACAGACCTACGTTATCACCAGCTTCACCTTCGTCGAGGATCTTACGGAACATCTCAACACCGGTTACAACCGATTTCTTGTCGGCACCCAAGCCCAGGATTTGTACCTCGTCGCCAACTTTTACGCGACCGGCTTCAATACGACCCGTAGCAACAGTACCACGACCAGTGATCGAGAATACGTCCTCAACAGGCATCAAGAAGGGTTTATCAACATCACGCGGAGGCAGAGGAATCCAAGTATCTACGGCATCCATCAACTCCATGATTTTCTCTTCCCATTTGGGTTCGCCGTTCAAGGCACCCAGAGCAGAGCCACGGATAATAGGCGTGTTGTCACCATCATATTCATAGGCGTTGAGCAACTCTCTCATCTCCATTTCAACGAGTTCGAGCATCTCTTCGTCGTCTACCATATCACATTTGTTCAGGAACACAACGATACGAGGCACGTTCACCTGACGGGCCAACAAGATGTGCTCACGAGTTTGAGGCATAGGACCATCAGTTGCTGCAACTACGATAATAGCACCGTCCATCTGAGCAGCACCGGTTACCATGTTCTTTACATAGTCGGCGTGGCCCGGGCAGTCAACGTGTGCATAGTGACGGTTTGCAGTTTCATATTCTACGTGCGAAGTATTAATTGTGATACCACGTTCTTTCTCTTCAGGTGCGTTATCGATCGAGTCGAACGAGCGCATTTCCGAAAGACCTTTCTTTGCAAGAACCATCGTAATGGCGGCGGTCAAGGTCGTTTTACCGTGGTCTACGTGACCAATAGTACCAATGTTTACGTGGGGTTTGGTACGTTGAAACTGTTCTTTTGCCATAGTTTTGTATTTTTTATAAAATGATTAGCGTTTCTAAAAACTTGGAGCCGATGACGGGATTTGAACCCGTGACCTCTTCCTTACCAAGGAAGTGCTCTACCCCTGAGCTACATTGGCAATAATTTCTTTTTCGAGCGGAAGACGAGGCTCAAACTCGCGACCCTCAGCTTGGAAGGCTGATGCTCTATCAACTGAGCTACTTCCGCAATCTCTACGTGGGCAAAGATGGATTCGAACCACCGAAGGCGTAAGCCAGCAGATTTACAGTCTGCCCCATTTGGCCACTCTGGTATTTGCCCATTTTCTTTTCGCCTCTCCGACGAAGGCCTCTGCCCTGCCGTCCGACTAGCTCCGTTTCTTTTTCCGGGACAATTTTGCACCCGCTTGTCACGCTGCGTGTCGGTGAGAAACGGGTGCAAATTTAGGCATTAATTTTAAACTACAAAAATATCAGTACATTTTTTTTACTTTTCTCTCATCTTTTCTTTGGACTTCACCAACTGCTTGGCCAAGGCATCGACAGCAACATCGACTGCTTCTTCAAAAGAATCAGCGACTTTGCTCGAGAATACGGCCTCGTTGCGCGGAATGAGAACTTTTATACCGGCTTCTTTATTTTGTGCGGTTTCAGGCTTTACCACCTTCAACGAAACCTCTACGGCGATGATGCCGTCGTAATATTGTTCTAGTTTGGACACCTTCTTCTGAATGAATTTTTCCAATTTCTCCGATGCGTCGAAATGAATAGCTTGAATACGAACTTCCATATTCCCTCCTTTTTTTATGGCTTCCTTTTGGGGAAAGCCTGGTTATAACTTTGTTTTAGCTCTTCAAACGTTATATGCGTATATACTTCGGTTGAAGCCAATGAATGATGCCCTAGCAGCTCCTTGACGCTATTGAGGCCGGCCCCGTTGTTGAGCATGACCGAGGCAAAGGTGTGACGCAACACGTGCGGACTTTTTTTCTCCAGCGTGCATACCTGCGACAGGGCTCGCTTGACCACTCGATAGACCAGTTGCGGATAAAGGGGCTCTCCGTCTTTCTTTATAAAGAAATAGTCGGAACGATCAAACCCGGCCTCCCGCCGTGCCTTTCGATAATCGGCAATCAGCGACGCCAATTCCGGGCCGTATGGCACCAGGCGCTGCTTGTTTCGCTTGCCGGTTACCTTTATCTCTCCTTCCCGCACATCGTCATCATGCAGGCCTATCAGCTCGGCCCGACGGATACCTGTATTGTAGAACATCTCGATAATCAACTTGTTGCGTACGTCTTCAAAATCGTTGCCATACTCCACATCATCGAGCAGTTCGTCCATCGTGTCGCGCCGCAGATAGACCGGCAGCTTCTTCCTCACCTTGGGCACCCGCACCTCTTTTACCGGACTGCCGGCAATCACCGACTGCGCCATCAGGTAACGGTAGAACGCCCGCAACGAGGAGACCTTGCGCGAAACGGTGCGGGCCGACATGCCAGCCTCCGACAAGGAGGCTATCCACTCCCTCACATCTTCGGGCGTCACCTGTTGCAATTCGCGCCCCGAAACCAGGGTTTCAAGGAACTCTTTAAACTGAAACAAATCGTTTTTATATGACAATACGGTATGAGTAGAAAGATTCTTCTCATACCGGATATATCTTAAAAACGATTCGACCAGCATAACTCGTAGCTTTTACTTACGCTACGAATATAAGGGAAATTATTGAAAAATCCAATATCTGCCGGGAATAAAAAAAATTACTCTTCGTTTTGATGGAGCTTCTGAATATAGATAGCCCGCATCATCTTTTTACGGTTCGTTACCGACGGTTTTTCAAATGCCTGACGGTTGCGCAATTCTTTTATTACACCTGTTTTTTCAAATTTCCGTTTGAATTTCTTCAAAGCCTTTTCGATGTTTTCGCCTTCTTTTACTGGAACAATAATCATAATTATTTAGATATTAGTTTATTTATTTCCTTGTTTAGATAATTGCGGTGCAAAATTATAGATTGTTTTGTGATTAGCAAAACTTTCGCCCGCTAAAAATACATCGCATCGATATTTTTTTCAACGATTCATCACAATCGACATTCATCTTCATTGCGATATTTTCACACCCTTTTATCGTCTTATTTAACCAAATATGACTACCTTTACAAGCAATTATACAACAGTATAGAATACACATCAAAAAATAGAGATATTATGAGCAAATCGACATTACCCCGACTGAAAGCCCTGCGCGAAGAGATGGGCAAAGCCGGTATTACCGCGTTTATCATACCGGGGACCGATCCGCACCAAAGCGAATACTATGCCAGCCACTGGGCTGCACGTACCTGGATTTCGGGCTTCAACGGGTCGGCCGGAACGGCTGTCGTAACCACCAACCGGGCCGGACTGTGGACCGACTCGCGTTACTTCCTGCAAGCGGCTCAACAGTTGGAGGACTCGGGCTTCGAGCTCTTCAAAGAGGGACTGCCCGATACCCCTACCATCGAACAATGGCTCTTGAACACGTTACCCCAGGGGGCTACCGTGGCTATCGACGGGACTCTCTTCGGCGCGTCCAAGGCGGCCGAGATGAAACAGAATTTCGAGAAACACGGGCTGCACTTCGTCACCGACTTCACGCCGTTCGACTCCATTTGGGAAGATCGTCCGTCGATTCCCAAAAACGAGGTGTTTATCCACGAAGAGAAATATAGCGGCGAATCGGTAGCCGACAAGATGACCCGCATCATGGAGCAGGTACACCAGGCTGGTGCCGAGGCCTTGCTGCTGGCCGCCCTCGACGAGATTGCCTGGGCCTTCAATATCCGCGGCAACGACGTGAAATGCAACCCCGTAGTGGTTTGCTACGCCTATATCGACGACACACACCGCATTCTCTTCATCGACAAAGACAAGATAGGCGATTCGGTAGCCCAGTATCTGGACAAGAATGCCGTCGAGATCAAGCCCTACGAAAGCATCTTCGATTTTGTGGCCGCCCTGCCCGTCAACAAGAAGGTATTCGTCGACACCAACAAAATCAACTACACCTTATTAAACAAGCTTAACGCCACATCGGTTTCGGGACAATCGCCCATCGCCCTGTTGAAGAGTATCAAGAACGAGACGCAGCTGGCCGGTACCCGCGAAGCGATGATTCGCGACGGTGTCGCCCTCGTACGCTTCTTCCGCTGGCTCGAACAGAATATCGACAGCGGCAAGGTGACCGAGATAACCGTTGCCGAAAAGTTGCGCGAATACCGTTCGCAACAGAACCTGTACGTGGGCGAGAGTTTCGCCACCATCGCCGGATTCAACGAACACGGCGCCATTGTCCACTACTCGGCCACTCCCGAGAGCAACGCCACCATCGCCCCCCACGGGTTCCTGCTCATCGACTCGGGGGCCCAATACCTCGACGGCACGACCGACATCACCCGCACCATCTCGCTGGGCAACCTCTCGCCTCGCCAGAAACGCGATTTCACGCTGGTCATGAAGGGGCACATCGCCCTGGCTACCTGTCACTTTCCGCAAGGCACACGGGGCTCGCAGCTCGACGCTCTGGCCCGTCACTTCCTGTGGGACGACCACCTCAACTACCTGCACGGCACGGGACACGGCGTGGGGCACTTCCTCAACGTGCACGAGGGGCCGCAAAACATTCGCCTCGAAGAGAACCCCACCCCGCTCATGCCGGGCATGATTACCTCGAACGAACCGGGACTCTACCGCACGGGCGAGTACGGTATTCGCTGTGAGAACCTCATTCTCACCGTGCCCGACTACCAGAACGAGTTCGGCATGTTCTACCGCTTCGAGACCCTCACCCTCTTCCCCTTCGACACCGAGGCCCTCGACCTCTCGATTATGACCGAGAAGGAAATCGAATGGCTCAACAACTACCACGAAATGGTATACGACCGGCTCAGCCCCATGCTCAACGAAGAGGAACAGCAGTGGCTGCACCGCAAGACGACCTCTATTTAACGACTAAAAAAGATATTCAATATGGCACTGATCAAATCTGTACGGGGATTTACTCCCAAAGTCGGCAAGAATTGTTTTCTGGCCGACAACGCCGTACTCATCGGCGATACCGTTCTCGGCGACGAATGCAGCATCTGGTTCGGAGCCGTGCTGCGTGGCGACGTCAACTCGATACGCATCGGCAACCGGGTGAACATTCAGGACGGAGCGGTACTGCACACCCTCTATGAGAAATCGACCATCGAAATCGGCGACGATGTATCGATAGGCCACAACGTGACGATACACGGCGCCACCATACACAACGGTGCTCTCATCGGCATGGGTTCGGTGGTTCTCGACCACGCCGTCGTAGGCGAAGGGGCTATCGTAGCCGCCGGCGCCGTGGTCCTGAGCAAGACGGTAATCAAGCCGGGCGAACTCTGGGGCGGGACTCCGGCCAAATTCATCAAGATGGTCGATCCCGAGCAATCGAAAGAGATTAACCAGAAGATTGCCAAGAACTATCTCATGTACTCGACCTGGTACGAGGAGGAGTAATTTCCTACATGTTTAACCATACCCGACGGGGCTGCCTTTACGGAGACAGCCCCGTCGGCCGTTTAAAGGGTAACGGCCGGCCTCGTGAGCGGAAGGGCCGAAGCCATAACCTGCGGTTATACGTTATAACCACAAAGAAATCATTTCTTTGGAAATAAAAGCCTACCTTTGCGGCGCAAAACCAAGGAAACAGAACCCCGGGCTCAAACGGTTTACCGGCAAACGCCCCCCGAAAGGCAGGCAAACAGAGGTGAGTTCGGGAAGGAAAGAAAAAACAAACACTCTAATATTCTTACAATTATGTTTAGCGAAAAACAAGGCAACGTACTCCACGGCATTCTGCTGATTGTGCTCTTTTCGTTTTCGGCCTTCTACATTGCCGAAATTCAATTCATAAAGAATCTCTCGCTCAGTCCGCTCATCGTGGGTATCATATTGGGTATGCTCTATGCCAACAGCCTGCGCAACCGGTTGCCCGAGACGTGGGTACCGGGTATCAAGTACTGCTCGAAGCAGATTCTGCGCGCCGGTATCGTGCTCTACGGTTTCCGTCTGACGCTGACCGACGTAGCTGCCGTGGGTCTCCCGGCCATTGTGGTAGACAGCATCATCGTTTGCGGCACCATCTTCCTGGGCATCTTCCTGGGCAAGCTGCTGAAGATAGACAAAGACACCGCCCTGATTACCTCTACCGGCAGTGCCATCTGTGGTGCAGCTGCCGTACTGGGTGCCGAGCCGGTTATCAAGTGCGAAGGCCATAAGACCGCCATCGCCGTGTCTACCGTGGTTATCTTCGGAACCATTGCCATGTTCCTCTACCCCATCATGTACCGCTCAGGACTGCTCTCCAATCTGTCCGATACTCAGGTGGCCATCTACACAGGAAGCACCCTGCACGAAGTGGCCCACGTTGCCGGTGCAGGCAATGCGATGGACCCCACCGATACGCTGGGCATTGCCGGTACAGCCACCATCACCAAGATGATTCGTGTCATGCTCCTGGCCCCCGTATTGGTCATCATGAGCTTCGCACTTGCCGGACGTAAAAAAGTATCAGCCGACGGCACAGTGGCCAAGAGCAAGATTACCATTCCCTGGTTTGCATTCGGATTCATCGGCATCATCTGCCTGAATTCCTTGCTTCAGTACCTCTTCGATGCCCCGACCGTGAAAGACATTCCTCTGAACGGAGCCATCGAATACATCGATACCTTCATGCTGACCATGGCCATGACCGCACTGGGTGCCGAGACCAGCATCGAGAAGTTCAAACAGGCAGGAGCCAAACCTTTCATTTTGGCCTTCGGACTTTTCATCTGGTTGGTGGGTGGCGGATACCTGCTGGTAAAATGGCTGGTCTAATCTAACATTTCAGAAAAGGGAATCTCAAATATAGGGTCAAAAAAGGCAATCCCTCCTGGTTGTGCCATCGGCTTCAACCAGGAGGGATTGCTGTTTTTATCGTTTTTGGCGGGAAGAAAGGCGCCATGTTTCTACGGCCAACCTCCCTCCCCCCAGTCTATTCAGATGCTTGTCCTCGCTTTGTATACCGCCCCGGGACGGGAGTCAAGGGTCAACCTCTACGGCGCTTCTCGTCGGGACGCGGTTTGGGGGCCGAGTGACGTCCCCGTACAGGCTCGGACGATGCGGCCCGACCCGTACTTTTTCTGTCGGAACGACCCGCCGAGCGTCCCTTATCGGCAGAGGGGCTCCGGCGGGACGATTCGTGGGCTGCGGCAGGACCGGAGCGACGGGCACGACGGCCGCCCGACTGCACCTCCTCGCGATGCCCCCGGCCTGTATGCTGAGGCTCCTCGTCGCGTCCCGTTGCCCGACTGCGCGGGGTATGGCGGACAGAGCGCCCCTCCTCGGCCGCTTCGGCCTCAAACGAGGCGTTCCGGCGCGAAGAGGCTCCATAGCGACGCAGTTTATATTCGCGTTGCTCCATGGGGATATAATACAGCGGTTCTCCGTCAATCTTTACCTTGTCGCCCTCTTCGACCCGACTGCCCAACGTAGCCAGCTCGCCGTTGATGGTGACCCGTTCGTCGGTAATGAGTTTATCGGCCTCACGACGGGAACAGAATCCCGAGTCGCCGATGTATTTGTTAATCCGGATACCCGGTAATGTCTCTTTCTTTGCCATAGCAGACTAAATATTTTTTATCGTTATCCCAATACAATGCGTTCGGCCTCGACCGGTTCGTTAAGGAACAGGGTAGCCGCTTCGGAAAATTTGGCCGTCGACTCGGTGGTAAGGTACCGACAGCCCCCCCCCTTCGAGCAGCGTTTCTCTATCTCGGGGTGACGGTGCAGATAGTCGTCGAGCCGGTCGGTAACCAAGGGGCCCTGCACCACCACGGCAACCGACGGGGGCAGATACCGCCTTATCTTGTCGAGCAACAGCGGGTAATGGGTACACCCCAGCACCACCGTATCGATGGCAGGCGACTGGGCCAACAGTTCGTCGATATATTTCTGCACGAAGTAATCGGCTCCCGGCCCTTGCGCCTCGTTGTTCTCGACCAGCGGCACCCACATGGGACAGGCCTGTCCGTAAACCTCGAACCGGGGATACATCTTCCTGATTTCCATCTCGTAAGAGCGCGACTGAATGGTACCCGGTGTGGCCAGAATGCCGATGTGTCCCGTATGGGTCAACGTCGACAGCGCCTCGACCGTAGGCCGGATAACCCCCAGCACCCGCTTGTCGGGAGCAATGCGGGGCAGGTCGTTCTGCTGGATTGAGCGCAGCGCCTTGGCCGAAGCCGTGTTACAGGCCAGGATTACCAGCGAACAGCCTTCGTCAAAGAGGTGCAGCACAGCCTGTTTGGTGAACTCATAGACAATCTCGAACGACCTTGTGCCGTAGGGAGCCCGGGCATTGTCGCCCAAATAGAGGTAATCATATTGCGGCAACCCCTTGCGCACCTGCTCGAGAATGGTGAGACCGCCGTATCCCGAGTCGAAGATACCGATAGGGCCTGCTGTCGTATGCTCGTTTTTCGCATTCATCATTAATCGCATAAATATGGAAAAAGGATGATAAGTTGCGTTATCACCCTTTTATGAAATTCCTCGACGAGGGGAGATTATTTCAAGCCCAATTTGGCTTTTACCAACGGAGTCACATCTTCGCTGGGAGCTCCTTGATAAATCACGATGGGATAGGCCAAATCGAAAATATAGGTATATTTACCTTCGGCACCTACGGCCTTAATGGCGTCCATCAGTTTTTGTTGAACGGGAGCGAAGAGGGCTTCCTGTTGTTTTTGAATATCCTGAGTGGCCATTTCGCGGAAGCTCTCGATGCGCGATTGCGAATCTTGAACCTCTTGCATACGACGGGCGCGGATTGTCTCGGGAATCGTATCGCCCAAAGCCATGTATTCTTTGTATTTCTTGGTAAACTCTTCCTGAATCTTTACAAATTCGTCTTCGTATTTTTTATTGATATCTTGAAGAGTTTTCTCGGCAGTTGCTTTCTCGGGCATCAGCATGAAAATTTCCTGAGAGTTTACGGTACCGAATTTAAGGGCCTGTTGCGCCTGTGCCATAAAGCTCAGCGAGCAGAAGCACACGGCAGCAAAAAGAAGTTTCTTGATCATACTATAATTTTTTGTTTTTATTGTTAGTTACGAATAACAGCACAAAAATACGCAATTATTTTGAATATCCTAACTTTGTAAGCACTTCATTACTTATATCGATCTTGGGCGAAGCGAAAATAATGTTGGGCGACGAAGCCCGGTCGATGACCATCGAGTAGCCTTTATCCTCCGAAATTTTCTTGATGGCATTGTAAATGTCGTCCTGAATAGGTTTCATGAGGCTCTCGCGTTTCTTGAACAATTCGCCTTCGGGGCCGAAGTATTTACGGCGCAGTTCCACCACCTCGGTCTCCTTGTCGCGAATCTCCTCCTCGCGTTTCACCTTCATCTCCTCGGTGAGGAAGACCAGGTCCGACTGGTAATTCTGGTACATCGTCTTGGCCTCGGCCGCCTTGTCGTCGCACTCCTTCTGCCAGCGTTGCGACACCTGGTTCAACTGCTCGTTGGCCATCTCGTAGGCCGGTATGTTTTTAAGAATATACTCCATGTCAATCAAGGCGTATTTCTGAGCTACCGACGAAGCGGCAAAAGCAATCACCGCAATCGCCAAAAGGGCTATTCTTTTCATATCAAATCACAGGGTTTAGTTATACATTTCTACGTTCTCGGGGGGAGAGAGCGAACCAATCACCACAGTCTCCGAAAATAAAGATAGCGCGATTCTCCTGAAATCGCGCTATCCTTTTAAAGCATTTAACACAAAAAGTGTCTATTTTTTCACAAATTAAAATTCTTGACCCAAGATGAAGTGGAAATGGCCTCCACCTCGTTCGCCCTGCACCTTGTCGAAACCATAGGCCCAATCGATACCCATCAGACCAATCATCGGCAGGAAGATACGCACACCCACACCGGCCGAACGTTTCAGCGAGAAGGGGTTGAAATTCTCGAGCTGGGTCCAGGCATTACCGCCCTCGACAAAGGCCAAACCGTAGATGGTCGACGAGGGTTGCAGCAGGAACGGGAAGTGCAGCTCCATCGAGAAGCGGGTATAGGCACGACCGTCGGAATAGGGCGTAAGCGAACCGTTGTCGTAACCTCTCAACCCGATGGTCTCGGTGGCATAGGTGTAGGAACCGGTCATACCGTCACCTCCCACATAGAAGGTCTCGAAGGGGGTCTGTTTGTATTTGTTGTACGAGCCCAGCAAACCGAAGTCGGCACGGCCCATGAGCACCAGCGTATACTTTTCGGAGTTGTTCAGCGGCGTATATACCCGGCTCTTGAACTTAATCTTGTAGTATTCAATCCAGCGGTAAAGTTTCTCGCGGTCGGCCTGCGAGTTGCTTTCGTAGAGACTCTTGTAGTCGGTCTTGGAGAAGAGCGAATATGGCGGCGTAAGTTGAGCCGACAGAGTGAACTGCGAACCGCGACGGGTGTAGATGGGGTTGTCGATCGAGCTACGTCCCAAGGTCAGACCCAGCGTGAAGCTGTGCGAGGTACCGTTCTGCATGTAATAGAGGTACTCCCAGTTTTTGAGGATATAGGCCTGATAACCCAACTCGGCCATGAAGGTGAAGTAGTCGTCGGGCCACTCCAACCGTTTACCGAATCCGAGCGATACGCCCACCATCTGCAACGACTTGCTGGGGTCGAGGGCATTTTCATAGGCATTCTGGTAGTAATCGTCGTAATAGTTACCATAATAGTTGCCGTAGTAATTACCATAGTAGTTACCATAGAGCGAACTGTTGTAGATGCTGTTGTAGGCATTGCTCAGGAACGAACTTTCGATACCGGTCTGCCGGCTGTAATAGGCCGAGAACTGGAACGAGTTGGGTCGCTTGCCGCCGAACCAGGGGTCGTAGAACGAGATACTGTATTGCTGGTAGTAGCGGGCATTGGTCTGAGCACTGATGGTGAAGGTCTGTCCGTCACCCTGCGGTATAATACCCTTGAACGATTTGGGATTCAACAGATTCCGTACCGAGAAGTTGGTAAATTTCAGACTGAGTTTA
Source organism: Candidatus Barnesiella excrementavium (assembly GCA_019115485.1). Classification (GTDB taxonomy): domain Bacteria; phylum Bacteroidota; class Bacteroidia; order Bacteroidales; family Barnesiellaceae; genus Barnesiella; species Barnesiella excrementavium. The sequence goes on along the minus strand of DXDM01000036.1, from coordinate 84,623 downwards.
CCAATCACACCCGTCTGTCCCCAACCGGCCGAGAACTCAATCTGGTCGTTGGCCTTCGATTCGAGGTTGTAAATGAGGTCGACCGTACCGTTCTCCTCGTTGGGTTCGGGTCTGATATCCATGGTCTCGGGGTCGAAGTGACCGGTCTGGGCAATTTCACGGGCCGAACGCATGAGGTCCGACTTGCTGAACAGTTCGCCCGGTTTCGTACGCAACTCACGACGTATCACGTGTTCGTACAAGCGGTCGTTTCCGTTGATGACCACCTTGTTGATGCGGGCCTGCGGACCCTCGAAGAGGCGAATCTCCAAATCAATCGAATCGTTCTGCACATTCCCCTCGATGGGTACCAGCTGGAAGAAGAGGTAACCGCGGTCCATGTAGAGGTTGGCCACGGCATCTTCGTCCTCCATTGTCCGCTTGTTGAGCATCTTCTGGTTATAGACATCGCCCGGCTTCATGCCCAGCACGGCCGAAAGATAGTCCGAAGGGTAAATCGTGTTACCCACCCACTCGATATTGCGGATATAGTATTTGTCGCCCTCGTCGATGGTGAGGTAGACGTCGACTGTCTTGTCGTTATAGCGTACCACGCTGTCGCTCACGATGGCCGCATCGCGATAGCCCAGCTCGTTGTATTTTTCGATAATGAGGTTCTTATCGTTCTCGTAGTTCTCCTCGACAAATTTCTTGGTGCGGAACAGATGGAGCAGGTTACCCTTCTCGTTGGTCTTCTTCATGGCCCACTTGATCTTGCGGTCCGATAACACCTGGTTACCCTCGATGTAGATTTTGTGGACTTTGATTTTCTCTTTCTTATCGATATAGATGTCGACGATTACCTCGTTTTCGTGAGTGAGGTCGTCGGTCTGTTTGATATTTACCTCGGCATTCTTAAAGCCCTTCTCCTCGAAATGCTTCTTGATGATGGAGGTAGCCCGGTCCACAATGTTGGGGGTAATCTGATTACCCTTTACCAGTCCCAGCCGCGTTTCCAAATCCTCGCGTTCGCTCTTTTTGAGCCCGTGATAATTGATTTGCGAGATACGCGGTTGTTGTTTAAGCTGAATTTCGAGCCACGCCTTGTCGCCATAAACCTTGGTCAACCGGATAACGACATCGGAGAAAAGGCCCTGCCGCCAGAATTTCTTGGTCGCATCGGTAATGGCATTACCGGGAATTTCGATAACCTGCCCCACTTCGAGCCCCGAGTAGCCGATGAGCACATAGTCTTCATAATTGGGAGCTCCGGTCACGGTAATACCGGCAATCTCATATTTTTGAGGCATGGCCGAGTAGACAACTTTGGGGTTGTATATCGTATCGAGTTTTTCTTCATTCTGTGCGGTTACCGCCAATGAACACAAAGACAATGTCAAAAGGACGGCCAAATACCTGAACGGCATAGTATACTGCATTTTCAAATTCAAAATCTTCATTTATAGTTGTTCACTCGTTTTCCCGAACCGGCGTTCCCGCGACTGGTATTCGACAATGGCCTTATAGAGGCTCTCGTCGGTGAAATCGGGCCAATACTCATCGGTAAAATAGAATTCGGCATACGACAACTGCCACAACAGGAAATTGCTGAGCCGTATCTCCCCTCCGGTTCTAATAAGCAAATCGGGGTTGGGCATGTCGGCCGTAGTCATGAAACGGTCGAGGGTCGACTCGGTGATGTCGTCGACAGCCATGGCCCCCGACTGAACCTCACGAGCTATGCACCGGGCAGCCCGGGTAATCTCCCACCGCGACGAATAGCTGAGCGCCAGATTCAAGACGATGCGCTTGCCCCCCGCCGTGTCGCTGATACATTTCAGCAGACGGGACTTCACATCGGCCGGCAACCGGTCGATGTCGCCGATAACCGACAGGCGCACCCCCTTCTCGATCATGCCGGGAGTCTCCCGCTCTATACCAAAGACAACCAGGGCCATGAGGGCGTCGACCTCGGCCTGGGGACGATTCCAGTTTTCGGTAGAAAAAGCGTATAGCGTAAGGTACTCTACCCCCACCTCGGCGGCGGCATCGGTCATTTCGTGGACCACATCGAGGCCTTTGCGGTGTCCCTCCGAGCGATCCAGTCCGCGTTCCTTGGCCCAACGGCCGTTCCCGTCCATGATGATGGCAATGTGCCGGGGTACACGAGTACGATTTATCTGCTCTGCGTATGTCATTCTTTCAACGATTATCGTTGTTACAAATTCCTTTTTTGCGGCCGAACTCATAGGTAATCGAGAACAGCGTCGTCGAGAACCAGTCGGTATTTTTCAGCACGCTACTTTTTATATTATAAGGGTCGCTCAATGACTTGCCGTCGAAGCTGTCGCCCAACGTCTTGTGCATGGCGAATTCCAAACTGATATTCCATCGAGGGGCAATCTTGTATCGCACCCCAACGCCCAGCGAACCGTCGACACTCACATAACCGCCGTCGACGGTCGAGTATCCCACGCCGGCACCGGCCAGCAAATAAGGAGAGAACCGCTTCAACCCTTGATAGGAATAACCCATTCCGTAGTTGAAGAAGTTGAACTCCACCTGGCCGCCCAACCGGTATTGCCAACTTTCGAACGAATAGTCGTTCCCGTTGGGGAACCGGTTGTCAAAGTCGCGCGTGTCGCCCGAGAACTGCATGGCCGAAAAATCGGTCTTGACCGACCACCGGTAGTTGAGCAGAAAGCGGAACACCCCGCTCACCGCCGCTCCCGGCCTATGCCACGGCGAAACCTGGTTCGCATCGCCCATGTAGCAACTGACGCCGCCCGCAAGGCCTCCGTCGTAGCGAAATTCCTGAGCCGACAAGGTTGCTGCACAGCTGCTTATCACTATCATTATCATCGGGATTATTCTTTTCATGTGCACGCCATTTTTACAGGTCTACATACATAAAACGAAATAATCCGACGAAAAGTATATCTATCGTTCGCCCCCCTCATCGCTTTACGGTATAGGGGGATAACTCAGGCGTCCTATCGCGCCTCGCCATATCTGGTTGTAAACGGTACCCTCGGCATTCTCGCCACCGAACAGATAGATGTAAGGCACTTTATATCCGTCGTCGGCACGGGTAACCGCCATCGGCGGTACCGGGCGCACAGGCATCCATTGCCACAGGCTCGACGTTTCTTTCGCTGCCTCGGCCGCACTCTCCACCACCAGCACCGAAGCAAATGCCCGGGGGGCGATATAGGAGGGCATACCCAGCGATGCGGGAGCCTTGCTCCAAGTATTGCCATTGTTGATCGACACATAGACGCTGTTGTTCACGCCGTTGGCATCGCGACCGCCAATGGCAATCCACGAAGTATATTGTGTAGTAATCCAATACTCATCGGTTGTAAAGGTGAAATAGGGGAACAGCACCACCCCTTCACTGGGTGTAATCGATCCACTGAGTTGAGCCCACGCCTCACCGTCGTAACCCCAGGTGGCTCCCGTCAGACGGCCGTCGGCCAAACGACCGCCCACCATAATCGACTGCGGGGTATTCAAATCGTAGTTCGATACGAAAGTCACCATCTGACTGCTGCCCGTGATGGGGAAATCGGCCGGTGCCGGATAAGGGGTGAAACCCTCGGGACGAGGATAGCAGTCGTGCTTGTACACGCCGTTGTCGTCGACAATACCCAACACTCTCGATTGCCACGTGCCCACCAGCGAATAGAAAGTCTGCCCGGTGGTTGCCCAGTTCACACCATCGTCCGAGCGATAGAGCTCTCCCGTCTGGGCCAACATATAGAGAGCATCATCGGTGGCCTGTACCGACTCCACATTGGGCGTAAAGGGCAGCGTCAACTCCTGAGCGGTCCACCCGTCACCATAGGGGTTGTCGGTGGTATATACCGTGCAGACCGAATTGGACTCGACAAACGTATAAACCAAGTCATTCAAGCGAACTGTCTTTTGTGTGGCAATAGTCACACCACTGCCACACGGCAAGGGTTTCACACCGAAGGGTATATTCCAATAGAGTGAGTCGGGGTCGATTTGGTGCACATTCACCTTGACCGAATACCATTTCTCGGTCATGCCGTTTTGAGCGGTTACTACCAGCGATACCTTCGAGGTAAAGTCGATAGAGTCGGTAGGACTTGCCAGATAGTCGATGGTGTCGTTTTTGGCGGGGTCGCCCCGATCTATCAAAATCTTAGCCTTTCCCACATTGTCGAACGAGATGTTGGCAATCAGGGCCGAAACATCGGTCCCCTTCGGCAGGGAATCGGCATTATAAATTTGCCCACCGTTCAAGTCGATGGTAAAGAATATTGTATCGAGATTGGCCAGTACCGAATCATTGGCTTCCAGGGAGAATGCCGAGACCCGCACACTCTCCGACAACGCATAGGTTATCTGCTCATCATCAGAGGAGTTGCACGAAATACCGGATAGAAATAGAGCTGCTACACACAGGAAAAAATATATTTTTTGCGTCTTCATCAACTGATATGTGTTACAAGTTTGCAGTTACAATCGGCAAATTTAGCAACATTTTTTTCTTTGCACACCACAAACTCCAATAATTATAATTATTTATGGATAAAACAGAGGCTCCCGCCGACCGTTTTTCCGGAGTCCAAAAATAGCGAAAAAAGCACATAGCCCGCACTATTTTAGACCAACCGAATGATTCGCCGGGTGAACGGTTGTTTTTTCTCTATTTTCATACCAGTCGATTCGGGCACGGCCACACCATTCCGTCCACGCGGGTACCTGCACCCATGCCGGAGCGGAAACGCCTTCGCCCAACGCCATCGGACCGGTCTCTACCCGAGCTTCGTCCCAATAGCCTCCATCGATAAACGACTGTAAAAGAGCGGAACCTCCCTCGACAACCAAGTGTTGCAACCGCCGGCGATACAGCTCGTCGAGCAGAGCCGGTATCAGTGCCGAACCGAAAGGCAACCGCACCACCTCGACCGACGGGGGGAGCAGCGGATAATCGGTCGTTTCGCCCGTCACCAGCAGGGTTGGCAGCCCGTCGGTAAAGAGTCGCGTCCCCGACGGTACCCGGACATGCTCGTCGAGCACCACGCGCAGGGGCGAACGTCCGGGCCACAACCGGGCCGTCAACGAAGGATTATCGGCAATGGCCGTATTCGTTCCCACCAGTATGGCGTCGGCCTCGGCCCTGAGGCGATGCACCCACACGGCCGAGACCTCGTCCGAAATGCGGGTGGCCGGTTCCGACGGCTCGCGCAACCGGTCGATATAGCCGTCACTGCTTTGGGCCCATTTGAGGGTGACGAAAGGGCGATGGTGGGTCTGGAAAGTCATGAACGTGCGGTTCAACGCCCGGCACTCCTCCTCCAACACCCCGGTGACCACCTCGACTCCCGCTTCGCGCAACCGGGCTATGCCCCGCCCCGAAACGGCCGGAAAGGGGTCGAGACAACCCACGACCACCCGCGGAATGCGCTTGGCTACAATCAACTCGGCACAAGGAGGCGTCTTGCCGTAATGCGAGCAGGGTTCGAGCGAAACATAGAGGGTCGACTCGGTGAGCAACCGCTCGTCGGCTACCGAGGCAATGGCATTTACCTCGGCATGCGGCTTTCCGTAACAACGGTGATACCCCTCGCCGATGATACGCCCCTCGTGCACGACCACCGCCCCCACCATGGGGTTGGGCGACACATGTCCGCGCCCCAGTGATGCCAGCTGCAAGCAGCGACGCATGAAAGCAGAATTTATCTCTCTATCCATATCTTGAACTTTTTTATTTACCTTTGTCTGCATATACCGGCGAAAGTCTGCCCTACCCGCCCCGGTCCATGCGACCCGAAAGCCCGGGAGCTGCTACTTCTCCGGTATCCGCACCTAAGAGACTACGCGCATGCAAACCTGTATCGACCTGTTACGACACCAACTGGGGGAGATTTATCCTCCCCGCGAAATCACCGCCTTCACCCGCATGATTTTCGAGGCCTTGTGCGGCTACACGCCTACCGATATACTGCTTCGCAAAGATACGATTTTATCTGAGGATATACATCGAAAAGTCGAAGAGATAGCCGGACGGTTGGCCCGACAGGAGCCTATTCAGTACATCTTGGGCTACGCCTGGTTTTGCGACCGGCGCTTCGACGTCGCCCCCGGGGTACTCATTCCCCGACCCGAGACCAGTGAGCTGGTGCAGCTGATTATCAGCGAGAACAGCGGCCGGGAGTTACGCATCGCCGATCTGGGTACCGGCAGCGGCTGCATCGCCGTCACTCTGGCGTTGGAGCTTCCCCACAGCCGGGTCGAGGCGTGGGAGCTGTCGCCCGACGCCCTGTCCATTGCCCGACGCAACGCCTCGAAGTGGCAGGCTCGTGTCGATTTCATGCAACGCGATATCCTTCATTACGACCTCTCCCGGGTGCCCCCCAGGTCGCTCGACCTCATCGTGAGCAACCCGCCCTATGTGCGACAGAGCGAACGTGAGTCGATGTGCGGGAATGTGCTGGACTACGAACCTCACGAAGCCCTCTTCGTCCCCGACACGACGCCACTCCTTTTCTACGACAAGATAGCCCGCGACGCCCTCACGCTGCTCTCGCCCGGCGGCCGCCTCTATTTCGAAATCAACGAGACGCAGGGCGAGGCCATCGCCCGCATGCTCACCGGCTACGGCTACGAACAGATACGCATCATCAAAGACCTCTACGACAAAGACCGATTTGCCTCGGCCACAAAACCTCACGCCCATGGCTAAACCTCTGACTCCCCCCGAAGCCTTGCACCGGGCCGCCGCCCTCTGCTCCTCGGCCGAACACTGCAAGGCCGACATCCATGACAAACTCGTGCGCTGGGGCATCAACCCCGCCGACAGCCGGGCCATCATCGACCGCCTCGTGCAAGAGCGATTCATCGACGAGCAACGCTACGCCATCGCCTTCGTCAAAGACAAATTCCGTTTCTCGGGGTGGGGTCGCATCAAAATGCGTTATGCCCTGCAACAGAAGCGTATCGCGGGCAGCGATATCGACGCGGCCCTGGCCTGTCTCGACGAAACGCAATACACCCAACGGCTACTCGACCTGCTCCGCGCCAAGTCCCGTTCGACCACCGGCAACGACCCCGAAACCCGCCGGGCCAAACTCTTCCGTTTCGCCACCTCCCGGGGATTCGAGAGCAACCTCATCTTCAACGTCTTGAAACAGATAGAGCCATGAAACCGTTCCGTCCGCTCGACGAACTGCTCGACCTCTTCTTTCCCCGGCTCTGCCCCATCTGCCAACGGGCCATGAACCGCGACGAGCGTGCCCTCTGCACCAATTGTCTGCACCGGCTGCCCCGCACCCGCTACCACCTCGACCCGCTCAGCCCCATGGCGCAGCTCTTTCTCGGGAAGGTTCCCGTCGAACGGTGTGCCGCCTACCTGCACTTCACCACCCCGGGCGATGCCAGGCAACTCATACACCACATCAAGTACCATGGAGGGAAGCACTGCGGCCTCATCATGGGCGAAATCTTTGCCCGGGAGCTAATCCCCGACGGATTCTTCGAGGGCATCGACACCCTGGTGCCCGTCCCCCTCCACCCCGCCAAACTGCGGCGCCGGGGCTACAACCAGAGCGAATGGATAGCCCGAGGCGTATCCCGGGCCACCGGCATAACACTGCACACCGACTGGCTGGAACACACCCGCGACACCCGGTCGCAAACCCGCAAAGGCGTGTACGACCGCTGGCTCGACACCCACACCGCCTACAACGCCCCGGGAGCTCCCGACCTCGAAGGCCGTCATATCCTGCTCATCGACGACGTGGTGACTACCGGAGCCACCCTGCTGGCCTGTGCCCAGGCACTCCATGCCCACGGCTCGCCACGCGTCAGCTGCCTCGTCCTTGCAGCTACCCAACCCTAAAACACGATTCAACCCTACTCTTCAAAATACAGCGAGCCCCGGTCATCTTTGACCGAGGCTCTCCTCTATCCGATGAAAACAGCGGAAGTCTATTCCTCTTTATTCTCCGGCGACGACTTTACCGAAACATCGGTCAATTCACCGCTCTTCAATTTCTTCATGAATTCGGTAGGATTCATTCCAAACTGTTTTTGAAAACATTTGGCAAAATACGACGAAGAGCTGAACCCGACCAGGAATCCGATTTCGGTGATGCGATAATCGCTCTCAACCATCATCTTGCAAGCGGTTTTCAGACGAATGAGTTTGATAAAATCGTTAGGCGTCATGCCCACGATGGCCTTTATCTTGGAGAAGACATTCGTGCGACTCATACCCAACTCCTTGGCCAATTTATCTACCGTAAACTCGGGTTCGCTCAGGTTCTGGGTGATTATCGCGGTACACGTGTTGACAAACTCCTCGTCCAGTTTATTGAGAACAGCCGTATGTATCTCGGTCAACGGGGTTGAGGTATATTTCTCTTTCAACTCGCTCCGCTTCTTCAACAAGTTTTTCAACTGGGCTTGCAGATGGAGGGGCGAGAAGGGCTTTTCGATATACGCCTCGATACCCAACTCCAACCCCTCTATTTTACTGGCCGTATCGGTCTTGGCCGTCAAAAGCACAATAGGAATATGCGACGTATTCAAATCCTCCTTCACTCGTTTGCAGAACTCAAAGCCGTCCATCTCCTCCATCATCACATCGCTCACAATCATGTCAACCTGGTTGTTTTGGAGGATATTCAACGCCTCGGTCCCATTCAGGGCCGAAATAACAAAATACTCCTGCGACAATATTTTTGAGAGAAAATCAAGCACCTCGACATTATCGTCAACAATCAATACCGTGTACTTTTTATCCTTGCCGGCAGCCACAGCCTCTTCGTCCATCTTGTCCTGAATCGAGCCGGTATCCGCCTCAGGCTCTTTCAAAATAAAAGTATCCCCCATGGAGCCCGTCGAACGATCGACCGCCTCCGATTCGCTCTGCCTCGGCAATCGAATAAACATTAACAGTCCGCTCTCCCCGTCCCGACGGTCGAGCGCCTTGATTTCACCCCCCATCATCTTGACAAACGAACAAGTCATGTGGAGGCCTATGCCTATACCGAGTTTGGCCGTACCTTTATGATTCCGCACCTGATAAAAAGCCTCAAACACACGCGTCTTCTCGGAGTCGGGAATCCCCTCGCCATCATCGGTCACTTCGATACACAGGCTATCGCCTACCTCATAGGCCGATACGGTAATCCGACTCTTGGCATACTTCAATCCGTTCGTTATCAAATTACTGATAATCTTGGTCATAGCCTCACAATCGAGCACCCAGTTCAAATCCTGAGGAATATCGATTTCAAGTGTAATCCCCTTCTGCCGGGCAGTCCACTCAAAACGCGAGATAATCTTCTCGACCAGAGTTCTCAAATTGCACACGCTATAACTCAACTTATACATGCCCGAGTCAATTTTCCGATAATCCAGCAATTCACTTACCAGACTATACAGGCGCTTGTAATTCTGCTCGATAATACTCAGATAATCACCATATTTCTCATTGAGGCTTTTCGATTTCATCAAGACTTCAAGAGGTCCGATAATCAGGCTCAGCGGGGTACGAATCTCATGAGCGATGTTGGTAAAGAACTCCATCTTCGAGTCATACAACTCTTTCTCCTTCTCGGCATTAATCTTGGCAATCTTCTCCTGCTGTTTCTTGTTGGAACGTTTTACGGAATAAAAAATCAACAAGACAGCCACCACGGCCCCCACGACCGTATAAAGGCCATAGGCCAGCCTCGACTTGAAGAAAGGTGGCAAGACCGTTATCTGCAACACCACTTCATGGGGGCTCCATATTTTCTCGCTGTTCGTTCCTTGCACATGCAGGGTATATTCGCCGGCCGGCAAGTTGGTATAAGAGGCATGCGGATTACTGCCCTTGGCCATGCGCCACTCTTTGTCGAACCCTTCGAGTTTATACCGGTATCGGTTCTCCTCGGGAGCGATGTAACTCAACGCGGCAAAATCGAACCCGATGACCGACTGGCGGCTGTCGAGAGTGACCTGGCGCGTGTGTTCGATAGAATTCCGGAGTGGAGAATTTTCGGTACACGACGTAACGCTTTTGCCAAAGATGGTCATATCGGTAATCAACACGTTGGGATTGTAGGCATTATCGACCAGGTTCGACGGCGAGAATACGCAAAAGCCATCAACCGAGCCCAGGAAGATTTTCCCGTCGTTCGATTTCAGCCCTGCCCCCAGTGAAAACTGTTCGTTATACAATCCGTTGGATTTGGAGTAAGTCTTCACATACCCGCTATCGGGATTACAATACACCAACCCTTTATTGGTCGAGAGCCACAGATTATCCCCGTCGGGAATGATAGATGCAATAATATGATTCGGCAAATCGAGATTCTCGTAGTGGATAAAGGCGTCGCTCTCCTCGTCATACCGGCAGATTCCATATCCATAAGTCCCTATCCAAAGGCGTTTCTTGCGGTCAATCGCCATCGTCGTCAAGGTGTTGCGCAAAAGCGAGGTAGTATCGCCGGCATCGTATTGATAGGACCGAACCTGGGTTGTACGCTGGTCGTAGGAGTACAGGCCGTTCTCCGATGTGGCTATCCATATCTTCCCGTTCCCGTCCTCAATGATAGACGACACCCGGGTTTTAATCGCTCCAATCCGCACAAAACTATCATCGTCCCGATCATAGTAACACAACCCCTTGGAGGTCCCTATGTAGATTTGTCCGTTGCTGGCCTTATAGATGGCAAAAAGGCGCGAAGAAGGGAGAGACTTCGAGTCGGCCGGATTGTGCAAATACGACTTTATCTTCTTGGTGCGCATATCAAACACCTCCAACCCCCGCTCGTAGGTGGCGACAAACAGCCGGGCATTGTCAAACAACATGTCATGCACACAATAATAGGTCGAACCGATATCCTTGGCCGTGCGATAAGGGGTAACGGTTTGTGTTCTCGGGTCGAAACGGAACAGGCCGTTGTCGTCGGTGCCAATCCAATAAAGGCCATTAAAGCGGTCCCATTTAATGACATTGATTACCTTCCCCTCTTTCGACGCCTCGGAAGTCGCACAACTGAAATACTCAAAATTGTTCTGCAAATCGGAATAAAAGTCCACGCCATTGAAATAAGAGCCCAGCCAGATACTCTCTTCGGCATCGATAAACAGGCAGTAAATAAACTTGTTTGCAATGCTTGCCGCCTTCAACGGCGACTGAGCGGTAGGAATTATGCGCCCCTCCTCGACCTTGAACAGTCCGATCCCGTTATCCGAGGCCACAATCAATTCGCCCGGCCGATACTCTATCATATCGTGAATGTGATAAAGCAGATTCTCCTTGCTCCTGTCCCGGTAATTGGAAAACCGCCGGGTTTTATAGTCGAACCGATCCAAACCATTCTGGAAGGTCCCTATCCACAAGTTGCCGTAAGAATCCTCATAAATCTTGTGTATCGAATTGTCCGACAGATTGTGCGTGCCATCACCCCGGGTATAGGTGGTAAACGAATCGGTTTTCTTGTCATAACAGGTCAACCCTTCGGCATAGGTCCCTATCCAGATATACCCCCGGCTATCTTCATGAATATCCATAGCCGTGTAAAAATGTATCGACTTATGGCTATCCCGGCTATACGAGTAAAGGCTATCGGTCGCCGGGTTATACCGGTAGACCCCACGGCCATTGGTTGCAAACCACATTTCGCCGTCGCGGTCCTCCACAATATCGGTCACCCGGCAGGTGAGCGACTTGCCCGAAGCCGTGACAAAGGGGCTGAACGTATCGGAGAGCGGGTCATAAATGTTAATGCCATTATCCAAGGCTATCCACATTTTTTGCTGACTGTCTATGAACAGGTTGTGGATACTGTTGCTCCGTATGGAGCCCGGCCGATGCGAAAACCGGTAATTCTTGAACTCGACTCCGTCGAACCGACTCAAACCATCGTCGGTACCGAACCAGATAAATCCACACGAGTCTTGTAGAATCTTGTAAATCCGGTTTGACGGAAGCCCCTCCTCCATCGTATATTTTTTGGAAATGATACGCTGCCCGTAAGCCGTTGCACCTCCAAGCCAGACCAAAAACGCAATCAGAAGCAGGCCGTTTATCCGGCGAGTGTGTATTTTCATGTTGTTCATATCGATTATCAATTATTGTCTCAATCCTGCCACCCGGTCTTGCACAAGTCTACTCCGGCTCGTGGTCTTCATACGTCGACGGGATAGCCTGTTCAAAAACTGCATGCGGCCCGATTCCTCCGGTACCCTGAATCTCATTTACAAAAAAAGCATATTTTATCCTTCCCGAAAGCAAAAATAGTTCAAAAGACGGACAGTTTCAGCATCGACCGCCCTTTATCGCCCCACTACACCCTCACTTTTCACTCCCTCCTCCGGTAAAATTGTTGTTGTTTTGTACATTTTTTTTCAACACCCCTGCCGCTTCATAGTATTTTTGTAGACGAAACAAAGGATATTCCTTGGCGCAGGAATAAAGGAGGATAACTTGATGAGAGAAATTAACGACTATATAAATCTATAAATCTAACTGTTTACCATGAATGAAACTACACGTAAAATTAAATTTCCGCTCTCGAAATTTATTTGTGCCTTCACGGTCATTATAGGCCTTGTGTCCGTCATGAGTTTCCATTCGAGTGCCCAGTCATCGACGACCCGGTTACTGAAAGGACAGGTGTTGGAAGAAGGTACCGACCTTCCGTTAATCGGAGCCAATATCTGGCTCAACGAGACCAGCGTCGGAACCGTGACCGACATTGACGGAAACTTCTCGTTGCACATTCCCACCGGTCGAAGCGTAGTCCTCACGATTAGCTACATAGGCTACGAATCGAAAGAGCAGGTGGTCAATGCGACGGACGAGAATATCAAAATCATACTGTCGGTAGGCTCGGGGGTTCTCGATGAAATCCAAGTAATCGGTTATGGAACCCAACGGAAGGAGAGTGTTATCGGCTCCATATCGACCATCAAACCCAGCGAACTCTCAGCCCCTACCGGTTCGATTTCGACCAATCTGGCCGGTAAGTTGGGCGGCGTCGTTTCGGTACAGCGCACCGGAGAGCCCGGAGCCTCCTCCGAATTCTGGATACGCGGTATCTCCACCTTCGGTGCCAATAAAACCCCGCTTATCCTGGTCGATGGTGTAGAGCGCTCGCTCGACCTGCTCGACCCCGAAGAGATTGAATCGTTTTCCATCTTGAAAGATGCCACCGCCACGGCCGTGTATGGTGTGCGGGGCGCCAATGGTGTAATCCTCATCACGACCCGCCGCGGTACGGAAGGAAAGCCCAAGATTTCGGTCAAGGCCGAAATGGGACGCCTGGAAGCGACCAAAATTCCCGAGATGGCCAACTCGGTCGACTATGCCGAGATGTACAACGAAATGATCGGCTACAACTATTACAGCCAGGAGGTCATCGATGCCTACCGCTACGGCACCGACCCCGACCTTTACCCCAATGTTAACTGGATAAATGCGGTATTCAAGGACTATGCCATCAACAACCGGGTCACGGCCAGTGTAACCGGTGGCGGTTCCATCGCCCGATATTTTATCTCCGGCTCGTTCTACAACGAGGACGGTATCTTCCGCACCGACCCCAACTCGTCGTACAACGCCAACCCCAACTACAAGCGATATAATTTCCGTTCCAATCTGGACGTAAACCTCTCGCCCAGTACAATCCTGTCGCTGACCTTGGGCGGATTCTTGCAGCAACAACGCACTCCGGCCGACCAGGCCACCATCTGGAAAACGGCATTCGTGCTTTCGCCCAATACATTCCCCATCAAGTACTCCAACGGATACTGGGCCGGGAAGAGCGAAATAAGAAACCCTTATTACACCGTCACGCAAGCCGGCTACAACAAAAGCTGGAAAAGCATCTTGAACTCGGTTATCAGTTTGGAGCAGGACTTCTCGAACATCATCACCAAGGGATTGAAAATGAATGTAAAATTCTCGTTCGATACCGACAGCTACCACAACAACAAATACACCCGTCAGGACGATATCTACTTTGCTTCGGGACGCGACGAGAACGGAGCTCTGATTTTCGACAAACCCGAAATCAGTAAAGGCGGCCCGTGGTTTGCACACAGCTCGTCGGGCAGCAATGCCACCTATCTCGAAGGGTCTATCAACTACAACCGGCTGTTCGGGAGACACCGAGTAGGCGCCCTGTTGCTCTATAACCAACGCATCTACAACGAAACGGCCAGCAGCTCTATCAAGAGCCTGCCCTATAAGACCCAGGGCTTGGCCGGTCGTGTCACCTACGACTTCGACAACCGCTACTTCATCGAAGGTAACTTTGGTTACAACGGCTCCGAGAACTTTGCCTCGGGTCACCGCGTAGGGTTCTTCCCCTCGGGAGCCATCGGTTGGTACGTTTCGAACGAGCGGTTCTTCCAACCGCTCACCGATGTGGTCTCGAAACTGAAACTGAAAGCCTCAATCGGTCAAGTGGGTAATGACAAAATAGGTGGTGACGTGCGGTTCATCTACCTGGGAACAGTTACCGGTACCGGCTCGTATGTGTATGGCACCAACTACACCAGTTCGAGCGGCGAGCGGGTTGACGAGGTTCCCAACCCCAACGTTTCGTGGGAGGTCTCGACCAAACAGAACTACGGAATCGAATTGGGACTCTTCAATAAAATCGACATTCAGGCCGACTGGTTCAACGATACCCGCGACCACATCTTTGTGCGCGACAACAATATCCCCTCGTATGTGGGATTGTCGACCGTCCCGATGGTTAACGTCGGCAAGATGAAAAGCTGGGGATTCGACTCCTCGCTGGAATATAACCAGATGTTCGGCGACCTGTTTGTCTCGGTGCGAGGTACCTTCACCTATGCCTCGAACGTGATTCTGGAAAACGGCGACCCCGACAACAAATATCCCTACATGAATACCAAAGGACAGAAAATCTACCAGAACAAGGGATTCGTGGCCCTCGGGCTTTTCGAGTCGCAGGAAGAGATTGACCGCAGCCCCACCCAATTCAGCGAAGCCATGCACAGCACATTGCGACCCGGCGACATAAAATACCAGGATATCAACGGCGACGGCATGATTGACGACTACGACATCGTGCCCATCGGATACTCCGACATTCCCGAAATCACCTACGGAATAGGAGCCTCGCTGGGGTGGAAAGGCATCGACTTCTCCTTCTTCTTCCAAGGGACGGGACGCGTCACCTGCTTCGAACAGGGACAGACGCTGAACCCCTTCACCTCGGGTTACGCCGACAACGACGGATTCCACAAAGATGTCGTAGGCAACTACTGGTCGGAGAGCAACCCCGACCCCAATGCCCGCTACCCCCGATTGAGCAATGTGGAATACAGCAATAACAACAACACCAAGACCTCTACCTTCTGGCAACGCGACGCCTCGTATATCCGGTTGAAGAATATCGAAATCGGTTATACCTTCCCCAAGGTGTGGACCAATAAATTCCATGTGCAGACCCTGCGTCTCTTTGCATCGGGAATCAATGTGCTTACCTTTGCAAAGGAGTTGCGCCTGTATGACCCCGAACTGGGTACCACCGACGGACAAAAGTACCCGCCTACCCGCGTATTCAACATCGGGTTGAACATTAATTTCTAACACTCAAAAGGAAAAATACAAATGAAAACCGTAAAGCAACTTTTAGTATTTGTCTTTTCTACCATCATACTGGCCTCGTGTGACTCCTACCTGGATACAACCCCCGAGGACTTGCGCTCGCCCGACCAGATATTCGAGTCCTACAACTCGACGCAGAATGCCATGTTCGGCGTGTACTCCTACTTGCGCACCAACCCCTGCAACACGCCGGCCACCTATTCGACCTCCGAGGTCGATATCCCCTACACCAACGTACACACCTTCAACTTCGGCGTGTGGAGCGCCTCCTCGGCCCAGTACGACAAATGGGTGTCCTATTACCAAGGCATACGCGAGGCTACCTACTTCCTGCAAAACGTATATAAATGCCCCGACGGCGAAATCACCTACGAAACCCGGGAGCAATTCAAGGCCGAAGTCCGTTGCGTGCGGGCCATTCTCTACGTGGAACTGATGCGCATGTACGGCCCGGTGGTTCTGCTCTACGACGAGCTGGTCGACTTTACCGCCGACAATCTCAACCGCCCCCGCAACACCTGGGACGAATGTGTCAACTGGGTGTCGAACGAACTGTTGGAACTCTCCGAAAACGAATACCTCCCGTTACAGCAATCGGGTGCCGCCTATGCCCGCATGAGCAAAAGCATCGCCCTGGCCTACCGGGCCCGCATCTTGCTGACTTCGGCCAGCGACCTGTTCAACGGAAATCCCATGTACGCCGGCGTTCGTAACCCCGACGGCACCCCCTTGTTCCCCAGCAAAAAAGACCCTCAAAAGTGGGAACTGGCCCGCCAGGCCGCCAAAGATGTCATCGACCTGGGTATCTATGACCTGGAAAAGGTGATGGAAGACGGCAAGATAAACCCCTACAAATCCTACCAGGCCATTTTCACCACCGAGCAAAGCAAGGAGATGATATTCCCCTTCATGGAGACCGACTCGTACCTCGACAAGCGACTGGCCCCGCAGAGCATAAACGGCTGGGGATTCGGATTCAGTCCCACCCAGGAGATGGTCGACCTCTATGCCATGAAAAACGGGCGTTACCCCATCACCGGCTATCAAGGCAACTCCCATTTGAAACCGATTATCGATGCCTCATCGGGGTACAGCGAAGAGGGATTTGCCCAGTTTACCAACCCGCTCGAAGGCATTGAGCGGAAAACGTTCAAGATGTTCATCGACCGGGAACCCCGTTTCTATGCCTCGATACTCTATGGCGGGTTAAGCTGGTTCGTGTCGAGTACCGCCGACGAGCGCATCTATGTAGAGATGTTCAAGAACGGAAACAACGGATACGATGCCAGCCACAACCACTCCAACACGGGATATGCCCTGGTAAAATTTGTCATGCCCGACTATTCGGCCCGTACGCGCAACGTGAAACGCGAACTCCCCTTCATGCGCTATGCCGAAATCTTGTTGAACTACATCGAGGCTACCATCGAAGCCGGAGCCACCAATCCCGGTCTGCTGAACGACCCCTACATGATTCAATATTGGGACGAACTGCGCGAACGTGCCGGCCTGCCCAGTATCTTCAAGGTCTATCCCGAGGCGGCCAACAACCATGACCTGCTTCTGGAACTGGTGCGCAAGGAGCGCAAAATCGAACTGGCCTTCGAGGGTATGAGCTTCTACGACACCCGACGCTGGCTCACCGGCGAAGAGACCGAATCGGGCTACTTCTACGGAATGGATACCCAGGTCGATGGCACGAGAGACTCGCAATTCTACCCCGATGCATTCTTCACCCGCGCACTGAATGCCGACCGGCCGAGCCCTCGCATATTCCACCCCAGCTTCTACTTGTTCCCTATCCCGCAAAGTTCCCTGAACAAGAACCACGATTTGGTACAAAATTATAAATGGTAAAAAACGATATGACCATGAAAAAGTATATAAGCACCTTATTACTGATACTCATCTTCGCTTCCTGCATCGACCACAGGTATGACGAGATGGTCGACGATACAGCCTATTTTCCCAACAGCGAACTGGTGGAATACCAACTCACCGTCACCAACGACAACGACTATGTATATGACCTTTGGGTTCACAAAGGCGGATATTTTCAGAAAAAGTTTGTCGGGAAAGTAGAGCTCTCATACGCCTACCTGGTAGAGTACAACCAGGCCAATAACACCGACTACGAAATGCTCGACAGCCGATACTATACCCTTCAACGCGACTTTACCATGAAGGAGGGCGAAAACGAGTGCGCCATTCCCATCACCTTCAAGGTCAGACAGATGCTCGACGACTTTGGATATCAGACTTTTTACCTGCCGCTGTCGGTACAAAGCCTAACCCCCGAAGGCGGTATCTACGACGAGAAATCGAACGTATTGCTGGCTTTTACGCTCAAACAGCCCTTGGTTACCATCGATACCGACTGGAAAGAGAAACAATATAAGAAATTCGACGACGAGTCCTCATACGAATTCGACATCACGGCCGTGATGGACGTCGATGCCCCCGAAGACTTCCAGGTCATCTACACCCGGGACGAGAGTCTGCTCGAACCGGGCGAGCTGGCCCTGGACCCGATGTATTACACCTTCTCCGAAAGTGTACTCATGGCCAAAGGCGAGAAGTATGCCGAGAACTACATGCAACTCAAAGTCGCCGAGATGCCTGATGGCGAATGGGTCATTCCCATCAAACTGTCCTCTTCGAACGACAAGATAGGCATGCTCGACGACGCCTGGCTTGCGCTCACCGTGAGCAAAGGCGAACTCAACGAAGTTACTTGGAGTGCAACCTACCTGCAAGGCGACAAGATCATTATCCCCGGCTCGGCCGAAACGGCTCTTGAAATAGGCGAGATTGAACAAATCACAGCTACGGCTACGGCCGACGAAAGTTGGCTGCGGCCTCACATCACCGGCAATAAAATCGTGATTGAAACCGACGAAAACAATACCGGGGCCGAACGGTCGGCCACGCTCACGATACGCAACCAGGCCAACAACCTGCCCAAAACCATCGAAGTGGTTCAGGCCGACGTCCTGGCCGGTATCCCGCTGAACAAAGAGATATGGACTCTCGAAGCATACAGCGACAACTGCACGAAACACTTGAACGACATTCCCAAAATGTATGACGGCCAGTGGCGGAAAAGCGCCAACGACAAAGACAGCTACGTCGAATTGAACGACCGTGACCCGGCCGACCCGTTTGTCCTCACCTTCAACCTTGGTATGGAGCAAAGCCTCAACACCTTCGGCATCATGCCCCGCCAGCAATGGCTGCGCCCGTCGCCCAAACGGGTGAAGATAGAGGTCAGCCCCGACAACGAAAACTGGACAACCGTGGGTAAGGGACAGGACGCCAACGGCATCTTGGTCGGATTCGGTGATACCGAGACCGACAGCAGCAAATACCCCGAGTTGCTCTACAACGGAGTCATCAAATGGTTCGACTTTGAAGAGCCCGTAAGAGCCCGGTACATACGCCTGTCGTTGTACGAATCGTGGTGGAACAGCGGCAATGTAGTCTGCATAGAAGAGGTTTTTGCAAGTTTCAAATAACAGTTTACCGGTTGGAGCGAGCACAAGGCTCGCTCCAACCCACCAATTTCAAAACACAAAGATTATGATACACAAGAATAGAAATCACGGAGTCTCTCCCCTCAAAATCGGGCGCAAGGTCCTGATACTGCTGGCTGCATCGATCTGCTGCCTGCCGGCATGCAATACCGAAGATGACCTGAACTGGACCCCCGACTCGCTGGCCATCTCCGTCTCGGGACCATTCGAGAATGAAAACGGGAAAGCATTTGAAGCCGGCGACGGAAACTGGGGCGTAAACATCAAGCCCGAGTTCGGCGGTGATTTGCAAGTCGAGATCCGGGCCGACAAAAGCTGGGGTGTCTCCATCGAATACTTCACCCTGGAAGATGACGAGTGGATTACCCCCTCGACTGTCGAGTCGACCGGGGCAACCCTGATCCTCTCGATTGCCGCAAACAGATCGGTCCTGTACAGAAAGGCTGCCGTAACCATTCGCACGCAAGGCGATGTACCGGTTGAGAAAAAAATTACAATCATACAAACCGATTCGGAACCGATTATCGAATTTATGCCGCAGGAAGGTGACGACAGTTCCTTCGACAGCGACACCAAAACGTTGACCGTCGGGTATAAAGCCAGCGAACAGATTATCGACTTCTGGTCCAACATCGAAGACTACTCGTTGCAAGTGCGCCCCGAAAATGAGGGCGAGGACATCAGTTGGGTTCAGGGGTTCAGAGTCTCCGAAGAGGAGCGCACCCTCACCTTCTCCACGACCCACAACTTTACAGGAGCACCCCGCCGGGCCATGATTACCCTCGAAGCCGACGGGTTCGAAACCACCACCTACTATCTGGAACAAAAGGCCTCGTTGTACAAGAACCTGCTGGTCAGCATCGACGGTCAGCCCTACACCAGCGAGTTGGAGGGCCTCACCTATGGCATGAAAGAGCGTACGGTCAGCATCGTGTTCGACTCCGATGTAGAACTATCGGCCCAGTTGCTCGACCGCACGACTTCGGCCGAGGCCTCGTGGGGAAGTCTCGAAGCCTCGGGCAACACCTTCACCCTAACCCTAAGGGCCAATATCGAGGGCGAAACCCTGCATGAAGGGTTGTTGCAGGTCAAGGCTGCCGACGCAAGTCTGAGCGACCAGCCCGCCGTAGAATGGAGCTTCACCCAGTTGTACGAAATGCTCACCATCGATTGGCCCGAGAGCAGCCTGTATGAAAACGGGTTGATTATCGGCGGCATTGGGTACACCGATAAATCGCTGGGGAGCTACACCTCGGCCGACGAAGATGTGACGGCCGAAGTTACCAGCGGCGACACCTGGCTCAGCGTGCAGTTGGCTGATGGGGTTATCCGGCTAAATGCCGAGAGCTACACCGGGAGCACCCCGCGAACGGCTACCCTGAAAATAGCCAACCCGAACGGCAGACTGTCCGAAGAAATCACACTGACCCAATACGCGGCCATCGACAAATCGACATGGAGCATCGAAGCCGGTAACGACAAGACCGGCAGCACCTCCAACGAACCCATCAGCAACATCATCGACGACGATATAAACACGCACTGGCAGTGGCAGTGGAATGTCAATGGCGGAGCATCGAGCGATTTTCCCAACACGCCCTACGAGTTTATCATCGATTTCGGGAAAGAAGAGGTGTTCAACACCATTTCATTATGGCAAACCCAAACCGCCGATAACGGCTACGTGCGCGACGTGCAATTCAAGGTGAGCAACGACAAGGCCTCATGGACCGACCTGGGGGTATATCGCATGTCCAGCTCGAGCGACGACGCTATCGCTCACGGGAGCGACCCCTACACCTATCTTTTGCCGTCCGTCCAAAAAGCTCGTTACGTGCGCCTGATGATTCTGTCGAACGTCGACGACAGCAAGATTAACAACCGGAAGAACGCCTACATGGGAGAGTTCAGTATTTCAATCGATTAATCAGTAAACGAAATGAATAAGATTCAAAACATCGCATTACTCGCAGGGTGGCTCTTGCTGGGGCTATCCTGCGGCAACCAGGAGTTGGACCTCTCTACTATCCAACCTACCCCGGGAACAGGCAGCACAACATCGACCGGCGACACCATCACCTATCGCGCACAGGTGTGGGTCGACCGGGCCGACCTGGAATATTACGGTGGAGAAAGGACTTTCAACATCAAACTGAAAGAGATGTTCCGCAAAACCACCCGGTTCTGGAACGAAAGCCCCAACAAATTCAAGTACTATTTTGAATTTGTCCCGGGCGAGGAGTTGCACATCTACGACACCGGCAACGACCCTTCGAGATACGAAGAGTTCAGGAGCCAGGCCTACGGTCTGCTCAATACCGAGAAATATGATTTCGTCGTATTCTTTGCGTTGAACGCCGAAGAGACGGGACTGTCATGCGGAGGCGGAGGCGCAAGCGGGCAGTCGGTGGTCAATGCCTTCCTCCCGCGGAGCGTAGACATCTTTGCCGATGCCGAATATCCCAACCAGGGCACTTACAGCAACCTGGGGCACGAGTATGGCCACGTGCGCGGAGCCCAAGACCTGTATCAATATCTCATATCGGCCGAGAGCAACCGCGTCAGTGGCGAAGCCTACAACCCGCCCGCCTGTAACATGGGTACCGGCTACATGGTGTGGAGCGACTATTGTTCGGCCCTGTTCAACTACACCGCCCACCAAAAGCAGCTGGACCGGGAGTTGAATAAAAAGATATATCCCGACAAGCTAATCATCAACGTGACCAAGGACAAAGAGCCCAAACGGGGGGTTGTCATCAACTTCTTCGGTACCCGGGCCGGCGGATATTTCGGCGGTCCCGACGTGTACGACGCCGAAGGGAACTCGCCTTACCTGGTGGAAAAGAGCAACAGCCAGGGACAGATTGTCATCAACAACACCTACGAGATGTTCTTCCCGGGCGAAGGAGCCCCCAACACACCGCCGAAATCGCCCAAAGACGAATGGCCGTTCTCGCGCTGGTACTGCTTCCTGATGGAAATTGTCGATGGCGAGAACAAGCGGTACATGTGGCTCTCCGACCTCGACATGTGTACCCACCTGCTCGAAACGGGCGAAAGGGAATACACCATCTCGATCGATCTGTAACGACCGGACTGCTTCTCTCCCCCCGCAAGAGTTTCCCTTTCGAGAGGGGCTTTTTCCCGGAGGCTCCCGCAGGATTGGCGGGTACGCCCCCAAAAACATGACACGATAAAAGACATTCGCATGAGAAATCTGTTTGCTTATCTTCTGATTACCGTTCTCACCCTGTCGGCCTGTTCCAAAACGGAACTCGATTTGCCGTCGGGCAACGGTGGCACGGGCGGGACGAATCCTCCCGTATCAACAAAAGACACGTTGACATTCAACGTATTGGTCTACATCGACCGAGCCAGCGTCGAAGGACACCTGAATGCCAACGAGCGCTCCATCAAGACCAAGATGGACGAACTGTTCCGCAAAGCCAGTAACTTCTGGAACGAGTCCTCAAAGGGAAAGCTGAAACACACCTATCGCTATACGGTTGCCGACGTATCCATCTACGACGGCTCCTCGGCCGATCAGACACTTCGCTACGAAATCTACGACGCCCCCATCGACTTCGGGAAATACGATGTAACCGTATTCTTCGACTGTCTGCAAGACAACGGCGAGAGCGGCAACGGTGGCGCTGCCCACGGTGGCGGGAGCGACAACCGGTCGGTCGTCACCGTGATGGCCGGGCCCAACAGTCCCAAAGAGATTTTCACCGACGAAACCTACAAGACCCTGGTACACGAGTTGGGGCACTACCGGGGTGTGACCGACATGTATCAATACATCATCGAGTCGGCCGACAATCCCGTGAACCACATGCAATACCGGCCACCCAAATGTATCATGAACAGCACTTCCGACGGGGAGTGGAGCGACTACGCGGCAAATGTCATGAACTACACAGGCGGTGCAAAACAGGTGGGCAATGCCTTCCCCGACTTTTTCAACCAGCTCTATCCCGAAAAGATTGAACTAAACGTCACCGTATCGGGCGAAGCCAAACGGGGCATCATAGTCAACTTTTACGGCTCACGGGCTGGCGGAAGCGGGCACAATCGGGACATCTGGCCCGAAGTCTTCGTATCCAAGCGAACCGATACCAACGGCAAATGCATCTTGTATGACACCAAAGAGTATTATGTGCCCAACCCCAATTACGACAACAGCATGGTGGTTCCCCCCGACCTGCCTTATGGACGGATATTCGGACTTTTGGCCGAAGTAATTCACGACGGTCAAACCAAATATGTATGGATGCCCGAATATGAAGTTCAGATGCCTTTCTTCAAGGGCGAGACAACCTACTCGGCAACCGTAGCCTTCTGACAGTCAACCACAACACCCACAAACACAAAAACAATTCCATGAGAAAACGAATAGCCATTATCCTGTTATCCCTGTCCATACTTTCCTGTACCCAATTGCTGCAAGCAAAATCGGGCAAGAAGACGCTATTCATTCCGCAACAGGACATTGAGAAACACGGCTTCAACGACCCGGACGGGCCATTCGGCTATGACTACAAGGCCGAATCGGAGAATCTGGCCATCTTCTGGGCCAAGTCATTCGGCAAAGACCCGGCCTCTATCCAGGACGAGAACCGGCGCTTTTTTCCACAGGAAATTTTGGAGGAGGGTGAACGATACTACCATTATTTCATCGACAAGTTGAAGTTCGTGCTCAAAGGGAAATCATACACCGACCGCTATAAAACCATCATATGGATGTATGACGACGACATACGTACCGCCTACGGCGGAGCGCACGACAGCATAGGCATGGTGTGGTTCCGTCCCTGCCGAATCAGCGGATACCCCTACTGCACCCTGGTCCACGAATTGGGCCATGCCTTTCAATACATGGTCAAGGCCGACGGATACGAAGGATTCTCCTCCACCCTCATGGAATACACCTCGCAATGGATGTTGTGGCAGCTATACCCCGACTGGGTCACCATCGAGAACTACCACCTGAACAACTACATGAAACAGACCCATTACGCCCTGTTTCACAAGAAGAATCTCTATTGCGCCCCGCAGTTCCTGGAATACTGGACCAACAAGCATGGCGTGAAACTGGTCGGAGAGTTGTGGCGAAACGCCCGAAAAGGCGAAACGCCCGAATCGGTCTACATGCGACTGACGGGGCTCTCCTACGAACAACTGAACGACGAAATCTACGACGCGGCCAGTCGGTTCGTGACGTGGGATATCCCCCGCATCAAGTCGGTGTGCAGCTCGTATGCCAACCAACACCTCTGCAAGTTGGAACGGCAAGAGAACGGCTGGTATCGGATAGCCAAAGCGAAATGCCCCCAAAGTGGAGGCTACAACGCCATTCGCATGAAAGTACCCCGGGGCGGCACCCGCATTACCCTGACCTTTGAAGGGCTGGCCGGGCACCCCGACTTCAACCCGAAGGGGCAGGAAGAGGCTGGCTGGCGATACGGATTCATCGCCATGCTCACCAACGGAAAACGGGTTTACGGCGAGATGCATAAAGCCGGAAACGGGATTAACCCGCCGGTTCACTTTACCCTACCCGAGAAAACTCAATTCCTGTGGCTCGTCGTTACCGGGGCTCCCAGGCAGGCCATCGCCTCACCCCAGCCCGATGAACCCGACGCCGAATTTCCCTATCAAATCCAAACCGAAGGAACGGCTCCTCACGCCACCATGCTATAACCCCAATTAAACACTATCGAAACCATGAAGAAAATAACTTTATTAACCCTCCTTCTCCTGGGTACAACGATATGCAGCTACGCTCAATCCAAGGAGAAACAGAAATTGAAACAAGTGGAATACCGGGTCTGTGTCATCGCCGACAAACCCGGAGTAGACTATTTCGGCGGGAAAAAATCGTTTCAGAAAAAACTGGTCGGACTCTTTGACAACGTGACCCGATTCTGGAACAACGGGTCCAACGATTTCGACTACTATTTCAAGTTCACCCCCACCCTGCACGCCGTCTTTGAAGGGTCGTCGAAAGATGTGCTCAGAACCTACGGAGGCGACGATTTCGATTTCAAGAAATACGACGTACTGGTCATGTTCGATATGATAAAAGATCATGCCGACGAACACCCGGGAGCCGCGGCTGGCGGGGTGAAAAACGGACTCTGCGGCATCTACGTCAGAAATGGCGATTCATTGAAAATGAAGGAAATTTTCACCGACGGAACCTACAAGACCGTGGCTCATGAGTTGGGACACTACCGCATGGTTACCGATGTATATGCAACCCAGGTGAGAGCCCACAAAAACCCGGTCACCCACGAAGCCTTCAAACCGATTCCCTGCATCATGCACAGCGCCAGCCGGGACAGCCTGTGGAGTCCCTATGCGGCAAAAATCATCAACTACGTGGCCGAGTCGAGAGTACCGGCCAACGACTATCCCGACCTGTTCCGCCGAATGTTCCCCGACAGCATACAGTTCAACCTCACGGAGAACGGGCAACCCAAAGCCGGAATCACGGTCAACCTCTACGGCTGCCGCGCGGTTCACAACGATGTGATCACACCGGCCTACCGCTCCTACCAAAGCGACTCGAACGGTCGGATTGTACTGACCGGCGTAAAAGACATGTATTGCAACCCTCCCCAACCGGGACGTCCCGACGACCTGCCCTACGGCCGCTGGTTCAACTTCCTGATCGAAGCCATCGACGGGAATACCCGCAAATACTATTGGATGCCCGAGTATGCCGTTCAACTCATGTTCTTCGAGCACAAAAATCTATATGAAATGAATATTGATTTCTAACCCTTGAACACTCCTCCCGGGCCACACCCCGATGAAGGAAAAACAATCAATCCCCCCCAATCGACCCTATACAATATCCCAAACATGATAAAACTAAACAGCAATACCGTACACCGACTCCTCGTCTTATGGCTCGTCGCAGCAGCCTGCTGCATGACCACCCAGGCTCAACATAAAAACGGACACAACAGGCTGGGACTGGAAACCATCACCTACCGCGCCCAGGTATGGATCGAGAAGGACGACCTGGCCCGATACGGTGGAGAAGAGCTCTTCACCGAGAACTTGAAAAAGATGTTTGAAAAAACGACCTACTTCTGGAACGAGAGCGAAAACAAATTCAAATACTACTTCGAGTTTATTCCCGCCGGACTTCACATCTACGACATACAAGGCAACCGTGACCTGTACGACCAGTTCCAGAAACAGGCCTACGGTCCGTTGGATACCGCCCGGTACGACTTTGTCGTGTTCTTCGCGCTGAATGCCAAGAGCAACGGCCTGTGGTGCGGTGGCGGCGGACAAAGCGGACAATCGGTCGTGTGCTGTTACCAGACATTGGAGCAGCAGCAAAAGTATGGCGACATCTTTGCCAAAGAGCCCCCCGAACAAGGCACATACAGCAACCTGGGCCATGAATACGGACACGTGCGCGGAGCCACCGACATCTATCAATACATCATCAAAGCCGAGGACAATCCCATCAGCCACGAAGCCCTGCGCCCGCCCAAGTGCAACATGGGCAACGGCATGTGGGCATGGAGCGACTACTGTTCGCATCTGTTCAACTACACGGCCCATTACAAACAACTGCCCCAAGGGTTAAGCCGTAGGGTATTCCCCGACAAGATACGAATCAACGTACGGGTCAACGGGAAGAAGGGGAAAAACGTCACCTTGAAACTATACGGTACCCGTGCCGGTGGTCGGAAGAACAATCGCGACGTCTACCCCCATGCCTATCGCACGCTGCAAACAAACTCGAAAGGGTTTGCCGAACTGACCGACGTATACGACCTCTATCACCCGGCCAAGGGTACACCCGGTCTGCCACCGAGCGACGAGTTCCCCTACGCCTACTGGTTCTGCTTCCTGGTCGAAGCCGAATACCAGGGAGAGAAAAAATACATCTGGATTCCCGACTGGGCCACCCAGATAACCAAACTGAGCGGGAAAGATATTCATGAAGAGACCATCGAGTTTTAGAACCGGCCATCTCGAAACACCGGTTACCCTCTTCTACCGTTCTTCTCATTTCTACACACAGACAAACCACTTTTATATGAACCTGATACGATTTATCGCCCTACTGATTCTGTCCGTCCTTGTTTCCCGGGCAACCGCTGCCGACAACGCCATGCGGGAGAGAATCGAGCTGCAAGGAGTGTGGCAATTTGAACTAGACGCTCAAAATGAAGGATTGACCGAGCAGTGGCAACTCAAACCCTTCTCCGACACGGTTACCTTGCCCGGTACAACCGACACCAATCAAAAAGGGGTACGCAACACCTCAAAAAACGAGACCACCCACTTGTCGCGGATCTATAAATATGTAGGCAAAGCCTGGTATAAAAAAGAGGTGACAATCCCCGACGGCTGGCGCGGAAAGGAGATTGTACTGACACTCGAACGCACCAAGCCTTCACAAGTGTGGATCGACGGCGTTTCGGCCGGGAAGAACGATAATATCTCAACCCCGCAGGTCTATGACCTGTCGACGCTGCTCACCCCCGGGCATCACGAAATCACTGTCCTTGTCGATAACGGCGAGTCGGTTCCGCGCCAACTCCTGTCCAATTCGCACGCCTATACCGAGTCGACACAAACCAACTGGAACGGCATCATCGGCGAGCTGTTTCTCGAAGCCCGCAATCGGGTTCACCTGAAAAGTCTGCAAGTCTATCCCTCGGCCGCCCAGAAATCGGTCGAGCTGAAAATCGAAATAGCCCATGCCGACAAGCTCGCCGACGGGACAGTCCTCGAACTGCAAGCAACCGCCTGGAACACCTCGAAAAAGCATCGGGGGAAACGGATAAAACTCTGCCTGACACAGGGTAAAAGTGAATACACCCTGCAATATCCGCTTGGGAAAAAGGCCCTCCTGTGGAGCGAATTCTCCCCGGCTCTGTATGCCATGGAGATAGAGCTGAAAGGGTATGACAAACAAATCGTAAACTTCGGATTGCGCGATTTCAGGACCCTCGACGGACAATTTACCATCAACGGACAGACCACCTTCCTACGGGGCAAGCACGACGCCTGTGTATTCCCCCTCACGGCCCATACCCCGATGCACGTGAAGGAGTGGCGACGCTATTTCCAAATCTGCAAAAGCTACGGCATCAACCACTGCCGGTTCCACTCGTGGTGTCCCCCGAGAGCCTGTTTCGAGGCGGCCGACATCGAGGGCATCTATCTGCAACCCGAACTGCCGTTCTGGGGCAGCCTGAAAAGAAGCGAAACATACCTTGTCGATTTTCTGCGGAAAGAGGGAACCAATATCCAGCAGGAATATGGCAACCACGCCTCGTTCGTCATGTTTGCCCTGGGAAACGAGTTATCGGGCGACCTGGACCTGATGCGGGAATTCACCGACTCGTTCCGCCAAATAGATTCCCGGCACCTTTATGCCTTCGGCTCAAACAACTTCCTGGGGACCAAAGGCGTTGTCGATGGTGAAGACTACCTCGTCACCTGCAAAATCGGGCCACGCGAGGGAAACAGCTACCGCAATCATGTGCGAGGCTCCTTCTCTTATGCCGATGCCTATGAAGGCGGTTACATCAACAACACCTACCCCAACTCGCAAATGACTTTCAACGAAGCGGTAGCCCACTGTCCTGTCCCGGTCGTAAGTCACGAGACCGGCCAGTTCCAGGTATACCCCCACTATGCCGAGATGGGGAAATATACCGGAGTGCTGGCCCCGTGGAATTTCGAAATATTCCGCAACCGTCTCCAAGAGGCCGGTATGCTCGACCAGGCCGACGACTTTTTCAGAGCTTCCGGGCGATGGGCCGCCCAGCTTTACAAAGCCGATATCGAAATGGACCTGCGAACCGAGAAACTGGGCGGATTCCAACTGCTCGACTTGCAGGACTACCCGGGACAAGGGTCGGCCTATGTAGGCATGCTGGACGCGTTCATGGACAGTAAGGGACTTATTTCGCCCGAAGAGTGGCGTGAATTTTGCAACGACGTGGTGCCCTTGTTCGTCACCGGGAAATTCTGCTGGACCAACCGGGAAACCCTGACGGGGCAACTCAAAATCGCCGACTACTCCAACCGCGACTTAAACGGCAAGAGACTCCGCTGGACATTAAAGGACAATACCGGAACCCCGATAGACCAGGGTACCCTGAAAATCAAGACTACGGGAAAAGGCTTGTCACAAATCGGGACCATCGCACCGCAAATTGCCTCGATAACCCGTGCTCAAAAAGTGAACTTAGAGCTCCTGATAGAAGGAACAGAATATAAAAACCACTATGCCCTGTGGGTCTATCCCGATGAGGAGATTCAAGCCCCCGACGAGGAGATTTACATAAGCAAGCAACTGGACGAGCGCATGATTAACGAATTGCAAAAAGGGAATCGTGTGCTGTGGTTCCCCGACTCGGCCACCTACGCCTCACAAACCGTGGGCGGATTGTTCCAGACCGACTATTGGAACTATCGCATGTTCAAAAGCATTTGCGACCGCATCGGCTGCCCGGCCTCACCGGGAACTCTCGGCATACTCACCTCGCCCGAGCACCCGCTGTTTGCCCGATTCCCAACCGACTGTCACACCAACTGGCAATGGTACTCCATTATCAAACAGAGCTATCCGCTCATTCTCGACCGCATGCCGGCCGCCTATCGACCCATTGTGCAAGTAATCGACAACGTAGAGCGCAACCACAAACTGGGATTGATATTCGAGTTCAATGTCGAAGGCGGCAAGCTCCTCATCTGCATGGCCAACCTCGATCGCGTAAAAGAGAATCCCGAAGTGCGAAGCCTCTGCAACAGCATGATTCAATATATGAAGTCGAGTGCATTTTCACCGGATACAAAGCTGAGTATCAACGCTCTTACCGATTTATTCACCCAGAAGAACGACACGGAAAAGATTGAAATACTGGAAAACATCTCCTATTAACGGCTCACACCGATAAAAAAGCCACCGCCCGGAAATGATTTTGTTGCTTTTCTGTACATTTTTATTCAAATGCCACCAATGACATATTTACTTTTGTATACACAATTTGACAAAAAAGAAACACCATGAAAAAATTAGCATTACTCTTTATTTCGGTAGGTGTATACCTCGCCTTTATACAAGCAGCCGTGCCGGGAATATCACCCGTTATCAGTGACGATACTCATGAAACCTGGTACATTCTCCAGTTCAAGAACAGTGGCAAGGTAATCCAGGACATGGGCGATAACGAGAAACTCCAAATCGTGAAACAGGTAGATTGGAGCGACGACCAGTTGTGGAAAATCGTAGCGACCGATACGGAAGGCGAGTACCAACTGGTAGGCAAAAGCGGGCGAAAGATAGCCCTCATCGAAGGTGGCCCCGGTTATGCCGACAGTAATCGGTATGGAGCCAGCTCGACCCTGGCCACCAGCTTCAAAATAAACTATTGCGGCTCGTTTGTATTTGACATCGAACGTGTGGGAAGCCCCAACCATGAGTCGTTGAACAAGAAGGAGAGCGGCGAAGGCGGTGAAGTGGGCGAATGGACCAATAAAGACAATTCGAGCGACAACCACATCTACCTGGCCCTCCCCAAAGAGATGCCCAAAATCAGCGATGCCGACCAGGAATACTGGTACAACATCATCTTTGAAAGAAGCCAGGCCAAAGAGGCAACCCAAATAAAGGCCTTTACTTACAAAGGCGAAGACACCAATCTGCAACAGGAACTGCTCAACACCACCAACTATAACCAATTGTGGAAGATTGTCCGCACCGGAAATGCCGATAACGAATACTATATCGTCAATAAAAACGGAGCCTACATCTCCATAGCACACGCCGATGAAATTGATGGAGGTGGCCGCAAGTATCAAGCCTCACAAGAGGTATCGAAAGCCGAAGCCTTTGCCATCGAAAGCATCGACAGCAAATTGAGCGCCTGGACCATACGACGCATCAGTGCCGTAGAGACGACAACGCCCGAGGGGGTTCAAAAAGACCACAAATGGATGAACGACCAACAGGGTGGCACCATCTGCGAATATGCCCAGGACGATGCCGGTGCCGGCATACGCTTTATCGAAGTCACTGCGCTGCGCGAAATGCCCAACATCAGCGACGAGAATACCAACTACTGGTACAACCTGCTGTTTGTTTCCAACCAGGAAAATGGCAAGACCGTCATCACCTATCAGGGAGAAGATCAGGATTTGCGTCAGGAAGCCTATGTAGAAGATGATTCCGATCAGTGGTGGAAATTTGTAGCTGTCCCCGACTCGGAAGACAAATACTATATCGTCAATAAAAACGGGGCAAAAATAACCCTTGCCCATGCCGACGAAGAATATACGGGCGACCGAATTTACCAGGCCAGCATGACCACATCACCCGTCGAATTCAACCTGGGTGGAGGCTATGCCGACTACACCACATGGAGTCTGTTACGTTCGGGCATGGAAAAATACGAATGCATGAACAATAAAGCCGATGGCTCGGTGTGCGAATGGTACCAGAACGACATCAGATCTTCCTTGCAATTCATCTTTGTCAAGGAAGAAGCCGGCGAAGGACCCTCGTCCTCCTTATCCCATCAACTTGTAAATCCTACGACAATTACCGTCGATGGACCGACTATCTGCATAGAAGGTGAGGAGATTTGCCACATTTCGGTCTACACCATAGCGGGGCAGCCGCTCTACCATCAGGTATCGGCCAACGAATTGACCGTACCCTCGGCCGGTTGCTACATCATTCAAATTGCTCACAACAACGGGCAATCGGAAGTCAAGAAAGTAATCGTTCAATAAAACAAGCAACAAAATAGTTTTCTCTACGACAAGGAGGGACGCCCGGTTAAAAGTGCGTCCCTCCTTCATTATATTACTGTTTTTATGTACAATTTTTCCAACCGGAAAGGTGAAACGAATCTACCTTTGAAGCATTAACTTTTTAAGACTCATCACCCATGAAAAGACTCATTTCATTCTTATTCTGCATCGCGGTTTTCATGCTATGCGCGGGGGCGGAAAGAGAGACCAAAAATCAAAAAGAGATGAATCGGTTTATCGAGAACCTGATGAAGCAAATGACCCTCGAAGAGAAAATAGGACAACTGTCCCAATGCTCGGGCGAATTCGCGACAGGTCCCGACAACCACCGAATCAGCCGCACCGAAGAGATTAGCCAGGGGCTAATCGGTTCCATGTTGAACGTCAGCGGAGCCGAAAAGACCCGACGAATGCAAGAAGCCGCCATGCAATCGCGTTTGAAAATCCCTTTGATTTTCGGGCTGGACGTCATTCATGGCTTCCGCACCGGTTTCCCGATTCCCCTGGCCGAAGCAGCCAGTTTCGACCTGGAAGCCATCGAGCAGAGTGCCCGCTGTGCCGCTATCGAAGCCTCGGCCGCGGGGCTGCACTGGACCTTTGCCCCCATGGTCGACATCAGTTGGGACGCCCGTTGGGGACGGGTTCTCGAAGGAGCCGGTGAAGACCCATACTACGGCTCGTTGGTAGCCCAGGCCCGTGTAAGAGGATTCCAAGGCGACGACTTATCGGCCAACAATACCATCATGGCCTGCGTAAAACATTTTGCCGCCTACGGCGCACCCGCCGCCGGAAAAGACTACAACAACGTAGACATGTCGATGGGCCATTTTGCCAACTTCTATATGCCCCCTTACCAAGCAGCGCTGGAAGCCGGAGCCGCCACGTTCATGAGTGCATTCAACGATTTCAACAACCAGCCATCGACCGGCAACTCGTTTTTGCTCAGGCATCTGCTCAAAGGGGAGTGGGGCTTTGAAGGATTCGTGGTCTCGGATTGGGGCTCGGTACAGGAGATGATTTCGCACCGCTATGCCCGCGACGAACGCGAGGCTGCCCTCAAAGGAATAACGGCCGGGCTGGACATGGAGATGGTGTCGGAGTGCTACCGTCACCACCTGGCCCGGCTGGTGGCCGACGGGACCATCGACGAGGAGCTAATCGACGATGCCGTACGACGTATCCTGGTCAAGAAGTACGAGTTGGGATTGTTTGAAGACCCCTTCCGATATTGCGATGTGGAACGGGAAAAAAAGATTACCCACTCGCAACCCCTTCGCGAGGCTTCGCGTCATATGGCCGAACGCTCTATCGTTTTGCTGAAAAACGAACAAAACATACTGCCTCTCTCGCCCGAGATAAAAAGCGTGGCATTAATCGGGCCTCTGTCCAAATCACAAAAAGAGATGTGCGGCGCCTGGTCTTGTGCCGACCCCAGCCGGGTCATCACCCTCTATGAGGCCATGCAGCAACGGGGGGTAACCATCAATTACAGCGAGGGGTACGACATGGGAAGCGACGAAATCGTCGACCTGCCTCATACCCTTGCCCAGGTCAATCGGTCGGACGTGGTGGTCATCGCCATGGGCGAAGAGGCTTGGGAGAGCGGAGAAATGCGCTCGAAGGCCGACATCAATATCCCGGCCGGGCAACAACAACTGGTCGAAGAGATTGTGAAAACGGGCAAGCCGGTAGTCGTATTGATGATGTGTGGCCGCCCGGTTATTTTCAACACGGTTCGCGAAAAAGCGCCGGCCATTCTATGCACCTGGTGGTTGAGCAGCGAAGCCGGGCCTGCCATCTGCAATGTGCTTTGGGGCGACTATAACCCTTCGGGAAAACTGCCCATGACATTTCCCCAACATATCGGCCAGATTCCGCTCTATTACCAATACAAGAGCACCGGGCGCCCGGCCGGACAAGGCGTCTGGTGTACCAAATACATCGACCAGTCGGACCAACCGGCCTACCCCTTCGGCTACGGATTGAGTTACACCCGTTTTGACTACGCCAACCTCAGAATAGAACCGTCGAATGAAGAAGGGGTCCATGCCAACGTATTGGTCGATGTAACCAACACGGGCAAGTACGATGGCGAAGAGGTCGTGCAATTCTATGTGCGGGACGAATATGCTTCAATCACCCGCCCGGTAAAAGAGTTGAGAGGATTTGAAAAGATAGCTCTCAAACGAGGCGAAACCCGCACCGTGAAATTCCCCGTCACCGACAAACAGCTCGGCTTCTACGACAACCAGATGAACTACGTGGTCGAGCCCGGCGATTTCACCTTCCTGGTAGGGCCCAACAGTCAGGAAGTACAATCTGTCCCTTTCACCTTGTAAAGAACCGACGAAAAATCTATCCGCCCCCCTGTCGGCATATGGAATGAACTCCCCCCGAGGCTCTCCATATGCCGATTGTTTTTCTATCCCTTCGCCAGCATCTCGGGGAAAATCCAGTTCACGACCGATGGACAAGGAAAAATTCATACCGTTGCGGCCGTTATCGTACAGGAAATACGACACAATATTGGCTTTTATAGCCACCCGTGATTGGAATTGTTGTTTTTATGTACGATTTTTCCCCACGTCGTTTTGCTCTCCGGCTATTTTTGTACAGGTAAACATGATTGATTCACCCCCTTGCAAAAGGGGAACAACTATAACTATAAACATAAGGATACAACATGAAAGCACAATTTAAGAATGTGTTGTTTGCGCTGATAATTATGCTCCCCGGTGGCATAGCCGCACAAAAACAATTCACCTTGAATGCCCCTTCGGGGAAACTACGGGTCGATGTAAACATTGCGAAAACAGATATCTCTTATTCTGTATGGCACGACAACGATTTGATGCTCGACCGCTCACCCATCTCTATGACATTGACCGACGGAACTCAATTCGGCGTTAACCCCCGGTTGCGTAAATCAAAAACGAAGACGGTCGACCAAACCATCTACCCGCCCATCTATAAGAAGAAAAGTATCCATGACCACTATAACGAACTTGTCTTGGAGTTCAAAGGCGGGTATAACCTTGTATTCCGGGCCTACGACGATGGCATGGCCTACCGCTTTATCAGCCAGTTGAAAGAGTCCTTTCTGGTTCAAGACGAACAGGTGGAACTGAACT
Organism: Candidatus Barnesiella excrementavium; assembly: GCA_019115485.1. GTDB lineage: Bacteria > Bacteroidota > Bacteroidia > Bacteroidales > Barnesiellaceae > Barnesiella > Barnesiella excrementavium. The sequence goes on along the minus strand of DXDM01000036.1, from coordinate 49,560 downwards.
TTCCCAACGACCCTCAGGTATATGTAGCCTTTCCCAAAGGCCGGCTAAACGAAGGGAAAGAAGACCCCTTTTACAGCTCATTCCAAAACACCTATCTGCACACTACCCTGTCAAAGTGGGACAACGGGAAACTGGCATTCCTGCCGATACTGGTCGAAGGTGCCAACGGGAAAAAAGTGTGTGTGACCGAAGCCGATTTGTTGAACTATCCCGGTCTCTATCTGCAAAACAATCGTGAGACCAAACACCTGGAAGGGGTCTTTGCCGCCTATCCCAAAGAGGTAAAGCTCGAAGTCAAGAACCTGAAAGGGGTGGTAAAATCGCGCGAACCCTATATTGCCAAAGCCGAGGGGTCCACCTCGTTCCCGTGGCGGGTATTGATTGTCTCGGAACATGATACCGACCTGTTGAACAACGATATGGTCTACAAATTGGCGACCCCGGCGCAAAACGCCGACTACTCCTGGATAAAACCCGGGAAGGTGGCCTGGGATTGGTGGAACAACTGGAATATCTACCAGGTAGACTTTGAAAGCGGAATCAACAACGAGACTTACAAATACTACATCGACTTTGCCTCGCAACAGGGTATCGAGTATGTCATTCTCGATGAAGGGTGGTCCGTCCCCGGCGAAGCCGACCTGATGCAGGTCGTTCCCGAAATCGACTTGAAAGAGCTAATCCGATATGCCGGCGAACGCAACGTAGGCATTATCCTTTGGGCCGGGTTCCACGCATTCGACCGGGACATGGAGCGCGTGTGCAAGCACTATGCCGAGATGGGTATCAAGGGATTCAAAATCGACTTCATGGACCGGGACGACCAATATATGATCGATTTCAACCGACGCTGCGCCGAAACCGGAGCCAAGTATAAATTGCTCATCGACCTGCACGGGACTTCAAAACCCACAGGGCTGCAACGCACCTACCCCAACACCATCAACTTCGAAGGGGTACACGGACTCGAAGAACTGAAATGGGCCGAACCGGGAACCGACCAGGTGGTATACGACGTGACCCTGCCCTTTATCCGCATGGTGGCCGGCCCCATCGACTACACGCAAGGAGCCATGAGCAATGCCATCATGAAAAACTTCAATGCCGTCTACGAAGAGCCCATGAGCCAGGGTACCCGTTGCCGACAACTGGCCTTGTATGTCATTTTCGACTCGCCCATCAGCATGCTGTGCGACGCTCCTACCAACTACCTGAAAGAGGAGGAGTGCACCGAGTTTATCACCTCGATTCCCACCGTATGGGACCAAACGGTTCCTCTGGCCGGAGAGGTGTCGAAGTACATCAGTATGGCCCGCCAGAAAGATGGGGTGTGGTATTTGGCCTCCATCACCGACTGGGAGCCCCGCGATGTGGAAATCGAGTTGTCGTTCCTGGCTCCCGGGCAATACAAGGCCGAAATCTTCCGCGACGGCATCAATGCCGACAAAGTGGGGAAAGACTACAAGAAGGAAATCATCGACGTAACAGCCGGACAACGCTTGAAGATTCACATGGCTCCCGGTGGAGGATTTGCCATGAAAATCTATAAATAATCTTTTTATCACACACCAGGGATATCGTGTCGAACCATATCGCCTGGTGTGTTTACCATCTTAATTCTTACCGTTATGAAAAACTCGATTCAACAGTTGACCATTTTCACGCTCCTCTGTTTCTTCTCTGTTTCTTCACACGCAAGAGAATTTGCATTCGGCTATTCCGATACCCGGCTCACCATTCAAGCCGGCGAGTTTGAAGGGGTCCACACACTTGGCGACGGTGTCAATGCCCCCAACCTCAATAACGGATACTGGCGATGGAACAGAGACGGGAACATCTTTACCATCGGAAGCCTCGACTTCACCGACTTGAAACTGAATAAAATTACCGTCGAGTATTCCTACAACAACAGCGACCCAAACCCCAGGTTTGAAATCTATCTCTCCGATCCTACCGTGGCCGAAAACAAGATTGCCGAGGCCGCCATCACCAACACGGGAGGCTGGGACAACGAAGAGGACTTTCAAGAGTCATTTACAACCGATATCAATCTCCCGGAAAATATCGCGGGCATACACCCTTTCTATCTCAAATTGTCGGGAGGCGTTCCCAATGTCAAATCGATTTCTCTGGAAAGAGCTTTCGACGGAATCGATCCGGACGGAGCGTATGCCCTGCAATTCCCCGGTGGCAGGGATTATGTGTCGGTCAACCACTTCCCGGTCACCGAGGAGCTATCGATTGAAGCCTGGATCCGCACCGACCAAAGTTCGACCGGGAGTATCGTCACCTGGAAAGATTCCGAAAACAATGGCGAAGCCGTCTTATTCCGCGTCGAAAGCGGGAAATTGGAATTCGGCGAATGGATTGGCGGGAAATGGAACTCTTACAAAAGTGCGGTCAATGTCAACACCGGCTCGTGGCTGCATGTAGCCGCGGTGCGAGGTCCCGGTAGCCTGAAACTATACATCAACGGAGCCGAGAGCTATTCCAACACGGCCACCGCACTACCCAATTCGCTCTCACACACTACCTCGTTGTCAATCGGTGCCATACAGACCAACACGTCGGGCGACATCAACCCCGACGAGGTCTTTATCGGCAATATCGATGAGGTGAGAATCTGGCAACGCACCCTTTCGGAAACGGAGATTAACCAGAACATGCTGAACTCCACACCCGTCAACAGCGAAAAGTTAAAAGCCTGTTTCAATTTCAACGGCAACGTATCCGACCAATCCGGCAACGGGAATCACGGGACTATCGTCGGCTCGCTGACCTACGTTCCCTCAGACATTCTTCATGCGCCCGAACTGAGCACGCTCGCCTTTGTAGAGGAAGCGGGTCACATGCCCCTCATCAAAGCGAAAGGGAATAAAACGGGAACCCTGTTTTGGGCTATCGACCGGACCACAAACACCACGCCTGCTCCCGAAGCCATTGAAGCCGGCAGTGACTTTACGGCCTGCGGGAACTTTGCCTACACCTATGCCAATGCCGAAGTGAGACAATCGCTCACCCACATAGCGTTGGAGCAAGGCCAATCGTACCGGATTCACGGGACGTTGAAGGTCGGGGCTCATTACTCCCCGGTCTTTTCATCGGCCGCATTTACCTACCAGGCTCTGCAACAACTCCCCGCAGGCTGGTTCAATACCGACGTGGGAAGTGCCGGGGTGAAAGGTTCGACCACATACACCGACAACCGATTTACCATCGCAGGTAGCGGCAGCGACATCTCCGGCAATCGCGATGCGTTTCAATACGCCTGTCTGGAACGGAGCGGCGATACCGAACTGACCGCCTATATCGAATCGCAGGAGAATACAAACGGCTGGGCCAAAAGCGGAGTCATGATACGAAGCAGCCTGGACGATAACGCCGGATTTATCATGATGGCCGTGGCGCCCGAAGGGGGAATCCATTTTTCATACCGCAATGAAAATAACTGGAACCAAAAGATGTATTTCTCCGACAAAACCATCAACGCCCCCATTTGGCTGAAACTGATTTACAAAGAGGGCTACGCGCTGGGATATTACTCGACCGACGGGGTTGCGTGGGAAAGAGTACAGTATCCCGTACGACTGGCCACATCGGGCACCTACTATGCCGGCCTGGCCGTATGCTCCCACGACAACAGCCGCCTCGGTACCTCGACTTTCAGCCAGGTAGCCGTTGACGAACCCGATGCGTCGGTCATCACCAAAGAGAAAGGCTCGTACTTCTCCCAAAAAAGTTATATCGACGACCCCATACCCGTCTTCGCGGAAGACAAAGACGAACTGCCCGCCCCGATTCTCGATGCCAACCCCGAATGGATCGATCTATACTGGAAAGCCTGGGAGATAGCATTCAGCCACATCATCAAACCGCAAGCGGGCTCGAACCACATATCCAACTATTACGACGACAGTTTCAACAGCGATATCTTCCAGTGGGACATCATCTTCATGACCCTGTTCGGGAAATATGCCAACCACCTGTTCCCTGCCGCGCATTCGTTAAATAACTTCTATGCCAACCAGCATAAGGACGGACTGATTGTCCGCCAGATAACCTTGCAGGGCGACGATGCCGTCATGGGCGACCCGGCACTCATCTTCCCGCCCCTGTTCAGTTGGGCCGAGATGGAAAACTACAAAATCACGCCCGACAAGGAGCGGCTGCGCCAGGTGCTTCCCGTGCTCGAAAAATATGTGGAGTACATCGAAGGCTACCACCGGTGCTGGGATACCGAGCATCAGTTATACTGGACTCACGGCTACGCTTCGGGTATGGACAATACCCCCCGCGACAACGGGCGCCCGAACGGACACAGTTCGTCCGACCATCAAGGCTGGACCGACCTGTCGGCTCAGATGGTTATCCAGTGCAAGAACATTGCCGACCTCTGCCACGAACTGGGTGAGAGCGAGAAGGAGAGCTATTACCGAAACATGGCGAACGAAATAGGCGAACGGATAAACCAATTCATGTGGAACGAAGCCGACGGACTTTACTACGATGTTGATGTCGACAGCCGGCAGACCTGTCACAAAACGATTGCCTGTTTTTGGCCCATGCTGGCCGAGATTACTTCGGACGAACAAAACGAACGTCTGGTTGCCAACTTGAAGGATCCCCAACTGTTTTGGCGCGACATGGTATTCCCCACATTAGCGGCCGACCAACCCGAGTATAAAGACCACGGCGGCTACTGGTTGGGGGGCGTGTGGGCCCCGACCAACTATGCCACCATCAAGGGGCTATCGGTACAAGGGTATCACGCATTGGCCAAGGAGGCCTCCGAACGATATGTCGAGGGCATGAACCAAGTCTACAAAGCTACCGGGACCATCTGGGAAAACTACGCTCCCGAAAAAATCAACGGGAATTTCCGTCAAGGCGTTTCGGGTGGCGACGGGCAACACGATTGCCGATCCAACTTTGTGGGTTGGAGTGGATTAGGCCCTATTTCATTACTCATCGAAGAGATTATCGGTATTCAAGCCGACGGAGTAAAGAATCAAGTGGTCTGGTATCTCGACCGCCTCGACCGCAACGGAATAGAAAAACTTCATTTCGGAAATGGAATCATCACCGACCTGATTTGTGACGAACGCGAACAGGACAGCAGCGATGCCTTTTTGACGGTAACCAGCAACAAGCCTTACGAACTGATTGTCTACAAATCGGGGACAGAATACAAGTTTTCCATCGCCGCAGGAGAGAATCATCTGGTATGTTCAACGCCTACGGACATCAATCAACCGGGAAAAGAGGACGAGACTCGCCTCTTTCCCAATCCGGCCCAAGAGACCCTTTTCCTTACTCAAAAAGGAGAAGGCAAATGCGAAGTGAAAATTACCGACATGCTGGGTCGCACGCAACAACAGGCCGTAATCGAGTCTGCTCACGCCCAACTCGATATATCCAATCTAAGCCGTGGAAATTATCTGGTCATTCTCACAACCGGACACAAATCAGAGGTCAAGAGCCTCATTATCGAGTAACCTGCACACTATCAGTCTTACCATAACAATTATTCAGATGACCGGGCACAAAGATTCCACCATAGCGAACACCTTTTCAAAATCGTTGCTTTTCTTGCATGGCAATACAACTCTCGCTGGAACTTTGTGCCCGATGTCTCAAAAAAATCAGATGATGAAAAGACGAATCTTTATAACCACCCTGACCTGTCTCTGGATATTCACCGCCGTAGCTTCATGCAAACCGGCCGATGAAAACATCGTCAACCCCTCGCCCGCGACCGGACTGAAAGGAGAACTCAACAAGGCCGAACTGCCTCAACCGGTATTTTCTGAAAATCAGAATTTCATAGACCTATACTGGAAAGCCTGGGAACTGGCCTGGGGACGGGTGAAATACCAGACCGGCGTATTTCAATCGCCCTACATGGACGAGAATCTGTGGGACGACACGATATGGATTTGGGATACCGAATTCATGGTCTTGTTCTGCAAATACGCCCCTCACATCTTCCCGGGAATCGAAAGTCTGAACAACTTCTATCAACCCATCTTGAACCAGGTACCCAGCACCCTGCGAATACAGCACCCCGACAACCCGGCATTCTACTCCTGGGTTGAATATGAATATTATAAAATGACCGGCGACAAGGAGCACATCAAACGGCTACTCACCGAGGAGCGATTCCTGCAACGGCATTATTACTGGTTCGACAGCCTGAAACGCGGCACGAAATTCAACAACTTCGGCCATTCATGGATCGGGCTCGAAAAACGGGACATCGGCTACATATGGAGCTGGACCCCGAGCGGCATGGACAATACCCCCCGGGGAAGGGGCCGCAAAGGGGAACTCCTGTGGATGGACGCTTTAGCACAGCAGGCCACCTCGGCCCTGTACATTACCCGACTGGCCGAGGTGGTAGGCGACGCCGCTACGGCCCGGGAATTCAAGAATCTCTACAACCACAACAAAGAGTTGCTGAACTCATACTACTGGGACAAGCAAGATGGCTTTTACTATGACCTTTCGGAAGACGACCACTCTTTGGTCAAGGTAAAAACCCCTACCGTCTACTGGACCCTGCTGGCCGAGGTGGCCGATGCCACACAGGCTCAACGGCTTGCCCAGTATGCTACCGACCCCAATACCTTCGGCGGGGAGTATCCCTGGCCCTCCGTATCGCGAGACGACCCCGATTATAATCACGAAATAGGCGACTACTGGCGTGGTGGCATTTGGCTGCCGCTTGCCTACATGGCAACCAAAGCCCTGGAAAAGTATGGCTACTACGACATAGCCTACGAAAACTCCTATAAGTTGCTGACTCAAATGTACGATACCTATGCTCAATTCACTCCTCATACCATTTGGGAATGCTACTCTCCCTCACAACCACGCCCCTCGGAAAGGCAGCGGGAAAACGGCCGGGAACTGGTCACCCCCGATTTCTGCGGGTGGTCGGCTCTCGGACCCATCTCCCTGTTCATTGAAAACGTCATCGGTTTTTACAACATCGACGCGACCAAGAATCTGGTGGAATGGAGGAAAACGGGTCACGGAGAACAAGGCATAAAGAACCTCCGTTTCGGGAATACGATAACCGACATCGTGGCCCGGGACAATGAGATAACCGTCAACAGCAACGCCGATTATACCTTGAAAATAAACGGCATCGAATACCCGATAAAAGCCGGCAATCAAACCTGGGTTATCCATTAACAGGCAACCACACATGTGAAAGATGGCGTTCCTACCAAACCGAATTACAACCGCCTCTGACTCAATTTGTAATCACTAACGCACTTTACACAAAAAAACGGAGCGAATCTCCCGAATTTTTCTTACCTTTGTTTTCAAATTATCCTAAATATTATTCGTCATGAAAACGGTAGAACGATTACTGGCTGAGAAACTCTTAAAAATCAGAGCCATCAAACTGCAACCCGAGAATCCTTTCACCTGGGCATCAGGCTGGAATTCACCCATATACACCGACAACCGTCGCACACTCTCCTACCCCGAGGTAAGAACCTTTATCAAAGTGGAACTTTGCCGCGTCATCATGGAGAACTTCGGCACGGCCGATGCCATTGCCGGCGTAGCTACCGGCGCCATCGCACAAGGTGCCCTGGTGGCCGAGACACTGGGCCTGCCTTATGTATATGTGCGTTCGGCTCCGAAAGACCACGGCCTCGAAAACCTTATCGAGGGTAACCTGGTTCCCGGTCAGAAAGTAGTCGTTATCGAGGACCTCATCTCGACCGGCGGCAGCAGTCTGAAAGCCGTCGAAGCTATCCGCAATGCCGGCTGCGAAGTGATTGGCATGGTGGCCATCTTCACCTATGGATTCCCCGTAGCTACCCGCAAGTTCAAGGCCGCTCAGGTCGAACTGATTACGCTGAGCAACTACAACGCCATGCTCGAAACGGCTTTGGAGACCAACTACATCAAACCCGAAGACCTCGAAACGTTGCAGGAGTGGCGTAAAGACCCCGCGAACTGGCAAGGTCCCCACAACAACACGCCCGCCGTATGACCAGTTTCGAAAGCAAAACGGTGCGGATTGCCCACGCCGTGGAGAAGGTGTATGCCCTTCTCTCCGACCTCTCGAACCTCGATCGGTTTCAAAGTGTGCTGAATGCTCCCGAGAACAAGAGCAAGCTCAAAATCACGGGCTACGATTGCGACAGCCTCTCCATCGAGGTGAGCCCCATCGGCTCGGTCACCTTTCGCATCGTGAACCGGGAACCGAACAAGACCATCAAGTTCGAGGCCGAAAACTCGCCGTTGCCGCTCAACCTGTGGATACAGTTCGTGCCCACCGGCGAAAACGAGACGGCATCGCGCGTCACGGTCAAGGCCGAGTTGAACCCCTTCATCAAGCCCATGGTGTCGAAACCGCTGCAAGAGGGTGTCGACAAGATGGCCGACATGCTGGTGGTTCTCCCTTACGAACAATAACCCCACGGCGGGGAGGGGCGGGAGTCAAAGGCTCTTGCCCGACATTTTTTCATGACAACCAAACTGTAACTCGTATGGCACAGAAACTTTGGGAAAAATCGGTACAGGTCAACCACGATGTGGAACGATTCACCGTAGGCCGCGACCGGGAGATGGACCTCTACCTGGCCCCCTACGACATTCTGGGGTCGCTGGCTCATATCAACATGCTTCAATCCATCGGGCTGCTCACGGCCGATGAGTTGGAGAGACTGACCGCCGAGTTACGACAAATCTACCGCGATATCCGGTCGGGCTCCTTCACCATCGAAGAGGGGGTCGAGGACGTGCATTCGCAGGTGGAACTGCTGCTCACCCGCCGACTGGGCGACATGGGCAAGAAGATTCACAGCGGACGCTCCCGCAACGACCAGGTGCTGGTCGACCTCAAACTCTTCACGCGGGCCCGGCTGCACCGGCTTGTCGAAGGGGTCGAACAGTTGTTCACCACCCTCATCGACCAGAGTGAACGCTATAAAACGGTACTCATGCCGGGGTACACCCACCTGCAAGTGGCCATGCCCTCATCGTTCGGCCTGTGGTTTGCCGCCTATGCCGAGAGTCTGGTCGACGACCTCATCGTCATGCAGGCCGCCTACCGGGTGTGCAACCGCAACCCTTTGGGTTCGGCCGCCGGTTACGGCTCGTCATTCCCACTCGACCGCACCCGCACCACCGACCTGTTGGGATTCGAGTCGATGGACTACAACGTGGTCTATGCCCAGATGGGTCGCGGGAAGACCGAGCGGCTCGTGGCCTCGGCCATTGCCTCGGTAGCCGCCACGCTGGCCAAACTGGCTTTCGACGCCTGCCTCTACAACTCGCAAAACTTCGGCTTCATCAAACTGCCCGACACCTTCACCACCGGCTCGAGCATCATGCCGCACAAGAAAAACCCCGACGTCTTTGAACTCACCCGGGCCAAATGCAACAAGCTGCAAGCCCTGCCCTACCAGATTACGCTCATCGCCAACAACCTGCCTTCGGGTTATTTCAGAGATCTGCAAATCATCAAGGAGCTATTCCTGCCGGCCTTCGACGAACTGGACGACTGCCTGCACATGGTCGACCTCATGATGGCTCAAATCGAAGTGAATACCCACATCATCGACGACCCGCGCTACAACTACATGTTCAGTGTCGAAGAGGTAAACCGCCGCGTACAGGCCGGAGTCCCCTTCCGCGATGCCTACAAGCAGGTGGGGCTCGAAATCGAAGCCGGGCAGTTCACCCCCGACAAGCACATCGCCCACACCCACGAAGGCAGCATCGGCAACTTGTGCAACGACCGCATCACGGCACTCATGCAGCAAACCGTGGCCAGTTTCGACTTTGACCGTGCCCAACGGGCCGAAGCCCGGCTGCTGGGCCTCCAAAACGATTGACACTATGGACTACCAACCTCAACCCGACCGCTATACCAACGGCATGGTTTACCGCCGTTGCAGCAACAGCGGGGTAGAACTGCCCGTCATCTCCCTCGGGCTGTGGCATAACTTCGGCCACATCGACTCCTACGCCACCGGACTCGAAATGGTCCGGTACGCCTTCGACCACGGCATCTGCCACTTCGACCTGGCCAACAACTACGGTCCCCCTCCCGGCAGTGCCGAGGAGAACTTCGGACGCATGATGAAACAAAGCTTCGCCGCCCACCGCGACGAGATGTTCATCACCACCAAGGCCGGGCACGAAATGTGGGCGGGCCCCTACGGCGGGAACAGTTCACGCAAAAACCTCATGGCCAGCATCGACCAGAGCCTGCGGCGCATGCGGCTCGACTACGTCGACCTCTTTTACAGCCACCGCTACGACGGGGTTACCCCCATCGATGAAACCATGCAGACCCTTGTCGACATCGTCCACCAGGGTAAGGCTCTCTACATCGGGTTGTCGAAATACCCCATCGACAAACTGCTCTACGCCCTCAGCTACCTGCACGAGGCCGGAGTACCCTGCCTGGCCTACCAGGACCGCTATCACATGTTCGACCGCCACGTCGAGGAAAAACATCTGCAACTCTGCCACTCGAAAGGCATCGGTGTCGTAGCCTTCTCGCCCCTGGCACAAGGCATACTCAGCGACAAATACCTACACGGCATACCGTCCGACTCACGGGCCGCCCGCCCCGAAGGACACCTCAAAACCACCGACGTCACCCCCGAAAAGATAGCCCGGGTAGCCCGGTTGAAACCCCTCGCCGACCAGCGGGGTCAATCCATTTCGCAACTGGCCCTCGCCTGGATACTACGCCGCAACGAGGTGAGCAGCGTAATCGTGGGCGCACGCACCCTCGACCAGCTGAAAGACAACCTCCACGCCGTCGAGAACCTCACCCTCACCCCTGCCGAAACTGAATTGATTGAGGAGATATTGAAATGAAAAAACTGCAAAGCATACTTCTGTTCCTGATTGCCATCGCCGTCGCCGGGTGCGACGCAGGCGACCGCGACCGCATACCCTCCGCCGCCGTGCGGGTCGAATTTGCCAGCCAGGCCATGTGGAACCAGTACGGCGTAAGCGGCAGCTTCATACACCGCCGGTTTATCCTCAGCCAGAAAATCCCTGCCGGATTTCCCTACACCCTTTCGTCGGCCACCGGCTATGCCGGGCTCATGCTCATCACCAACGAGCACGCCGTCCCCTTCGTCTACGACCTCTGCTGTCCCGTCGAGATAAACTCCAACATTCGCATCGAGTTCGACGAAGACAACCTCTGCCTGCGCTGTCCCAAATGCGGCTCCACCTACGACATATCGACCGGAGGCCCCATGAGCGGCCCCGCCAAAGACGGGCGCTACTTTCTGCAAGTCTACCACATAGCCCCCTACGGCACCGCCGGCGGCCAACTCATCTACCGTTGATTGTCCCCCCCGACACAATCCCGGAACACCTCGGTAAGCACATCAACCGCAGAGGCGCCACAAGGGGCAAAAGAGATTTTCAATCCGTAATTTTGCAGAAACAAAAAAGCATCTTATCTTTGCACTCGCAACTGCGAAAATAGCTCAGTTGGTAGAGCACAACCTTGCCAAGGTTGGGGTCGCGGGTTCGAGTCCCGTTTTTCGCTCCAAGGCTGCCCGAATGGTGGAATGGTAGACACGAAGGACTTAAAATCCTTTGGCCATTGCGGCTGTGGGGGTTCAAGTCCCCCTTCGGGTACTGTATAGAGCTGTTAATCATTTGATTTTCAGCTCTATTTATTTTTTTTAGATAGCCAAAGGGTGGCTAAAAACGATAGCGCAACATAAAAATACAATCGAGTCATTCCACGGCACGACACGAAATCCCCCAAAGACCGTCAGGAAAGTCAAGAAATAAATAAATAGATTTGAGGAAAATAGGCCGACAACCTATCTGAATATATATTTTCTACTTAACAATTAAAATCTTTCACCGTAATTATTAAATTTGTAGTTGAATATTCTTTTTCTAAGCCATCATTCAAAATGAATAACACAAATCCGGGATACGTCTATATTTTAACAAACCCAAGTTTTCGTGAAGATTGGGTTAAGATAGGGAAAAGTACACGCCCAGTCGATGTCCGTTCAAAAGAACTGGATAATACGGCTGTACCTCTACCCTTTGAAATATATGCCACCATGAAAACCGTCAAGTTTAATGAGGTAGAGAAACTCGTTCACAAAACGATAGACAGGCTAACCGATCTTAGAATCCGACAAAACAGAGAGTTTTTTAACGTAGCCCCCCAAATGGCTTTGGATATATTCAAAGACATAGCTCAAACCATAGATGATGCTGTTATTACGGAGTATAAGGATAACAAGCCCATACAACAAGGGGAAAACAACAACCAAGAAAAACCGAAACGAGTTGTAAAACGAGAGCGGTTCAGATTCAGTCTGGTGGGAATTAAAATCGGAGAGTTTATTACATTCATGCCGACAGGTGTACAAGTCAAAGTTGCAAGCGACAACTCCGTCGAATATGACGGACGGATATATAAACTTTCGCCCTTTGTAGGGACATTTATGCCCGAAGAAAAACAAAATACATCAGGTGCATATCAAGGTGCAAAATATTTCTCTTATAACGGGAAAATATTGGAAGATATGAGAAAAGAGGCTGAGCTGGATAACGACACAGAAGAGTAAGGTCTTGATTCATTCATTTAATTTCTCCAACCGGTAAAAAGGGTATATCTATCTGTAATTCATATACAACGGCAAGCAGGCGAGCGATATAATTTTGTAGCGTAAAATTCAATCTTCTACAAATAATATATCGTATGATTCAAAAAATTGTATTAGCCATGCTTATGTTTTCCTGTATCGCCCTGCCGGCTCAAAATCGAAAAGGGGGGCACAAGATGCTTGTCGCCTATTTCTCCCACAGCGGCAATACCCGCACCGTGGCCCAAGCAATCAGTGAGGCTACCGGTGCCGACCTCTTCGAGATTATCCCACAACAGAATTATCCCACCGATTACAGCTCGTTGCTCGATGTGGCCAAACGTGAAATCAATGCTCACAAGCACCCGGACTTGAAAGAGCGGGTGAAAGATTTTGAGGCATATGATGTCATCTTCATCGGCTCGCCCAACTGGTGGAGCACCGTGGCTCCGCCTGTCGCCACATTCATGAAGAGCTACGATTTCTCCGGGAAGACCGTCGTTCCCTTTATGACGCACGGTGGAGGCCGGTTCGGTCATGCCAACGACGACCTCAAAGCGTTGTGTCCCGAGGCCACCTTCCTCGACGGACTCTCGGTGCGCGACGGCTCGGTATCGACCTGCCGCCCCGAGGTCGACAAGTGGTTGAAGCGCCTCAACCTGCTCAAATAGCCCGGCAACAATCCGGGAAATGCGAAGCCCGTGTGAAAGGGTGTATCCCGGCTCGTTTCCATCTTCCATGCGGCGCAACGCCTTTCCCCTCCCCGCGTAACGGGTTGTCCCCTCTCCCGATTACGCCAACAGCCCGCCGATAGCGGGCTGTCTTTATCCATCTTTTTTATTATCGTATGCTGCCAACGGCTACAAGGAGCGATTGCGGTCTATCAAATCAATAATGGTAGAAACCGAATCGTAAAAATGCAAACCGTCTTTGGGTGTATTCAAGCAATAATCGACCAGGCGGTCTATGGTCGACGTAGCCACATGCATTCGGGTATCGGACGAGGCGTAGTAGATAAACACCGTCCCATCGTCATCGGCAATCCAACCGTTGGAGAACAGGACATTCGATACATCGCCTATCCGTTCATCGCCCATCGGAGCCATAAAATATCCGCCCGGCTCGGCTATCACCCGCGCAGGGTCGTCCAAGGCTGTCATGTATAGATAGAGTACATACCTCAACCCCGAGGCACAAGCTCTTACGCCATGAGCCAAATGAAGCCACCCTTTCTCGGTCTTTATCGGGTGAGGACCTTCACCGTTTTTTACCTCTTTGATGGTATGGTAAGCCCGATAATTGATTATTTTCTCATCGTGAATCTGAGCGTTCGTCATATCATCGACCAATGCCCAGCCTATTCCGCCACCGCGACCCGTAGAGATAAAATCCTCCTGCGGCCGGGTATACAAGGCATATTTGCCATGAACGAATTCGGGGTGTAAGACGACATTGCGCTGTTGCGACCGCGATTGCAAATTGGGCAGCCGTTCCCACGTTTTCAAATCCCTGGTCCTTACGATACCCGCCGAGGCAATCGCCGACGACAAATCGCCTTCCGGAGCCTTCGGGTCCAGCCGTTCGCTGCAAAATATGCCATAAATCCACCCATCTTGATGAAGCGTCAAACGCATGTCATACACGTTGGTCTCCTGAGGGTCGCTCGGAGGAATCACTACCGGATAATCCCAGAACTTAAATTGATCTATCCCATTGGGGCTCTCGGCAATTGCAAAGAACGATTTGCGGTCATAGCCTTCGACCCGTACCACCAACAGATAACGGCCCTTCCATTTGATAGCACCCGAGTTAAATGCGGCATTTACTCCTATGCGCTCCATCAAAAACGGATTGGTCGTTGGATTAAAGTCGTATCGCCAGTCCAAAGGGAGGTGACCGGCTGTCAGGACCGGATACTTATACCGACAATACACGCCATTGCCATCGATTTTCTCGTTCCGCCGATTAATCAGTAAATTATAATCCCCGATCAATTTTTCCTTATTCTGCTCAAAATTGCTTTTCATCGTTTATTCTTCTTTTCTGTGTCCTTAACTATAAAAGTGGTTCTCTGTCGAATGTCTTGGGACGACGAGCCAATCATCAATTCAAATACTCCGGGCTCCACCCGACGGTTCATATCCAGGTCATACATCATCAGCTTTTCGGGCGTAACCACAAACTCAATCCGGCAGCTGTCGCCCGGTAGCAGATCGGCCCGCTTGAAATCCTTCAACTCCATCACAGGACGTGTAACCGACGATACGGTGTCGCGAATGTACAGTTGCACGACCTCCGTACCCTCACGCGTTCCTACATTCCTCAACATGCAACTTACCTTCAAAGAGTCTCCCACACCTATCTCGGTCTGGTCAATCTTCAAATCGGCATATTCGAAATCAGTATAGGAAAGCCCATGCCCAAAGGGATAGAGCGGAGAGGTCTCGGACCATAAATAGCTTCGCATCAACGAAGGCTTATGATTATAATAAACCGGCAACTGCCCTACGTTCCGAGGCATCGAGATGCTCAACTTTCCGCTTGGCGCAACTTCGCCGAACAAGAGGTCGGCAAAAGCATGGCCCCCCTCCTGACCCAGGTAGAAGCCCTGGAATATGGCCGGCACCTTTTCATCGAGATGGCAGATGGCCAAGGGCCTTCCTCCCAGTACCAACGCAACCACCGGTTTATGCAAGGCAACGATTTTGTCGACCAATTCATTCTGCAAACCCAGCAAATCCAGGTTATCCCGGTCGCCCCGGTGCACCTCCGACCAAGCCTCCCGACAGGTCGAAACATTATCGCCCAACACCAAAACTACGGCATCGGCCCGGGCGGCACAACGCACGGCCTCGGCAATCAAACGCCGATCATCGGCTTGCGTATTGGGAGTTTCATTATCGCCCCAGAACGAGGGCGTCTGCTGCGTAATCTTGCACCCTTCGGCATAAAGCACGTCGAACTTTCCCTTTGCATAGTCCCGGATACCGTCGAGAATGCTCACGCCCACATGGGGGTCGGGAGAGTATCCTCCCAGATGCACGCCCGCCGCATTAGGGCCAATTACCGCCAGCGTTTTTATTTTACGGGAATCGAGAGGCAACAGGCCCGACTCGTTTTTCAACAGCACGGCGGCTTTCCTTGCCGCTTCAAGCGCCAAAGCCCGATGAGCATCGGTCCGATATACCACCTGTGCCGTATCGACATACGGGTGCTCAAAAATACCGGCTCTAAACTTTTGGGTCAACAGCCGCAACACGGCCCGGTCCAAATACTTTTCATCAACTTCGCCCGACCGCACGAGCTCTGTCAGATTCTTGAACGTATTGATATGTCGCACCAATTCCACATCGACACCAGCTTCAATCGCCAGTTTGGCCGCACCTTTGGCATCGGCCGCCAGATGATGAATCATGAACAACTCATCGACTCCGCCCGCATCGCCCGTAATATATCCGTCAAACCCCCATTCGTTGCACAAGACATCGGTGAGCAGCCATTTATTGGCATGGTTCTGCACCCCTTCCAAATCGTTATACGAGGCCATGACCGACAAGGCATTGCCCTCTTTGACGCACACCTCGAAGGGGTACATGTGTACCTCACGCACGTCGCGGGACGAACAAGCTACGGGAGCTATATTACGCCCTCCCTCGGGCTGGCCATGCCCTACAAAATGTTTCAAGGTAGCAATAAGATGGCGATTGGTTTTCAAATCGTCGGGAGTCCGTCCTTGAAATCCCCGAACCGCAGCCAGCCCCATGCTGGCAACCAGATACGGGTCTTCCGAGAAACACTCCTCGGTGCGTCCCCATCGGGGATCGCGAGCCACGTCAACTACCGGGCTCAACACTTGGGTTACACCCCGGGAGCGCATCTCCAAAGCAACCGCTGCATAGACACGCTCAGCCAAATCGGGGTCAAATGTACACCCCAGGGCTATCGCCTGCGGAAAAAACGTGGCATCTTGGGCCATGAACCCATGCAGCCCCTCCCCACCAAACAGAGCCGGGATACCCAACCGGGTATGCTCCACGAAATAACGCTGGTAGTCATTGGCCCGTTGGGCATATTCCTGCGGATCTCCATACATGTTGAGATACAGAATACCTGTACCGTAAGGCATTTTCTGTTTCAACGAATCGATATTCGCCCCCCGGTCCACAATAAAAGTCTGCTCGGCAGTGCTATACAGCTGAGCCACCTTCTCCTCGACACTCATCTGCTTCAACAACAACTCGGCTCTTTTTTGAGGCGGTAACGATGGGTCTCTATAATCTTGCGATGAACAGGCCAGCAACAGACCTGCACTCAACAAGACCCCAAAACGACAAACTATCTTCATAACCTCGCTCTATTAAATTATTCATGTAACATATTTCTCGACAAACATTACCCCAACTTGTCTCTTTCGTCGATACTCGACGGGAGTAACACAGAGAAAGCCATCAAGGTATTGGCTACGGGACAATTCCAATATTCCGTCGAATTCCATTCGGCCCGGCGGTCCAGGTCAATGACTATCGAATCATTCTTGTCACCGCGGGGTCCCACACAGAACCCACCGACCATGGTGCCATGGAAACGGCTGTGAGGCATGGGATTGTTATACCCGACCCCACTGATCAAGCAGGAATCCAACTGATTCCCCCCCATAAGCCAGTACAACTGAGCCCAGGCAATCTGTTCCATATCCCGATTGCCAAACACTTGCGACGCCAGGGCCAGCCCATGTGCCCAACTGGTCCAATGGCCCGACAACCCGTGATTAATCTTCTGAACCGAACAATCGGGCATGAAGAACCGATAAAACAGTCCCTGCGGTGTACGGCGGTAATAATCTTCTGTCGCGGGCTTAAACCAGCAGCCATACGGAATAATGCGGAACGGATTCGTGCGTGACATGGGCAACACATACCGTTCCCAATGTCGGTTCACAGCCTCCTCGATTTTCCGGTTCAACGCCTCACTGGGAGAATGCGGATAGACTCGGCAGAGAGCAATAAGCGGCTGTGCCGAATGTTGTATGCCCCGATAAGGAGATTCCTTAGCGACATCGTAATACCAGAATCCGTATTTGCGGTCCTGCAAATCGAGCAAAGCCTCGGTTTCCTCTTCCAAGACAGATGCCGGTATCCACCCCCGTTTATACAACTCGACCGCCGCCAGAAGTTTCCAAGCCTTAGTGGCGGTCAGGTCAGAAGCCCGTTCCTCGTCAATCGGTGCAGACCACGCATATTCCCAACTTTTTTGGGCCGCCGCTACGGCTCGCCGGGCCAGTTCGGCATCGACCGTAGCCACCGTCCGGGCCGACCGCAGCAAAATATACTGAGTGATATACTGCACCATGGGATTGTAAGCCGTCCTTACCTTTCGTTCATCACCCGACAGTACCTTATTGTCGGTAAACCGGTTATCCGAATTATCGCCATAGCAGCCCGAATGATTCTCATACCACCAGGTCATACCAGGCAAACGACGGGCTGCCCCGCCTAATCCTACCCCTTCGTAAAAGTAGCCCGATGGCGCCTGCATTTTGAGGAGATAGGGAATTACCCATGCCGTTTCCGTCACCCAGTCGTTATCGGCCACATGTTCATCGGCAAAATGATTCCACGGGAAATATCCCCGCTCATACATATCGGAGAAAGCTATGGCCGGCAGATTGGACATGGTCATCCACTTTCTCAAATCCCCGGCATCGTACCAGCCTCCCGACACATCGACATACTCTCCATTGTCACTGCGCACGGCGTCGTCGAGATGACTGGCCCGCCGCCAGTCGTTGCTAAACGCGCCCGAGCGACGGTCGTGAATAAAATCGAGGAAATAGCGTGGTAGCTTTGAATAGGCCCCGTCGGAAATCATAAACTGATATGACCGGGCATCTATATCCTTCACCACGATGCGATAAATACCGGGCTTCTCCACGGCCGAAAAATCGCCTACCCAACAGGTTCCCATATCGGTGCGACTCGGTTCCAATGTACCTCGATAAATACACTCCCAGTCTTCATATCCGCCCAACGATTCATTGGCAGGCATGCCCATATCCTGAACCTCAAAAGCGGTAACCCCTTCGACATAGTCCATCACAAACCACTTGCGTGCCCGACACAAAAAGCCGATGTGGTTTACATGTATTCTCACTTCCCGATTCATAACTCCACTATTTTAATTCTGCGATAAATACCCCAGTACCGTTGGTGCCTACATAGAATCGGCCAAACGTGTTTCTATCGGCACACATGACCTGAGTTTCATTCCCGGCCTGAGGCTGCTCGTTGACCAAATCCCACCGCTTGCCGCCATCGATTGAACGGTAAAACCGATAAGCCGCCAACTCGCGGGTCTTTCCCCACACATACAAGGCCGGATAATCTTCACCCGGGGCCTCTTTCCCTATGGCTATCAACGAGGCATGGGTAAAGAACTCCACCTTCGTCCAACTTGCCCCGGCCTCCGATGAGAAATAAAGTCCCTGGCTCCCCAAGGCGGCGAACAGATGATTTGCCTGGCCGGGAGGGGTAGTTATCATGAGTTTACGTTCATCTTTGGCTACCGGCAAGACACTGCGCTCGACAAAGTGAGCACCTTTGTCCTCACTGACCAGAAAGGCTCCGGTATTGCGATTATACAGATAATAACGGCCATTCACCTTATCGGAACACAGCGGATTCACATACTGGAAAATGCCTGACCGGATATACCCTTCCTTCTGTTGAAGAGCCGATTCTTGAAACGTTTCACCGCCATCGACCGTATAACGCACGCCGTCGGGAGTCACCACCACCAGGTTGAGAGAGTCCACGCCCGAAATAGCGACCTTGCCACCCCCCCATTGAGGTAGATATCCCGGAGCCATGCGCAAGGTCTTTCCTCCATCGGTCGTGATGGCCAAACCGCCCCGCGACATCGCCCAACCTTGTCCGCCGCAAAAAGCCACCACATCGGGGTCTTTTTCATAGCAGGCTATATCCGAGACCTCTTGCATCAGGTTCGAACGGGACAGCGAACGGATATTGGGCAACGACGAATAACGGTCGAGGTCTGTAATTTGCAGGGCACTCAGGTCGGCTCCTCCTACATACAGCAACACCCCCTGACTGTTGCCCGATGGGCTGGAAGCCAACGTAACAGGTACCATTTCTTCATGGCCGTAAGCCATTTTATTATCCCATCTGACCGGTGAAGCCAAGATGTTTTCGGTCTTGTAAAAACTGTACCAGTCGGTAAAATATACCTTCAACGGATTCCGGGGATCAAACGCGAACTGCGATATGGCCGATCCGGGATAACTCGAAGGGTGCCAGGTGACAATATTCTCGGCCTTGCCCTCCAACCGGGTCCAACTGTCGCCGCCATCGCGCGAAAGGAAAATCCGGCTCAGGCTATTGGCCTGGGCATTGGCCGAGATAACCCAATCCTCGTGGTGCGGACTGCAAGTCACGGTCCTCACCCTCAAATTATCATCTTCAAAAGAGACATTGCGCCAAACCGTATCTTGCCGACAGTTATCCAACCGATAAATACCTTTTTCATTGACTGCGGCAAACAACCGGCTCCCCCCCTTCGACAGGGACAAATCATAAAAATCGGCAGGGATACTCCCCACTTGGGCAAAGTTCTCGCCCCCGTCGACAGAACGATACAGGCCAAATCCTCTCACCGCTACATACACATACCGGGAATCCAGACTGTCGAAACAGATGGCAATAGGCCCTTCGGCCCGATTACCGCCATCGGCGCTGCGCCCGAAAGAGCCATCGGGAATCGTAGCGACCTTGTTCCAACGGCCACGGGTATAGCGCCACAATCCATCGCCCAACGTACCCGCCCACAACTCACGGGTATGCGGATTCACCTCCAACAAGTTGCCGGTGCGAAAGGGGTGATAGTTGGCCCCCCAACGCTTATCCAAGTGCATCGGCTTCCAGGTGCGTCCCTGGTCCTGCGATTGAAAGACATCGGCCGGCCTTCGGTCGGGATACTTCCCGGCAGCAACATATACCACCTGCTCATCGACCGGGTCAAGAGCGATACCGTTAATTCCATAAAGATTGCACGACTCATAGGGGACTCCGGTAACCAGTTGTACCAGCCGGCCCAAAGTACGGTCATACCGATAGCACCCGCCTACATCTGTCCTCAAATAAATCAGATCGGGGTTCCCGTGATGAATCTTTATCCCGGTCATATACCCACCACCTCCTATCGACAGATTCCTCCATGTATACTGCGAGTCCAAAGACTCGGCATGAACCGTGCTCCCGCCCCATGTCGCGGCACACAGAATCAAACCCAGGACACATCTTCGCATATTCATTCCGTATCGTTCAAACAATTTACCAATCAATCTTCAAGTTTCTCATACCACGTTTTCTTCAAGACATACGAGGTAACCAACAAGACCGCCAGCGAGGCCAGGAAATAGAGCTTGTCCATCAAGACAAAATAGATGGGAACGGCAACCAGCATCAACTGCCAGACTATACCTACGGCCACATTGAACATATCGCGTTTAAAGTTACGGTTTTCCTGGAATCCGGGGTCCTCTCGCTGGACCTCCTCCTGGATAGGCTTCCAGAATCCCCAGGGCCGGGTGCGCTTGTAAAAACTTTTCAAGACCTCCCTGTCGGTAGCCGGCTCCATATAGGTACCTATCAAGCACCCGGCTATCGAGATAATCAGAATCAACGGGAAATAGTACAACGGCAAGATATCGAAAATCAGCGGGAAAATCAACGCCGGCACCAGTCCGGCCACCATTCCCCAGGCAAAACCACTCCCGTTAAACCGCCACCAATGCCATTTCAATATATTGGCTGCGACATAGGCTCCATATATTCCCGAGACAATCCACTGCATGACACTGTTCACATCTAAGGCGAAGATACCGAAACCGATACCCACCAGCACCAGGACGATTCCCGAGAGATAATTGGCCCGGGAGATTTGCTTGGCCGACGCGTTGGGCCGCCAATAACGGCAATAGATATCGTTCACCAAATAGGCCTGTGCCGCATTCAGCGTCCCGGCAAAGGTCGACATAAACGCCGCCAGCAAACCGGCCAACAGGATACCCGTGACTCCCAACGGAATCACCGGGTGCTTGATGATAACCGGCAGTATCTGCTCAAAATCCAGGCGATCGCCCACCATCATGCTCGATTTCACCTCGGGATACAACAGAATGCCCAACACGGCTATACCGGCTACCATAAGAAACCGCACCGGGAATAGAACTACCGAAACGAAACCGCTCATCTTGGCGGCCTCCTTGGGCGATTTGGTCGATAAAATCTTCTGCATGTCATAGGTAGGAGCCGGACCGGCGACACTCACCAATATCCCCTTGAACAACATGAGGCTAAAAAATATGCCAAACAGGGAATAGCCGTCCGAGGCTATCTTCTCATTCACCTCGGCATAAATTCCACTCCAATCCACATCTAACGTCCAGCCGAAGAAGGGCGAGAACCAACCCTCGGGCACCACCATACTGGAATGGGCCAGGGTAACCATCGCTATGACCGCTATGATAATCGACGAGACGGCCATAATTACAAACTGTATCACATCGGCCCAAACGACACTTAGCATGCCGCCCAAAATCGAATAAAATACCGCAAACAAGGTAAAGACAATTCCGTACACATGGGGTACAAATTCGGGAGAAACCTCCACCGGGAAATAGGGTGCAATCACCTCCCAGGGAATGAATATCTCAACAAACTTACCCAATCCGATAAAGCCGTAAGCCAAATAAGCCAAGCAGGTTATCAGCGCAAAAACGACAATAATCCAGTGTGAAAATTGAGCGTCTCTACCCGTACCGAACCGGAAATTAATCCATTCCGCCCCTGTGCGCACCCCCGACCGGCGAAGCCATGCCGACAGATAGACCATCAGAAAAATCTGATTGAAAACCGGCCATAACCACGGCAACCACACACTCTTCATGCCATAGACAAACAGTATGGTTACCAGCCAAGTGGTACCCGATATATCAAACATGCCCGAAGCGTTGGAGACTCCCAGCATATACCAGGGCATATTGTTACCCCCCAACAAATAGGAGTCGAGATTTTGCGAAGCCTTTTTCTTCAACAGCAGGCCAATCACGACGAGGCCCACCAGATACACGACGATAATAAGTCCATCGTACCAACTCAGTAAAATGTTTTCCATGAATATTTAGTTAATGTATGAATTCATCAGCAGCTCAACAAATGTAATAAACACTTGTTACAAAAAGCGGCAATTCAACCGCTATTCACACGGAAAACACCGGCACCGTTCCCGAAAGCAAATTTCCATAAGTCGGTAACGGCCGCCCCTCAATATTAGGGTTCTATGGTTGTCGCGTTATCGCGTTTTCTCGTTCCCCTCTCTGCAACCGCCCCTCGACACTTGTCCCATCAGGCCCGATACACCCCGACAAACAAATGGGACCCACCTCACCCGAAGCGACCACGGGTTCGGGGCCTCTTTCCAGAAAAGCCGAATCGAAAATCGTTGTGTGCCCCACATCTTTCAGCATCACATACGAAGGTGTCTGCTCCGAGACCTCGACATCGAGCCCCTTCAAGGTTAACCGCTCTATATCCTCACAATAAACAGGAACCCGACTATCGGCAGAATCGGTAGAGAATACCACATTATTCAGGGTTAAGGACTTTACATGGCGGGCGTAGAGCCCATAGGCCGGCAGAGGGCCGAACATCTTGTACTCGGGATACATGGCCTCCTGTTCGGGGATAGGTCCTGCTACCGGAAGAACACGACTACCCTTAAATGAAAACGAAAGATTCGACAGGGTCACACTCTCGACAGGTGCTCCGGGTATGCCCGAAATCACACACGGATACTCCGAACCCCTTTTCTCTCCCTCGATTCTGTGAACCGGAGCATAATCGGTAAACCGACCTATCTCTGTCGCCACGATATCCGAGATGAAGATGTTCTTTATGCTCCCTACGTTTCGAACCAGCGAATCGGGGTGATAAGGTCTGGCCCGATTTCCCAACCGAATAAACAACGGGTTATTGACCCGGCTCATTACAATATTCTTTATCAGCACATTCTCCATTACCCCACCATCGACAATCTCCAAGGCGAGGCCCGAGTAGCGGGTATTATAGACCACACAGTTGCTGATTGCGATATTCCTGAAACCCGTGTTTGTCTCGGTTCCCATCTTAATGGCGTTACAGTCACTGGTAAGCGTACAGTTCGTTATGGTTATATCCCGGCAAATATCGGCCGAAGTACTCTTTAAACAGATTCCGTCGTCCTCGGCGTCGATATAGCAATTGGAGATATGCACATGCTGGCTATTATCTATATCCATGCCGTCATTGTTGACATTGCAGAATCGGTTATGCACCTTGATACCATCGATATTTACATACTTGCAGGCCAAAACGTGCATCATCCAAAATGCCGAATTCTGGAAGGTCAAATCCTGTATCCCCACATTCTCGCACCCCACAAACCGGAAAAGTTTCGGGCGATATGCTTCATAACGAATGGGGAACAAGGCTCCCTGCCCATCGAAGGTTCCCAGGCCGGTCAACTTGATATTCCGGCAATATTCGGCATTGATGACCGCAGCGACATCATTTCTGAACGAGATGTACGACTGTTCCGGCAGGTAATAGTCTTTCAAATCGGGACTTCCCAGCACAACAGCCCCCGCCTCTAAAAACAGCGTAATATTATCTCTCAGAAACAAGCTCCCCGTAAGGTACCGGCCTGAGGGGAAATACAAGGTTCCACCGCCCGCATGAGCACAAGAATCTATCGCCGACTGCAAGGCTCGGGTATTCATCGTAACGCCATCGTTGACAACCCCGGTCGAAAGCACATTTACATAAACAGGCTCCGACGCCTCGACCGACAAACTTCCAAACAAAAGAGTGATGACTCCCCAAACTTTCCACCTGTTTTTCATACTGCGAACCATATAAAACGGACCATATAAAAGAATGTATCTTAAACTCAATGATTTAAGATACATTCGCCAAATTAAATATACATGAGACTAATACTTGACCGAATTCTACAACACGGCCACCTTATACCATTTGCTCATCTTATTCTTGAAGTTCAAACCCAATATCAAGAAATTAGAGGCATAAGACGTAGTATCGATAGACATCACACTACTTTGGTTCACGCCCTTATCCAATACAATACCATTCAAACTGGTTAGTGTGTAGGAGGCGACCTCCGAAGCATTATTCACGACAATAGACCGTAAAGCTCTGTCATAGCCTACCCGAACCTCCACCGAACTCTGAATTGCTCCAACATTGTCCATGCCCGTATTCTTATACTCCACCGACATCACCTCGCTGTCTTTCAATCCACTCTTTACGGCAATAGCCTTGATTTGAGTGGCATCGCCAACCGTGAAGGGGCCGGTATAACGTGTTGAAGAAATCGTAGGTTCCGACCCGTCGGTCGTGTAGTATATCTCGGCATCTTCCGGTAGCGATTTTATCGTCACCAATGTACCGCGATCCACCAGACCACCGGCAGGTGTAATCATCGGAGAAACGACTTGTGTCAACGGGTCGAGAGGAGTTCCGCAATAGACTCCACGACCTCCCGAGCCAATAAACAAGCGACCGGGATAGCTTCTGTCGGCAGCCATCTGACGGGGATTGTTCGACACTTGGAAACTGCCGTCATTAATCTGGCTCCAATCCACACCACCGTTCAACGAACAGAACACGCCCCAACCCATGGACTCTTGCTCGGCTTGAATATATACGATAGGGGTCGTTCCCGTGATGGGCGGTCCCACGGCCACGGTCTTGCAGTTGTCAAACTCTTCAACTTGCGTGAAAGAGGCTCCCGAGTTGACCGAATGGTATATGCCTTTTCCACCGATACTCACCCAGATATCGCCCTCCACATAAGGAGAGGCGGCCATATAAATGCCAGGCGATTCGGAAGACGAGGGTGTGGGCAGTCCGGTTGACTTAACCTCAAAAGTGGCTCCACCGTCTTCACTCACATAGAACTTGCCCGAAACAAGAGCATAGAACTTGTTTCCATTGATTCTATCCGAAACCAAGGCTTTATTATAGTTATTCCAGAACTCCTTGTTATATGTATTCGAGGGTAACCCTTTCACCTCGGTCCAACTGGCTCCGTCGTCCTTGGTCACCAAAGGAATCTTCCCGCTGCCCGTGGGGATAAATATATAGTTCTGCTTATTCTTGGCCGAGTAAGCCACCTTACCGGTCTCTTTGGGCGAATATACCGTTCTCCAAGTCTCTCCGGCATCGTCCGACCGGGAGACTCTGAATCCCGAGGCTCCCCAACCGTTGGAAGAGACCCGCACGATACTCGACGGATACAACTCGCAGAAATCAATGCCCGTCGACTCCTGCTCACCAAAGCGTACCGTAGGATACTCGGTCATCGAGTCATGACGCAACCCCCCATTATCGGCACAGCCGTTATACAAGATTGCCGATGTAGGCGGGCAGACAATATCAAAAATAACCAGCTCCTCTACGCCCCAGGGTACCGACTCATAATGAATCGTCGATGCCGTAATATCATCGGTCTTCCACGGCAAATACCAGTCGGTGAACCAGAGTTGCTTGGTATTAAACGGATTGAACTCAACCCCGGCGATGGCAGCGCCCATGTGCTCGTCTCTATACCAGGGCACATGATTGTAGAATGTCTTATTATCGGTAATCACCTGCCACGTCGCTCCGGAATCGGTTGTTCTGAACATCTTCGTCTTGTAGGCCGACAATTGTTGGGTAATCACGACATGTGCGGGATTAGTGGGGTCAATGGCTATCGAGTTGTAGTCAACAACGCTTCCACTGGGTGAGTTCTTGACCAACTCATTGTTCACGTATTTATATACCCCCTTCTTAGAGGTAATCCACACCACGCCATCGGTCCCGACCTCGACCGACCGGGGATTAATCGACGCCGTCCCATCAATCAGTGAAAACGATTCGCCTTTATCGGTCGAAGCATATACCCCGGAATTATAAGCCGTCAGATAGACCTTGGCCGGATTGGACGGGTCAAAAGCGACGGAACGGATACCCACGCCATTGGCATCGGTAGGGACAGAAGTCACCCGACTCCACTTGGAACCTCCATCTTCCGAACGAAACAGGCCTTCAAAGCGAGTACCGGCCAGAACCACATCGCCGTCACCTTCCGGGATTACCGCCAGACATTCCCCGGTACTGCGGTTCCCTTGATTCCCTCTAAACCGTTTGTTCAACACCTGTTTCCAGGATTTGCCCCGGTTGGTCGATTTGTACACCCCTTGGGGATAGGGGTCGCTGTCCATATAACTATCGCCGGCTCCCGACCCGAGTGCCACATAGATCTCATCGGGATTCTGCGGGTTCAAGGCAATGCCGTCGGTACTCCACAACGATTTGTATTCCACCGGAATCCACTCCATCAACTGCACCCAGTAAGGTCGGTCGGGGTGTTCCTCGTTGGGAGCCTCGTATCTATACACCCCACCCACATCGGTTCTGATATAAATCAGATTTTCCTCTTTGGGGTGGGCTACAATACCCGTCACATATCCACCACCACCGGCGGCCAGCGTTCCCCATTCGTAAAACTGGGAATACAAATTAGATACAAAAAAGAATTGTATCAAAAACATCAATGCTATCTTTCTCATAAATCATCGGTATTTATTAATCTTCTATTTTCCCTCTGCCATCTCTTGATACCATTTCTGCATAATGTAGAAACTCATTTTTTTCTTCCCTTCATTGGAAATCAAGCCTTTGCGATTATATCCGTCTTGAATGCCAGGCAGGTTCCTTTTGGGAGACCTGAAATCCATCAATATCCAAGGGGTCGTTCCCGACAGGCCCTTTATCTTCTTCAACATTCTGATATTCGCCTCGTACAAATCGGCTTGAAACTCCTCGGTCCAACGTTCCGACTTATCGCCATGTTTCCCATACAAGGCGCCGCCGCCGAACTCACTGATCAATACCGGCTTGTCCGAGGGCAGAGCCCATTCCACCCGGTCACACTTCTCGGGAAGGCCATCATACCAGCCTATATACTGATTAAAGCTGAACACATCGAGATATTCGCCCAATGGGTCACTCACGGTCATCACGCCCGGTTTCACCTCGACCTTCTCCATTGCGGCACTTACCAGCCGGGTAGGATCTTGCTCCCTGACCAACGAAACCATCTCCTTCAAAAAATCAAGACGGGCGTCACTCAACGGAGTCTCATTGGCTACCGACCAAATAATCACATTACACCGATTCCTGTCCCGGGTAATCATGGCGCTCATCTGCGCCCGGGCATTCTCCAACACCTCGGGGTTATCCCAATCGATAGTCCAGTAGACCGGCACCTCACACCACAGCATAATACCCATTCGCTCGGCCTCCTTGACCATAAACTCATTATGCGGATAGTGGGCCAGACGAGCGAAATTGCACCCCATCTCCTTGGCCCAGCCCAGCAGGGTGTGGGCGTCGTCTACCCCATAGGCCCTTCCGCCATTGCGAAACGGAGCCTCCTCATGAATACTCACTCCCCGACAAAAGATGGGACGGCCATTCAGCAGAATTTGATTTCCGCTCGTCGTGATGGTACGGAATCCTACCTCATCAGACAGGCATTCATACGGTGTAATCCAGTTGACCCGATATAGTTTCGGATTCTCGGGTTCCCACAACCGGGGCGATGCCGATATCTCAAAAGAGCAGTACCCCTGTTCGTCGGGTGTCAACGCTATCCGCTTTTTCAACTCGGGAATCTCCAAGGTCAAATCGACATCATAGGAACTACCATCGAGTCTCACCCAACCCACAATCTTTTTACCCTCTTCGAATTGTAACGAATATTCCCTGACAAACGTCTTCGGGGTCTCTACCAAAGCGACCGAACGAGTGATTCCTCCATAATTCCACCAGTCAAAATTATTGGTCGGTACGGCCTCCTTCAACCGCTGATTACTTACCTTCACCACCAACGAGTTTTCCCCCGGCCGCAAAAGTCCGGTCACCTCGTAATTGAAAGGGGTGAACCCTCCTATATGACGGCCCAGCCGTTCGCCGTTCAAATAGACGATAGCCTCATAGTTAACGGCTCCAAAGTAAAGGAAATAGCGACTCTCCTCCTGCGGCTCCACGGCAAAACGGGTCCGATACCACACACTCCCTTCGTAATAATACAATTCGGGAGCCTGGGTATTCCAGTCACGAGGGACGACAATCGTAGGGGAAGCATCAAAATCATACTCTATCAATGCAGGATTATGCGGTTCCTCGTCGTCAAAGAATCCGGTGGCCGAAGGTTCCCGCCGATAATCATAGTACCCCGATTCAAACGGGTCTACAATATAACGCCACGTACCGTCTAACGAAATGCAGGTACGCCCGCTCACATTGGTAAGCAGAGGGGCCTCTTCGGCAACGACAGGGATATTGGCACCTCCACCCAAAAGCATTACAATCGCTGCAACTATTGCTATCCTCTTCATAATCTACGTTCCTATTTCTCAATAAATGTGGTAACCGACATGGGGGGAATCTCATAGTGAATATACCCATCTTCCACCCGGAAATCGGGCAGTTGCCGGCAATTCTCTCCATCGGGGTATTTCTGTCGGGCCGTTTCATACGGGACATACGTCTCGCTCCCCGTCGTGCGATAGGCCTCATAGCTGGTCGAATGACCTCCTACGATTTTAATCTTCAAGTCAAACGTCTCCTGCCCCCAATTCACAGCGACAAAAGCATTGGGATTCCGAGTCTGATTGCTGCCAAAACCAATCAAAGCAATTTCCGAATCGTTGGCCGACGTATAGACCACACTCATTCCCGGACGGCCTACCCGACTAATCTGCTTGAAATAATAATAACCTTTACGAACCTCCCACGAGCCATCGTCATAGACACGGAACGCACACCCCGGATTGGGGTCGGGCTTATTCCAGTGAGAGGCATTTTGAATCAGGGCCCAAGGTATGATGGCATTGCAATGGGCCTCATAAATATTCCCGTGAATCTCTTTCAAGAATATGGCATTCGAGACAAACGAGCGGGTCATCTCGCCCTCTTTACAATCTCTTTCCGATACGTTCCAAGCCATCGAAGTGGTCCACGCATGCAATCCAGGACGATACTTGCGCAACAATTCTACCCCTTCGTTGGAGTGGGGAGCAAACCAGCGGGGACTATCCAATACACCTACATAAAAACCATGCGAGGTAATCAACGACAAGTTCTCCAAGGCTTCGGGGTTACGGGCAAGAGTCCTCGCATAATCCCACGCACCCAGCCGATACCAGTTCGTGGTCTCACCATTCGAAATTCCCACCCGGTTCAAGCCCATGCGATCCAGACTTTTCCGCAAACTGTTTATCGTCGCCACAACCGTCTGCGGATCCATATACACATTGTAATCATGTCCGCTTTTATCCATCAACTCATCGGCTCCGCCGTCAACGGGCCAACGTCGCCACGACTCCCCCTCGTTGTGCAGGGATATGTAATCAACGGGCAAATGCTCCTCTTCAATCAGATAGCGAGCCCAATCGGCCATATAATCGGTCATGCACGAGAGTTTGTCCATGTCTATGTCCCGCCCGCGCAATTGCTTCTGCTTCAATATATATGCCGGAGGAGAATACAAGGTCGTGACAATCGACAACCGCTCTCCCCTTTGTTGAGTAAGCCGGTTGCCCTGTTTCACAAAGTACCTCATGTTACGAGTAGTCGTCTCATGATCATAAGGCCCGTTTTCATACTCTTGATGCAACGGGTCCAAAAACATTTTAACAATCGAAGGTTTTAACCCGTCATCTCCAAAAGTGAGGTCGATGATTTCCTGCTTATCCTTCTCGCTCAACCGGCTAAAACCGCCATAATCCTGAGCATACTGTTTATAGTCAAACGTTTGGGAAGTCTCCACATAATTGACTCCAAATCCGTCCCAGATTCTTAACGAATCCGTAAAATCCACCTCGGCACAAACAACTCCGGGTACTGCGGCACAAACGGCACCAGAAGTCAACAAGCCTCCGCACACAACCGACAATACAGACAAAAACGGGTTCATCTCTTTTCCTTTAATATTGCTAATTTTACAAATAGGCTGATCTTACAGCTTGCCACGAATGTAGCACAAAATATTTTTTAACCAGGATAAAGCATGGCCAAAAGCCATGCTTTATCTCAAATCTTTTTTACTTGACAATAAATTTAAATACCTCTGTTTTATTGCCGGCTTGCAGACGGGCAACATATACGCCTTGTGCCAAAGCGGAATAATCATACGAGCGAACCGACTGAACCGACTCGCACAACGCTCCGGTCACCGTATAAATAGCAAGGCTGGCATTCTCCTCGTTAACCAGTATCTGGCCGTCGACGATACGATAGGCTACCGAATTTTCCGGCTCTTCCACATGACTGACTCCCATCGAATTGCCTTCAATACCCCAGGCAACAGCCGACAACAGGATAGCTTTTCCCTCATCGGTAAGGGTATTGTTTCCATTGGCCATGAAGAAGCCTATGCGTCGACCCGTAGCCACAACGCCGGGGGCCAGTTCGGTTCCTTTTTCAACGACAAAAATCAGCGCCTTATTACCGGTACCTTCGACCGTCGATCCGTCCCAGGCAAGAACGGTCCCGGCCGTTACATCTTCCATACCCACATAACACATTTTCGTTGCCAAACCTGCCTCATCGGCTTTTTGAAGAACCACAATGGCCTCGGACTCATCGGTCGTAGCCGACGTAAACCCTGCATTCATAAAAATCGGGTGAGCGGCCCCCTCTTCCGTAACGAAGAGTTTTCCAAAATCGGTATTTCCCTTCCGATTCCCGGCAGCCCAATGGAAACGGTCTGTCATGTTATATCCATAGGGCTCGTTATTGATAATAGCAATCCCTATTTCTCCAGCCAGTTCGGCCGCATACAGCGTAGCAGGGTCACCACTCCCGATAGCCTCCGATACGTAAATGCAGTCTACGCCGTCCAAATCGGTCGACTTGTCAAACTGCTGGCTCAACTTCACCTCCACGTCATAAGCTTCATCTTCCAATGCCTCAATCACGGTGAGGTCGGCCTGATTGACCGTAGGTACCTGATTGGTCAAGAACAAAACCTTTTCGGCCTGTAACGCCTGAATCGACAACAAGGCGACACACGATAATGCACATAAAGTCTTCATCTTTTTCATAATAATAAATTTTTAGTTTTTAGGAATCATATAATTTGTGTGTTTCTACAATAGCATCACATTCGATTCACGCATTCATCTTGTCAGCAGACAAATGTGCTCCGAAGCCAATCCGATAAAACGAGAGGGAAAAGGTATGTGTTTTTCCTTTTCATACTATTCAAATTAAGATTAACCACTATTCAAAAATAGTAACCAATCGTTTAAAAAGCAGGACTGACAGCACGTAAAACGCCTAAAATCATCGGGAACGTTCCCGACATCTCCCTGGTATCTCAACGATTAAATAGCTCTATAAATCAAGCCATAGCATGGATAATCAAGACCGTTATCAGCCCCACAATCCCCACGATGCTTTCCATCACGGTCCATACCTGGAATGTCTGTTTCACCGAGACATTATAATACTCCTTGAACATCCAGAACCCCACATCGTTAAAGTGCGAAAACATGAGACTACCCGACCCGGTAGCCAACACCATCAACTCGGGCGATACACCCGAGGCGACAACCACCGGGTGCATAATTCCGGCTGCGGTAATAGTGGCGACCGTAGCCGAACCTATGGCCAGACGCAACAGGGCTGCTACAACCCAGGCCATGATAATGGGATTGAAATGGAAATCCTGTACAACCTCTTTGATATAATCGGCCACTCCACTGTCGAACAGCACCTGCTTCAAGGCTCCGCCTGCCGCGATAATAATCACAACGATAAAGATACCCTCGGCGGCCCGCTCCAAGGTTTTCATAATGTCAGTCATACGGCGCCCCCGCCTGATTCCCAAGGTATAAATACCCACCATCACGGCAATAAACAGGGCAATGTTGGGATTGCTGAGAAACGCGGCGACTTCCTGCACTGTTGCCGAAACCCGTTCACCGGTCAACATCGGGAACAAGGCTCCTACGACCATCAAAACAACCGGGGTCAATATGGTAAACACGCTCACTCCTACGCCCGGCAAATCTTTCTCATCATACTCCTTTGCCGAGAACATTCCTGCCGGAGGCGTAATATACCACTTGTTGAAAAACCGGCTCAATACCGGCCCGGCCAGTACAATAGCCGGGATACAAGGTATAAGGCCATACAGAAGGGAGAGATTTATATCGGCTCCATAAATCATGGAGACTGCCGTGGGGGCCGGATGTGGCGGCAGATAGGCATGTGCCACCGACAACGAGGCCGACATGGGAATACCCAAATAGAGCAACGATTTTTTCGACGTTGTGGCAAACGTATACAACAGAGGGACCAACACCAGGAAACTGGCATTGTAGATCATGGGGATTCCCACCAGAAATCCCGTAATCACAAATGCCAACTGAATGTATTTCTCCCCGAAGATTTTCTTTAACCGATAGGTTATCGACAGAGCGGCACCGCTCTCTTCTATCAGTTTCCCCAACATGGCACCAAAGGTAAGGAGCAAGACCAGGCTACCCATCGTATCGCCGATGCCATTCAATATGGAGTCGATGGTTTCGTTCAACCCCATCGAATTCAAGAGGCCTACGAAAAAGGCGGTTATCAACAGACTGAAAAAAGCATTCAGCTTGAATACCGACATCAACAACAATAAAAACAAAATCCCTATAAAAACGATGACCAATGGCATAGCTGTTTTCTCCTTAAAAATATTATTTCAATAGCTCATATTCATGCGTGGGGGATACTTCTCGATGCAGCATTCCGGTGTATTGCTCTATCATAAAATCGGCAAAGTTACCGCCCATAAAACGTTGGGCCAAGGCCTTGTCAAAAAGAGCCGCATGATTCCTTACCCGGGAATCGGTATGATGTTCCGAGTCTATAAGACTTGCAAACATAGATCGATATCCGCCATAATTCCAGGTCATGCGGCCATAAGGTGCATCACTGGCACAGAATATGCGTTTGTAATCGGCTTCGCCCGACAACGTATATGTGATGAAATCGCTCTCTATGTGAATATCCCGTTTGGCACTCTCTACAAAATATAAATTCTTGTACTTCAATCCTAACGTTCGAATGTCGTTATACATCTTCTCGGCCTCCATATAAGAGGCACCGCCTCCACCCATATGCACCGCCAATATCTTACTGTCCGGGAACAGGTCCGCCAAGTGACACAGCCCTTCGGTGGGAGTGTATTGGGTATCGGCAGCAAAATGGAATGCCGGCACAACGCCATAGTCGATAATCGTGCGAGTCAGCTCGATTACCTGGTCGCTGTCTATTTGAAACGCATTTTGTGCCGGATTTATTTTAACGACCGGGCACCCAAAATCCTCTACACAGATTCTGACCATCTCTTTGGCCGCCTCCATACCCAGTGCCTTGGGATCGGTCCACCCCGACGGTATAATCTTTTCGGGATACCGGCAACTGCACTCGAAGATATAACGATTCGACCGCAACAAATATTCAAAATTCAGATTTCCTCCTCTATACCAGGTAGTTGCCGGATTCTGCCAACACAGGCAGAGGTCGACCCCGGCCATCTTCATCTCGGTCAGCAGATCTTCCACCGAAATGGGACGGCCCTGATACAGATTATAAGTAGACTCATATTTCTTCTGCATTTGAGCCGACATGGTCGAGAAATCGGTCAAATGGGTATCGGTATCGGCAATAATTGTTTCTTTGTTCTCGATAAGGAATTTCAATTGCCGCTTGATTCTATCTATTGCACGTTGTTTCATAAGCCCTGTTTTTCTGAGTTATTTTTTATGGTCGTACCACCAGATAAGGTTCCACACGTTATTATTCAGCTCTTTCATCTGCTGCAACAAATCTCGATACGGCTCATACGAACTATCTACAATACCCTTGTTGGAATCCCGGTTGGATATATCGGTACTCATATCGGACGGGTCGTTATCCTGGTACTTGAACCAGTGCCAGCCGACGCAATTTTTATTGCCCAGCAACTCAATGCAGAAATTCTGATAAAAATAGCCCCGATCCTTTTGGGTGTGCACGTTCCAGCCGGCACCGGTACGATTGGGCAAGGCGGTATCCTCTCCCTTCGTGTACCACTCCGTGATGATAAAGGGACGTCCCGACCACTCAGCCCAATCCCGCATAATCGAAGTCACCGGATCCCATTTGCGATAATGATTTATGGAGATAACGTCCATGTATTTACCGGCAACTCTAAACATGGCTTCGTTTTGCAACTCTTCCCGCTCCTGGTTGAACCGGCAGCCCAAATACAAATGATTGGGGTCATACTTGCGAATTGCGGTCACCACCTTTTGCAAATAGGTCTCCAACATATAGGCCAGGAATGCGTTACGGTCTTCGTCGGTAATTGTTTCGATACCGCACTCCCCGTTCTTCCGTTTTTTCAACCACTCCTTGGCGGCCACATACCCGGGCTCGTCCTTGGCCAACAGCGTCAGATGCCTGTCCAAAGCATTGTTCACCCAAGGCAACTCGTTATCGGTAAAATAGCCCAACAGGTACTTTTCGTCCTTATACCGGGCAATAGGCGCAATCGTCTGCTCTACATACCGGTCAAATTCAGGGTCAAACACCATGGGCAAATCAAACCGGTACATCTGCCACCCGTGATGCAGATATTCACCTCCATATTTCTTCACATGCTCTGCCTTATATCGGCTCATCGGACTTACAATCACCGTGTAGACCAGAGGGGCTTCATAGCGTTGCAACTCGTCACATGCCGACCAGGCCCCTACCCCATTAAAACCCATCTCTTTCAGGAAGTCTCCCTGTTGTCGTATCCAGTTCTCTACACTCCCATATTTCAGACCGAACGCTTCGCGCTGCTTATCCGACGTGCCCGGCGAGAAAGCTACCACCCCTCTATGAATAAAGGGATAACCGTCGGGGTCGATAAACCACCAGCGCCCATCGATTTGCTGTACCCGGAAAAAGCCCGTAGCCTCCTGCCGGTTGACCAACCAACTGCCATAGGCATTCTGCTTGGGCTCCCGCTTGAATTTGAATCCGGGCAGCCGGTCCAAAGTTTTTGCCGTATAGGTACGCCATACCGAATCTGTCGCATTTTTACGTGCTTCGACCGACCGATAGTTTTGAGCTCCAACCGTCATCGTCATGCCCAATAAAACTCCGACCGCACTTAGTCGTATCCATCTTTTCATTCTCATATCTCTTAATCTTCTTTTATATCAATATAATAGGCTCCGTTACCACTGGTCACGACAAAGACCCGTCCGGTTACAGGATTGATGTCGACCCCTTTTACACGCAACGCTCCCTGCCTCTTATCATAAATCGAAACAAAACTTTCCCCACAATCCCGACTATACCACACGTTCGAGGGTACATCGGACCAATAGAGGTTCTCACCGCCGATAACCAGTTTGTCACGGTCCAGGGCAATCGACGACACGTTACACAAAGAGCCGTCTCGCGGGAAGAGTTTCTCCCAGGTATCACCACCATCTCTACTGCGCCAAAGGCCTTCTCTTATAAATCCGGCATATAGCCACCCCCGTTCGGGATCCTGCTTGATAGCCATGAGAACCGACGCCGTATCGGTCAAAAACGGAAGGGACCGGGATATGTCGCTCCACGACTCTCCCCCGTCTGTGCTTTTGTAGATACCCGAACTTCGTTCTCCCACATACAGCGTGTGTGGAGATAAAGCATCTGTTTCCAGCAAATTGTTGCAACCGCACACATTCTTGACCTGTCCCACCACAATATTGAGAAGTTCGTTGTCTATAAATCTCCAATTGACGGGTAACCTGTCAATCCTACGGTCCAAAGGAAATCTCATTTTCTCCCAGGTATCGCCCCAATCGGTCGTCCGATAAAGCCCGCCCGACTCAGCCAATCGTCCATCAAGATAGGCATAATAGGTACCCGCAGCCTGTTTGTCCTCCTTGATGGCCTGTATGTAAGCGCCATGCTTTTCGAGCACCACTTCGCTCACACCATCTTTCACGCGCACAATACCGGCGGTAGTAAGTTTCTCGGGCGAATCCTCCTCTTCAATCCGGTAATATCCGCCATACAGCATGAACCCACTGTCGACCGAAGAGTATGCAATGGCTGTCGATGATGAATATTTATGACCCGATACCTGCCTGTAACTTTCGCCATTGTCATGACTCAACATGGGCAGATGATCGGCCAGAGTAAAACAGACCGTGGATTGCGTGCCCCGGTTGAACTGGACATGTTCCAGGCAGCAGGTCTCCAACCCTTTGAACCGATGTGCCGAATATTTTTTACCCCCGTCCGTACTCTCACAGACGCCATACCAGTTAGAGAACAGCAACCGCGACGAGTTACCCTTGTCGACCTTGATTTTCGATATAGCCCACCCCGCTTTCTCGATGGTGGTGTAATAGCTGGGAGGCTCGTTTATATCTTGCAGGGAGTGTGTCGCAACGAGGTGCCAGGTCTCTCCGGCATCGGTGGTGCGATAGATAGGTATCGGCGATAACTTATGCCCGGGACGAGCATCGGGCGCACAATACAAGACATCGGGACACGATGGGTCGACCGTCAATGCGATGTAGGGATAGTCGTCGGGCAGACCCCTCATGCAACGGGCAAACGTCTTACCCCCGTCACCACTTCGGAAAACGCCCTTCGAGGTCGTCACATACAAATCCGTGAGGCCGTTCCTGTGCGCAATCGCCATGTCGCGGAACCCCCAGTCGTTGGAATCGAAACGGCATGTCCAGGTTTCCCCCCGGTCGGAAGATACATACAGCCGACCTTGATCCGAAGCCGCATAATAGCAATTCGACAGGGTATCGACGGCCACACAAGTGAAACAATCATCGAAGCTCTGTATCCGGTTCCACGTCTCGCCACAATCTGTACTCCGCCATATGGCCCCGCTATAATCGGCCGTAAACCAAATATCGGGCGAAGCCGGATCGGCCGCGATAACCTCGCCATACTGACGGGTAGGGCCGTTCCCAAAATATTTTGCTCCGGTACACACCTCTTTCCAGCTTTCACCACAATCGACCGACTTGTGTATACTGCCTATCAATGTATGGTTGCGCATGTCTCCCGAACAGCGAAACAAGACCGAATCACACGACGGATGAACGGCGATACTGCGCACATAATGGTGATACCAGCGTGTCATTCCACTGTTCGTTGCCTGCCAAGTCTTCCCGCCGTCCACACTGCGAAACACCCCGGCCACATCGCATCGCGCATAAAAAAGGGAATCCCGAACAGGGGCCTGCAAAAAGCCTATAATATATCCGCCTCCACCTGTATTGGACTGGTGCCACTCATAAACGACATCAGACTCGCGACTGGTACACGACAACAGCAGGCTCCCCAACAGCCAGGAGAAAAACAGCTTCTTCATATCATTCAGATTTATCATATTCCATATATCCAGTTTATACAAAGCATACCCCCCTCGACGGCATTGATTACCGACAAAATATAACTTGAAAACCACCGAGAAAAGAGTGTCAGTTCAAACTAAAAGCCAAGCCGCCCCGGGCATCAAGATATACCGCCTGTTTATTGGTACACCTTCACCCAGTCGATATAAAATACCTGTGGAAATATCGAGTCGTCTACCCCTCGCATTCCTCCCCAGTTCCCGCCTATGGCCAGATTGAGAACTATATGGAAAGGCTGGTCAAACGGCCAGGTCGAAGAGTCCTTCTTCCCGTCGTTTTCAAACGTGTGATACAACAGGCCATCGACATAAAATTTGAGGGAATCCTTATTCCATTCACACCCATATACATGGAAGCCATCTTCGGAATAAGGCAATTTAATCAGCGACCCCTTGTCGGTCTTTTTTACATGGTTGTAGGCGCCGGTGTGAATGGTTGCATGCACGGTATCCGGTTCAAATCCCACAAACTCCATAATATCAATCTCTCCACTGTGAGGCCACCTTCCATATCGATTATCGGTAGGCAACATCCATATCGCCGGCCACACGCCCCGCCCCTGAGGCAATTTTGCTCTTACTTCGATTTTCCCATACAACCAATCGCCCTTGCCTTTGGTTACAATGCGGCCCGACGTGTACGCGGCATTTCCATAAGTCTCGCGACGCGCTACAATCTGCAAGCAACCCTCTTTCACCAAGACATTTGAAGGTGACGAGGTATAGGCCTGCAACTCCTTGTTGGACTTGAAGGCGGGCCAAATGTTATAACTCCACTTCGTCGTATCCAAAGCGGTTCCATCAAAATTGTCACTCCACACCAAACGCTCCTGCGACCAGGACGACAGTGCGACTCCCACCCATGTGAGAAACAGAGCAATACTCCTTTTTATCATATCAATATCATTTTCTACCATTAAACCAAGACCTTCAATCTTGCTCAAACTCTATGCTTTTCCAGTAGGCATTCCCGGGGAAACCGTTGCGCACCAGTATGCTCTGCATGGCTCGTACAACCACCTCCTGCCCGGCATATGCACTCAAATCAATCGCCACGTCAATGTATTTACGCACCTTTTTAGAGGCCTCATACTCATGCAACGGTTGCGGATAATCCTCGGGAGCCTCGTCCCATTGAAGCGGAGCCCCGCCATCGATTATTTTCCTGTACACCCTGTCGTGCTGTACATATACCAGCAACAACCATTTGCGCCCGGGATCGGCTGCTACCTTCAATCGCATGACCGGATTCTGGCCCAGCCGTATGGTGCGTTGCAACTTCACCCCCCGCACCTCGTCGCGAGGATAGGTGACCAGCACCGAGCCGTCTACAAACGTTCCTCCACGTATGCCTCTCAGCCCCCCACCGGGAGCGCCATAACCGGCACGGGAAAGAGTCCACCGAGGGTCCCAATACTCCACAAAATCATTGGGGCTGAACAACTCGGGAGCCTGGGTTTCTATCTTGCGCTCAATGGGAATATAAATCTTATTATCCTCGATTTTTACACCATGCTCCTTCATCAGTCGCAACCCCACCTGGGCCGTACGCCGAGCCAGTTCGGTTATCGACATGTCCACGGGTTCCGACAATTTCATAAAGCCCAAATGATCTCCTTTTATACGATCGTGAAATGGTTCTATCATGTGGTCGGGTAAAGCCGACAGGCCTTTCATCGCAGCCAAAATAGTAGCCACGTTGGCCGCTTGACAATCGGCATCGCTGAAATCGGAGGCTTGATAAGCCATGTTGATCGATTTCATCACATCGCCCTCCCCAAAATAGAGGGCAACCATAGCGAATCCGGCATTCCACACGGCACTATTGGTGCCCGGGTATTCTATTCCCCAACGCTCCTCGACATACTTCATGCACTCCTGCCACGAGGCACCCGACTCGGCCATACGTATTATTTCCTCGCCACAAAGCCGGTGCGGTGATTGCGGCGCCAATACCTTCAACGACTTTTTCAACAGCTCCCGGGGGTCTTTCTCATAAAAGGCCATACTTTCAAGAACACCCATCAAAACCCCGCCATCGGTACCTTCGGCATACGAATTGACATGGCCCAGCTCTCTCGATATCCGGGCCGTAAGATTGGGCATACCCGGGGTAAGCATGGCATACAAATCGCTCCGGTTTTGATTACCTACCGTAAACCACATTCTGTTATTGACCGGTAGGCCGGCCTCCGACCCTTTCTTGCCGCTTAACAATGCCTGGCGGGTATAAAATGCCGACCCCCATGTTCCCATGTCATAGTCGAGCCATTGTTGTCCCAACTGGTCGACGGTCATATCGGGGCCATACTTTTCAAAGCCCCACAGAGCCACCATTTCGTAATACCAGTCATCATCGATGGTGGCGGCCCCGTTATCCACAATCGTTTTCAACCGGCGGGGTGAATATTCCGCTATATCATATACCGCCGCGGGAGCATGCTCAAAATCCCAGCCCTGATGTACCGCCATCATCTGTGCCAACCACATAGCCTTTACCCGCTCGGTGTACTCCTCAACGGTAAGAACCAGAACCTCTTCTTGCGAAGTGCAGGCCGCACAGCCTCCCAACAAGAGGAACGACCACAACAGACCAACAATGTGCTTTTTCATCTTCTTTACTTATACTGTTATTTCAAATGATTACCAATCGAATAGAGTGAATATGGTTCCATCGGCAACCGCAGCTCTCCGTTATCCACCCTTACCGCAGGCTTACGAACTCCATAATTTTCTGCATACGATGCGATTACATCGGCAAGGCCATCGGGCAGACCCTTCACGCAGACGGTTTGATGACTTGGAGAGTCATTCTGCAATAGCACAACCCAGGACTTGCGGTCTGTTGCCGCAACAACCGACAAGATAGAATCCGAGACCGACGACGCGACCACCCGATAAGAGGGCAGCAGATGGGAGTGATAGTGCCATGCGACATACCGGTACGGCGTAGCGGCCGAAGGCTCATTGGCATACCAGGGGAAAGCCGCAGAAGCATGTCCCTCGTTGAAAATCAGCGCATACAGTTTCGCGGTAATCATGCCGTGAGACTTCCACTCCTTTTTATCC
This sequence comes from Candidatus Barnesiella excrementavium, assembly GCA_019115485.1. GTDB lineage: Bacteria > Bacteroidota > Bacteroidia > Bacteroidales > Barnesiellaceae > Barnesiella > Barnesiella excrementavium. The sequence goes on along the minus strand of DXDM01000036.1, from coordinate 8,284 downwards.
TTCGCCTCTCTCTTCCAGAACGCATTGTCATAATCCAGCTCGCCGCAATATGCCGGCAGCCCGGTCGTGGCAACCCACTCGCCCCACTGTTTCACAAAGTCATATTGCTCTTTTCGATTCAACCCGTAGGCGTGAAAATCAAAAGCCGCAATCTTGTCCTTCAACCGCAAGTCCTTCCATATCGTCTGGGCCTGCTTAAATTCCGACGGATTTACATTGTGAATGGCTACAATCCATTTCGTTTTGAGTCCATGACGGGCAAACAGACGGCTCGACCAGTCAATCAAGGTAGCCTGCTCCTCGGCCGAGAGTCCTATGTTGTACCCTCCGTATCCAGTCTCCACAGCAACCGATGGCTCATTGACCGATACATACTGTACCTCGACACCATACTCGTCTCGTGCCCGTACCAAATAGGTACAAATCGACTCGGCCATCTCGGGCAGACTGGCTATGCGCCGGCTGGTCTCTTGGACAGGATTGGCGACATTCCAGTCGGCCATATCCCAAACCGAAAGCCAAATATCCACATGACGACTATCCAGGAACTTCAATCGTTCAAACGAATAGAGAACCGGCAAGGATTGGCCAAACTGCCCGAGCGCCATGGACTCGGGAATTACCTATTCCACGCTGCTCATTAGTATATTTCAGGTGTAAACTCCTCAAAGGCAACCGTATTGTCACGGAATACCAACGTATCGTTTACGACATAGGTATTCGCATTGTCCTTAATCTCGTATTCCAGATGGAAAACATTGCGGGTCTTTCCACCCCAGGAATCGCCATGAGGCACATACTCGCCACGACCGGAGACCTGGAACAGCGAAGACTCGGTATTAACCATGGTGCAATTACCCTCATCATCAACCGTTATACAAGCCTCAAACGCTCCCGGACTCACACCATCGGCGACCCGTATCGATTCGGAATAGAGAAGTTCATTCCGCCCGCACGTAGATAAAGAGGTCACAATATCCCGCTCGACATAAGGCTGGTGATAAACATTCTCGCCTATCACCGCACCTGTGGCATCTTTGGTCACCGATTTGCCCCGAAGCAGATATTTGCCATGATAGGGGTTGATATACTTCACGCCAAACAGGGTGAAATCCTTGGGTGCGACAGCCCACTGGGTTTCGTCGCGTCTGTCGGCATTGTCCACCGAGGGATTGCCTCGCAACACCGAGTCGGTCGATGCCGACACAATAACCAAAGGAATTACATAATTGGTCGAGTAAGAGAGCGAATCTTCAAAAAATGCGTCGGTCAGTTGTACCGTTATACCTCCATTATACTTCCCCTTGGGAATAACAATCTGACTGTTGTTGCTCAACGTATAATACTCACGGGGCAAAGGTTTTATGTCGGTCGTCGTGCCCTTAATGCGCAAATTGTTGGTCAACGACTCATCGATTTCAAAATTGACAAAAACATCTTCCTTGTTTTCATATACGCCACCCATGGCCGCACTAATGATAAACCGGCCATTCTTGTCATTGGTGTTGTCATAATCACATTCGCCCAGAATCAAAGTCCGCACGGGATATTGATACGGGAAATACGATGTCGTATAATCAAAATCGGGAAACTCCCAATCTTCATTGGTACACGATGCTCCCATCAATAAGGTCAAAGCAATTATCAATAGTTTTTGAGCGGTTGTTTTCATCTTAGTCTAAGTTTTTTATTTATGAAATTCATAATACTCACATCATTACAGGTAATCCAGAAGCTCTTCGGAATAATCTTTTACCACCCCTGGTTCTGTTCCAGCACTCCACATTTCAAGATTTGCTCCTGCGGAATGGGACCATACTGCATGTAGGAGGCATAATTCCGGTTCTCTACATTCTCGATTACACTATATTCAAGCACCCCGTCCCGGTCAATAATCTTCATACCCCGAATCGTTTCGTCCATCGGGAGACCCCAACGACGCATATCCCAGAATCGGAATCCCTCGAAAGAGAGCTCTATGCGGCGTTCGTTACGAATCAATGATTTCAAGCCTTCGGTATCAAGGGTATTCAGATAGGCATCACCCGTGCCTTCCGACAGAATCTTGGCCCGTTTCCTTATCCCGGCAATAATCGAGCGCGGTGTGAATCCATATCCTTGCGGGTCGGCATCAGCACCCCACAATTCGTTGGCAATCTCGGCATAGATAAGAAACATCTCGGTATAGCGTATCAAGGGACGCACATGGGTCTGACCGGTAATCGACGCCGGCGACAGATTCACATCGGGACGCATCAGTTTCTTCAAATAGTATCCCGTGCGGGTAGAATTGGTCTGTTTATCCAAACCGTCAATATTACCCTCGGTATCACTCGTAAATATTTGAGTCGAACCTATTGTCCCGCCATTATACAATACCAGATTGGCCAATCGAGGATCCCGGCCCCAATAAGGATCGGCCTCATTATATCCCGATACATCGGCAAATTCGCTACCGATAGGATAACCATTTTCCATGGGGAATATATCCACAAAATTTTGAGAAGGATTCACCCGGCCGTTTCCAAACAGCGAAGGGGGATAGTTGTCCGACTCCCGGTCGTATGTATTCTTTTGATAGTCCATTCGCCACAAGATATCCTTGTTTTTCGTGTCGCTATTGGCATCAAAGAAGTAGGGATCTTTGAGCGCACTGGTCAAGGCCGAAACCTTGCCTATATAGTTAATCAAATAGGCCGACTCTTCGGCAGCTATCTGCCCCAGCTCCATATCATAACGTCCGCCGTTAAAAGCGGGACTTGCGGCGTGTAAAGCCACACGAGCCTTGATGGCATGAGCAATCAACCCACTGATTCGATTCACATGATCCTCCCCGTTTACCCGGTTGTAATCATCATCACCCGATATATTATCATACACCTCGGGCAATAAAGTGATTGCCGAATCCAAGTCGTTGAAAATATCGGTAACCGTCTCCTTATACGCCGGACGTTCCAGCATCCACTCTTCGGAATTCGAGGCGTTGATAAGCGTCTTTATATAGGGGATTCCCAGCATCTGACCCGATGCACCTTTCCCCCCATGAGCCTGTAAGATTTGGAAATGGAAATACGCTCTCAGTGCAAGAGCCTCTCCTTTGTAGCGATCACGGAACAGCTGGTCACGGCGTTCGCTTTCCCAGCTCCACTCGATTTGGTCAACGACCGAAAGGAAGTCGTTCAAATAGCCTATCATGTTATACGAATCGCTCCACGTCTCCATCGGGTTGGACAAGGCCGACCAACTGCCTGTTGCCATACTCAAATAATCGCTGTTCTTATCGTTAGTCACCGCATCGTCAGTCGCCACCTCGTCGAAGGTATATCCCTGTGGTAGCGCTTCGTAAGCCTGCAACAGCAATCCTTCGGCAAAAGCGGGATCGCTTTTCACACGGTCCTGGTCATAGGTATTGTCCAAATCGGGTTCAAGCATGTCGCACGAAGAGATGAGCCCGCCCAAGAAACAAATCGGTAATATATATTTTAAGACTTTCATACTCATATACATTTAGAAATTAGAACATTACACGCGCACCTATCACAAAGTTCCTGTATTGGGGCTCACTGCCGATATTCATCTGGCGCAGCCGCGCATTTTTTGAAATCATCAACAGGTCGGAGCCTCTCAAATAAACGCTGGCACCTTTCACAGGAGTACTGCCCAAGAGGCTTTGAGGAAGCGAATAGGTGAGCTGAACACGACTCAGATTGAAATACGTGCCGTCTTGCAGCCAAAAGGTTGAGTTTTGGAAATTATTCTCATTGGCCTTTGAGGACAATCGCGGATAAGTAGCCGTAGAGGCTGTTTCAGGGGTCCACCGGTTTCTGACAACCTCGGAATATTTGTCGTTTCCGTCAATCCAGAAGTAATCGCCCGACTGATAATAGTCATACCCCGTTCGGCCCTCGCCCAAAATAAACAGACTGAAATCTTTATATTGCAGATTCACGTTGACTCCATAGGAGAACCGGGCCTGCGTATTGCCAATTTTCACATAGTCATTCTCGTCAATGATGTTGTCATTATTCATATCGACATATTTCAAGTCGCCCGGCTTAACCTCTCCAAATTTTTGAACCGGACTTTGGTCTATATCGGCCTGGTTCTGGAAAAATCCTTGACAGACCAAACCATACGTAGCGTCGACCGAATTACCCTTTCTGTATTGATAATCGTTGGCCCAAAGCTCGTCTTTCTTGATGACTTCCGAATTGGCATACATCATATTCGCACCCACGTCTATGGAGAAGTCGCCTATCCGCTCACGCCATGTAAGGCCAATTTCCACACCGGTATAGTCATCTGCCTCATAATTTTCGTCGGGGAAATAGAGCGAAACAAACGAAGGATAATAGTTGTATCTACGTAACACCTTGTCGGAATAACGGTTATAGAAATAGTTGGCTTCCAACGCCAGCTTCTTGTTAAACCAATAGGATTCAAATCCCACATTGATATTCTTCATCTTCTCGTAGGTCAGGTTGGGGTTGGCCGAACGACCGACATAGGTAATGTTACCCGAATAGTTGCCGTCGCCCCAGCTGAGACTGCCACTGCTCCAATATGACTGATTATACAGGTGACTGTCTATATTCACATCGGTCAACAGCATACCCCCACTCACCTTCAATTTCAGATAGTTGAGTATAGAATTGTCTGTCCAGAAATCTTCGTTGGAAGGCACCCAGGCCAAGGCAGCCGTAGGAGAAAGACCGCCTCTGTTCCGCTTGGGCAGTTTCACCGAATTGGAATAGCTCGCACTGAAATCGACATAGTAACGGTGCTTGTAATTATAGGCCGCCCGCAATCCCAAGTGAGCATATTTATCGGTCAACAACTGGTCGTTCTGGTCCAACGTATTGTAATACCCTAACAATAGCCCCGATACATTGTGAACGCCATTGAATGTGCGATTGTAGTCAAACAATCCATAAACCCCCATGCGGCGGATAAAACTACCCGACCCCAGTTCCTGGACTCCGGTTGAGAGATCTTCGTTGATTTTGGTAATTGATTCTATCTGATTCTGGTCGTTCCAAACGGGATTGTACACCGCATAGGTATTCTCTACGCTCTGGCTGTACTGATTGTAAAAATCGAAACTCAGATAGGTCTTGAACTTCAACCCTTTCACCCATCTGTCAAAATCGAAATCAAGTCCTCCGTTAAACTGAGCCGTACGCTGTATGTTTTGCGTGTACCCGGCCAAGTACATATTGCCATACACATTGTCTTGATATTGGTTGGTTCCACCCAAGATATACTCGCCTTTTACCAGTTTTGCCGTCTCCAAAATAGAAGGGTCGTTTACCATACTTACCGGAATGAGCGGCGCATAATAGTAGGGGTGCAACGTGGCTGCACTATTCCAGAAATCGCCACGGGGCCCTTTATTGATATCAAACACGACTACGGCATCTAAATGGCTGCTGATGAAATCGGTTACCTTGAAATCAATATTACCGCGCACGTTAAACCGGTTGGTCGACTCAGACTGTCCTTGTGAAAACAGGGAGCCCCAGTTGGTCCACCCCAAATTGGTATAGTAACGAGTATTCTTGTTTCCTCCCGAGAACTCGGTCACAAGACGTGTCGTGTTTCTGAAATTTTTCAGGAACTCGCTGGAATAGTAGTCTACATCGGGATACCGATAAACGTTATTCCCATTGGCGTAATTTTCAATTGTTTCGGGAGTAAATTTAGCATCAAGCCCATCGTTACTCAAAGCCTCGTTGTAGAGAGTCATATACTCGGCCGAACCCAAGTACCGGGGCAATGACTTGGGCGTGGAGAAGCCCTCCTCGAAGAAGACGTTGATTTCCCGCTTATGAGCCTTTCCCCGTTTGGTTGTAATATAGATGACTCCATTTTGGGCCTGAGGTCCATACAATACAGAGGCGTTGACATCTTTGAGCACCGTAATCTGTTCTATCTCCTCGATACTCAACATGGAAATATCGCGGGGTATCCCGTCAACGACAATCAAAGCATCGCCTATTCCACGAATATTGGTTGACCCCAACAAACCGGTAACCCGCCCCTCGATAAGGTCGGTGACCGTTTCAAAGTTGTCATACTTCAACACCTCGTCGGTATTGATTGCCGAAATGCCATTCACGACATCGCCTCTCTTCACCGATGAGAACGGAATGTTTATGTTATCGTCCTCGGTCATCAAAAAGGGCATTTGTTCCAAAGTAATTCCTTCTTCATCAACCGTGCTCAACAGTTTCGATTCATATCCTTTTGCCTCGACAAACAAATCGGAGCTCCGCGGCACTCGTATCGAGAACTTACCACCGGCATCGGTTCGTGTGACAATCGCTCCTTCTTGAGCATATACCTTGGCTCCTGCGATAGGTTTACCGGATTCGTCTTTCACCACAGATGTGATTGTTACTTTTGATTGCTCTTTGCTTTGTGCCGACATGACGGACGAGGCACCCATTCCGCCAAACAGAGCCAATAAAAGTAATATTTTATATGTGTATTTCATCATTAGTTATATTAAATGGATAAACTGAATTACCAACCCGGATTTTGATAGAATCCCGGATATATACTCACTTGCGAACTCTCGAACGGCAACCAATAGTGCTTCATTTCAAAAGTTTTGGTTTGATACAGAACTTTCTTGAAATAAGTATGACCGGCATCAAATTCAAGGGCATACAACTCTTTGTACTCCTTCTCATGGGCAATATACCACCGGCGCAGGTCATACCACCGATGTCCCTCGAAGGCCAACTCCACTGCACGCTCCTGACGAATAATCTCTCTGAACAGGGTCTTATCTGTCAAGAATCGGGAATCGACATCGGGTACACCGGCTCTTGCCCGAACGCGATTGACAGCCTCGGCAGCCGTGAGTCCATCAGGTATATCCACGGGAGCCACATTGGGGCCATAGGCTTCGTTTACAGCCTCGGCATACATCAAGTAAACATCGGCCAACCGCATTTGAGGACACTGCATGTAGAATGAGTTTTTCATGCCATCGTCCTTATTATTGCGACGCAAATGATGGAACTTGCGATAGCCATATCCAGTCACACTATTACCGGCACTACGGTCTTCACCGCCTACATACAGTTGAGCCGTCTTTCGGGGAGCAGCATCAGACTCTACGATTTGATCGCCATCGATTAATATGTTATAATAGAAGCGGGGATCCCGACCGGTCCAGGGGTCCGAGGGGTCATAACCCGAATCGGCCACATCGCCATACCCTTTTACCGAAATGGGGAGTCCGTTGGCCATACCGAAATTCTCGACATAGTTCTCGGTAGGCGAAGCATAATTACTCCAACCGCCGCAATAGACCAGAATCTCTGACCCGTGGTTCCATTGGCTGTGACCATAAACGGGATTTTTGAAAATGGTCTCGACAGTCCAAGGTGCCGTATTGTCGTTTTTATAGAAATTATTGCTGTACTCCGAGAAAGGAACCAGGCCGTACACTCCTTTGTCGGCCAGTTTGATTACCTCCATGAAGGCCTGAGCCGCCCGCTTGCAGTATTCTATATTATACTCATAGTTACCCGTCGACACGCCATTCATCAAGGGAGAGGCCGCATACAACCAGTTTTTACCCAAATATCCGTATGCTGCACCCTTGGTCAATCGGCCCTCATTCTTGCCGGCCGTAATTTGACCCGTGGCGATATCGTCCCAGTCTTCGGGAAGCAGGTTGGCGGCCATTTCAAAATCCAGAGCTGCCTTTTCGGCTGTCTCGGCATAAGAGAGGCGGGGGAAGGTCATCTCCATGTCGGGCATCAACATCTGATCGATGTAGGGAATACCGCCCCATGCCCGCATAATTTCAAAATGGAAATAGCCTCTGAAAAAATAGGCCTGCCCGGCAATCAGATTCTTTTGCTCTTCCAACGAAGCCGAGCCATAAGGTTCGACCAACTGGTCCAGATTAGCCAGGGCCATGTTGGCCTTGCGTATTCCCAACCAGCCATGATCCCAATAGCCACGTTTGGAACGACCGTTACCCGACTCGCCATTCCCGGTCTGCTTGGACCCTGCAAAGAACGGGCTCACATCGGTATCGCGCCACGTCATGTAATCGCCGTTGATGGCAAAGTCGCCCATACGTTTTCCCTGGGCTCCTACCACATCGTCACCCCAATTCCAGTTACCCATTCCGTGAATGTCCCGATTGGCCACATCAACTACACATTGATAAATATCCTCGATAAATCCCTGGAACGTGTTGAACTTGCTGTACACATCGGAATCGGATATTTCCGACTCCGGGGCTTTATCCAGATAGTCT
>DXDM01000035.1 GCA_019115485.1 Candidatus Barnesiella excrementavium | reverse complement strand
AACAGGGAAAGTTCCAGTTTCTGCAACTTGGCTTTCCTGCAATGTGGATGAATTGCATTCGAGGCAATTTTTAATAAGTGTATTAGGCTTTTGCGAAGAAATAACAGTTTCAACAATTCCCTTAATTAAGGTTTCTAATTTCTCAATGATTTTGTTCTGAGTAGAAATGCGCTCGTTTATCAATCGCAATAAATCAGCTATTTTCTGTTGCTCCTGTAATATGGGGAAATGAAGTTTTACTTTGCTCAACCCATCCTGTCCGATATTAAAATGTTGCGCACCTGCGCCCATCGGAATAACCTTTTTTCTAGCATAAGGACTTGCTAACAGATACCGAAAGAACATAGGATTGTATTCAGCTTTCTTTTTCCCTCGTATTACAAAACCACCAAACACTGCTGGTCGGTCATCCATATAGACATTCGCTCTACCGACATCCTCCAATGTTTCAGAACTTCGTTGGAACAGCATATCACCCTTTTCAACAGCAAATGCCACTTGTTCCTCTGGTGTTATTTCCACAGAAGTTCTGATGCAATCATAAGTAATAAAGTCATTATTCAGAATATCCATAACAGATATGAACTTTATACCACTACCAAATTTATTAGCACTGGGGTTTAATCCGTTCTTGAAATCTAAATATTCAGCTAAATAATGCTCCTCCCACTCCTCCGTAAACTCTGGAAATCTCAAAGCCGGAACTAACCACACTATATTTCTCTAATTATAAGAACCAATTATTTAGAAATCATGATTCATAAAACAGTTAGAGAAATTGCGGCAGCTTGGAAAGAGTACAAGCGGCCTTATGTAAAGCAGTCCACGATGGCGGCTTATGTGTTAATCTTGGAGAACCACGTCCTCCCATATTTCGGGGACGGTGATTCACTCCACGAACAGGCAGTGCAGGCATTCGTCTTGCAAAAGTTAGGAAACGGCCTAAGTGTCAAAACAGTAAAGGACATTCTGATAGTCCTTAAAATGGTGATGAAGTTCGGAGTTAAAAATGAATGGATGACTTACTACGAATGGGATATAAAATACCCCACGACCTCCACCAGCAAGGAACTGGAAGTGCTGTCTGTCGCCAATCACCGAAAGATTCTGAACTACATTCAGAGCCACTTTACCTTTACTGGGTTGGGAATTTATATCAGCCTTAGTACAGGGCTGCGCATTGGAGAAATATGCGCTTTGAAGTGGAGCGACATCAATGTGGCAGATGGAACAATAACGGTCAGTCGCACGATTGAACGCATCTATATCATTGAGGGTGAGAAAAAGCATACGGAGTTGGTCATCAACACACCCAAAACAAAAAACTCCTGCCGCGAAATTCCTATGAGCAAGGAGTTGTTGTCTATGATTAAACCGTTGAAAAAGGTGGTCAATGAAGATTTTTATGTGCTTACTAATGATGAGCGTCCAACAGAACCACGCACGTATCGTAACTATTACAATGGTTTGATGGCGAAGCTCGACATCCCCAAACTGAAATATCACGGTCTGCGGCACAGCTTCGCCACCCGTTGTATTGAAGCCGGATGTGACTATAAAACTGTCAGCGTATTGTTGGGTCATTCAAACATTTCAACTACGCTCAACCTTTACGTCCATCCCAATATGGAACAAAAGAAGCGGTGCATTACCAAAATGTTCAAATCATTGGGAAAGTAAAAGTGTGTAACTCATCTTTTGTATATAGCCCATAAAATTACGGCAAGATAACTTACAGACAAAACTATCACCACGAATATGAGCCACGGTGTAGAAAGCCAAATGCCTTCATTGCTTTGGAGGCGTTTGGCCATTTTCTTACAGTGCTTCTCCAACAGTTCTTCTTCGGTCTTGATATGGTCGGCTGTACATTGATGCACTTTCGCCAGTTCATCGGTACCGATTTTGGCACGGATGACGGTGTGCTGTTCTGCTTTGACAATGGCACGGTTGATGCCGTCCATGATATTGTCCGCACTGTCTTTTGCCGCAACCAAGGCATTGAAGGCAGTTCGTTCACGTTGGACGGTATGCTTCAAACTACCGTGTATGCCGTGCAGTTCTTCCTTGAGCGCATTGATTTCTTTCAGCAGATTGCGAAACTCGATTAGCTGGCAGTTGACTTTCTGAGTCAGTCCGTCAAGTTCCTGCTTATCCTGTTCCAACTCATCTTCGGGTGTATAATTGGCAAGCCTCTCACGGAGTGCTGCCGTATCGGGTTGTTTCATTGCATTTCTGTTTTTTAGTTTTTTATTTACGTTTTATTCCGCCTTTGGAATGTCTGCCGATTCTCTTTGAAGCGGCCTGCGCACATCTACGGGCAAACTCTATCTCATCCTCTTTCGGGTCACGCCCCCATTTCAAGTCAGACTGCGAACCGCCGCCACCGCCGCCCGATGTCACCTCGTAGGGTGATGCTATCAAAGTGAAGTAAGCCATCGCAAGGTTTTGCAGGGCTTGCCAGTTGGCCAGTTCCAGATAGTCGAACTCATAGTTGAAGAAGTCAAGCACCTTGTCTGGAAGATAACGCTTATAGGTCTCGCCGTCATATTCAAACTCTGTGGGCTGGTGATTGGATTTATAAGTGGTATAATCCTCGAATATAGGATTACGATGTTGTACAAATAGCTGTGACCTATGTTCCGTACCATTAAGAACGGATGGTTTCGGTGTCGGTACAACTGGCTGTTTGGTTGCCGGACGGACTTGTTGCTCATTGCCGGAATGTAGCTTTTCCCATGTCTGCCTGATGCGTGATGCGGTCAGGTTGCGTCCCTTTCCAAGTTCCGATGCCTTGAATTTCGTGTTGCCTTTAAGAAGCACATAGCCACGAATGACATCTTTCTTATCTTTCCGCAAATATAACTCGTAACCTTTGGCGGCAAGCCTTTCTTGGTAGCCGTCCCATGACCAGTTGTCAAGTTCGCGCAAGACTTCCATGCAGTCGGCACTGACTTTCGGGATGTTGGTTTCGTGTATGTGTTGTGCCGTAGTCCATCCCCTTTGCCGGGCTATCATTTCCGCCGCCCGTTGTGCGCGGAGGTGTATGGCGTGGTCGTTGTTGATGTTCCCGTTTTCGTCCATCCGGCTGACGATGGCATGAAGATGGGGTATTCTGCTGTCGGATTCCTCATGCAGCCAGACGGATGACTTGCTGCCCGATATGTTTGTCTGCTCGGAAACCACCTTGCCGTCCTTGTCTCGGATTTCCTGCATGTCGAAAGCGGCGGCGAAGTCATGCCACAGTTCCCGCCAATCATCCAAAGTGAAGTTTTCGGTATGCTCCATCGCCGGGCTTATCTCCATGCGAATGATATTGTTCTTGATGTTCGAATGGTTCATCGTGGCAAACTTCATTTCCGTAAAAATGCCTGTCGCGTCCATTCCCTGCGGCATGAAGTTGTCGCAGATACGGATTATCCTTTCGGGATGCTTCTTGTTCCTCGATTCACCAGACACATACAGCATTGCCCTAATGCCGTGGGCTACGGCCTTTGCCTTGGCTATCATGCTTAGTCCTCCTTTGCATTTTCGTTTGTTGTTCCTGCCGGATAGCTGTTGGCCGTCTGTGCGGACTGCAAGAAGTCGGTGACACGGTTCGTGACATATGCCACTTTCTCGTACCAGTCAAGCATGGTCGGCTGGTGCCGGAAAAGTTTTACCTTCTCATTGTCGCTCAAACCATGCAGGGCGTTGGCGAAGTTCACCATGTCCGTCCTGCAAGCCGCAAGCTGGCGCAAACCATCCAATTCCGCATCGGAAAGCCTCAATCTTGGCTTATAGCCGAGTGCCCTTGCACGGATGAAGTCGCTGCGGGTCATGCCGCATTGGTTGGCGGTGCTTTTGATTTGTGTAAGCTCCTGTTCCGTGACTTTGGTGACCACCACCTTGTCACGCCTTACAACAGGCTTTTCCTGTTCGGATTGCTTCTTCTTCATATGCCATAAACAAAAGTTCTTAAAATGGAATAATACGGTATCTACAAAAGGGATGGTGCGAGCCTGCGAGCGGCAAGGACAACGGGCTGCCAGACCGTTGCGAGGGTGTCGTGGTAATACCGTCCGAAGGCGGTAATACCTCGGCATATCTCGCAACTCAACGCTGACGCTCCACGCCATTCATCCCTTACGTTAGCCATCGGAAAGCCTTATGTGTGCCGGATGATTTGCCGGATTGGAGAACAACGGGAAAGCGGGAAATCAGCCAGTCTGCCCGTTTGCCACCATTCAGAGCGGTTCTATTCTTTCCCTTTGTTTGTGGATGAACGGATTAGAAACTACGCTGCCATCCTTTGTCATCCATTGCAGGAGGCATGGAAAAGTCATCACGGACGCAACCCTTGAACGGGAGGTGTCTATGAGTTCCAGTCTTGCCAGTTCGTCCAACAGGCGGCGGATGCGCTTCCTGCCCATGCTCCATTGTGTTGAAAGCTGTTCTTCGGAATACTGCGCCTGACCGACTGACAGCGTGAGCGGTCTGTAGAAACCTTTGGCCGTACCGTCCGCAAGAGCCATCCTTGCCAAGAGGTCGCCAAACAATGTGAAGTTGCCGATTTTCCTGCCGTTGTCATCGGTTGTTGTTCCGTGCAACCATTGTAGTGCATTGCCCGAAAAGATGAACGCAAAAGTTTCAATCCCTTTCGGGTTCAAGAAACTGTATTTTTCCTTGTCCATAAAATTTTGTTTCTATAAGTGTGATATAAATGTGATGCTTCTGTTGTAAGGATGGAATGAAGCCGTACAAAAGTATGTACGGAATTGACTGTTAGTTTTTCGTTGTTCCCTGCACGGCTTCATCCTTTTGTGTAATGCGCAAGCGTAAAACTGTTTCGCTGATAAGCAACACCCGTTACTAAATGTGTTCCAATCCGAAATAAGGGAAAAAAAGGAACGGGATGCAGCCATATCCATAGTGGATTTTCATCGGTCATTTGAATTTTCCAACCGCATACGGTTACTTTCCTGCGCCACTGATGCCTGTGCTATTGGGGAACGGTTGCCCCGGTGCTGGACGCTTGTCAAGTGAGGAAACGGCTCGGCTGATGTCTGCCGCATCCACGGCGATGGATAGCAACGACCTATTCACCGTTACTAATTGCCGCTTGTCGCAAAACTCCGCTACACGCTCCAATAGTTGAAACGCACGGTTCAACCGATGTGCCTGCGCATTGTCCGCAGTCATCCGTTCGTTGTCCTTTCCGCTGTTGAGATAACGGTTGAGCGCAAGGCGGTCATCCGATGAAATGTTTTCCGCGGTGGTTTTACCGTCTGCAATGGCAATGCCCACACGCAATGCGTCCGCCTCGTAAACACTCAGACTTTCTAAAAACGAGCGGATAGCTTGTACATCCTTTCCGCTTGCCTCACGTTTTCTGTTCTCGTTCTTTTTCTCGATGTGGATGGCCGAAGCTGCTCCGGTCTGTTCCATGTTCTTAGTCTGTTCCATTTTATTTTGATTTTAGTGTGAATAATAATGCTTTACTGCCTTTCGTTCATTTCCATAATCTTGGCGGCTGCTTCCTCCTTGATTTCTTCAACGGACATGGACTTTGCGCCGCGTACCCACTCAATGAGTTTCTTCTTCTCAAAAAAGATGAGTTTTCCGGACGGCTTGAAGTACGGCAGTTGGTTCAAGTGGGTCATCTTGTAAAGGGTGCTTTTGGCAATACCGAGAAAGGTTGCCGCTTCCTCTAAATTCAATATTTCCTTGGCCGCATAGCAAAGGTTCTCCAGTCTGTTCACCCGTTCTTGGAGTTCCGCAATCCTGCGCTCCTGTTCGAGGTTCATTTTTGAGTTTTTGTTTTCCGTCATAATCGTTGTATTTTATTGCCTTGTTAATCAATTTCGGTCGCAAATGTATATGGTTTGATTTGTAATTCAGCTAAAAAAGGACGATATAATTGCCTGCATTATAGCTCTTTAATGATTTGAAAATCAGCGAATTTCATACATTGTACAATATGACGCTTGTCGCATTGTCCGGCTACTGTTCCGTGTCACATTACTTAGGTAACATCCTGATTAGGCATACATTCAGATGCCACAAAAGCGGCAAAGAGCTTGTACACTTTCGATACGCATTGTCCAACGGCAAAGTAATCATAGTGTACAAATGCCGTTAAACAGATTTTAACAGGAATTTTACACCAAATCGAAGATGCAGAGTCCCGATATTTGATGTATCTATCTCAAATGCCCAATTCCGCAGAAAGTATTGTCTGACAGCATATTTGTAGTAAATTTATGGGTTTATGCTTGGTATTCACGGGACAAAAGCGTACCTTTGTGTCGTGAAAGGGTATTCACGGCAAGGGATGTCCGGCAAAGAGCGTTCTTGATTTTATTTTCCTGTGGTTTTGTCCCGTTTTTGTCCCGTCAGGGATTTGTATCACGATACATGGTTTCGTAATATTGCTGAATATCAATGACTTGCAAATGACAGAAGCGAGAAAAATGCGCTAACCACCAGTAAACACCAATACGGCCCCGTGAAACCGCCGAGCATCTGTGCTACGATATAAGGCACAACCAGGCTCCAACTGAATGTTCCCGCAGCGGCTAATCCCAAAGTGACTGCCGGGTTAAGATGAGCACCCGAATAAGGACCCGAAATGAATACGCCGAGCATGACGGCCAGTCCCCAGGCGAGTGTCACAACCACCCAACCACCGTTCTCACCTTTCGATTTTTTCAAGAGATTCGAAGCGACCACTCCGTCGCCAAACAACACCAGTATGGCCGTCCCGATAAACTCGAAGAGGCTCTTGGTAAATACAACTTCATTCATGGCTTATCAGTTTTTAGATTTTCCGGTTAATGATATTTATCTTTAATTTCTCTTGGTATAATCGACCAAAGTGCGTTTAACCGCATCTTCCCAGCCCAGTTTGGCAGCCTGCCGCTTCTCTTCTTCCCAGGAGGGTTCGAATACATGGTCTATCTGCCACTGCTTGCGAATATCGTCGATGCTCGACCAATAGCCAACGGCAAGACCTGCCAGATAGGCTGCTCCCATGGCTGTCGTCTCCACCACTTGCGGACGAATGACCTTGATGCCGAGGATATCGGCCTGGAACTGCATCAACAGGTTATTGCGCGAGGCTCCACCGTCAACTTTGAGTTCTTTGAGGGGAATGCCCGCATCGCGCGACATGGCTGCCGTGATGTCCATCGTTTGGTAGGCAATACCTTCGAGAGCAGCTCGCGCAATATGGGCCGTGGTGGTACCGCGACTGATGCCGACAATGGTTCCCCGGGCATACTGGTCCCATCAGGGAGCACCGAGTCCCGTCAAAGCCGGAACGAAATAAACACCGTTGGTGTCGGGAACCCGTGAAGCCAGTTCTTCCACCTCCGACGAGGAGTTGATTACCCCCAGCCCATCGCGTAACCATTGTACTACCGATCCTCCTACAAATATACTTCCTTCAAGCGCATAGTTCACTTTGTCGCCAATTTTCCAGGCTATCGTGGTAATCAGATTGTTTTTCGACAGAATAGGCTTTTCTCCGCTATTCATCAGGAGGAAACAGCCCGTGCCATAGGTATTTTTGACCATACCCGGCTCGGTACACATCTGTCCGAAAAGAGCTGCCTGCTGGTCACCTGCAATACCCGCGATGGGGACTTTGTGCGCAAAAATCGTTGTCTTGGTGTGTCCATAAATCTCACTCGACGATTTGACCTCGGGCATCATCGACCGAGGAATACCAAACAGGTCGAGCAACTCCTGGTCCCACTCCAAAGTATTGATATTGAAAAGCATCGTTCGGGAAGCATTGCTCACATCGGTCACATGCACCTCGCCCCGAGTCAAACGCCAGATAAGCCAGGAGTCTACCGTCCCGAACATAAGTTTCCCTTTATCGGCCCGGTCGCGTGCTCCCGGTACATTGTCGAGAATCCATTTGATTTTCGTGGCGCTGAAATAGGCATCGATAATCAGACCCGTCTTCTGACGAATCATATCGGTGAGCCCCTGCTCTTTCAGCTCGTCACAATAGCTCGATGTACGGCGATCCTGCCACACGATTGCATTGTATATGGGCTCTTCGGTATCGGAGTCCCAAACGATTGTCGTTTCCCGCTGGTTTGTGATACCAATACCGGCAATATTCAATCCGTTGATGTCCATCAGGGTGATAGCCTCGGCAATGACCGAAGCCTGAGAAGACCAGATTTCATGTGGATCGTGTTCCACCCACCCCGATTTTGGAAAAATCTGCCGGAACTCTCGTTGTGCTACGGCACAAGTTTTACCGGTTTCATCAAAAACGATAGCCCGGGAACTGCTTGTTCCCTGATCCAATGCAAGAATATATTGCTTCATAATGGTATAGTTTTAGGTTAACTCACATAATTGATCAAACTAAAAAGACAATACGAGATGCACAGCTCTATCACAGTGTTTTTCATTGTTTAGTTGCTTAGTTTCCAAAAATATAGAACTTTTTCTTAAAGGGCAAAATAAAATAGGAATCTTTTTGTAACATCATTCTTATCTTCCTAAGAGAGTCATTGGACATAAAAAAACGAGATCCGTAATGCCGGGAATTATCCCGGCATTACGGATCGTTGATTAAATCGTGAAAAGAATATTTCAGATGCTATGTCTTTTTTGCTTGCATCAATAGTTCCACTGACAGGCAATCATGCGCAGGTTGCTGTCGCCTATGGTGCGCAAATCGATTAACTGGTTGTATCGGCAGTTGATATAAACCAGATTGGGACAAAAAGATACGTCGAGCGTATTCAGTTGGTTGTTGTTGCAGATAACCCGTTGCAACAGGGTTCGGTTGCTTAAATCGAGTGTCGTGAGGTCATTGTAGGAACAATCAACGAAGTAGAGGTTGTCGCTCCCATCGAGATTCAACGTCGTGAGGTCGTTGTAGGAGCAAACCAAATCGGTCAGTGATGTACAGTTGAGTACCCCCAGGGTGGTCATGTTGTTGTCGCTGCACACGAAAGACGAGAGAGAAGGCAGTTTGGAGATAACCATATTGACAATCTCGTTGTCGTCGATATTCAAGTTCGACAGGCTCACCGTACCAAAGAGGTTCAAACTGGTGAGTTTGTTGTAGCCGCAATAGAGATTTTTCAGGTTTTCGCAACTGTCGACCATCAGCGATTCGAGGTGACACCCCTGTACGTTCAGACTCTGCAACTGCTGTGCCCCGTTTACATTCAACTCGACAAAAAGGTTGTTGGAGCAATTCAGGTTTTTCAATCCCGGCAATCCGGCCAGCGACAAATCGGTCAACCGGTTTTTATAACAATCGAGCTTGATCAAGGCCGGACAGTTGTCGATATTCAACGTCGAGAGTTTGTTACGGCTCACATTCAACGTGTTGAGTGCCGTACACCCCGATACTTCGATACCCGTGAGCTGGTTGCGCGAGCAGTCTACCTTTTGCAATGCTGTAAAACCGGTCAGGTCCAGTTCCCCGGCCAGCTCCTTGTCCGACCACTCGATTGAGATAGCCCGGCCATCACTCCAAGTCACACCTTTCCAGGTAGATGGATTGTTGATATTGGTGATTCCCAATCGGATATAATTGGCATCACCCTTGGCCGAAGTCTGTTGCAAAAAATTTTGCAGTTGTTTGACCTCCTTTTGATTGCTTTTCTGAGCAAATAAAAGTCCCGCGCTTCCCAGCACGACGACCCACATAAGGAAAACTCTTTTCATAACTGTTTTTATTGTTTAGTACCTGTTAAAAGTCGTAAGGTCTCTTCACACGAAACTTTACAACTCTTAAACAACAGTTGTTGAAAAAAGTTCTTTTAACTTGACGAAAGATAACGGTCAGGCTTTGCGAATATCGGTTTCATCGATAACGATACGGTGAGCTTTGTAGAGGGCTCCTATCGCCTTCTTGAAACTCTTTTTGCTGCACTGGAAATGGCGGGCAATCTCGTCGGCGGGCGATTTGTCGGAGAGAGGCAAACAACCACCGGCTTCCTCCAACCGCTGCAAGATAAGTGCGCTCAACGGGTCTATCCGGTTTTCATACCCGCTCGGCTGCAACGACACATCTATCCGCTCGTCGTCTCTCACCTGCTTGATATAAGCCTGCAAGTGCTCCCCGATACTTATCGGTCGGAATATCTCATTGTGATAGACCATGCCCCAATGCAGGTTATTGATAATCACCTTGAAGCCGAGCTGGGTCTCCTGTACGACCAGAATATCGACCGGCTGGTTGGGGGTATATTCGGGGGGAACATTATCAAGGAATTTGTTCAGTTTGGCCGAGGCTACAATACGTCCTGTGGCAAAGTCGAGATAGACATACACCACATAATACCGGCCTTGCTGCATCTCGCCATTCTGCTCGCGAAACGGGACCAGCAGGTCCTTGGCCTCCACACCCCAATCGAGAAATGCTCCCACCTTCGTCACCGACTTGACCTGCAAGCGGGCAAACTCACCCACTTGTACATAGGGTTTGCGTGTGGTAGCAATCAGGCGATCCTCCGAGTCGTGATAGACAAAGACCGATAATTCGTCTCCCTCGACACAAGGTTGTTCGGGAAGGAACTTACGGGGTAACAGGATTTCGCCTTTCTCGCCTCCGTCAAGGTAGACACCAAAATCGACCGTCTTGACCACTTGGAGCGTATTGAATTTTCCGATTTGCAACATATCGATTGAGTTTGTAAAGCCCGATTCGGGTCGGGTTCAACGGACAAAGGTAGGCAAATCTTTCGACTCTTCCCGCAAGAGGTGATGGAAAAACGCCCAAAGGGCCCGAGGTGGGTCGAAAAACATTCGCTCTTTATGGCCTCTTTTTTTACTCTTTTTCCTTGCCGAGCCCGATAAAAGGCGTATTTTTGTAAAAAAGTTGTCGTATGAAAAAGGTACCATTTCTGAGTATAATCATCTTGATGAGCTGTTTATACTCCTGCCAATCCAAGAGTAATCGTTCGACCGAAACAACTGCTGATTCGGTCACTGTGAAGGAAGTGACTATCAAAGAGACTTATCACCTCTCGGGCGACACCGCCAAGCCGGCCTGCCGCGTGGCTTTTGCGATTGATGTACCCGTGAAATACCAGCAGGAGGGTGATGGCATTCGATTGCAGAAGATGCTTACTCCCTTGATATTCGGCGATGAATATGCCTCTGATTCGCTGTTTGAAAGTTCGGCCCGAAAAGCGGTAGCTTCGCACATCGCAGCCTATAAAGACCTTGAACCCGAATTTGAGAAAGAGTTGAAAGAGGACGAAGCTCCCTACTCGTGCGAATGGGAGTTTGACTATACCCTCTCAACGGTCTACAACCGCGACAGTCTTTTGTGCTACGGCCTGTCGACCTCGGAATATACAGGGGGAGCCCACGGCATGTACTCCGATTTTTACTACACCATAGACCTCTCGAACTGGCACCGTGTCGTTCTCGACGATATTTTCCGTTCCGAGTCGCTCGACCAGGTGAACCATGCCCTACTGGGCCAACTGCTCAAAAGCATGAATCTGGCGGCTCCCGACTCGCTGCTCGAACTGGGATTCTTCGACACCGAGAACATCACGGCTACTGAGAATTTCTATTTCACCGACAGAGGCATCTGCTGGATATTCAACCCCTACGAGATTGCCTGCTATGCTACCGGACAAGTGCATATCGAGGTCCCCTTCAAAGAGATTGAAATGTACATGCTCCCCGAGAGCCCTGTAAGACGATTGATTAAATAAAGACGCATGCAATACATTAAGACCTATTTCCCGAACCTTACTTCCACCCAGGAGAGCCAATTTGCTGCTTTGGGCGATTTATATACCGACTGGAATGCCAAGATTAACGTAATCTCGCGCAAGGATATCGACAACCTCTATCTGCACCACATACTCCACTCGCTGGGCATTGCCAAGGCCATCGAGTTCACCGACGGCACGACGATTCTCGACGTGGGTACCGGCGGCGGATTTCCCGGTATTCCCCTGGCTATTCTCTTTCCCGAATGCCGGTTTCATCTGATTGACCGGGTGGGCAAGAAAATTAAGGTGGCCCAAAGCGTAGCCGAAGCGATAGGACTGACCAATGTCACCTTTCAGCACGGCAGCGTGGAAGAACACAAAGACGAATACGACTTTGTCGTGAGCCGGGCCGTTATGCCCCTGCCCGACTTGCTGAAACTGGTGAGAAAAAATATCAGGAAAGAGCAGCATAACGCCCTGCCTAACGGACTTTTCTGCCTCAAAGGGGGTGACTTGCAAAGCGAAATCGCTCCGGTCAAGAAGACCTCGATTGTCTTCAATCTGAGTGACTATTTCAAGGAGGAGTATTTCGAGACGAAAAAAGTAATTTATGTGCAGATAGTCAAAAAATAGGTGCGATGAAAATAACCCGTTTCCATTTCAATATGCTCCCCGTCAACTGCTATGTGCTGTGGGACCCCGACAGCCGGGAGTGTGCTGTTGTCGATGCCGGGTGTTATTACCCCAAGGAGGAAGAGACATTGGCCCACTTCATCGACGACAATCAGCTGGTCGTAAAATATCTGCTTGCAACGCATCTGCATTTCGACCACTGTTTCGGCAATGCTTTCGTGGCTCGGCAATATGGCGTAAAACTGATGGCTTCGCAAGACGACGAATTTCTGTTACCCTATATGCCCCAGCAATGTCAGGCATTCGGGATTCCTTTCAAAGGAGAGATAGAACCTATTGGGCAATACATCGGTCACGGCACCACCTTCACCCTCGGGAAGGAAGAGATGCAAGCCATCGCCGTGCCGGGACACTCGCCGGGAAGCCTGGCCTTTTACGCACCCGAATCGGGTTTTGTACTCTCGGGCGACGCCCTCTTTCAGATGAGTATCGGACGCACCGATTTCCCCGGTGGAAACCATCGCCAGTTAATCGAATCGATACGGAAAAACCTGTTGACACTTCCCCCCGAAACCGTAGTCTATCCCGGGCATGGACCCGATACCGAAATAGGTCTCGAACGCACCGATAACCCCTTCCTATGAAAGGGGTTCTTTATTCCCTTCGGGTTGGTCGTGATTGGGGTATATATTCCCCAGCAGAAAATCTTTGAGCGACTGAATGGCCGTCTGCACGTTTTTCCACTGCTTCTGTTCCTCGGACGGTAATTCGCTCAGATCGAAAGTGTGTGCCATTTTGTCAATCATTTCGACCTGGTGTTCGGCCTCGCCTTCATTCCCGTTTCGGGCATAAGCCACCACCAGATTGAAGCGGGTTTGCAAGTCGTACATATCCTCTTTCAGCACCTTTTCGAAAGCCTCTATCGCCTCTTCATAGTTGCTCAGATGCAGGCAGGCCACACCTTTCAACCGCAGCGTCTCCCGGTCGTCGGCATTCAGGGCCAGCGAACGCGACAGATGCCGGTAAGCCTTTTCATAGTCACCTATCTGCAAAAAGATTTCGCCCAAAAACGAGTGAGCCTCGTCGTCCCGTTCGTCGAGACTGATTGTATCCTGCAAACAGACAATCGCCTCACGCACCTTTCCCAAATCGTAGTAGCAGGTAGCCAGTTGATAACAGATGTTTGAATTGCCCGGGTCGGCTTCGAGAGCCTTATGGAAATAGGTCAAGGCATTGTTATAGTCCTCCTGTTTGATGTAGCTCTCGCCAATCAGTTCATAGGCCACCGACTTGTCTTTGGTCACCGTAGCATACTCCTTGAACTGCTCGATGGCTTTGTCGTATTGGCCGGAGTCGTAATAGCAATATCCCTTGAACGAAATGACCGCTTCGTCATCTTCCTTGACAGCCAATGCGAAATCGCAAGCCTCGATGGCTTTGTCGTAATGTTTCAACAGCGCCTCGACCTTGGCCAGCGAAAACCAGTCGGTCACCGAATAGGGATCCTTGTCAATCAGTTTGTTGTAGATGACAATTGCCCGGTCGTACTCCGACCGGTCTTCACAGATAGCCGCCATCTCGCGCAACAGTTCACGGCTGTCGGGCAGCACCGTTTCGGCCTTTTGCACAAACTCGATCAACCCCTCGAAACAATCGTAGTCGGCATAAATATCGAGGGCTTCGAAACAGATATCCTCGCTCAGGTCATCGCTGTCGAGTAGCGAAAGCAGCAAGGCGTGAGCCCGCTTTACATGACCGTCGAGAAATTGGAGCTCGGCCCGCACAAGCGTGGCATCGGAACCGTAATCGGCCAACTCCGCCATAATCTTCCGAGCTTCGTCGGCCCGGTCGAGATAGAGCAGATAGCGGGCCTGTTTCAAGCGCAGGTCCACGTCGTCGGGGTGCATGCTCAACCCAAATTCGGTGGCATGCAGCGCATTGGGCAACTGCCCTTTCGATTCATAATATTCGGCAATTTCACCGATTTCGTCGGAGTCGAAATAGCAACTGCCCGTCCCCGACAGCATCTGTTCATACCGTTCTACGAGTTCGTTGGATTTCTTGGCAGACATTCTTTCTTTTGGGATTCAGATAAAAACTGCCGGATTCCTCTCACGCATCAAGGAATCCGACAGTATGGAAAATGCTATGATTTCTCTTATTTCGATTTCAGTTTTTCCCAGCTATCCTTCAACGACACGGTGCGGTTGAAGACCAGGTGACCGTCGGTCGAATCGGGGTCGACACAGAAATATCCCGTACGCTGGAACTGGAAGCGATCGCCCGGTTTGGCATTCTCGGCCAGATAGGGTTCGATGCGACAGTCGTTGATGACCTTCAA
The DNA here is from genome assembly GCA_019115485.1 of Candidatus Barnesiella excrementavium. GTDB lineage: Bacteria > Bacteroidota > Bacteroidia > Bacteroidales > Barnesiellaceae > Barnesiella > Barnesiella excrementavium. Next base: position 23,014 of record DXDM01000035.1, on the reverse strand, counting down.
CGAGTCGGGGTTCAACAACTCTCTGAAATCGACATCTTTCTCTTCCGAAGGATTCTCCACATTGAAGAGTCGGTCGTAGAGGCGCACCTCGGCCGTTTTGCTGTATTCGGCCGATACCCAGTGCAACGTGCCTTTCACCTTGCGCATGCTGCCCGGCATACCGCTGCGGGTTTCGGGATCGTATTCGCAATAAATCTCTTCGATGTTGCCATCGGCATCTTTCTTTACGCCGGTACATTTGATGATGTAGGCCGCTTTAAGGCGCACCTCCTGGTCGGGAGCCAACCGGAAGAATTTCTTCGGCGGGTTCTCCATGAAGTCATCACGCTCGATATACAACTCGCGGGTGAAGGGTATCTGGTGTGTTCCGGCTGCGGGGTCTTCGGGGTTGTTCTCGATATCGAGATACTCTACCTTGCCCTCGGGATAGTTGGTGATAATCAGTTTCACGGGATTGAGCACGGCCGATACACGGGTAGCGGTCTTGTTCAGATCCTCGCGGATACTGTGTTCGAGCAGCGATACACTGATGATACCGTCGTACTTGGTATAACCGATTTTCTGAATGAAATTTTTGATTGACTCGGGAGTGTATCCACGACGGCGTAATCCGCAGATGGTCGGCATACGGGGATCGTCCCAACCGGCTACCAAACCCTCCTTCACCAGTTGCAGCAACTTGCGTTTGCTCATTACGGTGTAGGTCAGGTTCAAGCGGTTGAACTCGATTTGCCGCGGGCAATAGCTGTCGTCGGCCAACTCTTTCACGAAATACTCATACAGGGGACGGTGCACTTCGAACTCCAACGTACAAATCGAGTGAGTTACCCCTTCGAAATAGTCGGACTGTCCATGGGCAAAGTCGTACATGGGATATACGTTCCATTTCGTACCAGTGCGATGGTGCGGGTGCTTGATGATACGATACATGATGGGGTCTCTGAAATGCATGTTGGGCGAAGCCATGTCGATTTTGGCTCGCAGCACGAAGCGACCCTCTTCAAATTCGCCTTTGTTCATACGCTCAAACAGGTCGAGATTCTCTTCGACACTACGGTTGCGATAAGGGCTCTCGATACCCGGTTGCGTGGGAGTACCCTTCTGGCGGGCAATCTCCTCCGACGACTGTTCGTCGACATAGGCTTTTCCCTCCTTAATCATGCGAACGGCCAAATCCCACAGTTTGGGGAAATAGTCCGAGGCATAATAGAGGCGGTCGCCCCAGTCGAAACCCAGCCAGTGAATATCTTCCATGATGGAGTCGACATATTCTACATCTTCCTTCACCGGGTTGGTATCGTCGAAACGCAAGTTACACGTTCCGCCAAATTTTTCGGCGATTCCGAAGTCGATGCAAATAGCTTTGGCATGACCGATGTGCAGATAGCCATTGGGTTCGGGCGGGAAACGGGTGCTCAACCGGCCGCCATTCTTTCCTGCCTTCAAATCGGCTTCCACAATCTGTTCTATGAAATTGAGACTCTTCTTGTCTTCTCCTTCGTTCTTGGTTTCAATCTGTGTCATAAATGCGCTTATTTATAGGGCGCAAATATAACAATAAATATCCAAAAACAGTTTTATTAGGCAAAAAATAGCGAATAGAATGCAAAGGTTTTACACCGGGTCAAATCCAGTTCATCTGGGTATAATAGCGCATGAGGTTCTCGATGGCGCTCTGCAAGTCGGCATGTAACTGCCGAGTCATGCGGTGGATACAGATGCGGCCATGCCCATTCATCTTGGCCAGTAAGAGAGACGAAAAGAGCCTACGTTTGACCTCCTCGCCAAGCTTGTTGTTAAACCCCACCGTCACACTGTCGTTGTGTTTGGCCACATAGCCCAGCAACTCTTCCGAAGCCTGCGACTCGACTTCGGACTTTTTGATAGCCCACACCTCATAATGATAGTCGTCGTTGATGGTGGCGACATAGGGCGGTACCGTCGACCGGAACATCTGTCTTATCTCTTTATACACGCTACTGATAGATTCCATAGATACTTCGGGTTGGTTTGTACCTCTATTACACCCGACACGACTGTTTTGTTCGATGGTACTTGGCAATTATCACCGCTCTTTTTATTACATTTGCAATCATTTTCTAAATCCAAGAGTGTGATATATCCGCAAAATTTCGAGCAAAAGATAGGATTCGACCAAATCAGGTCGCTCATCAAGGAGCGGTGCCTCGGCTCCCTGGGCACAGATTATACCGATAGAATGCAATTTTCTACCGACTACGACGCCATACGCAAACAGCTGAACTGTACCTGGGAGTTTGTACACATCGTCGAAATGGCCGATGATTTCCCGGCCGATTTCTTCTTCGACGTACGCCCGTCGCTTCGGCGTGTACGCATCGAAGGGACCTTTCTGGAAGAGAGCGAACTGTTCGACCTGCGGCGTTCGCTCGACACCATACAGGCCATTGTCCGTTTTCTGCGACCCGGCGAAGAGGAGGAGATTCGCTATCCCTACCTCTATGAGCTCTCCAAAGAGGTCGAGGCCTTTCCCCAACTGGTCAAAAGAATCGATACCATTCTCGACAAGTTCGGCCACATCAGGGACAATGCCTCACCCGAACTGGCCCACATACGCAGCAGCATTACCTCGACTCTGTCGAGCATATCGCGCAACCTGAACGCTATTTTGCGGGCAGCGCAAAGCGAAGGCTTCGTCGACAAGGAGGTGAGTCCCACCATGCGCGACGGCCGGTTGGTGATACCGGTAGCCCCTTCGTACAAGCGCAAAATAAAGGGTATTGTTCACGACGAATCGGCCAGTGGAAAGACCATATTTATCGAACCGGCCGAGGTGGTCGAGGCCAACAACCGGGTGCGCGAACTCGAAAACGAGGAGCGCCGCGAAATTGTGCGCATACTCACCGCCTTTACCGACGAGCTTCGCCCCTTCATCGACGAGATTATCTACTCCTACGAATTTTTGGCCGAGATTGACTTTATTCGAGCCAAAGCGCTTTTTGCCATCGAGACCGGTGGGGTACTGCCCACCTTTGAGAACAAGCGACAAATCGAGTGGTTCCATGCGGTCCACCCCCTGCTTTATCTCTCGTTGAAGCGTCAGGGCAAGACGGTTGTCCCCCTCGACCTGACCCTCGACGAGAAGAACCGCATTCTGCTCATTTCGGGCCCCAATGCCGGTGGAAAGTCGGTCTGCCTTAAAACAGCCGGACTCCTGCAATACATGTTGCAATGCGGGCTGCTGGTGCCCATGCATGACAATTCGCGTACGGGTATTTTTAAGGATATATTTATCGACATCGGCGACGAACAGTCGATCGAGGACGACCTGAGTACATACAGTTCGCACCTGACCCACATGAAATTCTTCGTGCGGAATGCCAACGAGAACAGCCTGCTGCTCATCGACGAATTTGGCGGAGGTACCGAACCTCAAATTGGCGGCGCCATTGCCGAGGCTCTGCTCGACCGCTTCAACCAGAAACGGGCCTACGGAGTCATCACCACCCACTATCAGAATCTGAAACACTTTGCCGAGGATACCGACGGCATCATCAACGGGGCCATGCTCTACGACCGCCATCTGATGCAGCCGCTCTTCAAGCTCTCTATCGGCAACCCGGGCAGCTCGTTTGCCATCGAGATTGCCCGCAAGATCGGTTTGCCCGAGGACGTCATTGCCTCAGCCTCCGAAAAGGTCGGGTCGGCTTACATCGACATGGACAAGTATTTGCAGGATATCGTCCGCGACAAACGCTACTGGGAGAGTAAACGCCAGAACATACGCCAGCGCGAAAAGAAACTCGAAGAGCTCACGGCCCGCTACGAAGCCGACCTGACGGCTCTGGAAAAACAGCGCAAGGAGTTGCTGAAACAGGCCAAGGGCGACGCAGCCCAGATTCTGGCCGAGGCAAACGCCCGCATCGAAAATACGATACGCGAAATCAAGGAGGCTCAGGCCGAGAAGGAGAAGACACGTGCAGCCCGTCAAAAGTTCGAGCAATTCAAAGCGGGATTGAACGAAGAGCCCGAGACTGATGCCAACGACCTGGTGAGCCGCAAGCTCAAACAGATTGCCGAGCGGAAAAAACGCAAGCAACAGCGCAAGAAGGCCGAGGAGAATCAAACGCAGCCAGCCACCACGTCTCCCATCGTCGTCGGCGATGCCGTGCGGCTGAAAGGGCAAAGCTCGGTAGGCGAAGTGTTGGCCGTCAACGGCAACGATGTGACCGTCGCCTTCGGTATGCTCAAATCGACCGTCAAGTCCGACCGCCTGGAAAAGGTGAGCAAAAGCCAAATCAAAAAAGAGAATGCCAAGGCTACCTTTATCGGCGAACAGACCACCGAGGAGATGCGGGAAAAACAGCTCCACTTCAAACAGGAGATCGATGTGCGGGGCATGCGGGCCGACGAGGCTTTGCAGGCAGTAACCTACTTTATCGACGATGCCATACAGGTGGGGTGCTCACGGGTGCGTATCCTTCATGGCACAGGCACCGGCGTGCTGCGGCAGGTCATCAGACAATACCTCAAAACCGTGCCGGGGGTAGCCCATTTCCAAGACGAACATGTGCAACTGGGCGGTGCCGGCATCACGGTCGTCGAGTTGAACTGATGCGATGCAGCCCGACATCAATTACAAATCATACACCTCGTCGATGGTGTAGTTGAAGAAATCGTTCAGCGGTTTCATGATTTGAAACTCGCGAGCCGTCTTTTCCACCCAATCGGGTTCTTCAAAGAAACGGTCGGGCTTGTGGTTTACTACCACATAGTCTTTCCGTTTGAGCCACTCGGCCTGCTCACAGTCACGGGGAAACGGCCGGGGCACGATTTTGAGCGTCTCGCCCTCCCAATCGTGATACAGAGTCCGAAACCGACGGTTGCCCACAATCTCCTGCAACTCGTCGTAATTGTCATACACGGCTTGCCGCAGGGCTTTCAGCAGTTTCGGCTCGGGGCACCACACCCCACCGCTGAGCATACTGCCCCCCGGTTCGAGATGAAAATAGTATCCGGCCCGCAGGCTCTTGCGCCCCCCTTTGGCAATATAGGCCGACATGTAGCTCTTATAGGGTGTCTTGTCGGGTGAGAAACGGATATCGCGGTAGATACGATACAGGCACAACTTGGCATCGAGTCCCGCGATTTCAGGGTCGAAGCGCGCTATGCGGTCAATCAACTGTTGTACCTTCTCTATAAAGAGCGGACGCAACCGGTCATACTCCTCTTTGTGTGCCTGGAACCACTCTCGATTATTATTCTCTCTCAACTGCGACAAATAGGTCAATATCTCTTTCATAATCGGTATCGTTGCACCGGGACAATCCCGGAAATCGGTTTTCTCATTTGTTGGGCAAATATAGATTTTTTTGTTCGTTTTGTCACACAAAGAGCCGTTTTATACCCACAAATCATAAAAAACAGGCACAACGATACCCGCTATGTTTTCATTTTTTACTAACTTGCCACGATTTTAAAAAAGCGATACACAAAAACAGAAATAAAATAAGAATGGAAACAAACGAAAAACAACCTGTCGATTTGCCCGAAAACGCGTTTCGGGAATTGAAACCGGGTGAGGAGTACAAACCTATCCTTTCGCCCGACAAAGTCTATCCCGAGGTTAATGCCTGGTCGGTTTCCTGGGGTATCATCATGGCGGTCATCTTCTCGGCGGCCGCTGCTTATCTGGGACTGCGTGTGGGCCAGGTATTCGAGGCTGCCATACCCATCGCCATCATCGCTGTGGGTCTGGCCGGTGCCGCCAAACGCAAAAACGCACTGGGCGAAAACGTGATTATCCAGTCAATCGGCGCCTGCTCGGGTGTCATCGTCGCCGGTGCCATCTTCACCCTGCCGGCCTTGTACATCTTGCAGGCCAAGTATCCCGAACTGACGGTCAACTTCATGGAGGTATTCCTCAGCTCGTTGCTGGGAGGAATCCTGGGCATTCTGTTCCTCATACCCTTCCGCAAATATTTCGTATCGGACATGCACGGCAAGTACCCCTTCCCCGAAGCAACGGCCACGGCACAGGTACTCGTGTCGGGCGAGAAGGCCGGTAACCAGGCCAAACCGCTTATCTTGGCGGGTCTTGTGGGCGGTCTCTACGACTTCTGCCTCTCGACCTTCGGCTGGTGGAGCGATGTACTCACCACCCGCATTCTGCCCTGGGGTACCGAACTGGCCAATAACGCCAAGATGGTCTTCAAGGTCAATACCGGTGCCGCCGTGCTGGGTCTCGGCTATATCGTGGGACTGAAATACTGCCTCATTATCTGCTCGGGCTCTCTCTTCGTGTGGTTCATCATCATACCCTTGTTGGGCAGCGTGCCCGGTAGCGAACTGGCCGCAGCGGCTCCCGAACAAATATTTTCCGACTACGGACGCTATATCGGTATCGGCGGTATCGCCATGGCCGGTGTCATCGGTATTATCCGCTCATGGGGTATCATCAAAGGTGCGCTGGGTCTGGCCTCGAAAGAGTTCTCGGGCAAGAAGGAGAACGACGCCGCCAAAACGCCGCGCACCCAACGCGACCTCTCGATGAAATTTATCATCATCTCCATCGTGTTTGCCTTGATTATCACCTTCCTCTTCTTCTATCTGGGAGTCATCAACAATCTGCTGCAAGCCACCGTGGCCTTTGTGGTCGTGGCCGGTATCGCCTTCCTCTTTACGACGGTAGCCGCCAACGCCATTGCCATCGTGGGTACGAACCCCGTTTCGGGTATGACACTGATGACGCTGATTCTGGCCTCGGTTATTCTGGTAGCCGTGGGTCTTAAAGGAACCAGCGGTATGGTGGCCGCCCTCGTGATTGGCGGTGTGGTTTGTACCGCGCTGTCGATGGCCGGAGGCTTCATTACCGACTTGAAAATCGGTTATTGGATTGGTACCACGCCCCGCAAACAGGAGACGTGGAAATTCCTGGGTACCCTCGTATCGGCCGCTACGGTGGGCGGTGTGATTCTGCTACTGAACAAGGCTTACGGTTTCTCGGGCGAAAACGCACTGGTAGCTCCTCAGGCCAATGCCATGGCTGCCGTTATCGAGCCGCTCATGATGGGACAGGGTGCCCCCTGGTTGCTCTATGGCGTGGGAGCCATTCTGGCCGTGGTACTCACCTGGCTGAATGTACCGGCTCTGGCTTTTGCTTTGGGTATGTTCATTCCGTTGGAACTGAACACTCCGCTGGTTGTGGGTGGTCTCATCAGTTGGTATGTAGGCAGCCGCTCGAAAGATGCCGCGCTCAACAAAGCCCGTGTAGACCGTGGTACCCTGCTCGCTTCGGGCTTCATCGCCGGTGGTGCCTTGATGGGTGTAGTCAGCGCTGGGTTGAGTCTGGCCAAATTTGAATACCACCACAATCTGAGTGAAACTACGCTGCAAGTTGCCGGACTGGTCATGTATCTGCTGCTGATTGCTTTCCTCACGATGTCGAGCATGAAAGCCAAAAAGACGAACTAAGATTGTTGTTGCCATAAAATAAACCGAGCGGGTCTGAAACCTTCATGTTTCAGACCCGCTCTTGTTTTTATCTTTTTCTCATCGGTCGGCCCGTAGCCTGGCTGTCATCACACACTCTCGACCACCAGTCCGTCATAAGCGAAATGGACATGGGGTGGTAGCTCCTTCTCGACCTCGGCCGTGAGTCCCATATGATGGCTCATGTGTACCAGATAGGCCTCCCGGGGCTGTACCCGTTCGATGACCCGCAACGCTTCGGACAGAGTCTGATGCGAAAGATGCGGTTGTTTGCGCAGCGCATTGATGACCAGCACATCGACCTGTTTCATCTTTTCGTATTCCGCCTTAGGAATCGTGAGGGCATCGGTGATATAGACCAGTCCTCCTATACGATAGCCCAGGATTGGCAACTTATAGTGCATCACCCGAATGGGAGTCACCTCGATATTCTCTATGGCAAAAGGCTCTACGCCGATCTCCTGCAACCGGATATTGGGTACCCCGGGATAGAGATGGTCGCCGAAGCAATAGGGCAACCGGGTGCGAATACCCTCGGCTACCGACGGCTCCAAATAGATGGGCAGCGTGTGCTTGCCCCCAAAGGGTCGCAGGTCGTCAATGCCCCCGGTGTGATCGTAATGAATGTGTGTAATCAGTACCGCATCTATCCGACCGATACCGGCCCGTAACACCTGCTGACGGAAATCGGGGCCGCAATCGATGAGTATGTTCTTACCGTTTACCGAAACGACAGCCGAGGTTCTCAGTCGGTTATCTTTCGGGTCGGTCGAGGTACAAACCGGACAGGTACAGCCAATCTGCGGTATTCCGGTCGACGTGCCTGTTCCCAAAAAAGTGATCTGCATCATACGATTTATTCAATATAGTTTACCTCGGGATTGATGGTTATGCCATAGGTCTGCTGCACCGATTGCTTGATTTTATCGGCCAGTGTCACCACATCATCGGGGCATGCATTATTTTTATTGATAAGTACCAGGCACTGCTTCTCATACACGGCAGCACCACCCTCCTCCTTGCCCTTCCAGCCACAGCGGTCTATGAGCCAACCGGCAGGAACCTTGACATGAGTCGCATCGACCTCGTAGTGAGGCATGTCGGGATAGGTGACCTTCAAAGCCTCATACTGCTCGACCGGAATAACCGGGTTCATAAAGAAACTGCCGGCACTGCCGTATTTGTCGGGTTCGGGCAACTTGGAGCGACGTATGTCGATAACCGCCCGACGCACGTCGGCAATGGTAATGTCGCCCTCGGGTAACGAGTGGCGCAGGTTGCCGTAATCCAGATGCAAGCTGGGATTCTTCTGCAACCGATAAACGACTGCCGTAACGATGTACTTCCCTTTCAACGCATGTTTGAAGATGCTGCTGCGATAGCCATACTCACATTCGGCATTCGTGAAGATGCGAGGGGTAGCCGTCGCAATTTCGATAGTCTCCACTTCGTGGATAATATCTTTCACCTCCACGCCATAAGCACCGATGTTCTGCACGGCACTGGCACCTACCTCGCCCGGGATATACGACAGGTTCTCGACTCCGCCCCAACCGTGCGACACGCAGTGGGCCACAAAATCGTCCCACACGACCCCCGCGCCCACCTTGACAAGCACCTCCGAATCGGTCTCGTTCAAGACAGTCACATCGCGTATGACCGAGTGCAACAGCACCCCGTCATAGTGCTCGTGCACGAACAGCAGGTTGCTCCCCCCGCCTATCGGCAGAAAAGGGTGATTGCGCAACAAATCGGAGTGCAGCAGCGAAATCAAATCGCCAACGGTGTCATATTCGACAAACCACCGGGCATATACCGGCATGCGAAACGTATGCCGCTCCTTGATAAAACAATTTTCTTCTATTCTTATCATACTATAATCTATATTCCGAGAGCAAACCGTCGACAAAAAAGAGATAAGCCCCCGTGTTGTACACCCATTGTTCTTTCAACCCGCTGTAAGTGGGTATCTTTTTCACCTCGTTGGGATTGCCCAGCGACAACTTGCACTCGGCTTTGGTCATACCTTTCTTTACCCGCCCCAGTGTAATCTGTTCCCAAGCCTCGTCCTGTATCTCCTTGTATTGCAAACGAGGATTGGAGAAGGAAAACAACCGGTCGAAGGTAATATACTGCGAACGCTCGGAGGTCAGCAGCGACATGAAGACACCGGCCTCGTTACCCTTGTCGTCCTTGAACCACACCTCGACCGGCAGCACGTTGTTCCCCGGACGAATATCGAGTACCTCGACCGGCACCAGCTTGCGCCCGTCGATAGCCTCACCCTCCCGGTTGTACCACATGGGAGTCTTGATATACAAGGTGCGACCTTTCAATAACGAACGAGCCGTATTCAAATCATCGAGGTCGATGAAAGGAGGAATCAGAGGCGTATATTTCAATCGGACGATTTCGGCGCGGGTCTTATCAGTATCGTAGCGGAATCTGTGACCTTCGCATTCAAACAGCAATACCACCTTCTTTTCACCCCCGAAAGGACTCTCCTCGACGCTACCCGTATAGGTAAAAATCTTACCCTTCAATGAAACACTGTCGGGGAAGGTAGGTTGCTCGGCTTGAAAGACAAACGAAAGTTTTTCGTCGGTATAGTAGAAGGTCTTTCCTATCCGCCACGAGTCACACCCCTGCGGCACGAAATAGGATTCGATAAAAGCATCTTCGGGGCTTTGTGTTTCGGCCTTTGTCTCTTCGGGCAACGTGATTTTCCCGGTACTCTCCACCCCGGTAAAACACGAGGAGAGCGATACCCCGAGGAGTACGGCTGCCATATAAATCAATCCAATTTTCATATCCTTTCTCTTATTGGTTACAAATATAATGAAAGGCGAGCGCCGGGGCAAACAGAAAACGAAGTTTTCAAGTTTGCCCCGGTCGAGCCGAATCCTATATTCTCTAAATATAGCCCAAGGCGAGTGCCATGGCAAACAGAAAACGAAGTTTTCAACGGGTTAACCCGGCCAAGCCGAATCCCAATAGACCACCAATAGAGTGAAAAGTCTTTTCACCCGTATGAAAGATTTATGAAAATACCACCCGACAACCCGATAGGGAAAGATTATTTTTTGTACTTTTGCCCCTGTATGCAGACCGTAACTCCCTTTTCGATTCGTCGTGTACGATTCCGTCGCTGGAATCGTCACAGCTATTCTACCTTTTGCAGCATAGGCCGATGCATCAACATCGGGTGCGTGCGCAAGGAGATTGCCGACCAATCCTTGCGAAAGGGACTTCTGCTACTCGCCCCACACGGGTACAACCTGTCGAGAGAAAGAAGAGACGACGGAGTCCTACCCGACGATGCTTCACCCGAATCACTTCTCGTGCCAGCATGGGTAACGGCGGGGAGTGTTGCGTCTGAGGCGATCGCACCTTGTGGCGCGTGCTACAACGGTATTCATCTATCATACAGTAAGTTCTATCCCGGTACAACGGTCAATCGACCGTCTGTATCGGTTTTTTTATACCCAATTCTCAACCTTAAAAAATTGTATGCTTATGACCGATAATTTCGATGCCGAACATCTGTGGCACCCCTATACCTCGACCATCAATCCCCTACCTTGCTACCCGGTGAAACGGGCCGAAGGGGTCTATATCGAACTCGAAAGCGGCGAACGACTCATCGACGGCATGTCGTCGTGGTGGGCTGCCGTTCACGGATACAACCACCCGGTATTGAACCGGGCTGCCGAAGAGCAACTCAAATCCATGTCGCACGTGATGTTCGGCGGACTTACCCACCGTCCGGCCATCGAGCTGGGCAAACTGCTTTTGCAGATTGTCCCCTCGACCATGCAACACATCTTCTACTGCGACTCGGGCTCGGTATCGGTCGAGATTGCCTTGAAGATGGCGGTGCAATACTGGTACTCGCGTGGAGAATCGAAAAAGTGCAACTTCATCACCATACGGTCGGGCTACCACGGCGACACGTGGAACGCCATGTCGGTATGCGACCCGGTGACGGGCATGCACTCCATCTTCGGCAGTGCCCTGCCGGTGCGCTATTTCGTCCCCTCGCCCTCCTGCCGCTTCGACGACGAATGGGACCCCACCTGCATCGAACCGCTCAAAGCCTCCATCGCAGCACATCACGACGAACTGGCCGCACTCATTCTCGAACCCATCGTGCAGGGTGCGGGCGGCATGTGGTTCTACCACCCGCAGTTCCTGCGCGAAGCCCGTGCATTGTGCGACCAATATAACCTGCTGCTTATCTTCGACGAAATAGCTACCGGATTCGGCCGCACCGGTAAACTCTTTGCCTGGGAACATGCCGGTGTCACGCCCGACATCATGTGCATAGGCAAAGCGCTCACCGGCGGATACCTGACCCTGGCGGCCACCCTTACCACCCACGAGGTGGCCGATACCATCTCGCGCGGGAATCCCGGAGTCTTCATGCACGGCCCCACCTTCATGGGCAACCCGCTGGCCTGTGCCATCGCCCACGCTTCGGTCTCGCTGTTGCTCTCGTCGAACTGGCAGGCCAAAGTCGCCGCCATCGAAGCTCAGTTGAAACGCGAATTGGCCCCGGCCGCTTCGCTGCCTCAGGTAGCCGACGTGCGGGTGCTGGGAGCCATCGGAGTCATCGAGACGAAAAAGCCGGTCGACATGGCCTCCATTCAACGGCAATTTGTCGAGCACGGGGTGTGGGTGCGTCCCTTCGGGAAGCTGGTCTACATCATGCCGCCGTTCATCATCACCAGCGAACAACTCACCACTCTCACCTCGGCACTGGTCGACGTGGTTAAAAATCTGAAATAGACATGGACCGTTACTCTTCACAGCTCGATACCCTCGCCCACAACGGTAATCTGCGCAAGTTGCCCGATATGGAACCCCAAGGGTTGTATCTGGTGCGCGACGGAGTCTCCATGCTGAATCTCTCGTCGAACGACTATCTGGGGCTGGCCGACAACGTGGCGTTGAAGAGCGAGTTCCTGCAAACACTCGACCCGCAGACCTGCCGCTTCTCCTCCACCTCGTCGCGTCTGCTCACCGGCAACTATTCCGCCTATACCCGGCTTGAAAAGCGGCTGACCCAGCTCTACGGGGCCGAAAGCGCCCTCGTCTTCAACAGCGGCTACCACGCCAACAGCGGAATCCTGCCGGCTGTGACCGACAGTCGCTCGCTGATACTGGCCGACAAACTGGTTCATGCGAGTATCGTCGACGGTATCAGACTCTCCAAAGCCCGGTGCATACGCTATCGGCACAACAATTACGAGCAACTGGAACGGCTGGTTGCCGAGAATGCAGAGCAGTATGAACGCATATTCATCGTCACCGAGAGCATTTTCAGCATGGACGGAGACGAAAGCGATTTGCCCCGGCTGGTCGCCCTGAAACGGCGATATCCCCAAGTCTACCTCTACCTCGACGAGGCGCATGCCTTCGGTGTGAGGGGGAAACTCGGACTGGGGTGTGCCGAGGAGCAAGGTGTCATCGGCGATATTGACTTTCTGGTAGGGACCTTTGGCAAGGCTGCCGCTTCGATGGGGGCCTTTGTCGTCTGCTCCGAAACGATGAAACAGTATCTGGTCAACACCATGCGCCCCCTGATCTTCACCACGGCCCTGCCCCCCGTCAATCTGGAATGGACCCTCTTCATCGTCAACAAGATATGCGACATGCAAGAGCGTCGGGTGCATCTGGCCCAGATTGGTCGTCGGGTGCGTGCGGTACTCAATCCGCTCAACGGCGGTATCGTGAGCAGCAGCCACATCATACCCTATGTACTGGGCGAATCGGAGCGCGCCGTCGAGGTTGCCCTGAGTCTGCAACACGAGGGCTTTTACCTCCTGCCCGTCCGTCCACCCACGGTACCACCGGGTACATCTCGACTGAGAATTTCGTTGAATGCCGAGTGCAGCGACACCGATATCGACCGACTCATCACCACCTTGCAACAGATTCAATCGAGCCTATGATACAGACATTCATCTCACAGCGGGGTACCGACGACCTGCTCCTCTTCTTTGCCGGTTGGGGAATGGATTGCCGTCCTTTTGCCGAACTCGACCACATCGGCTGCGACTGTTGTATCTGCTACGACTACACCTCGCTCGACTTCGACCCGACTCCTCTGCGAGCCTATAAAAACATCGAGGTCTATGCCTGGTCGTTCGGGGTATGGGCCGCCTCGGTCACACTCCCCGAAGCCGGGTTACCCCTGCGACACGCCACGGCCATCAACGGCACACCTTGCGGAATCGACCCGCAACGGGGCATCGACCCGGCCATATTTCAAGCGACACTCGACCACCTCGACCCGACGAGTCTGCACAAGTTCTACCGCCGCATGTGTAACGACCGTCACACCCTGGCCCGCTTCCTCGAAACGGTACCCGAGCGCGACATCGAGAGTCTGCGCACCGAGCTGGTCGCCATAGGCGAGGCCATTGCCCGGCACCCGGTACCCCGCTTTTCCTGGGACCAGGCCATCGTCGGTCTGCAAGATCGCATCTTCCCGCCCGAGAACCAACTGAGAGCCTGGGCGGGAGATACCCCGGTCACCACCCTCGATGCGGCACACTACCTGCCCTTCCGTCCCATCGTTCTGGGTCGAAGATTCGACAAGACGATTATCCGAACTCGCTTTGAACAGGCTGCCTCCACCTACGAACAGGAGGGACTTGTTCAAGACCGGATTGCCCGTCGACTGAACGAAATGATACCCGACCGCCCGGGCGAGGAGTATCGCAATATACTGGAAATCGGGTGCGGCACCGGCAAACTGACCCGGCTGCTGCTCAATCGCTTCCCTCAGGCTCTGTTTACCGTGAACGACCTTTCGCCCGAAATGAAAAGCCGCATCGGGCAACTGCCTTTCGACCGCCTCGACTTCATGGCAGGTGATGCCGAGAAACTCGATTTTGAGGGACCATACGACTTAATCGCATCGGCTTCGACCATTCAATGGTTCACCGATCTGGAAGGATTCCTGCAACGAATGGCGAGACTTCTCTCCGACGGGGGAACGATAGCCGTCAGTTCGTTTGTCGCCGGGAACCTGCCCGAAATTCGCACCCTCGCAACGGCCGAGATGCCCTATTGGGAAAGCGACTCGTTGCAACAGCTCTTCGAGCGCTATTTCCAACTCGACACCTTCGAGCATGAGGAGTATACCCTGCACTTCGACTCACCGGTCGATTTGCTGCGACACCTGCGCGACACCGGCGTGACCGGGACATCGGGCAACCGGTGCCAGGGACTGAACTTTATTAAACGATACCGCGAAACATTCGGCAAGACGCAAGAGATTACCCTCACCTACTGTCCCGTTTACATCATTGCACACAAAAAGAAACCACTATGAAAGGAACTTTTTTCATTACCGGCATCGACACCAACATCGGTAAAAGCTATGCAACCGGCTGGCTGGCTCGCGAATGGAACCGCCAGGGCATCAAGACCATCACTCAAAAGATGATTCAGACCGGCAATGTGGGTCACTCCGAAGATATCGACCTGCACCGCGAGATTATGGGAATCCCCTTTACCGAGGAGGACCGCGAGCACATCACCTTCCCCATCGTCTACTCCTATCCGGCCTCGCCTCACCTGGCCGCCGAGATAGACCACCAGACAATTCCCATCGACAAGATTGCCGAGTCGACCCGTATTCTGCGCGACCGCTACGACGTGGTGCTGCTCGAAGGGGCCGGCGGACTGATGGTGCCTATCACCCGCGACTACCTCACCATCGACTACATAGCCGACCATGAGCTGCCTGTGATTCTGGTTACCTCGGGACGTCTGGGCAGCATCAACCACACGTTGCTATCCATCGAAGCCTTGGAAAAGAGAGACATACCACTCTATGGACTGGTCTACAACACCTATCCCAAGAGCGACGAATTTATCGATGCCGACACCGAAGCCTATTTGAGAACCTACCTTGAAAAGCAACACCCCGAAGCTCACTTCTGGGTATTACCGCAAATTGAGCTGGCACGATAACGACAACAAAAAGTTGGGAGACGGCTATTTTTGTCGGGCAGAAAGATAGGAAATATTAAGTTTCATACCTATTTTTGTCTACCGATTCATATTCGTCCTCAACTTATGCTCAAATCGATTATCAAAATTACAGGCGGCCTTTTGCTCCTGTGTGCGACCCTCACCGCTATGGCTCAAACATCTATCGTACAAACGTCTATCGAACAGATTCGCCGGCAATATGCCCCCGACTCCCGGACAGCCCTATTCGACCTCTCGGCCGAGATGTCAAACGATTCGAGCTATATCCTGAAAGGAAGTTGCGATAATCCCCGGGCCATCGAGACTTTGCTGCAACAACTCAGTGCAGCCGGCATCATCTGTGTCAACCGGATAAAGCTACTGCCCGACTCGGCATTGGGCAACCGCACCCGAGCCTTGGTCACGGTCTGTTGTGCCAGTCTGCGCAGCGACTCCCGTCACTCGGCCGAGATGGTCACACAAGCCATCTTGGGCACGCCCCTGCGGGTCTTGCAACAGCAGGGCGAGTGGTTTCGGGTACAGACCCCCGACCGTTACATCAGTTGGGTTCCGGCCAACTCAATTACCCTGCAAGACGAAGCCGGGTGGAATGGTTGGCGAGAAGCTGCCCGGTATATCTATACCGGTTTTCAGGGATTTGTCTACGATGCCCCCAACCGACAAGCCGGTATCGTGTCGGACATCGTGGCCGGTGCCATTCTGCAAGCTGACGGGAAGGCCCGCAAAGGATTCGTTCCCGTGATTTTCCCCGATGGCCGGAAAGGCTTTTTGAAAAGCGACGAGTGTTGCGATTTGAACCAGTGGGCTGCCCGACCGTTCGACCTGGACGCCGTACTGCAAACAGCCCGAACGATGATGGGCTCGACCTATCTGTGGGGCGGAACATCAGTCAAGGGTGCCGACTGTTCGGGCTTTGTAAAGACCGCCTATTTCTGCGGTGGAGTCATACTGGCTCGCGACGCCTCACAACAGGCTCTCACGGGCGAAATCATTCCCGCCGGCCGCTGGGCAACCTGCCAGACGGGCGATTTGCTCTTCTTCGGCAATGCTCGGGGCAGAGTGGACCACGTGGGCCTCTACCTCGACAACGGACGCTACATACACTGCTCGGGACAGGTAAAGTTCAACAGCCTCGACCCGTCGGCTCCCGACTACCGGCCCGACGATTTCCTGAGCATCAGCCGCATTAAAACCCGAATAGGAACACCTGGTATCACAGCCGTCAAGGCTCACCCCTGGTATTTCAATCAAAAATAAGACTCACCATGGACCGACGAGATTTCATTCGCACAAGTGCCCTGGGCACCCTGGGATTGAGCCTGGCTCCCTCCCTCTTCACCGGGTGCAGTACCCCTGCTCCCCGAACAGCCGGAAGCGACCGGCTGGAACTTTTGTTCAAGCCCTATGACTTGAAACTGAAACACGCCTTCAACCTGGCCAAGAACTCCCGCACCCACACCCCCGACGTGCAGGTGCAACTGCGTTACGGCGACTATATCGGCTATGGCGAGGCCTCGATGCCACCCTACCTGGGCGAAACTCAAGAGTCGGTCTGCCGGTTTCTCGGGCAACTCGACCTCTCACAATTTACCGATCCCTTCCGACTGGAAGAGATTCTCGACTACATCGACTCGGTAGCCCCCGACAATCGGGCGGCCAAAGCCTCGGTCGACATTGCCCTGCATGACCTGCTGGGAAAAATCATGGGTCAACCCTGGTACCGCATCTGGGGTCTCTCTCCCGAAAAGGCACCGGCCACCTCGTTTACCATCGGTATCGATACCGAGGAGGTGGTGCGACAGAAACTGAAAGAGGCCGCCCCCTATCGCATCTTGAAGATTAAAATGGGACTCGACAACGACAAGGAGCTGGTGCGCATCATTCGCTCCGAGACCGACCGTCCCATCTGTGTCGATGCCAACCAGGGGTGGAGTTCGAAAGAGTATGCCCTCGAAATGATTGAATGGCTCAAAGAGCAAAACTGCCTCTTCGTGGAGCAACCCATGCCCAAGGAGATGATTGACGAACAGGCCTGGTTGCACGAGCGCGCCTCGTTGCCCCTCATTGCCGACGAGTTTCTGCAACGTCTGCCCGATGTGCGTCGAGCCTACGGCCTTTACGACGGTATCAATATCAAACTGATGAAGAGCACGGGCATGCACGAAGCCTATCAGATGGCGATACTGGCCCGCGCCCTCGACATGAAAGTGATGGTGGGCTGCATGACCGAGACCTCGTGTGCCGTCTCGGCCGCCGCACAACTCTCGCCGCTGGTCGACTGGGCCGATCTCGACGGCAACCTGCTCATTGCCAACGACCTGTTCGACGGCATGAAAATCGTCGACGGGAAGATTTCGCTGCCCAACCGTCCCGGTATCGGTGTCGTACCCCTCTAATCCGACTCCATACACAAAGCTGCACCCCACGATGCAGTTTTTTTATTACCCTGTAAATCACTCATAAATTTTCAAAGCTATTGCTTATGTCATTCTCCACACCTTCTGAAATCGTCGCCCAGGTCGAACGGGCGGCTTTTGGCAAAATTGCATTGTCCACTCCTCGCACCCTCGTCGCCGCCATGCTGGCCGGTATCTATATTGCCATGGGTGGACTGCTTTCTCTACTGATCGGCTACGGATTCCCCGAATGGACCACCCACAATCCCGGGCTGCAACGGCTGCTGTCGGGCTGCATGTTCCCTCTTGGTCTCATCTTGGTCGTATTGGCCGGGGCCGAACTCTTCACCGGCAACAATGCGGTACTGATTCCGGGGTTGATGAATCGGAAATACGGTTGGGCACCCGTGTTGAAAAACTGGGTGCTGGTCTATATCGGTAACTTTATCGGTGCGATATGCTTTGTCTATGTGATGATTTGGTGCGCGGGCATCGTCGATGCCGACCCGTGGAAGAGTGCCATCATACAGATAGCCCAGGCCAAAGTGAGCATGCCCTGGTGGGTGGTATTTGTCAAGGGTATCGGGGCCAACTGGCTGGTGTGCCTGGCCGTCTGGCTGGGATTCAGTGCCCACTCCACCGCTGGTAAGATGATGGGACTGTGGTTTCCGGTGATGTGCTTCGTGGCCATCGGTTACGAACACAGCATTGCCAACATGTTCTTTATCCCGCTGGGCATGTTGCAGGGTGCCGCAGTTGGCTGGGGCGATTTTCTGGTTGATAACCTTGTACCGGCGACCTTAGGCAACATCGTGGGAGGAGCCCTGTTTGTAGGCTGCCTCTATACCTATCTCTACTATCGCAAGTAACTGCGTTACTACCCCCATCATATAACAAAGGGCACTTCCAAAGGGGCGCCCTTTGTCATGTAGAGATGTAGAGATCTCTACCGTTTATTTCCTGGTCATTTCAGTGATCACAGCCATCACACCGGCCGCAGCCTCTTCGGCCAGTTCGGGAGTACGAGCCTCGGAGTAGACCCGTATGATAGGTTCGGTATTCGACTTGCGCAGGTGTACCCAACTGTCGGGAAAATCAATCTTCACACCGTCGATGTCGGTAATATCATACTGGGCATATTTGTCCTTAACGGCAGCCAGCAGAGCATCAACATCGATATCGGGTGTCAACTGAATTTTCTGTTTGGCAATGCTGTATGCCGGATAGGTAGCCTTCAACTGGCTCACCGTCTTTTTCTCCTTGGCCAGATGCGAGAGGAACAGGGCGATACCTACCAAGGCATCGCGACCGTAATGGCTGGCCGGGTAGATGACCCCGCCGTTACCTTCGCCGCCGATGACGGCATGGGTCTGCTTCATCATCGTCACCACATTCACCTCGCCCACGGCAGCGGCATGATACTGCTGCCCGTACGAGCGGGTCACGTCGCGAAGGGCTCTCGACGAACTGAGGTTGGAAACCGTATTCCCCGGTGTGTGTTTCAACACATAATCGGCCACGGCTACCAACGTATACTCCTCGACAAACATATCGCCGTTTTCACAGACGATGGCCAGACGGTCTACATCGGGGTCGACCACGAAACCCACATCGGCACGCCCCTCTTTCATCACACCGGCAATCTGGGTGAGATTCTCAGGCAACGGCTCGGGGTTATGCGGGAAATTCCCGTCGGGGGTACAGTTGAGTTCGATGATATTTTCTACCCCCAACGCCTTCAACAAGGCCGGGATAACGATACCTCCCACTGAGTTGACACAGTCGACGGCAACCGTAAAACGGGCGGCCCGAATGGCCTCGACATCGACCAAATCCAAAGCCAACACACTCTCGATATGTTTCTGTGCGTAAGTGTTGTTCTCATACAAATGGCCCAATGCATCGACCTCGGCAAAATCAAAATCCTCGGCTTCGGCAATGCGCAGCACCTCCTGTCCTTCGGCAGCATTCAGAAACTCGCCTTTCTCGTTCAACAATTTCAGGGCATTCCATTGCTTGGGGTTATGGCTGGCCGTCAAGATGATTCCACCGCAAGCCCGTTCCTGGGTTACGGCAATCTCGGTGGTCGGAGTCGTTGCCAGTCCGATATTCACTACATCGAATCCCATACCCATAAGGGTGCCGATAACCGTATGTTTCACCATTTCGCCAGAGATGCGGGCATCGCGTCCTACCACAATCTTGTTGCTCTTTACCGGTGAGTTTTTACGGATAAAGGTAGCATACGCTGCCGTAAACTTGACGATATCGAGCGGATTGAGACCTTCGCCTACCCGTCCTCCGATAGTACCCCGGATTCCTGAAATAGATTTAATGAGAGACATATAAAAGTTTTATTTTGACTTGTTATATCGTATATCATACAAATAGGGCATCACGGTCGAGGTTTCGGAGGTAAATCCGGCCTTGGCCCGTATAATCAGATTCACGTGGCACTCATTCCCCAGGAAATACATGGGATATTGTATTCCCGTGCCATATTGGGTGGTCGACGACAAGGTGGTTTCACCAAATCGAATCGTGATGTAGCTGGAAGGACTGTTGGCATTGCCCATCGGCGTGGGATTCTCTCCATTGACCAAAGCTTTCAAGTCATAACGCAAGAAACGCAAGTTGACATCGTCGCCCGTCTCGAAACGGTCGTTCAGATCGCCGGCTTCGAGCACCTGCATATAGACATTACCGTCGCTGTCGAGTTGGTAATAGGGTACGGCCAGCGTATCGTTGTCGGGTACATCTTGCAGGGTGATAAACACCGAGTCGGCCGGAATCTCGTTGATAACTATCTTGTTGGCCAGAAATGCCTTCACTGCCTTGTCCTCTTCTTTCAACAAATCGGCATAGGATTTACCGTCATTACACGACGACAGCAAGGATACACCAGCTATCAAAAACAAAAAAACACGTGCTAACTTGTTCATATTTATCAATCTATTAATCTTTGTCTTTTACCATGTATTTATCGTAAAGGGGCAAGATACTGCGCAGCAGCTTCTGTGCCTCTTCCATCGTGCCGTGAAATTCACCGCCGGCGGCATTCAGATGTCCGCCTCCGTTGAAATGTTCGGCCGCCACCTTGTTGACCGGGAATGAGCCTTTGGAGCGCATCGACACTTTGATGTACTCCTTATCCTCCCGCAAGAAGGTCGAGAAACGTATCCCCTCGATACCCAGTGGAACGTTCACCAACCCTTCACTGTCGCCCTTGTGATAGTCATACCGTTTCAACTCTTCCCGGGTGAGCGATATGAGGGCCGCCTTATGCTCGGGAAAAATCTCCATCTTTTCACTCACGGCATATCCGTTCAGACGCACCTTGTCGACCGTGTTGGTATTGTAGACCATCGCATAGATACGGTCTTTGTTGATACCCAGTTTCACCAGTTCGGCAATGATATAGTAAATTTCGGGCGTATTCGAGTTATAGGTAAAGTTGCCGGTATCGGTCATCATGCCCGTGTAGATGGCTTCGGCCGAATAGAGCGGCATGCGGTCGAACATGCCCATACGGCAAATCAGTCGGAATATCAATTCGCTGGTCGAGGCCACCTCGGGGTGAGAGATGATGATGTCGCAAAACTCCTCGGGATTGAGATGATGGTCGATAAGCACCTTCTTCGCTTCGGAAAGAGCTACCGACTTTTGCAACCGGTCGATGCGACTGAGGGCATTGAAATCGAGACAGAAGATGAGTTCGGCCTCCGAAATCAGTTTTTCGGCAAATTCAGGATAGCGAGTATAGACGACAATCTCTTTCGTCCCTTTGAGAAAGAGCAGATTCTTGGGCAACAAATCGGGCACTACTACATTGACCTCCTTGCCCAGCCCATCGAGAAAATGATACAGGCCCAACGACGAGCCCACGGCATCGCCATCGGGGGAAACATGGCAGGTAATTACTATCTTTTCTTTCTTTTCCAGGAGTTTACGGACTTGTTGAATCTTCTCTTCCGCAATTATCTTGTTGATCATCTATCGTTATTTCAGGTTTCTATTTCCGTTTGTTGTGCAAAGATAACGTAAAAACACGCGAACACCCCACCCCAAGCGTAAAATTCACAGGTAGAGTACTCTTCACAATCAAGGACAAAGGTAAAAATTATTATCCATATAGCGAACACTATTTTTGTTCATCTACATATTTTATCTATTATTACCCAAATCATATCGGCCAATCGGTTTCCTGTTTGACGGATATACGCTATCTTTGTCCCGTTAAATTAAGACTTGTTATGCAAAAAAGATTCCTTTTATCGATTCTTGGGCTGCTCCTTTGCTTCGGGCTTCCCGCACAAATACTGGAACCTGTCAAATGGAAAGTCTCCCTGCAAGGCGAAGGCCAAGAGAGAGAAATTATTTTTCATGCCTTTATCGAAGAGGGGTGGCACTTGTATGCAACCGACATACCCTCGGGTGGTCCTATCCCCACAACGTTTTCATTCGACGAACTGTCGAACGTGTCACTAAAAGGCAAGGTGACTCCTACCCAACGTCCACACGAGGAATACAGCTCGCTGTTCGACATGAAACTGGGCTGGTACAACTCGAAAATCGATTTCAAACAAACTCTTTTGCTGGAAGATTCCGACAATTTCAAAATTACCGGATACATCACTTACCAGGCTTGTAACGACGTGACATGCCTTCCCCCGACTAAATATGAATTTTCATTCGGCGAAAGCCAGACCGAAGCCGCTCCGGCCCCGGTCATGACGCCTGTCGCCTTCAACGCCAAGACATCGTCTAACCTGACGGACCAACCCGGTTGGCAACCTGTTGTAGCGGAAATCCAGGCCATGAGTACCAATGGCCTGGTACATACCGATTCCTTGTGGTTTATCTTCCTGTCGGGCTTCGTAGGAGGTCTGCTGGCCTTGCTCACCCCCTGTGTGTGGCCCATGATTCCGCTCACGGTGAGCTTCTTCCTCAAAAAACAACAGAGCCGTCGCAAAGCCATAGGCGAAGCCGTTCTCTACGGGCTCTCCATCATTGTCATCTATGTGGGTGCAGGCCTGCTCATCACCCTGCTCTTCGGAGCCAGTGCCTTGAACGACTTGGCGACCAATGCCATCTTCAACATACTCTTCTTTGCTTTGCTGGTGTTGTTTGCCGTCTCCTTC
>DXDM01000034.1 GCA_019115485.1 Candidatus Barnesiella excrementavium | reverse complement strand
GGTAGTAGTCGCCATAGTCGTGGTTGCCCAGTACCGAATAGACGCCGTCGGTTGCCGAGAGTCGCGAGAGCTCGTCCATGAAGGGGGGTAGTTCGCCCCCTTGCCGGTTGACCAGATCGCCGGTAAAGACGATGAGGTCGGGGTGCAGGCTGTTGATGCGGTTCACCCACTCGGGCAGATAGCGGCCGGCCGAGCCCAGCGTCTCGATATGCAGGTCGGAGAACTGGACGATGCGATAGCCGTCGAAGCCTTCGGGCAGGCGGTCGAAGGTGATGGTGCGCTCGTTATATACTGGGTGCTGCCGGGCGTAGAATGCGCCGTAGAGCATGCTGGCTGCGACGAAGAGGGCAAGTGCGGCACCGGCGATATGTCCCCATCGGCTGTGGTGTTTGTGCCACAGGCGGGGCAGATAGTCGAAGAGGGAGAGTATCGAGTAGAACCATTTGGGCATGTAGACGAGGAAGAAGGCGTAGAATGCCCACATGACCACGTTGATGCCGATGATTCCCCGGAACTTGACCTGGAAGAGTACGGCCATAAATACGGCCACGAGTACCACTGCCGTGAGGCCCCACCAGAACACTTTCAGCCACCGGGGGGCGTGGCGCAGATGGCGTCTGAATAGGTAGATGTCGGCCAGCAGGGCTAAAAGTGGAAGTGATATGAGAAGAAGAGGTAACCGCATAAAGTCTGTTTTTGTATGGGAGAAGAAAAACGATGAGCCGTTTTATGCCGAAAACCACCCATCGTTTTTCCTTGTGCTTTTTGTTTAGGCCTCCTGGCCAAGAGCAATCAACTGATTTTTCAGCGGGTTGGAGTACATGGTGAGCATGCATCTTTCCAGGAATGCCCGGTCTTCGGGTTTCGTGACGTTGGGCAGCTTGGCCAGTTGGGCATGCAGATACTCGGTGAAGGTCTGTTGCTCGTCGCGGGTATAGCAGTCGGCAAACCGGTTCTTCGGGTAAAGCATGTCGTAGGCGACGTAGTTGCCGGGATATATCTTGTAGTTGGAGTGAATCGACTTGTCGATAATCTGGGGTATGCGGGCCAGAATTTCGGTCTTCTCCTCACATGGATCCAGCTTGTCGAGTTCGTCGTTGATGCAGGGCGATATCTGGAAGTGTACGTTCCCCTTGAACCCGAGCAGGCCTATTTCCATGCTGTGCAGGTCGTCTTGCTGAGTCTTCTTGAAGTCGGGGTTGTCGCGTTTGCACAGGAATTCATAGGCTTTGAGGTAGTCGCACGGGTCATATTCATAGGAGATGGTTACCGGCACGATGTTGACCTCTTTCAGATTTTCGATGAGGCTGCCCCCGCCGGCAAGTCCCAACATTTTGATGAGCGACTCCTGGGTGCGGTCGTCCGAGTCTTTGGCGCGGCCTTCGCGCTGGGCAATCCATATCGACTCTTTCTTTTGGGTGATGGCGAAGTGAATGTAGCCCGACAACTGACGGGCGGCATCGAAGGTTTGTCTTACCCCCAGATTGCGTTTGACGATGAAACTCTTGTTGAGCCGCACCAGGTCGGCAATCCAGTCGAAGATGAGCAGATTGTTCCCGATGGCAATCTCGCTCGTGTTTATCCCTTGGTAGATGAGCAGCAGGTTGAGCAGTGAGGCATCGAGAACGATGTCGCGGTGGTTCGACATGAAGGTGTAGTTTTTCGTCTTGTCGAGCGACTCGAAGTTACCGCCCGTGAGACTTTGGGTGGTCTTCTTGGTCAGCCCTTCGAGGAACGAACGCATGATGAGCAGCTGAAAATCTTTCTTGTTGTCGAGAGCCAGCAACTGTTGGCAGAAGGCATCGTAGTCGACATCGCGCATAACGTAGCGTACGGCGTGTTCAAATTTGGGCTCTTTGACCAAGACTTTCATCTTGTCGTGAAATTCGCGGTCGTAAAACGGGCGAATATCATCAAATTCTTTTGGGCATTCCATAACTCTCATGGTTTTTAAGGTACAGAACTCTATTTCTGTTTGTTCTTTATCCTGTTTTAGTTAAATGATTATATCTCTCGGTTGGCGGTATAGTTGCGCCATTTGTCAAAAAGTTGAGTCATATCCTGTGGAATGGGTGAGTCGAAAAACATCTCCTCGCCCGTGACCGGGTGCTTGAATCCGAGCGTCTTGGCGTGCAGGGCCTGTCGGGGACAGATGTCGAAGCAATTCTGTACAAACTGTTTGTATTTGGAGAATGTGGTACCTTTAAGTATCTGGTTCCCGCCGTAGCGCTCGTCGTTGAACAGCGTGTGTCCGATGTACTTCATATGTACCCTAATCTGGTGTGTACGCCCTGTTTCGAGCTTACATTCGACGATAGAAACATATCCCAGTCTTTCTAAGGTTTTATAGTGGGTAACCGCATGTTTGCCCTGGTCGCCGTCGGGGAAGACGGTCATCTGCAACCGGTCTTTGAGGCTGCGCCCGATGTTGCCGGTAATCGTTCCCTCGTCGTGTTCCATGAGGCCCCACACCAGAGCCACATATTTGCGCTGGGTGGTCTTGTGGAAGAACTGCAACCCCAGGTTGGTCTTGGCTTCGGGCGTCTTGGCAATCACCAGCAGCCCCGAGGTATCCTTGTCGATGCGGTGCACCAGCCCCAGGCGCGGGTCGTTCACGTCGTAGTTGGGGGTGTTCCTGAAATAGTAGGCCAGGGCATTGACCAGCGTGCCGCTGTAATTGCCGTGGCCGGGGTGCACCACCAGACCGGCCGGTTTGTTGACCACCAGCACGGCATCGTCCTCATAGACGACATCAAGCGGAATATCCTGGGGAATGATTTCGAATTCGTAACGGGGACGGTCCATGACTACCGACACGACGTCGAGCGGTTTCACCCGGTAGTTCGACTTCACCGGCTTGCCGTTGACCAGTATGCAGCCGGCCTCGGCGGCCTGTTGCACCCGGTTGCGCGATGAACTTTCGAGACGGGCTACCAGGAATTTGTCGACCCGCAGCAGGCTTTGCCCTTTGTCGGCCACAAACCGAAAGTGCTCATACAGTTCACGCTCACCCTCTTCGGCAACGATTTTATCGTCGGCTTCTATGTCTTCGTCGCAAAAATTCATGCTCGCAGATGGCTTTTAGTTAAACCAGCTTTCATCGGTCAGGGGAGCCTCTTCGGTCGTTTGCGGAGTCTCCTCGAAGGTCGAGTCGGAGTATGTTTCGGTTACCCCGTTGCCCACGAGCAGAGTCACCGTGCTGCCGGCGGGAATCTTGTCGCCCGCTTCAAGAGTTTCGCCCCGGTATTGCAATCCGAGGGCCAGGTCGGGGTATTCCGACGGGACTTCTTGTATCCTTACATCGGTCAGCCCCCGGCTTTCGAGGGTCGAGAGAGCCTGGCGCATCGACATGTCGGTCACCTTGGGGCAGGTAATCATACGCGGGGAGTAGGCGTTGATTGAGAGGTAGACGATGCGTCCCTCCTTCACTTTACTGCCCCCGGCAGGAGTCTGTTCCACGATGGTCCCCGGTACGGCCTCGTCGACAAACAGCGAGTCGATGATGTCATATCTGAATCCTTCGCGGTCGAGTATGCGCAAGGCGTCGGGCAGGGCCATGGCCTTGACATCGGGCACGAGAACGGCTTTGCCGTGTCGTGTATATAGTTTCAACCCATACAGGGTGAGAGCTATCAACAGGAAAAAGACGATAATCATTTGCACTAATGTTTTGATTATCGGGTGTTTCTTGAAAAATTCCATCAATTTTCCCATAATTGCTTAGGCGTAAAACAGTTCTAAGGTCACACAAAGATAGGTAAAATCGTTTGTAATAGGCATTAACTTAATTATTTTTATGACAAAAAGATTTTTCCCTGGGGACCATTCTGTCGGAAAGGTGCCCTATTGTTGTCGTCGGGGAGGTTTTTGGGCGGTCGTAGATATAGCTATTTTAACATTTATAACTTAAATAATCTGACACTCCTTGATTGGTATTTGAGAATGCGTTACTTTTGCAAGCAAAATAATAGCTTCTGATAAACTATGAAAAGAAGTAATCTGGTCGTGATTATTATTGCCGTGCTGGCTGTTGCCTTGATAGGGACAGGGGTATTCATATATATACAACATAAACAGATGTCCGACTTCAAGGAACAGGTCGAGATAGACAAGCAGCGTAGCGAGCTCGAAAAGGAGTATAGCGATCTGGCTGCCCAGTACGACCAGTTCGAGGGGCAGAAGATGATGTTCAACAACGATTCGCTGGTCGAGAAACTCGATGCCGAGAAGGTGAAGGTTCAGCGCCTGCTCGAAGAGTTGCGCACGGTGAAGAACACCAGCTCGGCCCGCATCGAGGAGTTGAAGAAAGAGTTGGCTACCCTGCGGGGCATCATGCGTCACTATGTGATGCAAATCGATTCGCTCAATGCCGCCAACAAGCAACTGCGCGAAGAGAATGCGCAGGTGACACGCCGCTATCAGGAGGTGGCCCAGACGGCCAGCCAGTTGAAGCAGGAGCGTGAGGAGCTCACCGAGAAGGTGACGCTGGCCTCGAAACTCGATGCCGTGGGTATCGTGGTGACACCCATCGATTCGAGAGGCAAGGTGGCCAAGCGCATCAAAAAGACCGACAAGATAAAAATCACCTTCTCCATAGCCAAGAACGTGACGGCCGAGGTGGGCGAGAAATATCTCTATGCCCGTATCGTAAAACCCGATGGCGATGTGCTGGTCAAGGACCGTGCCGATGTCTTTCCCTTTGAAGACCGCGAAATCAATTTTTCGTGCCGCAAACTCATCGAGTTTACCGGCGACGAACTGAACGATGTGACCATGTATTGGGCCGTGGAGGAGTTTCTCTATCCCGGCGAATATCGGGTCGACATCTTTGCCGACAATTACAAGATTGGCACCCGCTCGTTCACCTTGAAAGAGTGAGGGTTGGCCGCTCTCTTGATGCTCCCGATGACCCTTGAACCGGGGAGTATTAAAAAACGGTAAAAATAGAAAACAAACAGTTCAAATATTTGTTTAATGCTAAACTCGGCGTATTTTTGCGGGACAATGCCGGGGGCATTATTTTTTTAAGATATAAAATTGTTTAGGCAACTATAAGCAAGGCAAGTGTTGACCCTGCAACATGTAAAAGGTAAAAAGATATGAGAAAGAACCGAAACGTATGGGCTGGAAGGATTTTGGCAGTCCTCTCTCTGTTCTCTTTTGGGGCCGTCTCGGCCCAACAGCCGGTCTCGCTCGATTCGTGTCGGCGCATGGCTTTGAAGAACAACAAGCAACTGCGCATCGCCGAGGAGAAGGTCAAAGGCGCGGGCTACACCAAGAAGTCGGCCCGGGGAGCCTATTTCCCGGGGATAGACTTTACCGGTACCTATATGTATAACCAAAAGTCTATCTCGCTGCTCGAAGAGGACCAGTATCTGCCCACCCAGACTTTCGACCTGGCCACCCAACAGTATAAGTATAATGTGGTGACCAATCCCGTGACGGGCGAACCCATACTGAACAACGGGCAACCTATCCCCCAAACGGTGGCACTCATTCCCAAGGAGGCCTTCGAGTTCGACGTACACAACGTCTATGTCGGGCTGGTCACCTTGACGCAACCCATCTTCATGGGGGGGAAGATTAAGGCTCTGAACGACATAGCCGGGTATGCCGAAAAACTGGCCGTCTCGCAACGCAACACGGCCGAGAAGGAGATTATCTATCAGACCGACGAGGCCTACTGGCAGGTTGTTTCGCTCGTGCATAAAAAGAAACTGGCCGAGAGTTACACCGCCCTGCTCGACACCCTCAACCGCCACGTGCAGGATATGATCGAGGAGGGGGTAGCCACCCAGTCCGACGGGCTTACGGTAGCCGTTCGGCTGAATGCCGCGCAGATAACCTTGGCCAAGGTCGACAACGGTCTGGCCCTGTCGCGCATGGCTCTGGCTCAAATCTGTGGGCTGCCCGTGAATGAGGTCTTTACCCTCGAAGACGAGTCGCTCGACCGGGTGGAACCCCAGGAACAGCCGCTCGCCTACAACATGGACGAGGTTTTCAATAATCGCAACGAGATACTCAGCCTCAGCTATGCGGCCAAGATTTATGAGAAGAAGAAAAGCCTGGCCCTCTCCGACATGTTGCCCAAGTTGGCTTTGGTAGGTACCTATTCGTTCAGCAACCCCAATGCCTTCAATGGCTTCAAGAATGAGTTCAACGGCATGTTCAGCGTGGGGGTGATGCTCAACATTCCCATCTTGCACTGGGGGCAGAACTACAACAAGATACGGGCCGCCAAGAGCGAGGCTGTCGTAGCCAAGTTGCAGTTGGCCGATGCCAAGGAGAAAATCGAGTTGCAGGTCAATCAGGCCGCCTTCAAGGCCTCGGAGGCCTATCGCACCTACCGCATGGCGGTGAAGAATCTCGAAAAGGCCGACGAGAACCTGCGTAATGCCCAAATAGGTTTTGAAGAGGGTGTGCTCACCACGACCAACGTACTCGAAGCCCAGACAGCCTGGCTCGAAGCCCAGTCGGAGAAAATCGACGCCGAAATCGATACCCGTCTGTGTGAGGTTTACCTGGCCAAGGCGTTGGGCACGATGAAATATTGAAAAAAGAAAAATAAAAAATAGCAAAACAGGATTTACGATGGAAAATCTAAGAGAAAAGAAAGAACGCAGTTTGGTCGTTGGCCTCATTGCTCTGATTGTCATTATCGTTGTTTTGGCCCTGATTGGATTGTTCCTGCTGAAACCCGAGCCTCAGATTATCCAGGGGCAGGCCGAAGCCACCCAGGTACGGGTGTCGGGGAAATTGCCCGGGCGGGTAGTCGAGTTCATGGTCGAGGAGGGGCAGCATGTGAAAGCCGGTGACACGCTGGTACACATACATTCGTCGCTCGTCGAGGCCAAGCTTTCGCAGGCCGAGGCCATGGAGTCGGTTGCTCAGGCGCAGAACAAGAAGGTCGACAGTGGTACCCGCATCGAGATGCTTAACTCGGCTTATGATATGTGGCAACAGGCACAGGCTGGACTCACGATAGCCAAAAAGACCTACGACCGCATGGAGTCGCTCTATAAAAAAGGTGTTGTATCGGCACAGAAACGCGATGAGGCCGAGGCTTCCTACAAGGCAATGATGGCCACCGAGAGTGCCGCCCGCTCGCAATACGAGATGGCTAAGGCCGGAGCTCAGGCCGAGGACAAGGCCGCTGCCGCTGCCATGGTCGCTGCTGCCAAGGGGAGTGTGGCCGAGGTCGAGTCGATACTCGACGATTCTTATCTGACGGCACCTACCGACGGTGAAATCTCCGACATATTCCCCAACGTGGGCGAGCTGGTGAGCTTGGGTGCTCCCATCATGAATGTATTGAAGCTCGACGATATGTGGGTGTCGTTCAACGTGCGCGAAGACCTGCTGGAAGACCTCACGATGGGGGCCGAAGTGCGTGCCGTGATTCCGGCGCTCGACAACAAGGAGGTGACCCTCAAAGTATTCTATATTCGCGACATGGGGTCGTATGCCGTATGGCGCGCTACGAAGGTGACCGGGCAGTACGATGCCAAGACCTTCGAGGTGAAGGCCCGTCCGGTGGAGCCGGTCGACAATCTGCGTCCCGGCATGTCGGTCCTGTTGAAGCGCGACAAATAAACCGGCTTGCGGGATATGTTTAACATCGGGAGATTCAATATGACAGAACAAAAGGAAAAACGAACAGGCCTGTGGCCCTCCCTCGTCAGGGAGATGCGGCAACTCGTGTCGCGTCCCGCCTATGTGCTGTGCATGGTGGTAGCTCCGCTGTTTTGCAGCCTCTTCATGTTCTCCTTGATGCACGAAGGGTTGCCCAACAAGATACCGGTGGCTATTGTCGACCAGGACCACTCCTCGTCGTCGCAGGATTTTACCCGGCAGCTGGGTTCGTTGGAGTCGGTCGACGTGCAGTACAAGGTAAACAGTTTTACCGAGGCGCGCGAACTGATGCAGGCCGGCGACATCTTCGGCTTCCTCATGATTCCCGAGGAGTTCGAGGCCAAGGCCACGGCCGGTCGTCAGCCCGAAATCTCGTTCTATACCAACAACGCCTACTATATTCCGGCCTCGCTGCTTTACAAGAGTTTCAAGACTATGTCGGTATTGGCTTCGGGTGCCGTGGTGCGTCAGGTGTTACTGGCTACCGGGGTGGAGGAGTCGCAGATTATGGCCAAACTGCAACCTATCGCCTCCGACATGCACGCTTTGGGTAATCCGTGGATCAGCTACTCGGTTTACCTTAACAACTCGTTCCTGCCCGGTCTGTTGCAGTTGATGATTCTGCTGGTCACGGTGTTCAGCATCGGGTCGGAAATCAAGCGCGCTACCGCACGGGAGTGGTTGCGTACGGCCGACGACTCGATTATCATCGCCATCACCGGCAAGTTGCTGCCGCAAACCATCATCTTCTTTGCCGTGGGGCTCTTCTATCTGGCCATGTTGTATGGCTATCTCCATTTCCCCATGCAGGGGAACATCTGGCATATGATTTTCGCCATGTTCCTGCTGGTGGTCTCCACGCAGAGCTTTGCCGTGATTATCATGAGCATAGCCCCCTCGTTGCGCATCGGGTTGAGTGCTGCCGGTCTGGTGGGTGTCTTGTCACTCTCCATTGCCGGGTTCTCCTTTCCGGTACCGGCCATGTATCTGCCCTTCCAGGCCATGTCGTATGTGCTGCCGGTGCGGCACTATTTCCTGATATATGTCGACCAGGCGCTCAACGGCATACCGCTCTATTACTCGCGTTGGCATTACGTGGCGCTCATTCTCTTTGCCGTGGCCTCGACCCCGTTGTTGCCCCGGCTCAAAAAAGCCCTCATGCGGCAGGTGTATGTGCCGTGATGTAAAAAACAGACTGTGATTATGAAATTGTTGCGTTCCATAAAAATAGGATTGGCCGACATCTATTATATTTGGCGGCGGGAGTATCATGCCGTTTTTCAGGATTTCGGCGTGATTCTCTTCTTCTTCGCCCTGCCTTTTGTCTATCCCATCGTCTACGCCGCGGTCTATAATCCCGAGGTAGTACGTGAGGTGCCCATGGTGGTGGTCGACAACGCCCGCACGCCGTTGAGCCGGGAACTGGCCCGCGAGATGGACGCCACGCCGCATGCTCACATCGTGTCGTATTGTGCCAACATGGACGAGGCCAAGCGCATGATGCATGAGAAAAACTGTTACGGGATTCTCTTTATCCCGAGCGATTTCAGCCAGAAGATAGAGCGGGGCGAGCAGAGCGTGGTTTCGTTCTACTCCGACATGAGTATCCTGCTCAACTATAAAGGGTTCCTCATTGCTCTGACCGATGTGACCATGAATCTCGGCGGCCAGTTGCAGACTCAGTCGCTGGGGGGTGCCTCCCAGGAGCAAATCAACGTGGCTACCCAGCCCATTCCCTACGTGTCGATCAACCTCTACAACCCCGAGTCGGGACTGGCTTCGTTCCTGCTGCCGGCCATCTTGATTCTCATTTTGCAGCAAAGTCTTATTCTAGGCATTGGCATGTTGGCCGGAGGCATTTATGAGCACCATCGGCTGCACCTTTTTTACAGCGGTCGCGAACACATGCACAACAACGTGTTGCACCTGGTTGTGGGCAAGGCGCTGTGCTATTTCAGCTTGTATGTATTGTGTACGGCCTATATCCTGCACTTTATACCCTGGCTTTTCAAGTTTCCCCAGATAGGGAGCCAGGTCGAGATATATGCGTTTGCCGTTCCTTTTCTGCTGTCATCGATATTCTTCGGCATGACCCTTTCGGTCTTTGTGCGGGAGCGTGAGAGCTCCTTCCTGCTCTTTGTCTTCACCTCGGTCATCTTCCTCTTCATCTCGGGAATCACGTGGCCCCATTATGCCATGCCCGAGTATTGGCAGTGGCTGGGAGCCATTATTCCGTCGACCTGGGGCATCGAGGGGTTTGTGCGCATGAACACGGCCGGAGCCGGCATCTACGATGTGCGCCATGCCTATACGATGCTGTGGATTCTGACCGGAGTCTATTTCGTTACCACCTGTCTGGTGTATCGTTATCAGATTTGGAAAGATAAGAAGCGGGGCCATTCGGGAGTACTCGAATCGGAATAATTCGCTTTACACAAGTAATCCCCTTACGGCGGGCAGCCTTCTTTTGCAGGAGTCGGCCCGCCGCTTTTTTTGAGAAAAAAGGCTTGTCTTAACTGGATTTTGACAAATTATGATTATCTTTATCGCCCTTTTCCAAAAACAAGAAAATTTAAATAAATAGTTTATGAATCATACGATACACAACCGTTTGGGGCTTGTTGCCATAGTAAGCCTGATTTCATTTTCTTTATGGGCCGAAGCGCCTGCCGGATATTACGATGCCGCCATCGGCAAGAGCGGTGAAGCGTTGCAGAAGAGTTTGTCGGCTATTATCAGCAATGCGACCGATGTCGGTTACGACGGCTTGTGGGAGGTTTACAAAACGACCGACCGGCGCCCCGACGGCAAGGTGTGGGATATGTATTCCGATGTAACCGATTTTACTTTTGGAACTGATAAGTGTGGAAATTATAAAAATGAAGGCGATTGCTATAATCGGGAGCATTCGGTACCCAAGAGCTGGTTCAGCAAAGCCTCTCCCATGTATTCCGATGCCTGGCATGTCTATCCTACCGACGGCAAGATAAACAGCTATCGCAGCAACAATCCCTTTGGCGAAGTGGGTTCGGGAGCATCGAGTTCGAAAAACGGTTTTTCCAAGTGGGGCGATTGTGTGACCCCTGGTTATACCGGTACGGTATTCGAACCCAACGACGAGTATAAAGGCGACTTTGCTCGCACCTATTTCTATTTTGCAACCCGTTATCAGGATCGCATCAACAACTGGGGCGGTATCTTTATCTCGACCTATCCTCACATCGTACAGTGGCAGCTCGATATGCTGCTCCGTTGGCATCAACAGGACCCTGTGAGTCAAAAGGAAATTGACCGTAACGATGCCGTGCAGAAAGAGCAGGGCAACCGCAATCCCTTTATCGACTATCCTCAGTTGGTCGACCTCATTTTCGGCGACCGTCGCAATGAACCCTTCTCGCCCGAGAATGAAAATCTGCCCTATATTGAGTCGCCTCAGAGCGGCTCGACCATCGATATGGGCACGACCTCAATCAATGTTTCGGAGCCTGTGACCAAACAGATTCAGGTGAAGGGACGTAACCTCGAAGGTACAATCTCGCTCGAAATCGGTGGTACCGACAGCGAGTGTTTCTCCGTTACCCCCCGCACCCTCACGGCCGACGAGGTGAACAACGGAGCGACGGTCGAGCTCTCTTATCGATCGACGCTGGAAGGTTCGCACCGGGCTACGCTCGACATTACCGGCGGTGGAATCTCTTCGCCGGTGGTGGTCAACCTCACGGGCGAGGCGGTCGATAATTTTGTGGCTCTCCCGGCCAAAGATATTACGAAAACCTCATTTGTAGCCACATGGACACCCAAGTCGGGGGCTACCGATTATGAGCTGAATGTATGGTACGACGACTACTCGTCGAGTGCTCCCGAACGCGAATTGCTCAACGTCGTATTCTCGTCGAAACCCAATAACTGGACCTATGGTGGGTATACGGCTACCAAGACGGGAATGCTTCGTTTGGGATCGGGTGGTCAAGATGGTTCTGCCACATCGCCCGCTCTCGACCTCTCGGCTGGCGATGTCTCGATAACGGTAGTAGCCGAGTCTTACAACAACGATCAGTCGGTACTTTATGTCTCGGTCGACGGGAAGGAAATCAAGCAAATAGCACTCGACGGTACTACGACCACCACAATTCCGGTAGAAGAGGGTACGGCCTCGTCGACCATTACCTTCATGGCCGAGAAAGATCATCGGGCCTATCTGCACAGTGTTGTTGTGAAGAGTGGAGGTGGATTTACCTCGGTTACACTCGACGGTTATCCGCGTCGGGTAGGTAATGTGACCGAATATGAGGTGACCGATTTGACCCCGGCCGTACAATATCACTACACCGTAACCCCTTATGTGGGCGAGACGGCTCAACCGGTCTCTAATACAGTATCGGTTTCTACGTGGTCGTCGGCTGTCGACGAACTGCTTGCCGACCACATGCTCATCTATACGTCGGGCACGACGCTGCACATACTCAATGCCCCCATGAATGCCGTGGCGCAATGGTACACGATGGACGGTCGCCTGTGCGGTTCGCGCGTGCTGCATGCCGAGGAGTCGGAGTGGGAACTGCCCGAAGGTCTCTACATCGTGCGCGTGGTTTCTCGCTCGATGCAAAGCACGGTGCGGGTACGCAGTGCTCAATAATACGAGAATTGAAATGGGGGAGGAACGAGTCTCTCCCGCTTTACTTTAATTTTAATCTGGAAAAGCCATGAAGAAACACAAGTCTACTCACATAGTTCTAACGGTAATTGCCATCGTCACCCTCGGCTTTCGGTTGGGGGCGACGGTGCCTGCCGGCTATTATTATGCTGCCGACGGCAAGAGCGGAGCCGAATTGAAAACGGTATTGCATCAGATTGTAAGCTCGATGCACACCCTTGACTATGGCAGTGGCGAGGGGGCTACCTGGGAGGGCTTCTCGCGCACCGATTGCCTCGACGATAATCGGGTGTGGGACCGCTACTCCTCCGAAGTCCGTTATTTCGATGGTTACAATGCGGTCGATGGCATGCACATCGAGCACTCCTTCCCCAAAAGCTGGTGGGGGGCTTACGAGAATAATGCCTACCGCGATTTGCATCATCTCTATCCGGCCGACGGTTCGGCCAACTCCTCGAAAAACAATCTGCCCTTGGGCGAGGTTACGGGTACACCCGGTTTCGATAACGGAGTCTCCAAGATTGGGCCCAATGGTTTCGGCACGGCCTATACCGACCGTTGTTTCGAGCCGGCCGACGAGTACAAGGGCGATTTTGCCCGGGCCTATATGTATGTGGTGACGGCCTATGAAAATCTGTATGACTACTGGCAGTCGCCCATGCTCGACAACAACACCTACCCGGTGTGGAAGTCGTGGGCGCTCGACCTGTTGCTCAAATGGCACCGGCAGGACCCTCCCAGCGAAATGGAGGCGGCTCGCAACGATTCGGTTTATGCCATACAGGGCAATCGCAATCCCTATATCGATTTTCCCGATTTGGTCGAATATGTGTGGGGCAGCCATCGCGATGAGGCCTATCTCTTCCCCGAAGAGACCGAACCCTTCTTGGCTTCGCCCCGTTATGGGCAATCGCTCGATATGGGAGTGATTTTGACCGGCGACCGTCAAACCGAGTCGCTTGAAATCCTGGGCGACAATCTCGACTCGTCTCTTTCGCTGACCTGGTCGGTAGGTGGTATCTTTACCCTTTCGGCCTCGACACTCACACCGCAGCAGGTACACGATGGCTACACGGTCGAAATAGCGTGCAGTCACACCGGGCAAGGAACCTATTGCGACACCTTGACACTGGCCGGGGGCGGACTCGAAAGACAGTATCGTATCCCGGTGCAGTTGGTTGTCGTCCCTTCGTTCCTGGTTACGGCGGCTACCGATGTCACTGCGGCCGAAGCTACGATACATTGGATTAACTATCCTGCGGCTACCGACTACCGCGTGTCGCTGTGGACTGGCGATACGGCAGCCGGCGATCTCATCATCTCGGCCTATGTCGAAGGTTCGAGTTACAACAAGGCCATCGAGATATACAACGGGACGGGGCACCCCGTCGACCTCTCGGCATACAGCCTTCGTATCGAGTCGAATGGAGGGGGCAATTTTTATAACGATACACCGCTGGGCAATGATGTGTTGCAAAATGGGGAGACCTATTTGTTGTTGAATTCGCAGTCGACCGACGAAACACTCAAAGCCAAAGCCTCGCGAATGATTCCGGGCGGAGAGGATTCGCCGCTCAATTTCAACGGCAACGACGCCGTGGCCCTTTGTCGCAATGGCATCGTCATCGACGTGGTGGGCTTTGCCGGTGAGATAGCCTATTGGGGGCAGGACAAGACCCTCTATCGTCGCCCCTCTGTGACACACCCCTCGGCTGTGTATGATGCAAGCGAGTGGATTTCGGCCCCGAAAGACGACTTTTCGCAACTGGGGCTTTTCGACATGCAGTTTGCCCAGGAGCGCAGCTATGTACACAACGGCAAGTCGGCCGGGCTCACGCAGGAGTTTCGCTTTACCGGCTTGCGACCGTTGACCCGTTATACCTATCAAGTCGATGCCGTAGCTCCTGCCGGTGCCGTGGCTGCCGCATACAGCATGCAGTTTGTCACCGATTCCCTCGAAACCCCTCTGTTGCTCGACGCTTCCGAGGTGACCGATACCTCCTTCCGTATCAACTGGGAAGAGGTGCAGGAGGCCGATGGCTACGAGGTGCTCTGTTTCACCCGCTCGGGCGAACAGCACACGGTGACCGAAGGCTTCGACAACATAGGCTCAGACGGCAAACCCTTACCCGAGGGGTGGGAGGGGAACGCCAGCGGCAGCTACACCTCGGCCGCCAGCAGTGGCGTATCGGCTCCCTCGGTAGCTCTTAAAAACAAAGACGGTGTGGAATACCTGTGCACCCCCACCTATCCCCAGGGAATCGTCTCCTTCTCGTTCATGTATCGTTTCGCCTCGTCGGGTACCGGCTCCTATGTGGTCGTCGAGAAAAAGGTGGACGGTAACTGGGCTTCGGTCGACACTTTACGCTATGTCAATACCTCGAAATATTATCCGAGCTACACCTTTTCGATTGACGAGGGGGTAACAGCCATGAAGATAACCTATGCCTATAAAGCCACAGGCAACGTGGCTATCGACGATGCAGTTATTATTTACGGCGATTATACCAATCACGTTCAAACCCAAGAGCAGGTAGGCAAGGTCACCTCGTCCCTCGTTGAGAATCTTTCACAACAGACCACATATTACTACCAGGTAAGGTCGCTTTGCGACGATGTTGTCTCCCTTTGGTCGCCTGTACAAATGGTGACGACAACCGGGTTCTCGGCTCTTCCGCAGTTAAGTCGGGCTATCCCCAAGGTCTATGGAGTCGATGGGCGCATGGTTGTAGCTGGTCTCTCAGGCGAGGGTAAGGTAGCTGTCTATAACCTGTCGGGTCAACTCCTCTACAACGAACCCATCGGTAACCGTAGCGAGATAATCCTTGAAGCCCTTCGGGGAATATATGTGGTAAAAGTGATTACCGACAGTCAAATTTACAATTATAAAGTTCGCATGTAAAATGCAGAGAGATAGTGAATTTGTGGCGAGCCTGAAAATTTTTTGAAAAAAAGTTGTTCAAAAATTTGGAAGGGAAAAGAAAAAGGGTGTACCTTTGCAACACTTTCGCCGCTGGAAAGGGGCCGACAAGGGTCCGGGAAGGCGGAGAGATA
>DXDM01000033.1 GCA_019115485.1 Candidatus Barnesiella excrementavium | reverse complement strand
ATATGGAAACCGATAGAGAAATTGCTGGTAATGATTTGTCCCTCGTATGAGCCGGTACAAAGGTCATTCGAGCTTCTCAGTCGTATCTTCATCTGATCGGGTTGTATCGGTCTGCCGGATATGGAGACCATGACAGGCGCCGATGTAAACAGGCAACTGCCGTCATAAAGCGTGATGGCATACCGCATGAGTACGGGCTGCATGAAATAGTGACGTTCCCAGGCGCGGTCTTGCAGCTGGAAGAAAGCATTGTAATAGGCCGTGTTGAAGTAGTTGATGTCTTCGGTATCAAGCCGGGTAGGATTGTTATACCCCTTTAAAAAGGTATATTCATTGACATAATAGGCATCGGTATATTTTATCTTGGGGAAGAACGAAATTTCGGGCATCTCGGGCTTTTCACCCAGGAATATATATTTGTTATACCGATAGAACAGGTAGTACACGGTGGTATTGCAGGTGACGATAAGAATATTGCCTATTGAGTGAACCGCTGTGATTTCCCCTTCATATTGGAATAGATTAAGCGATACTTGCCGTACCGTATCGCTCCCCTTGGGAATTACCATCTCAAAGATGATTGTTTTCCCATGGACCGAAATATAGTGATCGCCGTCGGAGCAAGAGTGAATGTAGAGCAGGGTGCGAGATGAGTCCCCGAGCGTATATATGATTTTGGGTATACCCACGGGAACAAGTTGCCCCGATTTTTTGCGCAGATTGACAATGGACGAGCAGTCGCCGGGTTGGGCAGTCGCCGCTGATACGGATCGGTTTATTCCGTTAAAAGTGATTCTTGATTTCATAGGACAGAAAATTTTGGGTAAAGGTAATGCCTGCAATTCCTGCCCTTCTGGCATGATGATACAAACGAAAAGAGACTCCTTCCCGGGATTATTGATTAATGAGTTGAAAATAAAAGAGGAAAGGAGTCTCACGTCCCCTCTGTGAGAGGTTGGCGCATTTGCCCAAGCATAACCAATCACGATGTTGCGCCATATATAGTAACATCAGGTGAAGACAAAGGGTTCGATAACCCGGCGGAAATTTTTCTCTTCGAAGCGAGAATCTTGCATAACTGCGCCTATTGTATGGGATAAATGTGTATCTTCGCTTGGAAGAAAGGAAGGCGTTATGGACAAACTCAATTTTGCTGCGATAGATATAGGCTCCAATGCCGTGCGGTTGCTCATCAAGGGTATCTCGGTAGGAGAGCGTGTAGCCGATTTGGCCAAGGTCTTTATCGTGCGTGTGCCTTTGCGGTTGGGGCAGGATACCTTTACCAAGGGGCGTATCTCAACCGAGAAGACCGAAAAACTGTTGCGGCTCATGCACGCCTTTTCGCAACTGATGCAGGTCTATAACGTAGTGGATTATCGGGCTTGTGCCACCTCGGCCATGCGCGATTCGTCGAACGGGGCCGAAATCGTACGTTACATCTCTGAAAAAAGTGGCATTCATATCGAGATTATCAACGGACTCGAAGAGGCACGCATCGTCTACGACAGCCACATTGTCGATGAGTTTGAGCAAGACGGCAATTTCATCTATGTCGATGTGGGCGGAGGCAGTACCGAGATTAGCATCATCAGCAACCGGGAGCTGTTGCAGTCGCAGTCCTACAACATCGGCACCGTGCGCATTCTCAACAAGAAGTTGAGCCGCAGTGAACTCTTCCGCATGTATCGCGATTTGAAGCGAGTTAAGGAGGAGTACCCTCAAATCTCCATTATCGGGTCGGGAGGAAACATCAACAAACTGCATCATTTGGCCCGAATCCCGGCTCACGACCCGCTTACCGTTGAGCAGTTACTGATGTTGAGAAACGAGTTGAACAGCTATCCCATTGTCGACCGTATCGAACATTTCGGGTTGAAACCCGACCGTGCCGATGTCATCGTACCCGCCGCCGATATCTATTTACAGATAGCCACCCACATCGGAGCACAGGAAATATGGGTGCCTACTATCGGTATTGTTGACGGTATCATATACTCCCTCTGTGCCGATTATTTGAAATCGCACAAGAATTGACGCGTTGTGCCGGTTGTTCCCCTTATCCCCATTTGGGGCGCTGGTCTTTTTTCAGGATAAAGTCTCTGATGAAGAGAGCCGTCTCTTCGCTGCCCAGTATCGACGAGTCTATCGACAGGTCGTATGACGAAGCTACGCCCCAGCCCTTGTCGGTGTAGAAGTTGTAATAGGCCGCCCTCAACTTGTTTTTCTTCTCGGCCAGTTCGATAGCCTCTTTGCGGGTAATATCCTGGGAGCGGCTCAGAATACGTGCAATGCGGTCTTCAAGCGGAGCATGGATAAACACATTGTAGCATCGGGGATATTGCCGCAGAATATAGTCGGCACACCGCCCTACAATGACACACGACTGCGTCTCGGCCAAGTGTCTGATTACATCAGATTGGAATTTGAAGATATACTCGTTCGACAATCCACCGTCACCCCATAATCCGCCGGCACCCGTGAGCCAGTTGATGGAAAACGAATTGAGCAGGGCGCTCGGGGCCCGTTCGTCGGCCTTTTCGAAATACTCGGTGCTCAGCCCGCTCGATTTCGAGGCCTCGTTAATCAGCTCCTTGTCGTAGTATGCAATGCCGAATAGTTCGGACAAACGTTTGCCAATTTCGCGGCCGCCGCTGCCAAACTGCCGGCCTATGGTGATGATGAGATTGTTGTTCATGATAGTTTGTTTCGAGATTACCCAACAAACTTACATTAAAAAAATAGGAATTCCTATACCCTCGACTTTTTTTTGAACCGGGAACCGGCTTTTTGGTCCCTCCATTCAAACTGTTTCTGAGAAATATTTTGTGACGACAAAAGTTTTTATTTAATTTGTGTCATTCAAAAGAGGTAAACTATGAATAACGAGTTGAAAAAAATATTAAGCAGCGATCCCGACGGGCT
Organism: Candidatus Barnesiella excrementavium; assembly: GCA_019115485.1. Taxonomy (GTDB): domain Bacteria; phylum Bacteroidota; class Bacteroidia; order Bacteroidales; family Barnesiellaceae; genus Barnesiella; species Barnesiella excrementavium. The sequence goes on along the minus strand of DXDM01000033.1, from coordinate 32,998 downwards.
GCTTACCTATGAATATATAGCCAATCACATGGGCACTTGCGACGACGACATGCCTGCTTTGGCCGACAACATTATCCGAGTCGACCTCACCGGCCAGATTACCGTGAGCGCCGCCCTCTATCTGCACGCCACCGGCCCCGACAAATACAAGGATATCATTGATAAGCTCATTGCCGCTTCCCTGCAAAAAGATCGGGAGCACAAATATATAGTCGATTTGTTGCCGGGCATTTGGGGCGAAGACTATAAATCGCATGTCGAAGAATTGAACCGGGAGAGCGATAATTTCCGCCGTATATACAAGCGTATCTATTCCAATGACATTATTTGAGCAGGTTTTTGGGGATACGGGTAAAGGGATAAGCCGTTTTTTCAACAGGGAGAAGCGGTTTTTTTTGTGCAAAAGCCCGTTGCCTTGGTCTGTCAAGGCACCTCTCGTCATTCATCACAAATCTTAATGAGGCACATCATGATTAGGAGAATGATGCTTATAGGAGTATTCGTCTTAACCGCGATAGGAGTGCGGTCAGGACTTTTGCTGGACGAAGATTTTGAAGCTCAACGTTTTCCTTTACCCGGTTGGACGAGCCGTGGAGGCGGGCTTACGGTCAAAGGAGTCTCCACTTCGGGTATGAAGTCAGTTACGTTAGAGCCCTGCCGCAATACCCCCATCTCTTTACGGCACAATGCCTGCTCGGAGAGGTATGTCTCAACCTCCTGTATCATTTCCGAATGGTCTTCCACAACAGCTTGTTACCGGCAGGCCTTACCCCATAACGAGGAGGAAAAGGACAGCTCTGTCGATACCTGGGCGGCCAGCACCCGGGGCGACTGCTCAATCAGCGATTTCCCCTATACGATGGGGTTTGAAAAGGGATTCGTACCCCCGTCAGGGTGGGTGAGCTGGCACGAAGGCGAAGGCATTCAAACGTGGAAAGCCAGCAACATGGGTGCTTTTGCCGGGAAATATTCCGCCTCGGTGTGGCACAATTATGCCAATGAACAATCGATGCTGGTCACACCGTCGTTTATCCTTCCCGAAACGGGCGACATGGTAGCCTCCTTTGCCTGGGGAGGAGCTCCGTGTAGCTACTTGATGTCTGGTTGTGAAAATGAACCTGTTGTCGAGCTACCCACAGATGAGGTCGACGATGCCGGGGGAACGCTTTATTTCGAAATCAGGACAAGCGATGATAACGAATGGACGCCCTTGGCCTATACCCAGGAACGCTCGAAGTGGCGCCATAAATACGTATCGTTGGCCGACTACGCAGGGCAGCGCGTGACTCTGCGCTGGCGCTTTGTCTCTACGGGGAATTCGGGCGTGTCGATTGGTGGCGCCCTGGACGAAATTTATGTGGGCGATATCGCCGGTATGCCCACCTTGGGCCTTGACAAGAGAGAAGCGTCTCCTCTGGTGGTCTATCCTAATCCTACGGCCGATTGTCTCTATTGGCATGGAGGGAAGGCCCGGGTAAAAGTCTATGACCTGACGGGAAGCTGCGTGCTGGAACAGGAGGATGCCGGGTTCGTTTCATTAAGCCATCTGCCAGCCGGCCTGTACGTGGTGATGGTAAGATGTGGCGAAGATATGGTTTTGGAGCGGGTCATCAAGCAGTAACTTCCGGAGACAAGGAATATTTTTATAAAAATAAAAAACTTTTTTTCTATGTTAAGGAATCATTTAATTTCGTATCTTTGTCAATAGGGAATCCAAACAAGAGCCTTTCACCTCATGGAAAAGGGTGAAATTTTTTTATTTGGCAGCATTGTTTTGTATATTTGAAAAATGAAGAGTCTGGGCAAAAGACCTGTAAACGGACTTTATGCGATAGACCCCCGTTAGGACAGAATAGAGTATGATGTGGTTTGAGTAGAGATGAACGGAGCCGTTCAGGTCCTTTACTCGTCTTGACGTTTGATTTTACTGTGTTTGTTGGCTTGGCGGTTAAAAAGGCAGTTTATATGAATAACAAAATTTATTTTATCGTTTTATTAATAATAATCAGTATGAGTTGTGCCTCGACAAGCCATAAGGAGACGGTTGTCCTGATGGAAACCTCTTTGGGAAATATCAAAGTGAAACTTTACGACGAGACCCCCGCACACCGTGACAATTTTGTGAAACTGGTCAACGAAGGGTACTACGACGGAACGCTGTTTCACCGGGTGATTAATGAATTTATGATACAGGGAGGCGACGGTACCTCCAAAAACGCACCCGCAGGCAAGATGCTGGGAATGGGCGATCCGGGGTATACTGTCCCGGCCGAATTCGTCTATCCCAAGTATTTCCACAAACGCGGAGCCTTGGCCGCCGCCCGGCAAGGCGATCTGGTAAATCCCGAAAAAGCCTCTTCGGGGTCACAGTTCTATATCGTCACCGGCAAGGTGTTCAATCCGCAGCAACTCGACCAGATGGAGCGTCAGATGCAGATGCAGCAGGAGCAGTCGGTATTCCAGGCGCTGGCCGCTGCTCATCGCGAAGAGATTCTGAACATGCGCAAGGCCCGCGACATGCAGGGGTTGCAAACCTTGCAAGATACCCTCATTGCCCAGATGAAGGAGCAAATCAAGAAAGAGGGGAAACGCACCTTTACCCAGGCCCAGCGCGAAGCCTATACGACCGTGGGCGGGACGCCCCATCTCGATGGTGAATACACCGTTTTCGGCGAGGTGATTGAAGGAATGGACGTCGTCAATAAAATTCAGCAGGTCGAGACCGGAGCTGCCGACCGACCGGTCGCCGATGTCAAAATCATAAAAATGAAAATCGAGAAATAAGTGATATCCTTCCGTCGTCACATACTGCCCAACGGACTGCGCATCATACACCACTACGACGCCTCTACACGCATGACGGCGTTGAATCTGCTGTATGATGTGGGCTCGAAAGACGAGTCGCCCGACCGCACCGGTTTTGCCCACCTTTTCGAGCATCTCATGTTCGGCGGTTCTCTGCATGTCCCCGACTTCGATACCCCGCTCCAAAAGGCCGGAGGCGAGAACAACGCCTGGACCAGTAACGACGTGACCAATTACTACACGGTCGCCCCCACGCACAATATCGAGACCGCTTTCTGGTTGGAGTCCGACCGCATGCTCAGTCTGGCTTTCTCGCCCGAATCACTGTCCGTGCAAAAGCAAGTCGTTATCGAGGAGTTCAAGCAGCGCAACCTCAATCAGCCCTATGGCGACTCCTTTCTGTTGCTCAGGCCCATGGCCTATCAGGTGCACCCTTATCGGTGGCCGGTCATCGGGAAAGAGGTGTCGCACATTGCCGACGCCACGCTCGACGAGGTCAAGCAATTCTTCTTTGCCCATTATGCCCCCAACAATGCCATACTGAGCATTTCGGGCAGCCTGCCCTTTGACGACGCATTAGCCTTGTGCGAGAAGTGGTTCGGCCCCATACCCCGGCGGGCCGTAGCCCCTCGTCGATTGCCGCAGGAGCCGGTACAGACCCGTCCACGCCGGCAGACTGTCGAGCGCAACGTACCTCTCGACGCCATCTTCAAAGCCTATCACATGGTCGACCGGCGTCACCCCGACTATCAGGCCTGCGATGCCCTCTCCGACATATTGGCTTCGGGACGTTCCTCCCGGCTCTACCGGCATCTGGTCATGGAACAGAAACTCTTTGCCGAGATTGATGCTTCGGTTACTGGCGACATTGAGCCGGGCCTCTTTCTCTTGCGAGGGAAACTTTCGCCGGGCATCTCGCTGGAACAGGGCGAAGAGGCCATCGAGACCGAATTGCGCCAAATCGTCGCAAAGCCCGTCGACAGGCGGGAGCTCGACAAAGTGGTCAATCGCTTTGAGTCGAACGACCTTTTTTCCAATTTGCACTATCTGAACAAAGCAACCAACCTGGCCTATTATGAGCTGTTGGGGGGCGCCGAAAATATCGATTTTGAAGTCGAGCGGTATAAGAAACTCGCTCCGCTCGATTTACAGCGTGTTGCGAGTGACCTGTTTGTGCCGGAAAACTGCTCGACCCTGTGGTACAAGGCGGCAACTCCCGACACTTCGGGCGATAAATGATATGGAGTAGTTGTTATGCGATTTAAATTAGTCTTGGCGGTTAAGTCCGAAAGCTTCGGCAACATCTTGCCTGTAAGCTACCAGTACGAATTGTCGGCAGCCGTGTATCGGCGCATTCGTGAAAATTACGAAGCCTATCTACATTGGCTTTCCAGTAATGGGTTCGCTCCGGTCGACGATTTCCGCAATCGGTTGTTCTCCTTTTCCAATCTCTACATACCTCGCATTCGGGTCGAGGGCGACCGCCTGCATATCTTGGTAAAAAAGGTACAGATGTGGATTTCGTTCCTTCCCGTACGGGGAACTCGTGCGTTTGTCGAACAACTCTTCTCGGGAACCACCTTTGTCCTGGGCGACCGTCGCAGCCGGGTCGAGTTGGCCGTCGAAGAGATTATCGACTGTCCGTCCCCCGAGTTCGGTGTCGAAGCCGAATACCTGGCTCTGTCGCCGATTGTTTTTATGGTAGCCCGGTCCAATCGCAGCATGGAATATATAGGCCCCGATTATCCCACCTATGCCGATTGTTTCTATCACTCCATACTGGGTAAATATGAACGCATCTTCGGGCGCCCCTTCGAGGGTGACGCTCGATTCTCGTGGAGCACACTCTCGGAGCCCAAGCGCAAAGGCATCTTTATGATGCGGTTCACGCCCGACGAGTCGAAGGTAATCGGTTATATGTATAAATTCAAGGTAGCGATGGACCCCTTGCTGCATCAAATCATGTACGAGACCGGCATCGGCGAAAAGGTGAATTTGGGATTTGGCTGCGTGGAAGTTTTGCGCAGAGGTGCACCCGACGACAAAAAAGAGACTTTTCTGTCCGAAAAAGAGGGAACATCGCAGAAAATAATCTGAATTTTTTGTATGAAATGACAAAAAAAATTTTTTAATTTGTATGAGAGAATAAAGATTTTTCCCTTCATAAAAAAGATATACTATGACAACAGAGCTTGAAAAACCTGATGTGAATGCAGAAGAACTGCCAGCAGGTCAAACTATGACTCCCGCCGAGGAGGAACAGAACTCGGCACAGTCGGCGCCCAAACTCTCCCGAGAGGAGATTGTGGAGGCTTTGAGAAAACTGGTCGAAGGCCCGGTTGAAGAGGTCAAGGAAGAAGTCGATGAACTGAAACAAGCCTATTATAAACAGAAAAAACTCGAAATAGAAGAGGCGAGAAGTGCTTTTGTCGCCGCCGGGAATCCCGAGTCGGAGTTCGTTCCCGCTCCCGATGAACTGGAAGAGACCCTCAAATCCCTGCTGGCCGTATTCCGTGAGAAGAAGGCCGAGTATACCGCCTCGCTCGAAAAACAGAAAGAGGAGAATCTCGCCCGCAAACAACAGATTTTGGACGAGATGAAAGCCATCACGTCCGACTCGGACAACATCAACAAGCAGTACACCCGTTTCCAGGAGCTGCAACAGGCGTTCAAGGAACCCTGTGAGTTACCTTCGGCTGCGGTATCGGGGTTGTGGAAGAGTTTTCAGGCCTGTGTCGAAAATTTTTACGACCTGTTGAAAATCAACAAGGAGTTACGCGATTACGATTTCAAGAAAAATCTCGAGCAGAAGACTGCGCTGTGCGAGGCTGCCGAAGCCCTGCTGACCAACGACGACGTCGTGTCAGCCTTCAAGCAGTTGCAACTGTTGCACGACGAGTGGCGCGTCACCGGCCCCGTAGCCAAGGAGTTGCGCGAGGAGTTGTGGAACCGCTTCAAAGACGCCTCGACCGAGGTGAACAAGCGCTATCAAAGTTTCTTTGAAGCCCGCAAGGAGGTGGAGCGCAAGAACGAAGAGGCCAAGACTGCCTTGTGCGAAGAGATAGAGTCCATTGACATGAACGCTCTTACCTCGTTTGCTCAGTGGGACGAAGCCACCAAACATGTGCTCGACCTGCAAAGCCGCTGGAAAACCCTGGGATTCGCCTCGCGCAAGATGAACAACTTGCTGTTTGAACGTTTCCGCAAGACCTGCGACGAATTTTTCGCCCGCAAGGCCGAATACTTCAAGGCCGTGAAAGAGCGAATGGCAGCCAATCTCGAAAAGAAGAAAGCCCTTTGCGAGAAGGCTGAGGCCCTCAAAGACAGTACCGACTGGAAAGCCACGACCGATATTTACGTAGCCTTGCAGAAGGAGTGGAAAACAATAGGACCGGTAGCCAAGAAACACTCCGATGCCATTTGGAAACGTTTCGTATCGGCCTGCGACTATTTCTTTGCCCAAAAGAACAGTCAGTTGGCCTCTACCCGCCAGGCCGAGCAGGAGAATCTCGAAAAGAAACGCGAGATTATCGCCCAGCTGAAAGCCATCGACGAGGCCACAGAGCCCGACGAGGCTATCAAGACCGTGCGCGAGCTGATGGCCCGATGGAACACGATAGGCTATGTGCCCTTCAAGGAGAAAGACAAAATCTATAAGGAATATCAGGCACAACTCGATATACTCTTTGCACGCTTGAATATGAATGAGAATCGCAATCGGTTGAGCAATTTCTCGGCAACGGTACAGCAAATGGCCGATGGTAACCAAGACAAGCTCTACCGCGAGCGCGATAAGCTCCTGCGAATATATGACCAGAAGAAAGCCGAATTGCAAACCTATGAGAACAATATCGGTTTCTTGAACATCTCGTCGAAAAAGTCGGGAGGCTTGTTGAAGGAGATGGAGCGGAAAATGCAAAAAATTCGCGAAGAGATGCAGCTAATCGAGCAAAAAGTGCAACTTATAGATAAGAACTTATAACGACGCGAAAGTATAGTGATGACAGGGCGACTCCATAAAAACGGGTTGCCCTGTTATTTCCCTCAGGGACAAATAGTTCTCCGGGGGATTGATTTGCCCGGTAAAAAAGATACATGAAGTGAGGAAGAGGAATGGCACGAGGTAGGTACGGACATATGATTAAATCGCTGATTGTAATCGGTGATTTCTTTTGTTTGAACCTCGTCTATGCCATTGTCTGTCTTTGGGGAGGAGGGCTTGAAGACGGTTTCGCCGAAAAAATCATTTGGCTTTTGCTCAACCTTTCCTATTTCCCGGTGTATCTGTTTTTCTCCAAGATACACGAATTGCGCATTCTGCATGTCGATAAAGTTTTGATAAAAGTGTCGCAGGCGGTATTGTGCCATTTGGTTACCTTCCTGTTGTTGATATTCTTTTTGCAAATCGACGAAATCCGTACCATAGTTTTACTCAAATTCTATCTGTTGCTTTCGGTGTTGCTTGCCTCTTGGTGGGTGGGCTCGCGCAAGGCCCTGAAATATTTCAGACGGAAGGGCTATAATTTCAAGCGGGTAGTTATCGTGGGGGCCGGAGCTATGGGCACGAAACTGCTTGACGAGTTACGCTCCGATGCCGGATACGGTTATAAGTTCATGGGCTTCTTCGATGACAATCTGGCGTTGAGAAAGTCGCTGCCCAATTTCCAGGGCGATTGTTCGGCTGTTGAAGATTTTGCCCTTAAAAACGAAGTCGATGAAATCTATTGTGCCCTGCCCATGCGACAGGAAGAGAAGATTACCCGCTTGCTGAAATTTGCCGAGGCCCATACCATTTCATTCTACATGGTTCCCGATGTGGGCCGTTATATCCATCGTCAACTCGAATTTCAGCTTATCGGTAACGTGCCGGTTCTTTCGCTGCACCCCGAGCCGCTGCAAAACCTCTATTCCCGGTTATTGAAACGGGCTTTCGATCTTGTCTTTTCCACCGCATTCCTTATCTGTTCGCCAATCATCTTTATCCCCATTGCCATTGCCGTTAAAATCTCGTCGCCGGGGCCGGTGTTTTTCAAGCAGAAACGCACGGGTTTCAAGGGTAAAGAATTCAACTGTTACAAGTTCCGCACCATGCGGGTCAATGCCGCCAGCGACGAGGTGCAAGCAACGCGCCACGACCCTCGAAAGACCCGGGTGGGGGAATTCCTGCGCAAGACCAGCCTCGACGAGCTGCCGCAGTTTATCAATGTCTTTTTGGGGGATATGTCGGTGGTAGGGCCACGACCGCACATGGTCAAGCACACCCACGACTATTCTAGAATTATAGACAAATACATGCTTCGTCATCTGATTAAACCGGGAATTACCGGCTGGGCCCAGGTGAACGGATATCGGGGTGAAACCCGGGAGTTGTGGCAAATGGAGCGTCGGGTCGAATATGATGTATGGTATATCGAGCATTGGAATTTCTGGCTCGACATCAAGATTATCTTCCTCACCGTGGTCAATGCCCTCAAGGGCGAACAGAACGCTTTTTAAAATCATTGGCGCCAAAGCTTAAAAAAGCTCGCGAACAGTGCTGTTTATCTCCTCTTTCACTATCTTTGCACCCCGAAACAGGGAAAAGAGATGAATACGAAAGTTAAAGGCACGATATTCGGCATTGTTTCGGCCGTAAGCTATGGCACCAATCCGCTGGGAGCATTGTATCTGTATCGCGAAGGACTCACGTCGAGTTCTGTCCTTTTCTATCGGTTCCTGTTTGCTGTGCTCATTTTGGCCGGCATCATGCTGGTGCAGCGACAATCGTTCGCGCTCACGCGTAAAGAGTTGAAGACGCTTGCCACCCTGGGGCTCCTCTTTGCCGTCTCCTCCCTTACCTTTTACACGAGTTTCCACTATATGGACGCCGGCATTGCCGCCACAATGCTCTTCGTCTATCCCATCATGGTAGCGGTGATTATGGCCCTCTTCTTCAAGGAGCGACTGTCGGGAGTCACCCTTTTCTCCATTCTGCTGGCCCTCTCGGGTATTGCTCTACTCTATCAGGGCGGGAGTGGAGCCGGGTTGAGTGCCTCGGGCGTTCTGCTGGTCATGAGTTCGGCCCTCACCTATGCTCTCTATATCGTGGTGGTCAACCAGTCGTCCATTGCCATGTCGTCGATAAAGCACACCTTCTATGTGCTGCTTATCTGTATGGCCGCCATCGCATTGCAGGCAACCCTGTTCGGCAACACCTCGTTGCAGCCGCTCACGACGCCGCGCATGTGGATTTTCGCCTTTATGCTGGCCCTGATACCGACGGTCATTTCGCTGGTCACAATGACCCGTGCCGTTCATGCCATAGGTTCCACCCCCACGGCCATCATGGGGGCCCTTGAACCGCTTACCGCCGTTGTCGTGGGTGTGACACTATTCGGCGAGGCCTTCACCCTGCGGTTGGGGATAGGCATCTTGATGATTCTTGTGTCCGTGCTTCTTATCATCGCCTCCAAGGCCATACCGGTGCATCGGGTCATGACCAAGATAGGCCATGCCCTGCGGGCAGTCCCTCACAAGCATTGATTCAGCTTCTGTTTATTCGCATTTGAAGCAGTCGTCGAGGCGAAACCCTCGCAGCAGGTCGGCCGTGGCCATACGCTTTTTCCCGGCGAGTTGCAACTCCTCGATGCGCACATAGCCGTCGGCACAGGCCACGTCGATGCGGCTTTTGCCGTCGGTGTGTATTGTGCCGGGCTCGAACGAGTGAGTGGCTGGAATCGCCGTCGTGCGGAATATCTTCACCCCCGTGCGTTGACCCTCGGGCGATACCCATTCACACCAGGCGGCAGGGTATGGAGATAGTCCCCTCACGAGGTTGTGAATCCAAACAGCCGGTTGCGTCCAGTCGATGTGGCAGGTCTCCTTGAATATCTTGGGGGCGGGACGCAAAGGCTCGTCGGTCTTGATAGAGGCCTGGTCGATGGGATGCACCGTCCCGGCGATGATGGCGTCGACCGTTTCGACCACCATGTCGGCACCCAGAACCATGAGCTTGTCGTGAATCGTGCCCACATTGTCTTCGGGCAGAATGGGAATACGCTTTTGCTGGATAATCTCGCCCGTGTCTATCTCGTGTTTCAGGAAAAAGGTGGTGATACCCGTCTCGGTGTCGCCGTTGATAATCGTCCAGTTGAGCGGTGCGGCACCCCGGTATTGAGGCAGCAGTGAAGCGTGCAGGTTGAAGGTCCCCAACGGCGGCATGTTCCACACTACCTCGGGCAGCATGCGGAAGGCCACTACTATTTGCAGATCGGCTCGCAAGGCCCGCAGTTGTTCAACAAAAGCCTCGTCCTTCAACTTCTCGGGTTGCAGTACGGGCAGTCCCTGGGAGAGGGCATACTCCTTGACCGGCGAGAACTGAATCTTGTGGCCGCGCCCGGCCGGTTTGTCGGGCATGGTAATGACGGCCACCACGTTGTAGCCCCCCTCGACGAGGCGGCGCAGGCTCTCCACGGCAAAGTCGGGAGTACCCATATAGACGATGCGTAAATCTTGTTTTTCCATTGCTTGTTAATCTTGTGAAAAGTGAACCAGTACCCGGCGGTACGAGTTGAAAATCTTCGATTTCGAGACAAATCCGATGTATTTGCCATTCTCCACCACCGGCAGGTTCCAGGCGTTGGTCTGGTCAAACACCTTCATCACATTGTCCATGCTGCTGCCCACCTCGATTTTGGCCGGGGGCATGGTCATGAACTTGCGCACATAGAAGCGTTTGTACAGCTCGGGGCGGAACATGATGTTGCGAATGTCGTCGAGAATGACGATACCCAGCAGCATGCCCTCTTTGTCGGTGACCGGGAATATGTTGCGGTGCGATTGCGAAATTACCTTCACCATATCGCCCAGACTCATGTCGGGGTGCACCTCGATAAAATCCTTTTCGATAACGCTGTCCATCTTCAACAGAGTGAGTACCGCCTTGTCCTTGTGGTGGGTGAGCAATTCGCCCTTCTTGGCCAGACGCATGGTGTAGATGCTGTGAGGTTCGAATACCCGTATCGTGGCATAAGCCACCGCCGAGGTAATCATGAGCGGTAGGAACAGCTCATATCCACCGGTCAGTTCGGTGGTAAGGAAGATGGCCATCAGAGGGGCGTGCATGACGGCCGACATGACACCGGCCATGCCCATCAGTGCAAAGTTTTTGTCCGACAGCTCCATGGGAAATATTCCTGCATGATTGATTACGTAGGCAAAGAAGAACCCGGCAAAGCAACCCACATACAGACTGGGGGCGAACGTACCACCCACACCGCCACCACCGTTGGTGGCACTGGTGGCTAGTACCTTGACCAGGATAATGAGGGCGAGGAAGAGCATCATCACCCACATGTTGCCGTTTTCGGTGTAGAAAAAGCTCCCCTCGGCCAACTGCTTCAAGTCGTCGTTGAGCAGACTGGTGATGGCTCCGTAACCCTCGCCGTAGAGCGGTGGCAATAGGAAGATAGAGAGGCTCAGTACCAGCGAGCCGAAGATGAACTTCTTCCACGGTGTACCTATCTTGCGGAAGAGATCCTCCATGCGGGTCATCACCCGAGTGAAGTAGAGCGATACGAATCCGCAGAAGATACCCAGAAATATCACGTAGGGAATGCGGGCAGCCTCGAAAGTCTCGGTCTGTACAAAGCTGAACTCGGCATTGTATCCCGTGAAGATGTACGAAACCGTCACGGCGGTAATCGACGAGATGAGCAGCGGCAGTACCGACGTGGTGGTCATGTCGATCATCAGCACTTCGAGGGTGAACAGGATACCGGCGATAGGCGCCTTGAATATGCCCGCAATAGCCGCCGCGGCACCACAGCCCACCAGCAGCATGAGCAGCCGTTGGTCGAGGCGGAAGAGCCGCCCGATGTTCGACCCGATGGCCGCGCCCGTGTATACGATAGGAGCCTCGGCTCCTACCGAACCGCCAAACCCGATGGTAATCGAACTGGCGATGACCGACGTGTACATGTTGTGTGGTTTCAACCGGCTCTTCTTCTGCGAGATGGCATAAAGTATGCGTGTGACACCGTGGCTGATATCGTCCTTGACAATGTAACGCACATAGAGGCCGGCCAGCAGGATACCGATGATGGGGTAGAGGAGGTAGAGGTAGTTGGCCCCGTTGGCATCGAAGTGCGAGGTGAGCAGGTTCTGAATCAAGTGAATGAGGTATTTCAGAATCAGAGCGGCCGCAGCCGTGCAGATTCCGATGACAAAACTCAGAAACAGCACGAAATTGTGCTCGTTGATGTGCTTCTCCCGCCACAACAGCAGTCGCATCATCAAGTCGTTTCGGCTCTCCGTCTTGGGGGTCTCTTCTATTTCAATATCTTCGTCTTCTATCATATTATACTCCTTTTATACACCTTTTCCCGTCACTACGGTCCGTATGGTGTAGATGATAATTTTAAGATCGACCAGCAGGGACATGTTTTCCAAATAAAGAATATCGTATTTCAGCCGGGCAATCATCTCGTCGATGTTGCGGGCATATCCATATTTCACCATGCCCCACGAGGTAATACCCGGGCGAATCTGATGCAGCAGCACGTAGTAGGGCACCCGCTCCACAATCTGCCGGATAAAGTATTCGCGCTCGGGGCGGGGACCCACGAGCGACATGTCGCCCTTCAACACGTTCCAGAACTGAGGCAATTCGTCCAGGCGGTATTTGCGCAACACCCGTCCTATATGGGTAATGCGCGGGTCATTCTCGCCCGAGAGACGGGGCGTTCCCTCCTCGGCGTCGTCCCTCATCGTCCTGAATTTATAGATTTTGAAAGGGCGGTGCCGATACCCGATGCGCTCCTGCTGGTAAAACACCGGCCCTTTTGAGTCGCGTTTGATGAGAATGGCCAGCACAAGAAAGAGCGGCGAGAGCAGAATCAGGGCAAGGGCCGAAATCAGCATGTCGCAGGCTCGTTTCATGTTTTTGCCGCCTTCCGAGATGGCACAGTTGCTCATGTCGATGAGGGGGGCTCCGTAAATATTGGTCAGCCTTACTCTTGAAGAGATGATATTAAACTCATCGGTCCCCAGTTTGATAGGCAGGTTGAGCGGATATAACGTATTGATGAGACGGTGTATTTCTACCAGATTGTCCTCCTCGGGGGCCACGATTAGTTCCTGTATCTTCAACTCCCGGCACAAACGGGGCAACTCTCCAATCGGGTAGGTGCGGTCGGCCACTTCGGGAGCCGGCGTCTCTTCATTGACCCGGATAAACCCCACGATGCGGTATCCCAGAGACTGGCGCGGCTCTTCGAGTTCTTGCATCTGCTTCACCGCCTTGGTGCCGCAGCCGATAATCAGGGTGTTGAACTTCCATTTGCCTTTATGGATAAGGGTTGTCGCATTGCTTGTGATAGAAGCGCGCACCGTGTATACACAGACAAATTGCAAGGCATACAGCAACAGCAACAGTTCATAGTTGTCGAGCCTGATTCGCAATACATCGTTGATGAGGGCGATGAAGAAGATTATCAAGGTGTTTACCAATACCGACCCCAGAGTCTGCACAAACTCTTGCACGCGCGACTTGAAAAACGGTTGGTTGTAGTAGCCCGACAAGTAATACACTCCCATCATCAACAGAGGGAAAATAATCTGGCCCTCAATCACTCGCGACGAAAGCAGGTATACCTTCAACGATTCCCCGGAAACAAGCCCCGGGAAATGGAATCGCACGATATTGAACAAAAACCAGGCCACGTTCGAGGCCAGGTAGTCGCCCAATACATACCGTCTTCGCTGTCGTCTGCCGTTAATCACTCACGTATAATCTTAATGGAACCGTCCGATTCGAGTTTGATAATGCTGGAAGGCTGGGCCTCTTTCGTCTCGTCGCGGCGAGCCTCCACGATATAGTCGACCGCGTTCTTAATCTCGTCCGAGACTTCCGAAAAATTGTGAGGCGAAGGTTGACCGCTGATGTTGGCCGATGTCGACACGATAGCCTTTTTGAATCGTCGACACAACTCCTGTGAAAAAGCCTCGTGTGTGATGCGGATAGCAATGCTCCCGTCCTCGGCCAGCAAGTTCGTGGCCAGGTTGCGGGCCCCCGGATAGATAATCGTGAGCGGTTTCACCGCCACGTCGAGCAGTTGCCATGCCGTTTCGGGCACCTCGCTCACATAGTATTCCACTTTGGGTTCGCTGTCGGTAAGCACGATAAGAGCCTTGCTGTCGGCTCGTTGCTTGATTTCATACACCCGCTGCACCGCTTCGGCGTTGGTCGCATCGCACCCGATACCCCAAATCGTGTCGGTCGGATACAAAATTACACCGCCACGCTCCATCACCTCGCAGGCCTGTTTGATATCTTCGCTGATTCCCATTTGTAAATCCTCTTTATCAAAATATGTAAACCGTTGTCTTTCATTGTGCTGTGGTGCAATCGAAGCCCTTTTTGCAACCTCGTCCGCACCTTTGCAGGTTTACAAAGATAAGAAAAAATATACATCAATCCAGCAAGTTGTGGGTGTTAATGGGGGAAAATAGGGGAGCATCGCATACATTGGATCCGTTACCCCGGAGTTAACTCTTCGATTCGAGGGGATTCCTATATTTGGTGAGCTTCTCGAAAAATAGTATCTTCGCCGAAGAAAAACAGAGCGAAACAAAATGGCAGCAACAAAAGCAAATCTACCGGTAGAGATTCGCCCCTATCGGCTGGGGCTGACGCTGAGTGGCGGCGGAGCCAAAGGGTTTGCCCATGTGGGCGTATTGAAAGCGTTGGAAGAGTTGGGTATCCGTCCCGACATCATCTCGGGAACCAGTGCCGGAGCCGTCATCGCCGTGCTCTATGCCGACGGCTATTCTCCCGACGAAATTCTCGACCTCTTCTCGGGTCTTTCGTTCAACGACCTGGCCGAAATCACGTTGCCCCGGGCCGGATTTTTCAAAATCGACCGCTTCAAGCACTTCTTGCAGAAGTCGTTGCGGGCAAAGAATATCGAGGAGCTCTTAATCCCCGTCGTCGTGACCGCTACTGACCTCGACCACGGCACCTACGTCGTGTGGCGTTCGGGCTCGATAGCCGAGCGGGTCACCGCCTCGTGCAGTATCCCCATCATCTTTCCGCCCGTGCTCATCGACGGCACCCACTATGTCGACGGGGGTGTGCTGCGCAATCTGCCCGTCTTCCCCATACGCAACGAGTGCGATACGGTTATCGGCATCAACGTGAGCCCGCTGGTCAACAAGCGCTACAAGCAGTCGATTGTCGACATTGCCGCCCGTTCATACAGCTTCATGTCCAAGAGCAATGTGGCTGAGGATATGAAACTGTGCGATCTCTTTATCCCCATGAAAGAGGCGGCACGCTATGCCGTGTTTGATATTCACGCCCTGCGCGACATTGCCAACGTGGGATACCAGCAGACGATGAAACTCTTCACCGGCAAGCGGGCTCCCAAAATCAACGAACTGAATAAATAAAAACGATTTCCCTACGATATGACCGACGAAAAAATAATTATCTACCAAGTGCTTCCCCGCTTGTTCTCCAACTGTTGCGACTCCTGTGTGCCCAACGGTACCTGTGTGCAGAATGGTTCGGGCAAGCTGAACGACTTCACACCCAAAGTGTTGCAAGAGATTAAGAAACTGGGAGCCAATTACATCTGGTACACCGGTGTCATCGAGCATGCCACCAAGACCGACTACTCCCGCTACGGCATTCGCCCCGACAACCGATATGTGGTTAAGGGCGAGGCCGGGTCGCCCTACGCTATCAAAGACTATTACGACATCGACCCCGACCTGGCCGTCGATCCGCTCAATCGCATGCACGAGTTCGAAGCCCTTGTGGCCCGTACCCACGAGGCCGGATTGAAGGTGATACTCGATTTCGTGCCCAACCACGTGGCCCGGCAATACCACTCCGATGCCGCACCGCAAGGGGTCGAGGACCTGGGAGCCCACGACGATAAGGAGAAGCACTTCTCGCCTTCGAACAATTTCTACTACATACCCCGGCAAGCCTTTACCCCCCAGTTCTACATCGGCGAGGGCGACGACCGCTATTTTGAATACCCCGCCAAGGCCACCGGCAACGACTGTTTCGGGGCCTTTCCCGGCCAGAACGACTGGTACGAGACGGTGAAACTCAACTACGGCGTCGACTACATGGGCGGGCATCGCCTCTGTTTCGACCCCATACCCGACACCTGGCACAAGATGCTCGACATACTCCTCTTCTGGTGCGGAAAAGGCATCGACGCCTTCCGTTGCGACATGGCCCACATGGTACCCGTCGAGTTTTGGGGGTGGGCCATTCCCCGGGTGAAGGAGAGCTATCCCACCGTCCTCTTCATAGCCGAGATTTACGACCAGGGCCTCTATCGGCTCTACATCGAGAAGGGTAAATTCGACTACCTCTACGACAAGGTAGGCCTCTACGACAAGCTGCGGGGCGTGCTGTGCCACCAGGTATCGGCGGCCCAACTCACCTACTGCTGGCAGGCTGTCGACGGGATAGGGGGGCACATGCTCAACTTCCTCGAAAATCACGACGAGCAACGCTTCGCCTCGCCCTTCTTCGCCGGCGATGCCGACAAAGCCATTCCGGCACTGGTCGTTGCCACGATGATGAGCACCGGTCCCATGATGATTTATTTCGGACAGGAGTTGGGCGAGCGGGGCGACGATGCCGAAGGATTCAGCGGACACGACGGCCGCACGACCATCTTCGACTATTGGAGCGTTCCCGCCGTGCGCCAATGGTACGACGGCGGCCGCTGCTCGGTAGCCAAACTCACCCCCGGGCAGAAACGATTGCGCAACCTCTATAAAACGATACTCAACATAGGCCGCCGCGAAAAAGCCGTGGGGCAGGGCAGTTTCTTCGACCTGATGTATGTCAACGGCGAGAATCCCCGCTTCAATCCCCACCGTCACTACGCCTTTCTGCGCAAGTACGGCAACGAGCTGCTGGTCATCGCCGTCAATTTCGACACCCACCCCGCCGAGGCCGCCATCAACTTGCCCGGCCACGCCTTCGACACGATGAAAATCGCCGCCGGTCAATACACCTCGACCGAGCTGATAAGCGGCGAAAAAGCCACGAAGGAACTCTCGCCCGAGGCTCCTTTCAACACCACAATCCCTGCCTGTGGAGCCGTGGTATGGAAAATCGAATTAAAAAATTTTTCCCAAAGAAATATAGAAAAAATGAAAAAGGACAAGAAAATTTCGGAATAGAAATTGTACCTTTGTCCCACAAATAAATAACCTCTGTTTTTACATACAAAAAATCATGAGTCAAACACCTCCGTTCAAGGTATTTTCGGGAACCAATTCAAGGTATCTCGCTGAGAAAATCTGTAATAGTCTGGGTTGCGAATTAGGCCAAATGAACATTCAGCATTTTGCCGATGGCGAATTTGCCGTATCCTTCGAGGAGTCGATTCGGGGCTGCCAGGTATATCTGGTGCAATCGACCTTCCCCAATTCCGACAACCTCATGGAACTGTTGTTAATGATCGATGCCGCCAAACGCGCTTCGGCCAAATCTATCGTAGCCGTCGTTCCCTATTTCGGTTGGGCACGTCAGGACCGCAAGGACAAACCCCGTGTTTCGATTGCCGCCAAGCTGTTGGCCGACATTCTGAGTGTAGCCGGTATCAACCGTCTCATCACGATGGACCTGCACGCCGACCAGATTCAAGGCTTCTTCGATGTACCGGTAGACCACCTGTATGCCTCGTCGGTGTTCATTCCCTATATTCAGTCTTTGAACCTCAAAGACATGGTAATCGCCACCCCCGACGTAGGAGGTTCCAAACGGGCCAGCACCTATGCCAAATACCTGGGCGCTCCGCTGGTACTCTGCCACAAGCAGCGCGCCAAAGCCAACGTGGTGGAAAGCATGACCGTGATTGGCGAGGTAGAGGGCAAGAACGTAATCCTCGTCGACGATATGGTCGACACGGCCGGTACCATTACCAAAGCCGCCGATTTGATGATGAGCAAAGGCGCCCTCTCGGTACGGGCCATCGCCTCGCACGCCGTGATGAGCGACCCCGCCACCGAACGCGTACAGAACTCGTCGATGACCGAGATGATTTTCACCGACAGTATCCCCTACAACAAGAAGTGCGACAAGGTACATATCATCAGCATTGCCGACCTCTTTGCCGATACCATTCGTCGGGTGTACGAAAACAAATCCATCAGTTCGCAATACCTGCTGTAATTGCAGCATGCCGTTATAACAAGCGAAGGCCGGTACCGTCAGGTGCCGGCCTTCGTCCGTTTTATACCCAGCTGATTGGCGACGGGTGACACGAGATGAATTGGGGAGGGCAGGGGAGTAGCTCCCGGTTTCTGTGTCGGTCTCCCACTATCCCTCTCTCCCCTCTATATCGAAACGGGTAGGAACGAAAAAAGCGAGGCGCATCGCTGTTGCGATACGCCTCGCTGGTTATAGAGGATTAGAGATTTACTTGTTTATTTGACCTCCTCAAAGTCCACGTCGGTCACATCTTTGCCGTTGTTGTTACCGCCCGGTTGAGCATTGGCCCCCGGTTGAGCCTGTTGAGCACCGGCCTGTTGTTGAGCCTGAGCGTTGTACAGGTCTTGGGCAGCAGCTTGCAGAACGCTTTCCAGTTCGCTCGAAGCCGAGTCGATACCGGCGATGTCCTGAGCCTTGTGAGCCTCTTTCAGTTTGTTCAGAGCCGATTCAATGGCACTTCTCTTGTCGGCCGGAATCTTGTCGCCCATCTCTTTGAGCTGTTTCTCGGTTTGGAAGATGAGGGCATCGGCGTGGTTCAGTTTGTCGATACGCTCCTTCTCTTTGGCATCGCTTTCGGCGTTGGCGGCAGCCTCGTCCTTCATACGTTTGATTTCGGCGTCGGTCAAGCCGCTCGAAGCCTCGATACGAATGCTCTGCTCTTTACCCGTGCCTTTATCTTTGGCCGATACATTCAAGATACCGTTGGCATCGATATCGAATGTTACCTCGATTTGAGGCACACCACGCATGGCAGCGGGGATTCCGTCGAGGTGGAACTTACCGATGGTCTTGTTGTCCTTGGCCATGGGACGTTCACCTTGCAGTACGTGGATTTCAACCGAAGGCTGGTTATCGACAGCCGTCGAGAAGATTTCCGACTTGCGGGTAGGAATCGTCGTGTTGGCGTCAATCAGTTTGGTCATCACGCCACCCAGTGTTTCGATACCCAGCGACAGCGGCGTTACATCGAGCAGCAACACATCTTTTACATCGCCGGTCAATACGGCACCCTGTATGGCAGCACCTACGGCAACTACCTCATCGGGGTTAACACCTTTCGAAGGCGTCTTGCCGAAGAATTTCTCGACGATAGCCTGGATAGCGGGGATACGGGTCGAACCACCTACGAGGATAACCTCGTCGATATCCGATGCGCTCAGTCCGGCATCTTGCAGGGCTTTGCGGCAAGGCTCGATGGTAGCCTGGATCAAGCGGTCGCACAACTGCTCGAATTTGGCACGCGTCAACGTCTTAACCAAGTGTTTGGGCACACCGTTTACAGGCATGATGTAAGGCAAGTTAATCTCGGTCGAGGTCGAACTCGACAATTCGATTTTAGCCTTTTCGGCAGCCTCTTTCAACCGTTGCAGAGCCATAGGATCCTCACGCAGGTCTACCCCTTCGTCGTTCTTGAACTCATCGGCCAGCCAGTCGATGATTACGTGGTCGAAGTCATCACCACCCAGGTGAGTATCACCGTTGGTCGATTTTACTTCGAATACACCGTCGCCCAATTCCAGGATAGAGATATCGAACGTACCGCCACCCAGGTCGAATACGGCGATTTTCATATCTTTGTTAGCCTTGTCGAGACCGTAGGCCAAAGCGGCAGCCGTAGGTTCGTTGACGATACGGCGTACGTTCAACCCGGCAATCTCACCGGCCTCCTTCGTAGCCTGACGTTGCGAGTCGTTGAAGTAGGCAGGTACCGTGATAACGGCATCGGTTACCTCTTGACCCAGATAGTCTTCGGCTGTTTTTTTCATTTTTTGCAGAATCATGGCCGAAATCTCTTGCGGTGAGTAGAGACGACCGTCGATGTCGACACGAGGCATGTTGTTGTCGCTGCGTACTACCTTGTAAGGCACACGAGCGATTTCGTTGGTTACCTGGTCATAAGACTCGCCCATGAAACGTTTGATCGAGAATATCGTTCTCGTCGGGTTCGTGATGGCCTGACGTTTGGCGGGCTCGCCCACTTTACGTTCGCCACCATCTACAAAAGCCACGATTGAAGGCGTCGTACGACGACCCTCGCTGTTGGCGATTACTACCGGCTCGGTACCTTCCATTACGGCGACACACGAGTTGGTTGTTCCTAAGTCAATACCAATAATCTTTCCCATAGTTATATACTTTTTATTTGTTATTCAATAGAGTTAATTTATCCGCCGCCCTTGCGAGCGACACTCCATAATCTTCAAATGCCATGCCAAAAAACGAGGGGGACGAAAATGTTTCTTTTGTCAGTCTTTTCAAAACGGCGTCGGTCGTCCCTGTCAGTATTGCTGTCGATTTGTCATATCGGCCGAGGCCTGTCGTTAGGCTCTGTGTAGAAAACGCCTGTGCCCGGTAAAAGGTTGATTCTCGCGCAGCTTATTTTCGCCGATTTATTTCTTTATTCAACCGAAATGACGTAAATTTGCCCGTCTTATAATAGGTATTATAAGAGCAACAACTAAAAATGTAAGTTAACTAAATACTAATTATTATGAACATTTCTCACATTGAACACTTGGGAATTGCAGTCAAAAGTCTTGACGAAGCTATTCCTTATTACGAAAACATTTTAGGCCTTAAATGTTATTCCATCGAAGAGGTAGCCGACCAAAAGGTAAAGACCGCCTTCTTCAAAGTAGGACAGACCAAGATCGAGTTGCTCGAGCCCACCAGCGAAGACAGCACGATTGCCAAGTTCATAGAGAAACGCGGCGAGGGTATCCATCACCTGGCTTTCGCCATTGAAGACGGTGTGGCCAATGCCCTGGCCGAAGTCGAAGCCAAAGGCGTGCGCCTCATCGACAAAGCTCCCCGCAAAGGTGCCGAGGGGTTGAACATCGCTTTCCTGCACCCCAAATCGACTTGCAGCGTATTAACCGAACTTTGTGAAGACCCTAATAAATAAAAAATATGAGCAATCAACTTGAAAAAGTACAGGAGCTGATTGAGCTGCGCGCTCAGGCTCGCCTGGGTGGTGGACAAAAAGCCATCGATAAACAACACGAGAAAGGTAAATACACGGCTCGTGAGCGCATTGCGCAACTCCTCGACGAAGGCAGCTTTGAAGAGTTGGATATGTTTGTGCGACACAGATGTACCAACTTCGGTCAAGAGAAGAAATCGTTTTTGGGCGACGGTGTCGTAACCGGTTACGGTACGATCGAAGGCCGCCTCGTTTATGTATTTGCTCAGGACTTTACCGTATTTGGCGGTTCACTGTCCGAGACGATGGCCCTGAAAATCTGCAAGGTCATGGATATGGCCATGAAGATGGGAGCACCCTGTATCGGGCTGAACGACTCGGGTGGTGCCCGTATCCAGGAAGGTATCAACGCCCTGGCCGGTTATGCCGAAATCTTCCAGCGTAACATCATGGCTTCGGGTGTGATTCCCCAAATCTCGGCCATTCTCGGTCCCTGCGCCGGTGGTGCCGTATATTCGCCTGCCCTGACCGACTTCACGATCATGGCCAAAGGTATCTCCTACATGTTTCTCACCGGCCCGAAGGTAGTAAAGACCGTGACTGGCGAAGACGTTACCCAGGAGGCCCTCGGTGGTGCCGAAGTTCACTCGGCCAAATCGGGCGTAGCCCACTTTGCCGCCGAGAACGGTGAAGAGGCCCTGGCCATTATCCGCAAGCTCATCAGCTATATCCCCCAGAACAATCTCGAAGAGGCTCCGCTCGTTCCCTGCAACGACCCCATCGACCGTCTCGAAGACTCGCTCAACGAGATTATCCCCGATAGCCCCAACCGCCCCTACGACATGTACGAGGTAATCGGAGCCATCATCGACAACGGTGAGTTCCTCGAAATCCAACGCGACTATGCCAAGAACATCATCATCGGCTTCGCCCGCTTCAACGGTCAGTCGGTAGGTATCGTAGCCAACCAGCCCAAATACCTGGCCGGTGTGCTCGACAGCAACGCTTCGCGCAAAGCCGCCCGTTTCGTCCGCTTCTGCGACGCCTTCAACATTCCTATCGTCAGCCTCGTCGATGTACCGGGATTCCTGCCGGGTACGGGACAAGAGTACAACGGTGTGATTCTGCACGGTGCCAAACTGCTCTACGCCTACGGCGAAGCCACGGTGCCCAAGGTTACCATCACGCTGCGTAAGTCCTACGGTGGTTCACACATCGTGATGAGCTGTAAACAGCTGCGCGGCGACATGAACTACGCATGGCCTACCGCCGAAATCGCTGTGATGGGTGGTGCTGGTGCCGTCGAGGTGCTCTATGCCAAAGAGGCCAAAGAGGCTCCCGATCCCGCCAAGTTCATGGCCGAGAAAGAAGCCGAGTATACCAAACTGTTTGCCAACCCCTACAACGCAGCCAAGTATGGTTACATCGACGACGTAATCGAGCCTCGCAACACCCGCTTCCGCATCATTCGCGCCTTGCAGCAGTTGCAGACCAAGAAATTAACCAACCCGGCCAAGAAGCACGGTAATATTCCTTTGTAATACCTTTAAAGTATAGCGACAATGAATAAAAAAATCTTAGGGATATTCCTGTTTGCCACCCTCATGGTATCGTCGGTGTGGGCACAGGGACGGAAAGGTTTGCGTATCAACGAAGTCTTGGTAACCAACGAGACCAACTATCAGGACGACTACGGTTGTCAGTCGGCCTGGATTGAGATATTCAACACCACCTTCGGGACCGTCGATGTGCGCAGTTGCTATCTGACGAACGACAAGAACAATCCCAAAAAATATCCTATTCCCAAGGGCGACGTGCTCACCGAGATGCCGCCCCGTCAGCACCTGCTCTTCTGGGCCGACGGTATGCCCAACCGGGGTACGTTCCATGTGAATTTCAAGTTGGATCCCAACAAGGACAACTGGATTGGACTCTATGACGCCAACGGCCGCGACCTGATTGACTCGGTTACGGTTCCTGCCGGAATCCCCGCCGACCACTCCTATGCCCGCGTTGAAGACGGTGTAGGCAAGTGGGTCATCAAGGGAGGCGACGAGCAATCGGGCTATGTAACACCCAGCACTAACAACATCACGCTCGACTCGAACATGAAAATCGAGATGTTTGCCGAGCACGACCCCTTCGGTGTAGGTATGGCCATCATGGCCATGGCCATCGTATTCTTGGGCCTGTTGCTGCTCTATGTACTGTTCCGTCTTATCGGGCAAGTTTCGGTACTCATCAAGAAGCGCAATGCGATGCGCGTGCATGGCATCTCCGACAAGGACGAGGCCAAGGAAAAAGGCTTCGGCCGCGAGTCGGGCGAGGTCTATGCCGCTATCGCCATGGCTTTGTACCAGCATCTCGAAGTACACGATGTAGAAGACACGATTCTCACCATCAACAAGGTGAAGAGAGCCTACTCGCCGTGGAACTCGAAGATCTATTCGCTGCGTGAAACACCCCATAGAAGGTAACCGCTGCATGCACACATCTTAAAAAGTAAATTTTCAATCAAGATTAAAGAAAACTTATGAAAGAGTATAAGTATAAAATCAACGGTAACCTCTATAAGGTTTCTGTTGGCGAAATAGAAAAAAACATTGCCCATGTCGAAGTAAACGGTACCACCTACAACGTCGAGATGGAAGAGGCCGCTCCCGTAAAGGTATCGACCCCGAAACCTTCGTCGGCTCCCCGTACCGCCACGGGTGAACCCGTCATTTCCAAACCGACTGTCAGCTCGAGTGCCGACGCTGTGAAGTCGCCGCTGCCCGGTGTCGTAAACGATATTCTCGTGAAAGTTGGCGATACGGTAAGCGTAGGTCAGACTGTGCTTATCCTGGAAGCCATGAAGATGGAAAACAATATCAACGCCATCAAGAGTGGTAAAGTGACCGCCATCAAAGTAAACAAAGGTGATTCGGTACTCGAAGGAGCCGAACTTATCATAATTGAGTAAGACTATGGGATTTGCAGATTTCTTAGGAGATAATTTAGCCCAGTTCTGGGAGTACACCGGCTTTGCCAACTGTACCTTCCCGCACTTGGCTATGATTGTGGTCGGTTTGTTCTTTATCTATCTGGCGATAAAGAAAAACTTTGAACCCATGTTGCTCGTGCCCATCGGTTTCGGTATCCTCATCGGGAATATCCCCTTCAAGATCGATGCCGGCCTCGAAGTGGGCATTTATGAAGAAGGTTCGGTACTCAACATTCTCTATCAGGGTGTAAGTGCCGGGTGGTATCCCCCGTTGGTATTCCTGGGCATCGGTGCCATGACCGACTTCTCGTCGCTCATCGCCAACCCCAAACTGATGTTGGTGGGTGCCGCCGCCCAGTTCGGTATCTTCGGTGCCTACATGGTAGCCCTGGCTCTCGGGTTCACCCCCGACCAGGCTGGTGCCATTGCCATCATCGGTGGTGCTGACGGTCCCACGGCCATCTTCCTGTCGTCGAAACTGGCCCCCAACCTCATGGGCGCCATCGCCGTTTCGGCCTATTCCTACATGGCCCTCGTGCCGGTTATCCAGCCGCCCATCATGCGGTTGTTCACCACCAAGAAAGAGCGCGTTATCCGCATGAAACCGGCGCGTGCCGTCTCGCAGAACGAGAAAATCATGTTCCCCATCATCGGGTTGCTGCTCACCTGCTTCCTGGTACCGTCGGGTCTGCCCCTGCTGGGTATGCTCTTCTTCGGTAACCTGCTGCGTGAGAGCGGTGTAACCTCTCGTTTGGCCAAGACCGCCAGCGGCCCGTTGTGCGACACGGTAACCATTCTGCTGGGAGTAACGGTAGGAGCCTCCACGCAGGCCTCCGAGTTCCTCACCCCCAGCACGCTGGGTATCTTCGCCCTCGGTTTCATGGCCTTCATCATCGCCTCGGCATCGGGTGTATTGTTCGTGAAAGTATTCAACCTCGTGTTGCCCAAGAGCAAGAAGATCAACCCGCTTATCGGTAATGCCGGTGTATCGGCAGTACCGATGTCGGCCCGCATCTCCAACAACATCGGTCTCGAATACGATTCGACCAACTACCTGTTGATGCACGCCATGGGTCCCAACGTAGCCGGTGTTATCGGCTCGGCTGTGGCCGCCGGTGTACTGCTCGGATTCCTTTCGTAATCACACGATAGAGCATATATCTGTCAAGCGGTGCGTTCCCTTGCGGGGACGCACCGCTCTGTTTTTATACCCCGCTGCCGTCTCCTCTCTTTTTTCTTCCCTTTTTGATTTCTCGCCCGGTTGTACTACCTTTGTTCAAGGCCAAAGAACAAGGTCCCTGGAAGCCCGGGAAAGGAAGCGAAACGATATGTCGGTCATGTGGAATTTTGGCATACTGCGAAAATAGAAGCCGGTTTGGCAAAAAGGCTAAGCGAGTTTGTTTTTCTGCTCTCGACTTTTCGCTATCTTTGCAAGGACTGTAAAAAGGGGAGAAGCCTCGGGAGAAGACGAGTAGCGTTTGTTTTCGTCACAGAGAGGCACCTCGTTTTACGCACGTAGAAAAGAAAGGATAATATGCGTTTACGTACAATAGGATTGGGGGTGATTTGTGCACTCATCGCTCCCGTGTGCAGAGGCGAAATGATTGCGCCGTTGAAGATTCCTTTGTTGATGAGTGCCAATTTCGGGGAGTTGCGTCCCAACCATTTTCACTCGGGTATCGATTTGAAGACTCAGGGTCGTACCGGCCTCCCGGTCTATGCGATGGACGGCGGTTATGTGTCGCGTGTCGTGGTGTCGCCGTGGGGATTCGGTCGGGCTGTCTATATCAATCACCCCTCGGGGCTGACGACTGTCTACGGTCACTTGAAAAGTTTTGTCCCCTTTATCGATGAAGTGGTGCGCCGGTTGCAGTATGAACAGGAAGACTTTGCCATCGACTGCGAATTTGCCGAGGGCGAAATCCCGGTAGGGCAGGGCGACCTGATTGGGTACAGCGGGAATGCCGGTTCGTCGGGTGGCCCCCATCTGCACCTCGACATTCGCGATACCGAAACGCAGGATCCTATGGACCCGCAGGAGTGGCTTTCGCGCTACATTACCGACGATGTGGCTCCCGAGCCTCGTCGGGTGGTGGTCTATACTCACGACGGGGTCATGGGAAATACTGCTCGCCGGGTGGAGCGCAAGGCCTCCCGGAGTGGGGCGGGTACCTACTCGATAGGCGAGCCTGTCCCGGCCTGGGGCGATGTCTCGTTCGGTATCGAGGCTTACGACCGCATGACCGGCACGGCCAATAAATACGGGGTGCATCAGGTCGACCTGTATGTCGACGACAGCCTCTTTTTCTCGACCTATATCTACCGCTATTCGTTCGACGAGACTCGCTATATCAACAGTTTCACCGAGGAGGGTAAGATTATGCGCACCTATGTGGCGCCCGGTAACCGGCTGCGCTCCATCTACAAGCAGGTCGACAACCACGGTATTCTACACGTCGACGAGGAGCGACCCTATCGCTGTCGCTATATCCTCACCGACTACGACGGGAATCGCTCGGTGCTGGATTTTACCCTCACCGGCAAGTTGCAGGAGCCTGTCGAGCCCCAGAAGTCGGGTATCTATTTCTACTATGCGGTCGACAATCTCTATAAGAAAGACGACCTCGGAATCTTCGTACCTGCCGGGGCCTTGTATGAAAATATCGATTTCACGCGGCGCAAGCTCGTGTCGCGCAAATATTGTTCCGATACGCAGGTTATCGGGCCCGACGATATTTCGCTCCACCGTCCGGCCGACCTCTCGATTCGGCTCACCCGCGACGAGCTGACTGACAAGAACCAGTATTATCTGGTGCGCCTCAAAGGCAACCGGGTCTACCCCGTGAGTGGCGAGTATGCCGATGGTTGGTACAAGGCCAAGATTCGCAACTTCGGCTCCTATGCCGTTGCGGTCGATTCGGTGAGCCCCTCCATTCAGCCCATGGCTCCCGAACGCTGGTCGTCGCGGGGCACGGTGGTGTTGAAGGTGACCGACAGCGGTAGCGGACTGAAAAGCTACCGGGGCGAAATCGACGGCAAGTTTGTCCTCTTTGAACTCGACGGGAAGACGGCGCGAATCACCTATCGTCTCGAAAGCAACCGGGTGAAGAAGGGGAGCAAGCACACCTTGAAGGTACGGGCTACCGACATGTGCGGCAACGAGCAGGTCTATACCGGCTCTTTTGTATGGTAAATAAAAAAACAAGAAATAGAGTTATGAAGAAAATTGCGATTTTATCTCTTTTGACCGTGGCCGCTTGGCCGCAGGCATGGGCCTGTACGAGTTTGATAGCCGGTAAGCAGGCTACGGCCGACGGGAGTGTGTTGGTAACCTATTCGGCCGACTCCCACACCCTCTACGGGGCGTTGACCTCGTCGCCGGCCGCCGACTGGCCCAAGGGTTCCATGCGTAAGATTATCGAGTGGGATACCAACAAACCGCTGGGCGAAATCGAACAGGTAGAGCACACCTATGCTGTCTTGGGTAACATGAACGAGCACCAGCTCACCATCGTCGAGTCGACCTGGGGCGGACGTCCCGAACTGGTCGATACGACCGGCATTATCGACTATGGCTCGCTCATGCAACTGGGGCTCGAACGGGCCAAGACCGCCCGCGAGGCCATCAAGGTAATGACCGGCCTGGTCAAGAAATACGGCTATTGCAGCAGTGGCGAGTCCTTCACCATTGCCGACCCCAACGAGGTCTGGATTATGGATCTCATCGGCAAGGGCCCGGGTCGCCGGGGTGCCGTGTGGGTAGCCGTGCGTATCCCCGACGACTGCATTGCCGGTCACGCCAACTATCCCCGCATTCACAAGATTCCGTTGGACGACAAGGAGAACTGCCTCTATTCGGCCGATGTCATTTCGTTTGCCCGCGAGATGGGCTATTTCGACGGGCTGAACAAGGATTTCAGTTTTGCTCAGACCTATTATCCCGCCGACTTCGGCGCCCTGCGGGCCTGCGATGCCCGGGTGTGGGCCTTCTTCCGCAAGTACGACACAACCATGGACCAGTACCTGCCCTACATCAACGGCGAGGTCTACAACCCCTTCCCCCTCTACATCAAGCCCTCGCGCAAACTCACCGTGCAGGATATGAAAGAGGCCATGCGCGACCACTTCGAGGGTACCCCCTTCGACATGACGCAAGATGTGGGTGCCGGCCCCTTCAAGGTGCCTTATCGCTTCCGCCCCATGTCATTCGAGGTCGAGGGTAAATCCTATTGCATGGAGCGGGCCATTGCCACGCAACAGACCGGCTTCACGCTCGTGGGGCAGATGCGCAACTGGTTGCCCGATGCCGTAGGCGGTGTACTCTGGTTCGGAGTCGACGATGCCAACACCTGCATCTATATGCCCATGTATTGCAGCATCACCCGGGTGCCCGAATGTTTCAGCCCCGCGAACGGTTCGATGTATGAATTTTCCTGGACCTCGGCCTTCTGGGTTCACAACTGGGTAGCCAATATGGCCTATGCCCGCTACGAGCCCATGATTGGCGACATTCGCCGCGTGCAGACCGCTGTCGAAGGTTCGCTCAATGCCCGCCAACCGGCTATCGACAAGGCCGCAGCCGAACTCTACGCCACCTCGCCCGCCGAGGCTGTCGAGTTCCTCACCCAATACAGCTGCGAGGTTGCCGAGGCATCGACCGCCCGCTGGAAGAAACTGGGCGAATACCTTATGGTCAAGTTCCTCGACGGTAACGTGAAGCGCGAGGAGGACGGCCACTTCAAGGACAACGGCTACGGCCTGCCCGATTCGCCCCTCTTCCCCGGCTATTCCAAGGAGTACTACGAGGAGATTGTGCGTCAGACCGGCGACCGTTTCCTCGAAAAGGCACCGCAGTTCTAAACCTTGTTTTTCCCCGAATGGTGAAAACGATGCGAAACTTTTGCTTAATTTGTGTGCCCGTCTCGGAGAAATAGCTAAATTTGTCCACAGAAGAAACAATTAACTATTGAACGCTAAACATATGGGAAACGAAGATTTATTGCAACAAGTGATTGCCAAAGCCCAGGTATGGCTGGGCGACGGCTATGACGAGGAGACCAAAGCCGCTGTGCGGGCCATGCTCGACAACGAAGATAAGACCGACCTCATCGAGGCCTTCTACAAGGACCTTGAATTTGGTACGGGCGGTCTGCGCGGCATCATGGGTGCCGGGACCAACCGCATGAACATCTACACCGTGGGTGCCGCCACGCAAGGCCTCTCCAACTACTTGAAGAAGGCATTTGCCGATCTTCCTCAGATAAAGGTGGCTATCGGTCACGACTGCCGCAACAACAGCCGCCGTTTTGCCGAGGTGGCTGCCGACATCTTCTCGGCCAACGGTATCAAGGTCTATCTGTTCGACGCCCTGCGTCCTACGCCCGAGGTATCGTTTGCCATTCGCGAACTGGGTTGCCAGAGTGGTGTAATCCTCACCGCCTCGCACAACCCCAAGGAGTACAACGGCTACAAGGCCTACTGGAACGACGGTGCCCAGATGATTGCCCCCCACGACAAGGAGACCATCGACGAGGTGAACAAAATCACTTCGGTGAAAGATGTGAAATTCCAGGGTAACCCTGCCCTTATCGAGATTATCGGCGAGGAGATCGACCGCCGTTACCTCGACCGTATCAAGACCCTCTCGCTCAGCCCCGAGGCCATTGCCCGTCACCACGACATGAAAATCGTCTACACGCCTATTCACGGCACCGGTGTGCGCCTCGTTCCCGCTTCGTTGAAGAACTTCGGTTTTACCAACATCATTCACGTGCCCGAGCAGGACGTGGTGAGCGGCGATTTCCCCACTGTCGTGTCGCCTAACCCCGAGGAGCCCGCCGCCCTCGACATGGCCATCAAGAAAGCCATCGAGACCGATGCCGAGCTCGTCGTAGCCTCCGACCCTGATGCCGACCGTATCGGCATGGCCGTGCGCAACGACAAGGGCGAGTTTGTCCTCATCAACGGTAACCAGATTGTGATGATATTCCTCAACTACCTCATGACCCGCAACAAGGAGCTGGGTCTGCTCAAAGGCAACGAATACATCGTCAAGACCATCGTTACCACCGAAACCATCAAGACCATTGCCGAGCGCAACGGTTTCAAGATGTACGACTGCTACACCGGCTTCAAGTGGATAGCCTCGATTATCCGCGACAACGAAGGCAAGGCCCGCTACATCGGTGGCGGCGAAGAGAGCTACGGCTTCCTTCCCGAGGACTTCGTGCGCGACAAAGACTCCGTTTCGTCCATCTCGCTCATGGCCGAGATTGCCGCCTGGGCCAAGGACAAGGGCATGACCATGTACCAGATGTTGCAGGACATCTACATCAAATACGGCTTCTCCAAGGAGAAAGGCATCTCGGTTGTTCGTAAGGGCAAATCGGGAGCCGAGGAGATTGTGGCCATGATGAAGAGCTTCCGTGCCAACCCCTTGAAAGAGCTGGCCGGTTCGCCCGTCATTCTGGTGAAAGACTACGACTCGCTCGAAGCCCTCGACACCGTGACCGGCCAAAAGTCGAAACTCGACATGCCCGTCACCTCCAACGTGCTGCAATACTTCACGGCCGACGGCTCCAAAGTCTCCATTCGTCCCTCGGGAACCGAGCCCAAGATCAAGTTCTACATCGAGGTGCGCGGCATCAAGATGGACAGCTATGCCGACTACGACGCCGCCAATGTGGCTGCCGATGCCAAGATCGAGGCCATCAAGAAAGAGTTGGGCATCTGACAATACCCGCGTGACGCTCCTGCCTGCGGCATGAGCGACTCTTGACAAGATACGGAGTGCCCCGGGAGAAAACCTCCCGGGGCGCTCTTTTTATGTGAGGTTGAGGCCCGGGTCAGTCGGTCGTCGTCCGGCGGGAAAGGCCCTGTATCACCGCCAGCAGACAATCGGCAAAGGCTGTCGCCGCCTTTTTGCGGTAGAATCCCTGCGGCCAGAAGAGATACCCCTGCGAGGTAAGCGGCTCGGCACACAAGATGGGAATCTGCACCAGGTCGGGTTCATTGGCCACGGCCGCCTGGGTCAGAATCGTCCCCCAGTAGCCCCCGCGCAGCAGGTGCAGAATGGTGTGCACGTCGTTCATTTCGATACCCACGGTGAGCGACAGCCGGTATTTGCGGCACAGCTCCTCGATTCTCTTGCGGGTGGCAAAGCCCCGCTCGGGCAAGATGAGCGGCGTAGCCGCGAGTCGCTTCAAGGTAATCGACGAGAGCGAGGCCAGCGGGTGCGAGTGGTGCGTGACAAAGTAAAGCTCCGACCGCACGATTGGCACCGTCTCCAAGTCGTTGCACATCGATTCGGGCTTGAACGAGAGCAGCAGGTCCAGCCCGTTGTCGCCGAGCAGTTGCAAAAGCTCCTCCGAGGTGCCCTGCGTCACATGCACCTCCACCCCGGGATAGCGCTGGGTAAACCGTTCCAAAGCCGGCAGCATGAACGAAATCATGCTGTAAGTCACCCCCACGTGCAGTCTCCCCGTCTGCACTCCCTTCAAGTCGCGTATCATCTGTCGGCCGTCCTCGGCCTCCTGTATCGCCCGGTGGGCATAAGGCAGCAGGGCCAGTCCCGCCTCGGTGGGAACCACCCGTTTGCCTATGCGGTCGAAGAGCAGGATACCCAGCTCCTCTTCCAGTTGCTTGATTTGTTGCGACAGCGTGCTCTGCGAGATGTTCAGCACCCGGGCCGCCTCCGAGAAGTTGCGCAATTCGCAAGCCTCCTTAAAGTAGTACAGTTGACGCAGTTCCATCTTCTTAATCGGTTTTATCGATAGATGTTATTGAAAAAATGAGTTTTGCAAATATAGGCAAATCATTTGCATTGTATTAGATTTGTTCCAAATTTATAAGATAAACAAACACTTTCAAAGATTCATGAAAAAAATGGTTAGCATGGCCTGCATGGGCCTCTCGTTTCTTCTGTTGGCCTGTGGTACACACAAACAAAAGGCCGAGTCGCAAGCACCCACGGTGGTTCAAGACGGAATTCGCTTTTGCGAAAGCACCTACCCCTACGACGGCGGTATGCTCATCGCCAACTTCGGCACCGAGCAGTTGAACCCCCTCAATACCGAGGGCAAAGGCTATATTCTGTATTATAAAGAGGGGAAAACTTCGACCTTCATTCCTGCCGACGGCAACCTGTCGGCCCCCAAGGGCATGTATGTCGGTAAGGGCCATCTCTTTGTGTGCGATGTAAACAAAATCCTCGTCTACAACCTGGATAATCGCGAGGCCGCTCCCCGCACCCTCACCTTGCCCGAGGGCTGCCTCTTTGCCAACGACCTCGCTGCCGTGGGCGACACCCTTTACGCCTCGGTGACCAATGCCGACAAGATTTTCAAGATTGACATCAGCGACATGGACCACCTCGGCGCCCCCGTCGAGTGGTTCACGGTGCCCGGTCCCAACGGACTGCTTGCCGACGGTCAGTCGCTCTACATCGCCTCCTATCCCGCCGACGGCAATACCCAGCCCCGGCACACCATCTATCGCGTGGCCGATGTCGCCGCTCCCGCCTTGGAGAAGGTCATCGAGACTCCGGGACAATACGACGGCATCGCCTTCTCGGCCGACAGCACCGCCCTCTACATCACCAACTGGGCCCCCGCCGGGTTGAGCCGGGTCGACCTGAATACCGGAACGGTTACCCCGGTATCGGTCGAGTTGGAACAACCGCTGGTCGGCCCTGCCGATATTACAGTCATCGACCAACATGTCTATATCCCCGACCTGCCCAACAGTCGGGTGGTAGTTATCAGTGAGTGAGGTAGTTTTACATAAGGTCGAAGAAAAGGCGGAGGATTTTTCCTCCGCCTTTTTGCTCTTTTTGCATCGTCCTTCTCGCTTCGCACTGCGATGCTTCCCGTCATTCCGCACTTGATGCGGAATCCAGGGAATATCGGCAAAGGCAATACCCACAAGAGGCGCTTTTCTGGACCCCGCATCGCTGTGCGGGGTGACCGCCACGTCATTCCGCACTTGATGCGGAATCCAGGAATACTGGCAAAGGCAATACCCACAAGAGGCACTTTACTGGACCCCGCATCGTGGTGCGGGG
>DXDM01000032.1 GCA_019115485.1 Candidatus Barnesiella excrementavium | reverse complement strand
GCCGATGAGTACCCCCAGGCCCACGCCCAAATCCCAGGCCGTCAAGTAGGTAGAGTTGGCCGTACCCCGCTGGTTGTTGGGGGCGAGATTGATAAACATCGTTTGATAAGCGGGGCAGATGCAGCCGTAGCCCAGACCCAGTATCACGGCCGCCCCGTAGTAGCCCCACTCGTTGCGCACGCCCACGAAGATGAGATAGCCCACCAGCGAGAGCAACATGCCCAGAATGATGTTGCGGGTGACGAATCCGCGATTGAGCCACCGGCCCGAGGCCAGTCGCGACAAGATGAGCCCGACGGCCAACAGGATAAAGAAGAATCCGGCTCCCGACTCGATGCCCAGCTCTTCCTTGCCATACACGGCCAGATAGGTCGAGAGCACACCGTAGCTGAACGAGTAGAAGATGAGGGTCACCGCCTCGGGCATACCCTTCAACAGCAGGAACCGGTCGAGCGAAATGGGCGGCTTCTCGGGGACGGGTTCGCGACGGTAGGGCATCTTGATGGTCGATACACACAACAGCCCTATCGTGGCCGATACCATCGAAAGGAGGAAGATGTAGTCGAAATTGGCATAGGCATCGTGTATGTAGAGCGAGAGGGTGGGCCCCACAGACATGGCCAGGTTGTTGCTCACCCCGTAGTACCCGATACCCTCGCCCCGGCGGGAGGAGGGCATCACGTCGATAGCTACCGTGCTGTTCGAGACGGTGAGCAACCCGAAGGCAATCCCGTGCCCGGCCCGGATAATGGCAAACAGCAACAGGGTACCGGCCAGCAGATATCCCCCGAAGAAGAGCAGAAAGACAAAGTAGCAGATGAGCAGCAGCCGCTTACGAGGAAAGGTGTCGACCATGTAACCGGCAAAGGGGCGTATCATCAGCGCCGTTATCGTGTAGGACGAGAGGATAAGGCCGGCCGTGGAACGACTGGCGGCAAACGCCTCGCTCAAATACATGGGGAGCACCGGCAACAGCAGGTAGAAGGCGAAAAAAAGCAGGAAGTTCCCGGCTGTCACAGCCCGGAAACTGGGAGTCCAAAGTCTCTCTTTAACCACTTTTTCCATGACACTGTCGCAGAGAGATTAGTCCAACGCTTCGCCCAGAAGGGTCGCCGACGAGGCGTCGGTCACCCGCACCCGCACCAACTCTCCGATGCGATGGCTGCCCTTGTCGAAGACTACCACCTTGTTTTGCGAGGTGCGCCCGAAGAGCTGTTCGCGCGAACGCTTCGAGAAACCCTCGACCAGTACCTCAAACTCGTGGCCGATGTCGCGGCGGTTGCTTTCGAGGGAAAGCTCGTTCTGCAAGTCAATCATGCGTTGCAGGCGGGCAATCTTCACCTCCTCGGGCACATCGTCGGGCAGGTGTTTCGAGGCGTAGGTGCCGGGACGTTCGGAGTATTTGAAGAGGAACGACGAGTCGAATCCCACCTCGCGCATGAGCGAGAGGGTCTCTTCAAAATCCTCTTCGGTTTCGGAGTGGAAGCCGCTGAACATGTCGGTCGTGATGCCGCAGCCGGGCAAGATGCGCCGAATGGCGGCAATGCGGTCAAGATACCATTCGCGGGTATATTTGCGGTTCATCAGTTTCAGAATGCGGTTACTGCCCGACTGTACCGGCAGGTGTATGTGGCGGCAGAGGTTGGGCCAGGCGGCTATGACGTGGAGGGTCTCGTCGCTCATGTACTTGGGGTGCGAGGTAGTGAAGCGCACCCGCATCTCACCGGCGGCCTGGGCTACCATCGCCAGCAGGGCGGGGAAATCGACCACCGTTCCGTCGGGACGCTCGTAGCGGTAGGAGTTCACATTCTGTCCCAACAGCGTCACCTCCTTAAACCCTTTGGCCTTCAAGTCGGCCAATTCGCCCAGGATACTCTCCGGTTCGCGGCTGCGCTCGCGACCACGGGTATAGGGCACAATGCAGTAGGAACAGAAGTTGTTGCAACCCCGCATGATTGAGATGAAGCCCGAGATGCGGTTCAACCCGATGCGCGAAGGAATCACCTCGCGATAGGTCTCGGTCGTGGAAAGCTCCACATTCACCGCCTTCTCGCCCCGCTCGGCTGCACCCACCAGATTGGGCAGGTCGAGGTACGAATCGGGCCCGGCCACCAAATCGACCCCATTCTCGGTCACGAGCTGCTCGCGCACCCGCTCGGCCATACAACCCAGCACCCCGATGACCAAAGGTTTGTGATGCTTGCGCAACGACTGGAAATAGGCCAGACGCGAGAGCACCTTCTGCTCGGCATTGTCGCGAATGGAGCAGGTATTGACAAAGATGGCATCGGCCTCCTCGATTTTGTCGCAAAGCGTATATCCCGCCATCTGCATAATCGAAGCCACCACCTCGCTATCGGCCACATTCATCTGGCAACCGTAGGTCTCGATAAACAATTTCTTCTCTGCACCACCCGTAACCACGGGATTTCCGGCGGAATCCATATTTTTCATTCTGTCCGATTTTTTCTCCATTTAATATTAATTTATCAACAAAATCAATCAAAAAATAATATTTTTATTTCAAAAATTTGTTTTTAAAAAAATTATTACTTTCTTTGCATACACATTACATGAAATTTTTTCATAGTTAAGGTTTAGGTTAAATCGGCTAAGAGTTGTTGAGAAACAGCTCTTAGTTATTTATAGAGCCCCAAAATTTGGAAGATTCTCAATAAAACTCTATATTTGAGGACAAAAATACGAAAAAGAGATGGATTTTTCAGAGATAATCGTCGCCATAATCATCGGTCTGGTCATTCTCGCCATCAATTCTCTCGGGGCAAAAAAACAGCAAAGCTCTAAAAATCAACCGAGAAGGAAGCCCGACCGAGGCTTGATGCCCGAAGAATCCACCCCCGCAGAAAACTCCGAAAAAGAAGAAGAATCGTGGGAAACCCCTCACCCCCTCACTCTGGACGAAATTTTCCAGGAGTTGCGCAAGGCCCGCGAAGAGGCCGAGCAACAAGCTGCCGAAGAGGAGGAGTATATTCCGCGTGCACCCAAGCGACCGCATCGGCAAGAACAAACAGCAACAGCAACTCGACCCCGACCTCAGAATCTGGAACAACGTCAACCGCAAACGGCATGGCAACCCGACTCCCACCCGGCAACACCCCGGGCAGCAGCAATACCTGCGGCAGAGCCGCATTCCACACAGGTTGTCCCGTCGAGCCCCGAAACCGAAGGGGTATCGGTCTTTACCCGCACACCTGCCTTCGCTACCGCAGCCACATCACAACCGACCCCGACCGACAGCACCAGCTACACTCCTGCCATCGACGTCGACGAAATAGACTGGCGCAAAGCGGTAATTGCCTCGGAAATACTCAATCGGAAATACCGACTATGAAATCGTAATTAATAATACCTTAACCTTGAAACATCTCAAAAACAACAAAAATTTATCTTGAATATGGCTTTTAATATCATTACCGCCGAAGAAGCGGCGGAACTTATCCACCACAACGATAATGTAGGATTCAGCGGATTCACCGCTGCCGGTACTCCCAAAGTTGTATCTGTTGCCCTGGCCAAACGGGCCGAGGCCGAACATGCGGCGGGACGCCCCTTCCAGATTGGTGTCTACACGGGAGCCTCGACCAGCGATTACGTAGATGGGGCCCTGACCCGTGCCAAGGCTATCAGAAGCCGTACACCCTACCAGTCGCACAAAGACACCCGGGCTGCTGTCAACGACAACGAGATTGCCTATTTCGACATGCACCTGTCGCACCTGGCCCAAAACCTGCGTTACGGATTCCTGGGCAAAATCAATGTAGCCATCATCGAGGCTACCGAAGTAACCCCCAACGGGGAGATTCTGCTGGGTAACGGTGTAGGTGCCACCCCTACCTTCTGCGCTCTGGCCGACAAGATTATTATCGAGCTGAACCACCACGATCCCAAAGAGTTGCGGGGCATGCACGACATCTATCAACCGCTCGACCCGCCCTACCGTCGTGAGATTCCCATCTACAAACCCAGCGACCGCATTGGCTCGCCCATTGTGAAGGTCGACCCCAAGAAAATCGTGGGTATTGTCGAGAGCGACAAGCTCGACGGCGTGAAGCCCTTCACCCCGGCCGACGAGACTACGATGAAAATCGGCCAAAACGTGTGTGATTTCCTGGTAAGTCAACTGAAAGCCGGTCTTATCCCCCCTCAATTCTTACCGATACAATCGGGGGTAGGCAATATTGCCAACGCCGTATTGGGCAGTCTGGGTTCCAACCCCGATATCCCGGCCTTCGAAATGTACACCGAAGTGATACAAGATGCCGTTATCGACCTGATGAAAGAGGGGAAATGCAAATTTGCCAGCTGCTGCTCCATGACGATAAGCGACGAGAAGCAAAAAGAGGTATTCGGTAACATCGGATTTTTCCACGACAAAGTCATCATGCGCCCGGGTGAAATATCGAACAACCCCGAAATCGTGCGCCGACTGGGCCTCATCACCATGAACACGGCTCTCGAAGCCGACATCTTCGGCAACGTGAACTCGACCCACGTAACGGGTACCAAGATGATGAACGGTATCGGAGGCTCGGCCGACTTTACCCGCAACGCCTACCTCTCGATATTTACCTGTCCTTCGATAACCAAAGGCGGCAAGATAAGCGCCATCGTGCCCATGGTTTCGCACGTAGACCACAGCGAACACTCGGTACAGGTGCTCATCACCGAACAGGGTGTGGCCGACCTGAGGGGCAAATCGCCTATCCAACGGGCCCACACCATCATCGAGAACTGCGTTCACCCCATGTATAAACAGCTGTTGTGGGACTACCTGAAACTGGGCAAAGGTCACACGCCTCACAACTTGAAGGCCGCTTTCGGCTTCCACAACGAGTTCCTGAAATCGGGCGACATGGCTCTCACCAACTGGGCCGATTACGTATAATCGATACCCGTTGTTTTCTATACAAATCCCCCGGGACAACCTCTCGGGGGATTTTTGTATACCTTCCCGCAGACGAGTATCGTAGCCTCACCCGGGTGCAATACCGAAAAAAAGAACGGGAGGCGGTCAATGACCGCCTCCCGTTTCCTATACAATTTGAATGATTATCGTATGGGGTGATACTCCACGAAGGCTTCGATGGCCTCGTAGGAAGCCAGACCGAGGCTGGCGTAGAGGTCGGCCGTAGCCTTGTTGCGGTCTTCGGCACGTTGCCAGAAGAGGCGTTCGTCGTCGCCCAGGAAGGGAGCGCTCTCCATCTGCGACTGGTGTTTGAGAATCGAGTTACGTTTCTGACGCAGCTCCTCGGGACTCAGAGGCACGGCCATTTCGATGTGGTCGATTTCCCATTCGGCCCAGGCACCGCGATACATCCAGATGCGGCAATCCTTCATCCACTCCTCGTCCTTGATTTCGTCGATGGCAGCCAACACGGCATCGAGGCAAACCTTGTGCGTCCCGTGGGGGTCGGCCAAGTCGCCGGCAACGAAAATCTGGTGTGGTTTTACCGACTCGATCAAGTCTTTTACAATCTTGATGTCGGCCTCGGTCAAATCGCCTTTCTTAATCGTACCCGTCTCGTAGAAGGGGAGGTTGAGGAAGTGAACGTTCTCGGGTTTGATACCGATGTAGTTGCAAGCGGTGCGAGCCTCGCCCTGACGAATCATCGTCTTGATGAAACGAATGTCGGGGGTATCGGACTCACCGTCTTTCTTCTTTTCCACAAATTTGTGAATCTCGCTGCTCTCTTTCAAGAGTTCAGGGGTATCGAATTTGAATTTCTTGGCGATGTTGTCGATGAGCATGATGTAACGCATCATATCCTCGTCGCCTACGGCAATGTTACCCGAAGTCTCGTAGGCCACATGCACATCGTGTTTCTGTACGGCCAGACGCTTGAGGGTACCGCCCATGGAGATTACATCGTCGTCGGGGTGCGGACTGAACACGATGACCCGTTTGGGATAGGGTTTCGCACGCTCGGGACGGAAGGTATC
Organism: Candidatus Barnesiella excrementavium; assembly: GCA_019115485.1. Taxonomy (GTDB): domain Bacteria; phylum Bacteroidota; class Bacteroidia; order Bacteroidales; family Barnesiellaceae; genus Barnesiella; species Barnesiella excrementavium. Next base: position 16,049 of record DXDM01000032.1, on the reverse strand, counting down.
GTCGGCATTGGGCTTGCCGCCGGGCCAGCCGGTAATGGTATGCTGCAACGAGTTGAATATGCGGATATTGACGTTGTAGGCCGAACCGTAGAGGGCTACCAGTTCGCTCAAACCGTTGTCGTTGTAATCCTTGTCGGTCAACTTCAAGATGGGTTTACCCGTAACCTTGCAGAGCCAAACGATGGCCCGACGGATAAGTTTCTCGTCCCATTCGCAGGAGGTAACGAGCCACGGACGGCTGATGCGCGTCAATGCCTCGGCAGCCGACAGGTCGAGTACCACTTTGGCCCGACGATGGGTTTGAAGGAACGAGGAGGGAATGAGGTCGGTGATTTCGCCCTCGATAGTACGTTTCACGATGTTGGCTTTGGTTTCGCCCCAGGCCACGCAGATGATGCGACGGGCAGCCATGAGGTTCGAGATACCCAGCGTGATAGCGCTACGGGGAACATTCTCACTCGAATTGAATTGCGACGAAGCCACGTGACGGGCATCGCTACCGAGCAGCATGAGCCGGCAGGAGGAGTTGAGCTGTGAACCCGGTTCGTTGAAGGCAAGGTTGCCTACCGTACCGATTTCGCACAGGGCCAGGTCGATTCCACCGCAGGCTTCAATCTCCTCTTCGTATTTCTTGCAGTATACATAAACGTCCTCTTTCGAAATCATCTTGGCCGGAGTGTGAATATTCTCGGGATCGATGTTCACCTTATCGAGCAAGAGCTCTTTCAAAAGACTCATGGTACCGGGAGCTCCCTCGGGCAGAGGATAGTATTCGCCGATATTGAAGACGATTACATTGGAGAAACTAATCTCACCGGCCTGGTACATGCGCACCAGCTCGGCATATACGGGGTGAGTGCCTACCCCCGAACCCAAAGCAAGCACACAGTGACGGTGCTCGGCCTTGCACTTTTGGATTAACTCGGCGATGTCGTGAGCGACATAGGCCGAACCTTCGTCGGAACCTTCAAAGATTTTGGTATAAACCTTTTCATCTCGCGTAAGAGCGGCGAGTTCCAACTCTCCATCAGGAGCGTAATACCGTTTAGGTATCCGATCCAGTTTGATTTGAGAACTTAGATTTGTTTTCATCGCGATAGTATTTTGAGTTACAAACTTAATGATTCCTTTACATTTTTTCCACACAAAAAAGGTAAAAAATGATGGAAGGATATTCGTTTTTTAGAAAAATACACAAAATCTTCACCGCTATATCGTTACTTGCCAAAAAATGATTACTTTTGGGAAAAGCTAAAAATTATATAAAATCATGAGACTGATTATCGAACCAACCTATGATGCTGTTTCGCGTTGGGCCGCTAATTATGTGGCATCGAGCATCAATAAATTCAAACCCACCGAAGAGAAACCTTTCGTGCTGGGTCTGCCCACAGGGTCGTCGCCTCTGGGCATGTACAAACACCTGATTGAGTTGAACCACAAGGGAATCGTGTCGTTCCGCAACGTGGTGACCTTCAATATGGACGAGTACTGCAACCTGCCCGAAGACCATGAACAGAGCTACCACACGTTCATGTGGAGCAACTTCTTCTCGCACATCGATATCCGTCCCGAGAACGTGAATATCCTCAACGGCAATGCAGCCAACCCCGAAGAGGAGTGTGCCCGCTACGAGGCCAAGATTGCTTCTTACGGAGGTATCGAACTGTTCCTCGGCGGCGTAGGTCCCGACGGACACATTGCCTTCAACGAACCGGGCTCGTCGCTCACCTCGCGTACCCGCGTTAAAACGCTGACCCAAGACACGATTATCGCCAACTCGCGCTTCTTCGGCGGCGATACCAACCTCGTGCCCAAAACAGCGCTCACCGTGGGAGTAGGCACCGTAATGTCGGCCCGCCACGTGCTCATCATCGTCAACGGCCACAACAAGGCCCGTGCCTTGCAACAGGGCGTAGAGGGCGGCGTTTCGCAGATGTGGACCATCACGGCCCTGCAAATGCACCCCAAGAGCATCATCGTGTGCGACGATGCCGCTACCGCCGAACTGAAAGTGGGCACTTACAAGTATTTCCTGGACATCGAGAAGAACAACCTCGACCCCGAGAGCTTGCTGAAGTAATCTCTCTCGAAAGCCGACATCTTTCGAATCGCATAGCGAGGGCTCCACATACCGGTGTGGGGCTCTCGTTTCTTTTTATCCCCGTTCAGGGAGAATATTTCAAAAGGGTACGGTAAAAAGTCGACTATCGGTGCGAAGACCCCCACCTGCTATCTTTTTGTATAAATTCGCCTATCGCTTCCGGTTCTTTTTCCACACGGCGAAGTTCCGCATGAGCCCGGCATATTTGGCCCGGCGCACCGCCGAATGGCGGAACAGGCGGTTAAAATCGACAGGAGTCATCGCCTCGAAACGGGCGGCATCGAGGGCAAGGAATTCGTCGGAGGGGGCAAATTCGGGGTGCGTCGAAGGGGTGGCCGCCTGGTTCCAGGGGCAACTCTGCTGGCAGGTGTCGCAGCCATAGACCCGATTGCCCATCTGTGCAGCCACCTGGGGGGGTATCTCGCCCCGGTTCTCGATAGTCTGACACGAGATGCAGAGGCGGGCATCGACCTGTCCCGGCTGCGAAAGGGCTCCCGTAGGGCAGTGCTCGCGACAGAGCGAACAGTTGCCGCAATGTGCCGTAACCGGCTGGTCGGGTGGCAGTGCAAGCGTGGTAAGCAATTCGCCTAAAAAGAAATAGGAGCCTTTGCCGGGAATAATCAACTGGGCGTTTTTTCCGATAAAGCCGAGCCCGGCCTGCACCGCCCAATAACGTTCCCGCAGGGGTGCCGTGTCGCAACACACCCGACCCGGGTCGCCCGAGAGGGTGGTCACGAAAGCGGCGAGTTGACGCAGTTTATCGCGCATCACCTCGTGATAGTCGAGGCCATAGGCATAGTAGGCAAACTGGGGATTGTCGCGGGGTTGCAGCCGTGCGGGATAGTAGTTGAGCGCCACGCAAATCACGGTGCGGGCTCCGGGATAGAGCCGGGCGGGATTGTCGCGCAGGTCGAGGTAGTTACCCAGATAGTCCATCTGGGCCTGCTTACCCTCGTCGAGCCAACGGCGGTAGGTGTCACGGGCTTGGGTATCAACCTCATCAGCACATGCGAAGCCACACACATCAAAGCCCAAACGAAGGGCTTCGCTACGAATCAACTCCTTCTTGTCAAAGAGTGCGGAAGAGGAATCCATTTTCTCGTAACCAGTTGATGGTTCTCGGCAAGGCGTAGTGCAGGTTGCGCTCGGCCTTGATCGAGTCGTGGAACACGATGATGGAGCCGTTGCGGGCATAGCGTTTCACATTGCCGAATACCTGCTCACCGGTAAGTTTGTTGCTGTAATCGCGGGTCACCACGTCCCACATGATGATGCTGAAATCCTTTTTCAGCAACTTGGCCTGCCCCGGCAGCATGTGTCCGTGAGGCGGACGGAAAAGCCGGCTCTGAATGAGATCGTGGGCATTGAGCACATTGCGCACATACTTCTCGGGGGGCATGGACATGCCCTGCACGTGGTTCATCGTGTGGTTGCCCACCTGATGCCCCCTGCGCCGCAACTCCTGAAAGAGGTTGGGATTGCGGGCCACATTGTCACCCACACAGAAGAAGGTGGCCTTTACCGCATAGTAGTCGAGGACGTCGAGCACCCACGGGGTCACCTGGGGTATAGGCCCGTCGTCGAACGTAAGGTAGACGGTCTTTTCTTCGCCCGGAATACGCCAGATGGTCTCGGGAAACAACATGCGGTAAAAAAACGGGGGTTGCTCTATAAACATAATCAGGTCTATCTAACTAAAAAAGTCGGGAGAGAATCGGAGAAACAGTTTTCCCGACACTCTCCCGAAAAAATTTCATTGCATTTACTCTTGAATAGCGAACCGATTGCCAATCTCCTTCTGTAATTCGGGGAGACCGTAAACGGTGCACAATTCGTTAATCATGTGGACGATGTAGAGGTGTTTCTGATAATCACTGCCCACCGAACGGAGCTGCCCCGGCGTGAGGTCCTTGTACCAGTTGAGGTAGCTGGCCGAGGTTTCAAAAATCTCGCTTAACAGAGCCTCGCCCTTTGCTTTCTCACCCAATTCGAGATAAGACTGTCCGAAGGAGACCGAGGTAAGGTCGTGAGTAACCTGCCAACCCGGTATCTTCTCGACAATGAGGTTCAGGGCCGTGAGCGCCTTCTCGTTCTTGCCTTCGAGAATGAGCTGCTCGACCAGGTCGGCAAACATCATGCGAATGGTATTGCACATGCGGCGTACATTCTCGTCGAGGTACAAGGGGTGCTCTTTCGTAGCCTGGTCGATACCGCCCCAGCGGAAACGGTTGACCATGTTGTCGTACATCTTGTCGGTGTTGATATTGTTGTTGACACCCTTCAACGGTACCACCTGGTAGGCCAGACCCGTACGCGAGAAGTAGTCGTCGAGACCCAGGTAGTAGCTGCTGCCTACGGTCACGGCAAAATAGATCGGACGTTTCCACCCCTGCTGGGCATTGGTATTGATGATGTCGAGCGAGGCAATTTCGCTCATGGTGAATCCATGCTTGTTGCCCAGGTTGGGGGCGATACGTGAAACGATGCTGTCCTTCAACTCGGGGGCTACGGTTCCCGAAGCAACCACCGCATCGGCATCGACCGGAATGTAGAGCTTGTTGGTGGGCAGGTGATTGAGTGCACCATATCCCGGTACATCTTTGGTCCAGGCCTCATCGCTATACAGGTATTCCAAGGCATCGCCGACCGAAATCGAATCGGCCAGGCGGTTAATAACATAATTGTAGGAGCGCACGTCGTAGGCATATTTCGATTCGTCGGCCGAGATGGGCAGCGGAGCCGACTCGTAGGCGGGACGCTTCATCTGGTCGATATACCAGTCGGTCTGCAAGTACGAAAGGTTGCACACCCGCACGTCGGTGCGATAGCCCTCAACCTCCTGCACATACCACAAGGGGAAGGTGTCGTTGTCGCCGTTGGTGAAGAGAATGGCATTCTCATCGACACTCGACAGGTAGTTCATACCGAAATCGCGGCAGACGTAGCGGCCCGACCGGTCGTGGTCGTCCCAAGTCTGGCTCACCATCTGCAAGGGGACGCACAGACACAGCAGCGAAGCTATCGCAGCCGTCACCGAGGCTTTGGGTTTCTCGTCGGTCGTCTTGGCCAGATAGTTGAGTCCGCGCCAGATGGCGGCAACACCCAACCCAATCCAAATGGCAAAGGCGTAGAAGGAGCCCGCATAGGCATAGTCGCGTTCACGCGGCTGATAGGGCGTCTGGTTCAAGTAGATGACAATGGCGATACCGGTCATGAAGAAGAGGAAGAAGGTGACCCAGAAACTCTCGATACCCTTCTTGCCCGAGAAGGCCTGGAAGAAGAGACCGATGAGACCCAGCAGAAGCGGCAACATGTAGAAGACGTTGCGTCCGGCATTGTTCTTCAAGTCGTCGGGCAGGTTGGTCTGGTCGCCGGCAATATGCTTGTCGATGAAGTTGAAGCCGCTTATCCAGTTACCGTTCTGCACCTCGCCATGGCCCTGTATGTCGTTCTGCCGTCCGGCAAAGTTCCACATGAAGTAACGCCAGTACATGTAGTTGAGCTGGTAATCGAGGAAGAAAGCGAGGTTTTCACCGAAGGTAGGCTTCATCACCGTCTTCGTCCCTTCGGAGGTGGTCACCTGCACGGGGCGCCCCTTGAAGTTGGTCCACTCCTTGTAGGCCGAGATGTGCTCGGACTTGTCGCTGTACATGCGGGGGAAGAGCATGCACAACTCGGGTTGATACTTGTATTGCTCGTTATATCCGGTGATGATGTAACGGTCGGGATCGTCGGGCGACGTTTTCAATTTCTTTTTCCAAATGGGTTTTCCTTTGGTCGACAGTGCCGTACCGTTGGCATCGCGGGCCACCTCGGCGGGGAAGGTCTGCCCGTAGAAGAGCGGACGGTCGCCGTATTGCTCGCGGTTGAGGTAGCCGCTCAGGCTGAAAATATCCTCGGGCGAGTTCTGGTCCATCGGCGTGTTGGCCGTCGAGCGTATCATGATGAGCGCATACGACGAGTAACCGATGAAAATCACGAACAGCGACAGCAGAATGGTGTTCATGGCTACCACCGAGGTCTTCCGGCGCGAGAAGAAGAGATAGTAGGCCAGAGCCAGCGAGAGGATAATACCTATCACATAACCGTCGCCGATGAAGGGAATGCCCACCAGTACGATGCTGATGAAGAACGAAATCTTCATCAACTTTTCACTGCGCTGTGCATAGGTCTCGTAGATGGCCCAGGCGATGACTCCCACAATCAGGAAGAAGTAGAATACCACGCCGCTGTTGAAAGGCAGATGGAAGACGTTGACAAAGAGCAACTCAGCCCAGCTGGCCACCTCGACAAAGCCGGGCACCAGTCCGTAGAGCAGCAGCACGATGAGCACGAACGAGAGCAGCAGGGCGATGATGGAGCCTTTCAGGTTGGTATTCTTGAACTTGCGGTAGTAATATACCAGCACGATGGCGGGGATACAGAGCAAGTTGAGCAGGTGTACCGCGATGGAGACGCCGATGATGTAGGCAATGAGTATGATGTAGCGGTTGGAGTGCGGCTCGTCGGCCACGCTCTCCCATTTGAGGATAAGCCAAAAGACCAGTGCCGTACAGAAGGAGGAGTAGGCATAAACCTCGCCCTCCACGGCCGAGAACCAGAAGGTATCGGACCACGCATAGGCCAAAGCGCCTACCACGCCGCAACCCAAGATGGCAATCATCTGCCCGAGCGACATGGTCTCGACCGTCTCGCCCTCACGCAATACCACCTTCTGTGCCAGGCGGGTGATGGTCCAGAACAGCAACAAGATGGTGGCGGCACTCAACAGACCCGACATGAGGTTGACCATGTAGGCCACCTCCGAAGGCGAAGAGGCAAAATTGGCAAAGAAGCGGGCCGTCAACATGAAGATGGGGTTTCCCGGCGGGTGACCCACTTCGAGTTTATATCCCGATGCTATAAATTCACCGCAGTCCCAGAAACTGGCGGTCGACTCCAAAGTCAGGATATAGGTAATCGCTGCCACGACAAAGACTACCCACCCCAACACATTGTTCAGTAATTTGTACCGTTTCATTATACTTAGTTTGTCTTTATTTTCAGGAGCTTGAAACCATAAACCCACTACACGAAAACAACCCCGGGAAGAACCGAAACCGGTTTACCGAGGGAGCCGAGTGTTCTTATCTGTTTCATATATCCGGCAAAGATAATGAAAGATTGTTAATCTCCCCTCATTATAAACTTTTTATAATAATTTATCGCGCCTATTTCACAAAATCACCGATTCGCCGCCACGATTTAGCCGGTTTCTTCGTACTTTTACCCGGCAAATCTCATAAACCTATGACTACTCGCATACTCATTACCGGCGCCGGCGGATTCATCGGCGGATTCATTGTCGAAGAGGCGCTGTCGCGCGGATACGAAACCTGGGCGGGAGTGCGCAAAACCACCTCGCGCAAGCACCTCACCGACCCGGCTATCCGCTTCATCGACTTCAACTATGCCAATCCCCAGGTGCTGGTCGAGCAACTGCGGCAACACAAAGAGGAGTATGGCAAGTGGGACTACATCGTCCACAACCTGGGAGTGACCAAATGCAAAAACCCCGACGATTTCGACCGCATCAACTACGGGTTTGTCAAGCACTTCACCGAAGCGCTCATCGCCACCGACATGGTACCCCGGCAGTTTATCCTCATGAGCAGTCTGGGAGCCTGGGGGGTGGGCGACGAAAAGAACTTCACCCCCATACGCCCCACCGATGCCCCCCACCCCAACACCCGCTACGGCATGAGCAAGCTGAAAGCCGAGCAGCACCTGCAATCGCTGCCGGGATTTCCCTATGTGGTGATGCGCCCCACGGGGGTGTACGGCCCCTACGAAAAGGACTACTACCTGATGATGAAAAGCATCAAATACGGCTTTGACTTCATCGTGGGCTTCAAGCCGCAACTCATCACCTTCATCTATGTCAAAGACCTGGTGCAGGCCATCTTCAAGGCTATCGACCGGGGGGTAACCCGCCGGGGGTATTTCCTCTCCGAGGGGAGGGCCTACACCTCGTCACAGTTCCGCCGCTACGTAGCCCAGGCCCTGGGACGACGCTGGGTAATCCCGGTGAAAATTCCCATCGCCGGGCTGTGGATTGTCTCGGTCATCGCCGAGAAAGCAGCCGCTCTGCTGGGCAAGACCAGTACGCTGAACCGCGACAAGTTCCGCATCATGAAACAGCGCAACTGGATATGCGACACCACCGATGCCCGCAACGAACTGGGATTCGAGCCGCAATACAGCCTCGAACGCGGCGTGAACGAGTGTGTGAAGTGGTACCGCCAGCACCACTGGCTGTAAAGCCGGAGCCCGCAAACGCTCCTTCTTTCAAAAAAAAGCGTTACCTTTGCAGCCGATTCAAACTGGTGGCAATGAAAAAGATAAAATCGGTATGCGTCTACTGCGCATCGAGTTCCAAAATAAACCCCGACTACTTCGAGGCTGCCCGTGAAATCGGGCAACTGCTTGCCCAGAAAGGCATGCGGTGCGTATGCGGTGCCGGCAATCAGGGCCTCATGGGCACCCTGGCCGACAGCGTGCTGGCTCACGGCGGCGAGGTGCTGGGGGTAATCCCCCGGTTCATGATTGACGAGGGGTGGTGCCACCCGGGTCTGACCCGGACCATCGTGACGGCCGACATGCACGAGCGCAAGGAGCGCATGGCCCGGGAGGCCGATGCCGTCATCGCCCTGCCCGGCGGGTGCGGCACCTTTGAAGAGCTCTTCGAGATTATCACCTGGAAACAGTTGGGGCTCTTTCTCAACCCCATTGTCATACTCAATACCGACGGGTATTACGATCCCCTCATCGAGATGTTGCACAAAGCCATCGACGAGAATTTCATGCGCCGCGAACACGAGCGCATGTGGCTGGTAGCCCAAACGCCCCGGGAGGCCATCGACGCCATCGAACAGGCTCCCGCCTGGGACCCCAGCATCCGTAAAATAGCCGCCATCTAATCCTGCACGCACCATGCCCAGTCCTGTTGCTTCCACACCCGTCCTCGCAGCCGACACCGTACAGGTGACCGACAGCGCCGTCGTGCGGCCTGCACGCGACAGCTCTGCGGTGTTCGTGCCCCAGTATATCCACGGCTTCGAGCGCAGTACCCCCCTCCGGGAGAGCGACCCCCTCAAAGACTTGCAGGAGACGATTATCGCCATACCCGAAGGATTTGATGCTGCCCCCATACCCGACAGCCCCACCAACAACTCCCTGCTGGTGAGCATCGTGATGGTGGTTTTCCTGCTTTTTGCCTTTACCTTTAAAAAAGGGACCAAATTTCTGGGAGAGATTTTCAACAGCGTGCTCAACGTGAAGGAGCGACAAAGCCTTTTTGACGACTCCACCGTGCGCGAGACCCAGTTACGAGCCGTCCTGCTGAGCATGACTTTCGTATCGGAGGGCTACTGCCTGTACCTACTCCTGTCACAAGCCATGCCCACCCTTACCCTGTCGGTAGGCGCGGGTGTTTGTTGCGGAACCCTCATCGCTGCACTCTACTACCTGCTGCAAAAATGGCTCTACCGGGGCCTCGGCCTGCTCTTTACCGACGCCTCCCATACCCGCAAGTGGGTGGAGAGTTTTATCTCGATTAATGCCATCATCAGCCTGCCCATCGCCCTGCCGGTTTTGCTGATGATATTCCTACCCCCGTGGCAACCGACCCTGTTGTTGCTGGTGGGCGCCATCTACGCGATTTCGCGTATCTTATTTATTTATAAAGGGTTTAAGATTTTTTACCGCAATATATTAGATTTATTCTATTTTATTGTGTACTTTTGTGCCCTCGAAATTACACCCCTGTTTTGGGTATATAAATCGAGTGTATTGATATACAATTTTGTCGAACTAAAATTACAGCAGCTTTGAAAATTAAGAAAATTCTTGTTTCTCAGCCTAAGCCGAGTTCCGAAAAATCACCGTACTACGATATTGCCGAACGATATGGTGTCAATATCGTATTCCGTCCCTTTATCAAGGTAGAGGGTCTGACCTCCAAAGAGTTCAGACAACAAAAGATTTCCATACCGGAATATACAGCTGTTATTTTCACGGCCCGTACCGCCATCGACCACTTCTTCCGCCTGTGCGAAGAGTTGCGCGTCACGATACCCGAAACGATGAAATACTTCTGTACCACCGAGGCTATCGCCCTCTATTTACAGAAATACATCGTCTACCGCAAACGCAAGATTTTCTTCGGGAATTCGGGCAAACTGGACGACCTGGTTCCGTCGTTACTGAAACATGCCGGCGAGAAATACCTCTTCCCGGTATCCGACGTACATAAGGAACAGACCTCCGTGCTGGAAAAACACAAAATCAACTACACGCGGGCTGTCATGTACCGAACCGTGAGCAACGACTTTGAAGAGGGCGAACCGTTCGACTACGACATGCTCATCTTTTTCAGTCCGTCGGGTATCAAGTCGCTCCTGAAAAATTTCCCCGAATTTGAACAGGGCGACATCAAAATCGGCACCTTCGGCCCCACGACGGCCCAAGCCGTACGCGATGCCGGCCTGCGCCTCGACCTCGAAGCCCCCTCGCCCGGAGCCCCGTCGATGACTGCCGCGCTGGACCTTTTCCTGAAAGAACAGAGCAAAAAGAAATAGAGTCTTTTTCAAACCAACCCTACAAACCTCATAATCGTCTTTTACCGAAAAGAGGCGCTTATGAGGTTTATTTGCAAACACACGATGAACGAACACAGCCTGCCCAAAAGCGAAAAACTATGTAGCCGAACAGCCATCAACCGGCTGTTTGCCGAGGGTGGCGCCTTCATCGTCTACCCCTTGCGCATCGTCTACCGCATCGACGACGGCACGACCGAACCGCCGCGGTTTTTCATCAATATCCCCAAGCGAAATTTCAAACGCGCCGTCAAACGGGTCTACCTGCGCCGCCGTATCCGCGAGGCCTACCGCCTGCACAAGGAGATACTGGCCGAGCCGCTGGCCCGGCGCAACCAGTCGATGCACCTGGCTTTTCTCTACCTCGACAAGAACCTGAACGATTTCCATTTCATCGAGAAGAAGATGGTCGAAGCATTGGAACGGCTGGTACAAAAGACCGAACCGCAAGAACCCTCCGAGTCGTAAAGCCATGAAAAGAGTGTTGTCGGCCCTGCTCGTATGGCCTATCCGTTTCTACAAGTCAGCCATCTCGCCCATGCTCCCGCCGTCGTGCCGCTACGTGCCCACCTGCTCGCAATATGCCATCGACGCCATTCAGATTCACGGCCCCTTCAAAGGGCTGTGGCTGGCCACCCGGCGCCTGCTGAGCTGTCACCCCTGGGGAGGTAGCGGATATGACCCCGTTCCGCCCAAGTTCCCCACCGACATTCACACCCACCACGACCGCTACGGAGCCATCATCAGCACCACCCCCGAGGAGTTTCGTCCCCAGCCGGGCCGCTACTATTCGGTAGGACTCCACCCCTGGGACCTCTCCGACAAGTCGAAGAGTCTGCTGTCGCAACTCGAAACCGCCGTGCAGCACGAACAGGTGGTGGCCATCGGCGAAACGGGTCTCGACAAACTTAAAAGCGGAGTGAGCTACGAAACCCAGATACTCTATTTCGAGAAGCACATTCACCTCTCGGAACAGTGGCACAAACCCCTCATCATACATGCCGTAAAGGCCTACGACGACATCATTCGCATGCACAAGGCCCGCAAGCCCGCACAACCGTGGATCATACACGGGTTCAGAGGAAAACCCGAGACGGCGGCACAACTCCTGCGCGAAGGGCTCTACCTATCGTTCGGCGAATACTACAACCACGAAACCCTGAAATCGGTTCCTCTCGACCACCTTTTTCTCGAAACCGACGAGGGGAACATGCCCATCGACAAACTCTACCGCAAGGCGGCTCACATACGCAACCTGCCGACCCACCGGCTACACCGGTCGATCGCCCGCAACATTGCCCTTACATTTACCTCCATCTCGGAAGGCAAACAGCATTGACTTCGCACAATAACAATAAGTTGCCGACTGCCGATTTGTATTTCCTCTACTCTTGCATTATCTTTACGGAAAATTTGAGAAACAAAGGAGACCCGGGGGACTTTCGCCGCTCTTGCATTTGGTTTATATTCCTAAAAATCATTAAAGTGCCTCTACAAATTAGAATATTCTTAATCCTGCTTGGCTTTTCATTTCTCGCTTTCTCACAGTCCAATACGTTGGAACGCGATTCTATCGGAACGACGCATCATCTCCATGAAATCGAGATAACGGCCTGGTATCCGCAAAAACTCCTGTCGGAACTCTCTGCGGGAAAAATCGAGTTGAATGTATCGGAGCTAAATAGCCTCCCCCGCTTTTTAGGTGAGACCGACGCATTGAGAACCCTGAAACTCCTGCCGGGGGTATTGACAACCGGCGAATTGAACTCGGGATTATATATAAGAGGTAGCGAACCGTCCCACAGTCAAATACTCCTGAACGGTGTACCCCTTTACAATGCCATGCACTTGTTGGGATTCTTCTCGGTATTCAACAGTAACCACATGAATACCTTCACCCTTTATAAATCTCACCTCGATGCCTCGAAAGGTGGACGGTTATCGGCCTCAGTCGAAATGGAGACGCGCAATGAACTTGTATCCAAGCCCACCATCTCAGGTAACGTCGGCATTATTTCGGCACAACTCACCGCCGCCCTGCCCCTTGGAAAGAAAGCTTCCATTTACCTGTCGGGAAGAAAAACCTACCTGGGACTCATCGTGAAACCCATCACCACCAAAACCTCCGACACCCCAGCCGACTATGATTTTGAAGACTATAACTCTACTCTCGTGTTCAAGCCATCACATAGAGACCGGCTGATGGCCAATTTCTACTACGGCAGAGACTATTTCGACATCGAGGCAGGCGGCTATCTGCTCAATGGAATGATAAAATGGAACAACCTTGCCGCTTCGATTCAATGGGACCGGCATTTTGACAAGACAAAAACGATGAGACACATCATCTATCTGGCCCAATATAAAAATAAATTGAGCGTCCTTCAAAACCAGATTACAGCGCGGCTACCCTCATCGATTACCGATTATGGTTATAAAAGCCTCTTTTCGGTGCAGGCAGGCCGTTTTACCGGAAAATGCGGACTTGAATATATCTACCACCACATGTATCCGCAAAACATAGAGTCGCAGGGAGCCTATCTCATACAACCCTCCCCCGGAAGCCGCCTGTACCGCATTCACGAGGGTGCATTGTTCCTGAACGGGGAATATAAGTTCTCCACCCGACTATCGGCCGAGATAGGTCTGAGATACAGCGGCGCGGCTCAACTGGGACCATTCGACCACCACACCTACCGGCTGGGAGAGATTGTAGCGACCCGACATTTCAAAAAAGGCGAACTCATGAAATTCTATGGAGGGATAGAACCCCGTGTAGCTATTTACCTCCACCCCACTCCATCGCAACAACTGTCGCTCAGTTATAACCTCACCCGACAATACATCGGACAAGTATCTTCGTCGAGTATAGGATTTCCCACCGACTTTTGGATGCCGGCATCGCTGAACATACCCCCCCAGCATGCCCACTCCCTGGCAGCCGGATATGCCATGGAGTTCAATGCAAGGGAATATGAAGCCTCAGCCGAACTCTATTATAAACGACTTTATAACCAAATGGAATCGGCCGGAGCCTTGATTGACATGATAAGCCAGCAATACATCATCGAGGACAAGATATATTTTGGACGGGGGAATAACTATGGCATGGAACTCATGTTCCGAAAAAACAAAGGCCGGCTTACCGGCTGGATAAGCTATGCATTGGGGTGGGCTTATCGACAGACCCCACAAATCAACCAAGGAAGAGCCTATCCAGCCAAACAGGACCGGCGCCACGACCTGTCGATAACCGCCCGCTATCAAATAAACCGCCATTGGGACTGTGCCGCGACTTTTGTCTATGCCACAGGAAACGCACTCACCATGCCCGAAAGCCTGTATATCGTTGGAGAAAATGTGCTGTGCGAATATGGCCCGTACAATGGCGGACGCATGCCAGCCTATCACCGGACAGACCTGTCGGTGAATTATTGGATTACCCGGAAAAGCAAGACCGAACAGGTGATTAACTTCTCCCTGTACAACGCCTACAACCGTAAAAATCCTGTCTATTTGAACGTGGGCATTCTTCCGGCAAAAGAGGCCTCCAAACAGAACACTTATGTCATTCGAAAAAGGGGGAAATCTCTTTACGGAATTATACCGTCCATCAGCTATTCATTCAAATTCTGACCACAAAGCCATGAACAGACATTCCTTCATACTCCTGCTGCTATTTGTTTTACTCACAGGCTGTCAAGTAAAATGGGATTTCGAAATCGAGGATTTCGAACCCCAGATTGTTGTAGACGGCTGGATAGAATCGGGCAATGTGGCTACCGTGTGCCTCACACAAACCCGATCACTCAACTCGAATGTCGACAGCATGACTCTTGCTGAAATTCCTATCCGCTGGGCAAAAGTTACGGTGAGCGACGGTGAAACCACAGAGGTTCTCACCGGCACCCTCGACACGAATTACGTTCCTTCATTTATCTATCGGGGCAATCTGTTGATTGGCGAGCCCGGGAAAACATATACTTTGACCGTGGAATACTCGGGGCACACCGTCACCGCCTCCACGACGATACCCCAACCCGTACCCTTGGCCGACATACAAGTCTCGCGATGTCCCGACAGCGACTCGCTGTATCAGATAAATGCCTACATCGACGACAACCCCACAGAAAAAAATTTCTACAAGTTCTTCACCCGGGTCACTCATGAAGAGAAACGATTCTACGCCTCATTTCTCGGCAACATCGACGATGCCGCTATCGGCAATTCAAAATTGCCCATACCGGTTTATCGAGGAAAGAATTTCATACAGTCCTCCAAATTCATTCCTTATTATCACCTCGAAGATACGGTACTCGTAAAATTCGCTCATCTACCCCAACACGGCTTTGATTTTTGGAACGGATACGAAAACGAAGTAACCAATGGACAGAATCCATTGTTCCCAAGCAACACCAACCTGAAATCAAATATACTGGGCGGACTGGGCATTTGGTGTGGCTATGGCGTGTCTTTATACCCCATCGTCATTGCCCGAGACGTCCAATGATACAAAGAAAGGAAAGCGACCCTGGCCGAGCCACTTCCCTTTCAAGGCTTATTGCGTAAACAAGATTAATTAATCAATCATCGCCTCATACTGATCATACAATGCCCTGAAATTCTGAACGAAATTGGCAAAATCAGCCTCGTTGAAGTACTCGTCGAAACTATATCTCGATGCGTCAGAAGCAAAGACGATAACAGGCTCTATGTCATAATTCTCTATGTGTATATCGCCATAATTATATTCATAGGACAAGTAGGCCTGTGTCTCAATCGAAGCAAAGGCGCTACCCTCTCCCGCATACATCAGATAGGCGTCCACATACTGATTGATGATAGAAGCCTCCTCGATATAATGGTCCCGCTCGCTCGACGCATTGATATTGTTAATTCTGCCAAGCATCTCCTGTGCCTTGGACAGATTGCCTATCAGCATCAACTCTGAGTTGATAACCGTAGTGGTCGTACCCGACAGAACGGCTTTTTCCAAATCATCTTCGTCCATATTGGCATGTACAAGACTTGGTTCCAATTGAAGTCCAGCTACCGTACTTACAATATTGGACGACGATTTATCCATCGATGCCGTAGCCGTAGCCCCCGAAGCGGTAAGATTGACATCGGCCAGCCAGCTGTAATCACCAATCGTTTGCAATGAAACTTCACAATCGAGTTTGATTGTCTCTATATCAACAGCGGCCGTATTGACCGTTAGCGTAGCCAGACTGGCATTGCCCCTGTTAATCAGCATCTCTATATGCTCCGGGACGACAATCTCTTTCGAATTATCAGGCTGTAACGAA
>DXDM01000031.1 GCA_019115485.1 Candidatus Barnesiella excrementavium | reverse complement strand
ACAAAGTAATCCCTGCGCTCTATCAGGAGAAAGCCCAGGAAGCCCCCTCTAAAAACTAACGGACTATGAAACTGGACTTCTTTATTGACAGGCCCATATTCTCGATTGTCATCTCAATCGTGATTGTAATTGTCGGGGTGTTGGGGCTTATCCTTCTCCCCATCGACCAATATCCGCAGATTGTCCCGCCGGTAGTAAAGGTATCGGCCTCCTATCCGGGAGCGAGTGCACAAACCGTCACCCAGGCCGTGGCCACGCCTATCGAGCAAGAGTTGAACGGGACCCCCGGTATGCTCTACATGGAGTCGACCAACAGCAACTCGGGTAGCTTCTCGGCTACCATCACCTTCGACATTTCGACCGATCCCGACCTGGCGGCTGTCGAGATTCAGAACCGGGTGAAACAAGCCGAAGCCCGTCTGCCGGCCGAGGTGGTGCAGAACGGTATCTCGGTAGAGAAACAGGCTTCAAGCCGACTGATGACCGTCACGCTGCGGTCGAGCGACCCCAAATTCGACGAAATCTACCTGAGCAACTACGCCACCCTCAACGTGGTGGACATGTTGCGCCGGGTCAAAGGTGTGGGTAGCGTGTCGAACGTGGGCGGCCGCTACTATGCCATGCAGATATGGGTACAGCCCGACCGTCTGGCCAACCTCGGACTCACGGTCGAAGATTTGCAAAAGGCCCTGAAAGACCAGAACCGCGAATCAGCGGCCGGTGTATTGGGGCAACAACCCATCAGCAACATCGACGTGACGACCCCTATCATTGCCCAAGGGCGGTTGTCGTCGGTAGCCGAGTTTGAAGAGATTGTCATTCGCGCCAACCCCGACGGCTCGCTGATACGGCTGCGCGACGTGGCTCGCATCTCGCTCGAAGCTCAATCATACAATACCGAGAGCGGTATCAACGGTGGAAATGCCGCCGTACTGAATATCAACATGTTGCCCGGTGCCAATGCCATGGAGGTGGCCAAATCGGTCAAAAAAGAGATGGAAGAGATCAGTCGCAACTTTCCCGAGGGAATCTCCTACGAGATTCCGTTCGACATGACCTCCTATATTTCACAATCCATCAGCGAGGTATACCACACGCTGATCGAAGCGCTCGTGCTGGTGATTCTGGTGGTATTCCTTTCGTTGCAGAACTGGCGGGCTACCCTTATCCCGGTTATCGCTGTACCCATCTCGCTGATTGGTACCTTCGGCATCATGCTGGCCTTCGGATTCTCGCTCAACATGATGACCCTGTTGGGCCTTATCCTGGCCATCGGTATTGTGGTCGACGACGCCATCGTGGTAGTCGAAAATGTCGAGCGCATCATGAACGAGGAGCACCTCGACCCCTACACGGCCACCAAGAAAGCCATGCAGGGACTGGGTAGTGCCATCATCGCCACTTCGCTGGTGCTGTGTGCCGTGTTTGTACCGGTAAGTTTCCTGGCCGGCATCACGGGACAACTCTATCGGCAGTTCACCATCACCATTGCCGTGTCGGTACTGATTTCAACCGTTGTCGCCCTCACGCTGAGCCCGGCCATGTGCGCCCTTCTGCTCCGTCCCAACTCGGGCAAAAAGAAAAACAAACTGTTCCGCTATATCAACCTGTGGCTCGCCTTTGGCAACCGTCTGTACGAGCGGCTCATTCGCAAGGGGCTGAAAAACCCCCGTCGCGTACTGGTGGCCTTCGGGCTCTCCCTGATAGCCATCTGGCTGCTCAACAAGGTGGTACCCCAGAGCTTCATGCCACAGGAAGACCAAGGTTACTTTACCGTCGAGTTGGAGTTGCCCGAGGGTGCCACACTTGAACGCACCCGAGTGGTAACCGACCGAGCCATGCAATACCTCATGTCGCGCGACGATGTGGAGTATGTGCTCAACGTGACCGGTTCAAGCCCCCGGGTAGGTACCAACCAGTCGCGAAGCCAATTGACCGTGATTCTCAAACCCTGGGAAGAGCGCAAGTCGTCCAACCTGCGTGAAATCATGGAGGAGATACGACAGGAGCTGGGCCAATACCCCGAGAGCAAAGTCTACCTGAGTACACCACCCGTCATTCCGGGTCTGGGTAGTTCGGGTGGTTTCGAGATGGTACTCGAAGCCCGCAGCGACGCCAGCTACGAAGATTTGCAGCGGGCGGCCGACACCCTGCTCTACTACGCCTCGCAGCGTAAAGAAATCAGCGGTCTCTCCTCGTCGATTCAGAACGACATACCCCAACTCTATTTCGACGTCGACCGAGACAAGGCTCAAATGCTGGGCGTAAAAATCTCCGACATATTCTCGACCCTGAAAACCTTTACCGGCTCGATATATGTCAACGACTTCAACATGTTCAACCGCATCTACCGGGTCTATATCCAGGCCGAGGCTCCCTATCGGGCACACAAGGAGAATCTGGGACTGTTCTTCGTCAAGGGCAGCAACAACGCCATGATTCCCATCACGGCACTGGGAACAACCTCCTATACAACGGGCCCGGGGACCATACGCCGGTTCAACATGTTCAACTCAACCACCATATCGGGCGAAGCGGCTCCGGGATACAGCTCGGGACAGGCCATGACCATACTCGAAGAGATTGCCGACAAACACTTGCCCAAGAATATCGGTGTAGAGTGGAGCGGACTCTCCTACCAGGAGAAGCACGTGAGCGGACAGACCGGCTATGTGCTGGCCCTGGCGCTGCTCTTCGTATTCCTATTCCTGGCCGCCCAGTATGAAAGCTGGTCAATCCCGGTAGCCGTAATCCTGTCGCTACCGATAGCGGGCGTAGGCGCCTATCTGGGCAACTGGATATGCGGACTCGAAAACAACATCTACTTCCAAATCGGATTAGTGATGCTTATCGGTCTGGTGGCCAAGAACGCTATTCTTATCGTCGAGTTTGCCAAAGAGGAGGTGGAGAAGGGCAACAACGTGGTCAATGCGGTTATCAAGGCTGCCCACCTGCGGTTCCGCCCCATCGTGATGACCTCGCTGGCCTTTATCCTGGGTATGTTGCCGCTTGTCTTTGCCAGCGGCCCGGGCTCGGCCAGCCGACAGGGCATCGGTACCGGAGTATTCTTCGGTATGATTGTGGCCATTACGATAGGTATCATCTTCGTACCCCTGCTCTTCGTATGGGTCTACAAACTGAAATTTAAATTGACGAAACGATGAAAGAGATAAAAATCTGCTTATCCATATTCCTGGTGGGCATATTCTTTACCGGCTGCTCGATACAGAAGCGCTGCCAGGCTCCGGAACTGAACTTGCCGGACGAAATCATAGCGGGGGAGAATGACACGCTCACCATGGCCGACATGGCCTGGTGGGAACTCTACTCCGACACGACGCTGACCAACCTGATTAACAAGACCCTCAACAACAACCGCAACATGCGGGCTGCCGAAGCGCACATCAAACAGATGGAGGAGTTGTATCGGGTAAGCAAGGCTTCGCTCTTCCCCTCCATTAACGGGCTGGTGGGTGGTAATCGTGAGACCAACGCCTATTATGGAGAAAAAACATCGATCGACTCTGAATTCAGCCTTAAAGCCTCGCTGAGTTGGGAGGCCGACCTGTGGGGCAGCCTGCGATGGAGCAAACGAAAAGGAGCTGCCGAATATCTGGCTTCGGTCGAGGCGGCTCGGGCCATGCAAATGACCTTGATTGCCGAGACGGCCACAGCCTATTTCGAATTGGTAGCTCTCGACCAGGAGTTGGAAATCGTCTTGCAAACGGTACAAACCCGCGAGGAGAGTGTCAACCAGGCCCGCTTACGATTCGAGGGCGGCCTCACCTCCGAGACGGCCTATCAACAGGCTCAGGTAGAGTTGGCCAACGCATCGGCCCTTATTCCGAATCTGGAACAGAAAATTGCCATGAAGGAGAACCAGATTGCCGTCCTCTCGGGCGAATACCCCTCGAAAGTGGAGCGTGGACGGTTTGACTTCAACACCTCCCTGCCCGAGGAGATGCCCATCGGACTCCCCTCTACCCTATTGCAACGTCGCCCCGACGTGCGGCAGGCCGAACAGCAACTGCGCTCGGCCATGGCCTCGGTGGGTATCGCCTATGCCGACCGTTTTCCACGACTCACCATCAACCTGGTGGGTGGTCTCGAAAACAATGAGTTGAAAGGTTTCTTTGAATCACCCTTCTCCTATGTAGCCGGGAATTTCGTGGCTCCGCTCATTACCTTTGGAAAGAAAAAGGCTCAATACAAGGCGGCTCTGGCGGCATACGACGAAAAGCGATTTGCCTATGAGCAAAAGGTGCTCGAAGTCTTCCGCGAAGTGAACGACGCCGTCATCACCTATCAGAAGAAACGTCGCACCTCGGAGCTGCAACTCAACCTCTTCGAGGCGGCACAAAAGTATGTCGACCTGGCCCAGTTGCAATACCTCAACGGGGTTATCCGCTACATCGACGTACTCGATGCCCACCGTAATTTCTTCGATGCCCAAATCGGATTGAGCAATGCCATACGCGATGAATATCTGGCTATGGTCAATCTTTACAAGGTATTGGGTGGCGGTTGGAGCAGCCAGGCGAACTGACCTCCCCATCCTGCAAGGAGAAGCCCCGGCGTGTAGGCAATACGCCGGGGCTTCTCCTATTTTTTACAGAGCAAACTGCACACCGGTAAAAACAGCAAACGGTATCAAACGACCGGTAGACTGGAATCGACGTCGCAACGGTCGCCCTCACCTTACCAACAGCACGACCCATGCATACGACGGGGGCGCAACGCCCCGGCTCCAAACCGCCGATTCGTTACGCCCCGTCCTGTTTATCGTTCTGCGTCGATACTCTCGCTGCTTAGCACAACTTGCGGGCACCGTCGGAGATAACCACGTCATACACTTTCGGCAGACGTCCGTATTTCTCTTTATAACGCATCTTGGCTGTCTCTACAAAATGGTCGTACAGTTCGTTCTTTACCAGGTTGATGGTACAACCACCGAAACCGCCACCCATGACGCGCGAACCGGTCACACCGCACTCCTTGGCAATATCGTTCAGGAAATCGAGCTCCTCGCAACTTACCTCATAAAGTTTGCTCATGCCATAATGAGTCTCATACATCTTTTGCCCTACGGTCTCGTAATCGCCGCATTCGAGGGCGTCGCACACGTCGAGAACCCGTTGAACCTCACCGATTACATATTCGGCACGCATATAGTCTTCGGCCGTAATTTCGCCTTTCACCTCGTTGAGCATATCCATGTTGGCATCTCTCAGGAACTCTACATGGGGGTGTCTCTTTTGAATGGCAGCCACCACATTCTCGCACGATCTGCGACGGTCGTTGTAGGCCGACGAAGCCAACTCGTGTTTTACCACCGAGTCGAGCAATACGAGACGATAACCCTCGGGATTGAAGGGGAAATATTGATATTCGAGCGAACGGCAGTCGAGACGAATGAGGTGACCGGTCTTGCCGAATACTGATGCGAACTGGTCCATGATACCGCAGTTTACTCCGCAGTAGTTATGCTCGGTAGCCTGCCCGATTTTGGCCAGTTCGAATTTGTCGATGCCACAATCGAACATATCGTTCAAAGCATAGGCATAGGTGCTCTCCAACGCAGCCGACGACGACATGCCGGCACCCAGAGGTACATCGCCGGCAAATGCCGTGTTGAAACCGGCAATCTTTCCACCACGTTTGATAATCTCGCGGCATACGCCGAAAATATAACGCGCCCAGCTGGCACGGGGAGCATCTTCCTCGTTCAAGCCAAACTCTACATAATCTTTCAAATCGATCGAATAGGCACGCACTTTATTGGTTCCGTTGATTTTAAGTTCGGCAACCATGCCTTTGTCGATAGCGCCGGGAAATACGAATCCCCCGTTGTAATCGGTGTGCTCCCCTATCAAGTTAATACGACCGGGTGAGGCATAGACCGACCCCGTAGATCCATCGAAGTGTTTGATAAAACGACTTCTTACAAATTCTATATCCATAATACTAAATTAAAATGATTGTAACGTTATATGTTTGTGTTTATTTGCGCGTTGAAAACTTATATTGCGTGTGACTCTCGAATTTTTCGTGCGGACGCAAGACAACCGACGGATAGTTCTCGTGATTGGGACTGTCGGGGAAATGTTGCGTTTCGAGACAGATGGCTGCCCGCATGGGATAGCGCTGCCCGTTTTTACCTATGAAATTGCCCGTCATCCAATTGCCCGTATAGAGTTGGACACCGGGCTCGGTTGTATAGACGTCCATCACGATGCCTGTCTTGGGCGATATACACTCGGCACAGAAGGCAAATTCGCCCGGGTGTTTCTTGTTCAAGACATAGGTGTGGTCATATCCCCTGCCATAAACCAGTTGTATGAAAGGCTCGTTGATGCGGCTACCCACTTCATAGAACTTGCGGAAATCCATGGGAGTACCCTCTACGGCCGATTTTTCGCCATAGGGTATGGCGGTATCGTCGGTAGGCAGATAGTAATCGGCATCGATGCACAACAGGTGATCGCCTATATAAGGATCGCCGGCTCCCGAGAGGTTGAAATAAGAGTGGTTGGTGAGGTTGATGATGGTAGCCTTGTCGGTCTCGGCATGATAAGTGATATCGACAGCATTGTCGTCGGTCAACTTAAACACCACTTTTACCCGCAGATTTCCGGGGAATCCCTCTTCGCCGTCGGGCGAGATGCGCGAGAACTCGATAGTCTGAGAGTCGATTTGACAGGCGTCCCACACATGGAAGTTAAAGCCCTTCACACCACCGTGCAGGGTATTGGGCCCGTTGTTGATGGCCAACTGGTCATACAATACGCCGTCTATTGTGAATTTGCCTTTGGCAATGCGGTTGGCATACCGACCGCAGGTAGCGCCGAAATAGGGTTCTTCCGAGGAAAGATACTCCTGTATGTTGTTATGACCGGTCACGACATCTGTCATTTTCCCCTCTCTGTCGGGGACCATAAGCGAAACGATACGAGCCCCATAATTCGTCACGGCCAATTCGCATCCGTTTTTGTTCACCAAAACATAAAGTGCTGTGTCCTTTCCATCTACATGTCCCTGGAAATGGGCCGGATTCAAGCCTGAAAGAGTCATATCCATATTTTTCTTTTTAAGGTTAACTGTATTTATTGATTGTGTAAAGTTAATGTTATCTTTTTTTCTTGCAAAGATTTTGACCGGCTTTTGCTTAAAATTATTCGGCTTATTAAATTTTAACAGTATTTTATAGAATGGACATCAAAAAAGCGCCCCTTCCGATGGGAAGCAATCAAAAAAACGACTCGTATTAAGGCAATTACAATAGCATGGAATCTCGTTTCAAAAACTTCTTCGCTCCATTTTACCTCCTTTGTCACGGAATATGTATGAGCTTGTGCGTTTGGAGCGAAAGCCGCCACGCGGGGTGCTTCTTGATGTAATCGACGACTGCATCGAGGAGGGAGGTGTTCTTCACGGTATCACCGGTATCGCAGGGCTGCAAACAGAGTGCAGATCCATAGTCCCGGGCCATTGCTTCGTAGGGTGCCAGCTCTTGCCCTTCATAGACCACTTTTAACTCATCGACTCGCCCTATCCTCACCGGGAGCGATTTGGGCGAACAGGTAATCCAGTCGATGGCCTGTGCCAGTGAGGGGGCCAATGCTATGGAACCGTTGGTCTCGATTTGGACAAACTTCCCAGCCTCGTGCAAGGCATCGACCAATGATTGGGTGAGTTGCATGGTGGGTTCACCGCCAGTAATGACCACATGCCGGGCCGGATAGGCGGAAATTGCATGAACAATCTCGGCTTCGGTCATCTCGGTATAGGAGTCGTGACGGGTATCGCAGAAACTGCATCGCAGGTTACACCCCGACAACCGAAGGAAAATGGCTGCCGTACCGGTAAAGCAGCCTTCGCCCTGTAAGGAGTAGAATATCTCGTTGACTCTCATAGGGCAAAATCGTCGTCTTTACTATCGTCAACCCGATAGATGGCAATGTTTCCTCCGCTCTCCTGAACCTTGGTCATATAACATTGGGGTATCTGGTCGGTAATCCATCGGGCTATGTTCTCGGCCGTGGGGTTGAAAGGCAACAACTCGTTGAGGTTACCGTGGTCGAGGTATCCGTGAATCTGGTCCTTGATGTGTTTGAAGTCACACACCATACCGTCGGCATTCAATTCTTGGGCCTTGCAATAGACGGTAACAATCCAGTTATGGCCATGCAACTGCTCGCATTTGCTTTCGTAGGAGAGCGTCAATGCATGCGCTCCCGCAATCTCCATCGTCTTTGCTACGTAATACATAAACGGTGCTTTATCTTATTCATTAATCCTCATATTCGGTGGGGTCGTCAATTTGGGCATCGTGCAAGGCCTCCTTGCGTTCGACACAGGTGCCGCACTTGCCGCAATGTTTCTCGCCACCCTTGTAACACGACCAGGTCTCGGCATAGTTGACCTGCAACTGCTTGCCCCGACGGGCGATGTCGCTCTTGGTGATATGGGTATAGGGAGCCAATATCTCGATGTGCTCGTAGGTGCCCTCGCGCATGGCCTGATTCATGGCCTCGATAAAGGAGGATCGGCAGTCGGGATAGATGGCGTGGTCGCCCCCGTGGTTGGCGATGAGCACCCGCTTCAACCCGTTGCTCTCGGCGATACCGCAGGCTATCGACAACATGATGCCGTTACGGAACGGAACCACGGTACTCTTCATATTCTCGTCGGCATAGTGTCCCTCGGGAATGGCTTCTCCCCCGCTCAACAGGGAACTCTTGAAATACTCCTTCATAAAGGCAAGCGGTATGACAATGTGCCGGATACCCAACCGCTCGCAGTGCAGACGGGCAAACGGTATTTCCCGGGCATTGTGGTTGGCCCCGTAATCGAACGACACCCCCAGGGCAATACGGTCGGCATATTCATAAAGCAGCGTGACGCTGTCCATACCTCCTGAAACGACAATCAACGAATCTTTCATACTCTTTTCTAATAAGTCCAGGGCATATTCTCACTCCCCTGCCCCCGAATGGTTGGGGATTGACGCGAACAAGGTTACCCCTGCGGCGGGGTATCAACTCAACGAGTTCGACCTGCCCCCCCGGAGGATTCTCCTTCGCGCCCGTATGTGCAAAGATAAGCTAAAAATTACAATCCACCCGGTAAATAGCTCATAAGCCTTTTAAAAAATCGTTATCTTTGTATCTGGAAGAAGGGAGGAGACTCGAAGACAATTCCAATCGGGGATTGACGGTCGCCGGGGTTCCTCTCCGACCTTACAGGCAAACAACAAAAACCGATACACGATGAAGGCAAAAACCCGGGTCCGCATCATATTTCTCTTCTTGACCGCTCTTGCCACAGGCTTTCCGCTGCTGTTTCTCACAGCTCCGCCGGTTCTCCACCATTTGGGTCCCGAGGGTGTTGCCGTAGCCTTTGTCGAGAATCTCACCAATGCCAACTTTGACGAGGCCCGCAAATTGGCAACCCCCGAGTCTGCCGAAACCATACATCTGTTCGAGACTCTGGTGGGCAGCCAATCCGACGAATTGAAGAGCCGACCTACCCATTTCAACGTATCCCGTTCGGAGATGAATCTCACCCAGGATTCTCTTTTTATCGAAGGCAAACTTTTCTTCTCAAACAAGCATAAACTGATACGGAAAATAGACCTGGTACTGGTCAACCGTGAGGGCCGCTGGCTGGTCGACTGCCGCGACAACAATATTTTCTGATCGGTCAGGGTCGCCTCAAACCAAATTTCGGATTTGGTGTTACTCCGATATATAATATAAGAATAGTTTAAAAATTTTATCGCTATGGGAAAATTTCAGGATATTATCGCCGGCGATACTCCGGTATTGGTCGACTTCTTTGCCGAATGGTGCGGCCCCTGTAAAATGATGAAACCCGTTTTGGAAGATTTGAAACGGAAACTGGGTGATAAAATCGTCATTCTCAAAATCGACATCGACAAGAACGAACCTATGGCTGTC
This sequence comes from Candidatus Barnesiella excrementavium, assembly GCA_019115485.1. Classification (GTDB taxonomy): domain Bacteria; phylum Bacteroidota; class Bacteroidia; order Bacteroidales; family Barnesiellaceae; genus Barnesiella; species Barnesiella excrementavium. The sequence goes on along the minus strand of DXDM01000031.1, from coordinate 11,722 downwards.
GCCTACCGAATTCAATCGGTACCCACCATGATGCTCTGGAAGAACGGACAGATAGTCTGGCGCCAATCGGGAGCCATGCCGCTACACGAATTGGAACAAACACTGTCGTCCTATCTCTGAGAAGAGAGGTTTCACAAAGATTAAGGAGATATATTCGCAAGGGATTTGCGCTTTTTATCTCCATTTGCCATATTATTTCGTACCTTTGCGCCTGCAAAAGAGTCGGGTATGAATACCCGGGGGTGCGACTCGGTCCGGCAGCAAGGTTTGTCCCTATAATCGGCTGCCGGGAAACGAGCAAGATGCCTCCACAGGTAACCGGCCCGCACCTCTTCACGCCCTGTTTGAAAAGAGCCTATGCATATGAAATCGAACATTTACCTACAACTGTTCTCCTCGTTCCTGAAAATAGGAGCCTTTACCTTCGGAGGTGGCTGGGCCATGATTCCCCTCATCGAACGGGAAGTGGTTGATAAAAAGCAGTGGATCAAGCGCGAAGATTTTATCGACGCCCTGGCTATCGCCCAATCACTGCCGGGAGTCCTGGCCGTAAATATCTCGATTCTGGTGGGCAACAAGCTGCGCGGACTGAAAGGAAGTCTGGCAGCCACCCTCGGCACCATTCTGCCTTCGTTCCTTATCATCTTGGCCATCGCCATCTGGTTTGTACAGGTCTACGACAACCCTGTTATCGAACGCATATTCAAAGGCATACGCCCGGCGGTAGTGGCCCTTATCGTGTCGCCTGTACTCACAACGGCCAAAACGGCCCGCATCAATCTCAAAACCGTCATCATTCCCATCGTCGTGGCACTGGCCATCTGGCTGGGTGGCATCTCGCCCATCTGGTTCGTCCTGCTGGGCGGCATTGGCGGCATCGTCTATTACAATCACATCATCGCCCGCATCAAAAAGCGGTACAGAGAGAAAAAGAAATAAGCCATGTGGATCGTCTATCTTAACCTGTTTTGGGCCTATTTGAAGATTGGCCTGTTTGGATTCGGCGGCGGATACGCCATGCTCTCCCTCATTCAGCACGAAGCGGTAGAGGTAGTCCACTACGGCGAAAGCCAACCGTGGCTCACCCCCACCGAGTTTACCGACATCGTGGCCATCTCGCAGATGACTCCGGGTCCCATCGGTATCAACAGCGCCACCTATGTGGGCTACGTGGCTACCGGCAACAGTGTGTGGGGGTCGCTTGTGGCCACCTTTGCCGTGTGTCTGCCTTCGTTTGTGCTGGTGCTGATGATAAGCCATTTCATTCTCAAACACAAGGAGAATCCCATTATCAAGAGCCTGTTTGCCGGACTGCGTCCCGTCGTCGTGGGACTGATTGCTTCGGCGGCTCTGCTACTCATGAACAAAGAGAACTTTCCCGACTATACGTTGAGTGTGGCCATCGCCGTCATCTCGTTCATATTGGTACATTACACTCGGCTACACCCCATATTGGTAATTGTACTGGCCGGTGTCGCGGGTTATGCTCTCTATTAAACCGACAGACATGAACTACGAAGAGACTTTGGAATATCTGTTCCGGCAGCTCCCTGTCTTCCAGCAAATAGGAAGTGCGGCCTACAAACCGGGATTACAAAACAGCGAAGCGCTCGACAAGTACTTCGGGCACCCCCATCGCCAATTTCACACCTTGCACATAGCCGGGACCAACGGCAAAGGCTCGGTATCGCATCTGCTGGCCGCTATCTTGCAACTAAACGGCTACAAAACAGGGCTGTACACCTCGCCTCATCTGGTTGATTTCAGAGAGCGTATCCGCATCGACGGACAACCCATTTCGCGCGAAGAGGTCATCGACTTTGCCCAGAAACACGTGGCTCCCACGCTGCATATCCACCCTTCGTTTTTCGAGTTGACCATGATGATGGCTTTCGACTACTTTGCCCGTCAGGCAGTCGATGTGGCAGTCGTCGAGGTCGGGCTGGGCGGTCGCCTCGACAGCACCAACATCATCACCCCCGACCTGTGCGTGATTACCAACATCAGCTACGACCATGTGCAGATGCTGGGACACCCCCTGCCCCAGATAGCCCGGGAGAAGGCCGGTATCATCAAGAGCGGCATACCGGTCGTTATCGGTGAGGCCCAGGGCGAGGTCAAGCAGGTATTTCTCGACAAGGCACGCGAGGTCGGTGCCCCCATCTTCTTTGCCGAAGAGTGTGTCCGGTTCGACTCGGCCCGGCAGAGCGACCGCGGCTGGGAGTTTGACACCCCCGAGTTTCCCCATCTTATAGGAGAGCTGGGAGGACTTTGTCAGGAGAAGAATGCTGCCACCGTACTCACCGCGGTTGCCCGACTGCGGGAATTGGGCTACCACATTTCCGACGAATCGGTCTACGAAGCCTTTGCCCACGTCACCCGCCTCACCGGTCTGATGGGTCGCTGGCAACAGTTACAGTCGTCACCCCGACTTATCTGCGACACGGGGCACAACACCGGCGGCATGCAGTACATCGCCCGACAACTGCGTAACGAGCACTACGACACCCTGCGAATCGTCATCGGCATGGTCAACGACAAAGACATCTCGGGCGTGTTAGCCATGCTTCCCCGGGAGGCCGTCTACTACTTCACCCGGGCGTCGGTTCCCCGTGCCCTCCCGCAAGACCAACTCGAAGCTCTGGCTACCCGGGCCGGCTTGAAAGGCAAGAGCTACCCCACTGTCAAAGAGGCGGTAACGGCCGCACAAAAAGAGAGCCGCCCCGAAGACCTTATCTTCGTAGGCGGCAGTACCTTTATCGTGGCCGACCTGTTGCAGTTTATGCCTTTACCGCAATAACCTCGATTTCGACCAAAGCCTGTTTGGGCAGTTCTTTTACGGCAAAAGCCGAACGGGCGGGAAATGCTCCGTTGAATTGCTCAGCATAGACCTCGTTCATCGCACCGAAGAGTGACATGTCGGCCAGGAAGACCGTCGTCTTCACAATGTGGTCGACCGTGCAGCCGGCCTTGGCCAAGATGGCCTTGATGTTTTCGAACGATTGGCGGGTTTGAGCCTGAATACCCTCGGGCATTGTGCCGGTAGCGGGGTCAATGGGCAGTTGTCCCGAAAGGAAAATCATGCCGGAGGCTTCGATGGCCTGGCTGTAAGGCCCTATGGCCTCGGGGGCAGCAGTTGTAGCAATGACCTGTTTCATAGTTGCCATATATAGAATTTATTTTTTAGAAAGTTCCACACGGCTCTCTTCGATTTGCAGGTCTTTCAAGGCTATCTTGTCGCCCTCCTCTTCCATGAGCCGACGGGTATCGACCAGCACCTGCCACTCCCGTGGGAAATCCTCTTTCAAGTTGCTGATGAAATCCTCGTCGCCTTCGCGGTCGACGGCCCGCAACAGGAAACCTACCGACAGCCGGTTGATGTCCATGGCCGGTTGATAGGCAGGCACCCGCTCCTCTTCCGAAAGGGTCTGCGACAAAATACCCGCCTGCTCCAACTCGTCGACCTTCCGCTCGACCAACTGAATGGGTATGGCATAACGGCGTGAAAGCTGTCCTTTGGTGAGTGGCGGCAACCCGTCTCTGAACCGATGTACGATAACCGTGGCTATGACCAGCAGGATATAGTCGGAGTAGCGACGCGATATGTCGTTGGTCTCTTTTTCGAAATTGAAGTTGACCACGTTTTGCGACGAATAGGTGAGCACCGCCCCGAACAGACAGATGAGCCACGAGAACTGCATCCAGATGAGCAACAACGGCAGGAAGGCGAAGCTACCGTAAATGGCGTTGTATTTCGATACCCATATCTGTCCCGATATATATATGTATTGGAACACCTGAAATGCCGTGCCGCAAATGATACCCGAGATGAGGGCATACTTGAATTTTACCCGGGTATTGGGTATGAAGATATAGATGGCGGTGAAAAACAGCACGGTGAGTATATAGGGGGCCAGTCGGAAGACCCAGCGCAACAGCGGGGTCATGAACTCAAACACCACCGACGAGTTGAGCATCGTCGACATGAAAAGCGAAAAACCGCTCGATGCCACCATGAGAATGGGCAGAATCAGAAACATCGAGGTATAATCGGTCACCTTGCGATAAAACGACCGTCCGCCCTGCACCTGCCAAATGTCGTTGAACGCCTTTTCGATATTCGACAACAGACTGATGAGTGTCCACAACAGAAAGCAAAGTCCTATACCCACGAACACCCCACCCTTCATCTGGTCGAGGTACTGGCCGACAAAACTCAGCATATACTCCAATGCCTGGCGCTGGGCGGGAAAATAGTCGAACAGCTGGCTCTGCATGATGTGCTGGAACCCGAATCCTTTGCAAATGGCAAACAGCATGGCCAATGCCGGGACAACGGCCAGGATAGAACTGAATGTCAAGGCCGAAGCCTTCTCCTGCAACTTCTCACTCAGGAAACAGCGTATCGACAGATTCAAGGTTTTGAGTATGTGGATATGCAGTTTATACTCGGTGATGTGCCAGATATCGACCGAAACAAATTGCCAGAACCACTTCACCCATGAACTGATGCGAGCAAAAAATGAAGGTTTTTTCTTACGTTTAGCCATGCGCCTATATTGCCCGGATAGGTTCTACAAAAAAATACAGCAGGCCTGTAAGCCGGGTTATGTACTCTCTTGCGAGAGTGTCTGTCATTTATCTCGACCCTGTGTCGCCACAAGGCTCTAGCGGTTTACCCCCCGGCATCGGGCGAGCAACCCTACAACGCCGGTATACATAACCTTACAACCCATAAGACGTACGGCACTCTGCATTGCTGCAAAGCCCGGTGAGCTCTTACCTCACCTTTTCACCCTTACTGCTTGCGCAGCGGTTATTTTCTGTTACGCGCCTCTACCCTCACGAATAGCTTCCCGTTAGGAAATATGGTGCTCTGTGTTGCCCGGACTTTCCTCCCGCACGAGGCGAGCGACAGACCGTCCTGCTGTACGACACAAAGATAATGAAAAAAGTCGAATACAAAAAGCGTAGCCGACACGAGTTTTTCTTATTAAACCTTCACCCGGTGTTAAAGTCTAAACAACAATACCAACAAGAGACAAAAGGCAAAAAGTGTCAGTTCTTTGCCCTGGTCATAAAATTTAACAGTCAATATGACATACCAATCAAGCAAAAAAGTCCGTTATTTGTTTGCGGGCTGCGTTAACCCCTGTTAAGCCATTATTCGGCTTATTAAAAGAGCTTAAAAAGAGGATAGCCCGGTTATAATGGCACGAGAAATGTATTAAATTTAACGTCATAAAAACTTAAATACAACAGAATATTAACACTTAAAGCTGATAAATTATGAATTCTTACGGAAAAAAATTGATGGGTATTGCTTTGGTGGCAGTCCTAAGTTCCGGTATCACTATCGGGGCTTTCAGTTTATTAAACAGATCCGCCAATTCAAGTCTCGACGACCAACCCCTCGGAAGCGAGTATGCACAACCCACCCGCTTCACTCGGGCCGTAAACCGTCCGGCTGTGGAGACCGACTTTACCGTGGCTGCCGAAAATACGGTTAACGCCGTGGTCAGCATCAAATCGATTTCCACACCCAAACAGAGTCAGATGGGCGGATTCGCCGACCCCTTCTTTGAATATTTCTTCGGGCAAGGCGGCCGTAACATCGAGCCTCAACCCCGCACCGGACTGGGCTCGGGTGTCATCATTACCCCTGATGGCTATATCGTCACCAACAACCACGTGGTCGAAGGTGCCGACAAACTGGATATTACCTTGAATGATAACCGTACCTTCAACGGTCGTGTAATCGGTACCGACCCCTCGACCGACCTGGCTCTGATAAAAATCGACGCCAAAGAGTTGCCTACTGTCAAATTCGGCGATTCGGACAATCTGAAAGTGGGCGAATGGGTGTTGGCCGTAGGCAACCCGTTGGGACTGACCTCGACCGTGACAGCCGGTATTGTCAGCGCCAAGGCCCGTAGCATCAGTGCACTCAATCCCCGCAGCCAGAAGATGGGCATCGAAGCCTTTATCCAAACCGATGCCGCAGTCAATCCCGGTAACAGTGGAGGTGCATTGGTCAATACGGCCGGTGAACTGGTAGGTATCAACACCGCCATCTATTCCGAGACTGGTAGCTATGCCGGCTACTCCTTTGCCATTCCTACCTCGATTGTAAGCAAGGTAATCGCCGACTTGAAAGAGTACGGTACCGTACAACGTGCCGTATTGGGCATCGGATATATGGAAATCAACTCCGACCTGGCCAAAGAGAAAAACCTCGAAGTACAGGAAGGCATCTATGTAGGCGAAGTACACAACCGTAGCGCCGCCATGGAAGCCGGTATCAAAGAGGGCGATGTTATCACCTCGATAAACGATGTAAAGATCAAAAACGGCGCCATGCTCTCCGAGCAGTTGAACCGCTACCGTCCCGGCGACAAGATTAAAGTCGGCTTGCTGAGAGGCAAAGAGTCGAAGACCGTATCGCTCACCTTGAAGAACAGCCAGGGAAATACCGAGATTACCAAGATTGCCGGTATGGACTCGCTGGGAGCAGGCTTCAAAGAACTCAATGCCAAAGAGCTGAACGAAATGAACATTCGGTATGGCGTACAGGTCGTAGGATTGAAAAACGGTAAATTCAAATCGGCCGGTATCCGCGACGGGTTTGTGATTCTCGAAATCAACAACACTCCCATGAAATCGGTAAGCGACCTGGAATCGATGTACGACTCGATTGTCAAGTCGAACCAGCCCCAAAAGGTAATGTTCATCACCGGCGTTTACCCCAACGGCAAGATGATGTACTATGCGGTAGACTTGGCCGACTAATATGAAAATATCGGGATAAGACCCTCACAAAGGCCTTATCCCGATATTGGCCTGTCAAATACCAAATATCATTAACCGGGAAAACCGAACGAACCACCAGATGTTCTAATGATACAAAAAATGAAAGGAGAAACCGGTCAAGAGAATTTTTATCGGGACCTGTTCAAAATTAAGCATTTTTTGCAACATTATTAACAACAAATATAGTATATTTGCAATCCTAAAATCTCTATATTGCAAGATGAGACAATTAAAAATTACCAAATCGATTACGAACCGCGAGAGCGCTTCTCTCGACAAATACCTGCAAGAAATCGGACGCGAGGACTTAATTACGGTAGAAGAGGAGGTTGAGCTCGCCCAACGCATCAAAAAAGGCGATCATGCAGCTTTGGAAAAGTTGACGAGAGCCAACTTGCGTTTTGTCGTTTCGGTTGCCAAACAATATCAAAACCAAGGATTAAGCCTGCCCGACTTGATTAACGAAGGGAATCTGGGCCTGATTAAAGCCGCCGAAAAATTCGACGAGACAAGAGGATTCAAATTCATCTCTTATGCCGTATGGTGGATTCGTCAATCCATACTCCAAGCCTTGGCCGAGCAATCGAGAATCGTCCGTCTGCCGTTGAACCAGGTGGGTTCGCTCAACAAAATAAGCAAGGCACTCTCGAAATTCGAACAAGAGAACGAGCGTCGACCCTCACCCGAAGAGTTGGCCGAAGAGTTGGATATCCCCGTTGACAAAATCTCCGATACGTTGAAAGTATCGGGTCGTCACATCTCGGTCGATGCTCCCTTTGTCGAGGGAGAAGACAACAGCCTGCTCGACGTGCTGGTTAACGACGACTCCCCTATTGCCGACCGTTCGCTTATCAACGAGTCCCTCTCGAAAGAGATAGACCGCGCCCTCAAACAACTCACTCCGCGTGAAAGCGAAATTATCAAGATGTTCTTTGGTATCGGGTGTCAGGAGATGACCCTCGAAGAGATTGGCGACAAATTCGGGTTGACCCGTGAACGTGTACGCCAAATCAAGGAGAAAGCCATCAGACGCCTCAGAACCGCATCGAGAAGCAAGTTATTGAAAACCTATTTGGGATAATGGCCTACCCATTAAAGGCCATGGAAAACCGATCTGTAACCAGGTCGGTTTTTTTATTTTAACTTTTTTCTCCATTCATAAATTGCTTAATCACAATAAATCATCTATCTTCGTTCTCATAAAGCATGCAACAATGAACAAATACCTAAATCGCATCTTATTGCCGGTTTTGCTCTCTTTTTTTGTACAAAATGCAGTCGCTCAAGAACCGACAACCGGCTTTGAAGAGGGCAACAACCAGTATGTCATGCGAGAGAGCAATCTCTCGGACATCGGTACGGAGAAAAAGATAAAGCCCTTTACCGTAGGAGCCGAGGTAGGAGCCTCAATCGATATGGCCGGCAACGACCTCTCGACCTTCGACGTAGACCTCTTCGGTGGATATCGCTCGTCCAACATCAAATGCCTGGGATTGGGTGTGGGGTTACACAACTCTTTCTCGAGCAATCGCTACTACGTACCCGTCTATGTACTGTTCCGCAGCAACCTGCTTAAAGACAAATCGTTGCTATTCGTCGATTTCAGAGCCGGCTACTCGAGCAACCAGATGTGCAAGGGCGAGACACAAGGTGGATTCTTCGGCGCCGCCGGGTTGGGCATCAACCTCTCGGTCAGCAAGAAATTCGGCTCACACCTGCTTATCGGTTACAATTTCTATCAGGTATCCCCCTTCACCGACGAGAAAGGCGCATTCCAAGACATCAACGGAAATCATCTGGTCTCCATTCGGCTGGGCATCAGTTTCTGATAAAAATGCACATAATTACAAATAGATTTAATTCTACACGAAATTATTACAAATAAATAGAAAAATCGAATAAAATCCGATATTTTATTTTGTTTTATCAAAATAATAATTACCTTTGCACATACAATAAAGACAACGAACGATGATAACATCTCTGCTAAGCAACTCGATTATTATTAGCCTTCTATCGAACAAACCCGACGAGAAGTGAGAATTTGTGTTGTGTAGCATACCGATAAAGAACGTTTATAGCCTTTCTCACGAATATGTTGGGAAAGGCTTTTTTAATAACTTTATATACGCAAGGAAATATGTCTGACCGATTATTTATTTTTGACACCACTCTACGAGACGGCGAGCAAGTCCCCGGCTGTCAGCTCAACACCGTTGAAAAAATACAAGTAGCCAAAGCACTCGAAGCCCTTGGCGTCGACATCATAGAAGCAGGATTTCCGGTATCCAGTCCCGGCGATTTCGAATCGGTCGTTGCCATCTCCAAAGCGGTGACATGGCCCACCATTTGTGCCCTTACCCGAGCGGTCGAAAACGATATAAAGGTAGCGGCCGAAGCCTTGCAATATGCCCGGCACAAACGCATACACACCGGCATAGGCACTTCGGACTACCACATCAAATACAAGTTCAACTCCACCCGCGAGGAGATTGTCGAGCGCGCTGTCGCCGCGGTCAAATATGCCAAAAAGTATGTCGAGGACGTTCAGTTCTATGCCGAAGATGCAGGCCGCACCGACAACGAATACCTGGCCCGCGTGGTCGAGGCCGTCATCAAGGCCGGGGCTACCGTTATCAACATACCCGACACCACCGGCTATTGCCTGCCCGACGAGTTCGGCCGCAAGATTCGCTACCTCAAAGAGCACGTGACCGGAATAGACCGGGTGGTTATCGCCACCCACTGCCACAACGACCTGGGCATGGCCACGGCCAACACGATGGCGGGTATACAGAACGGCGCCCGTCAGGCCGAAGTAACCATCAACGGTATTGGCGAACGGGCCGGGAACACCTCGCTCGAAGAGGTAGCCATGATTTGCAAATGCCACCACGACCTGCAAATCGAGACCAACATCAATACCCAGAAGATTTACAGCACGAGCCGGCTCGTCTCCAACCTCATGAACATGCCCGTACAGCCCAACAAGGCCATCGTGGGGCGCAACGCCTTTGCCCACTCCTCGGGCATTCATCAGGACGGTGTATTGAAAAACCGCGAAAGCTACGAAATTATCGACCCCAAAGAGGTAGGCATCGACGAGACTTCGATTGTACTGACGGCCCGCAGCGGACGGGCAGCCCTGAAACACAGGCTCCACCTGCTGGGCATCGAGTTGGAAAAAGAGGCACTCGACAAGGCCTACGACGCCTTCCTCAAACTGGCCGACCGCAAGAAAGACATCAACGACGACGATATACTCATGCTGGTAGGGAAAGAGCGCACCGCCAATGCCCGCATTCGTCTCGACTTCCTGCAAGTGACGGCAGGCGTGGGCATCAAGTCGGTAGCCAGCATCGGACTCGACATCGCCGGCGAAAAGTTCGAGGCCGCCGCTTCGGGCAACGGTCCGGTCGATGCCGCTATCAATGCCATTCGCTGCATCATACACCGCAAGATGGTCGTGAGCGAATTTCTCATACAGGCCATCACCCGAGGGAGCGACGACGTGGGCAAGGTACACATGACCGTTGTCTACAACAACAACTCCTACTACGGATTCTCGGCCAATACCGACATCGTAGCCGCCTCGGCCGAAGCCTTTATCGACGCAATCAACAAATTTATCATATAATCTACCGCACACAATGAACACGTTATTCGACAAGATATGGGACGCCCACGTGGTCACCTCGGTGGCCGGAGGTCCCGACCAGTTGTACATCGACCGGCACTACTGCCACGAAGTGACCAGCCCGCAAGCCTTCAACGAGTTGCGCGAGCGCCACTTGCAGGTATTCCGTCCCGAGAAGACCACCTGCTCGCCCGACCACAACATTCCCACGCTCCATCAAGAGCAACCCATTGCCGACCCCGTGTCGCGCAATCAGGTCGAGACCCTCGCCCGCAATGCCCGTGAGTTCGGCCTCACCTACTACGGTTTGGGACATGAGAAAAACGGGATTATCCACGTAATCGGACCCGAGTACGGACTCACGCAACCGGGCATGACCATCGTTTGCGGCGACAGCCACACCTCGACCCACGGAGCCTTCGGTGCCATCGCCTTCGGCATCGGCACCAGCGAGGTAGCCATGGTACTGGCCTCGCAATGTATCCTGCAACCCAAACCCAAATCGATGCGCATCAACATCGAGGGGCGGCTCTCGCCCGGCGTCACGGCCAAAGACATTGCCCTCTACATCATTGCCCAAATGACCACGGGCGGTGCCACCGGCTATTTTGTCGAATATGCAGGCGAGGCCATTCGGGCACTCAGCATGGAAGAGCGCATGACCGTGTGCAACCTCAGCATCGAGATGGGAGCCCGCGGCGGACTGATTGCCCCCGACCAGACCACCTTCGACTATGTCAAAGGGCGGGAGTTTGCCCCCAAGGGCGAAGCCTGGGAACGCGCCCTCGCCTACTGGAAAACCCTGTACAGCGAGCCCGATGCCGTATTCGACCGCGAGGTAACTTTCCAGGCGGCCGACATCGCCCCCCGCATCACCTACGGCACCAACCCCGGCATGGGTATTGCCATTGACGAGACAATCCCGCAAGAGTCGACCATCGACGAGAGCGGAAAGATTTCATTCCGACGGGCCCTGCAATATATGGGTTTCGAGGCCGGAGAACCGCTGCTGGGGAAAGATATCGACTACGTCTTCTTAGGGAGCTGTACCAACGGACGCATCGAAGATTTCAGAGCCTTTGCCCGTCTGGTAAAAGGGCATAAGAAGGCCGACCGCGTGACCGCCTGGCTCGTACCGGGCTCACAAGCCGTAGCCCGCCAGATACGCGCCGAGGGACTCGACCGCATCTTGGCCGAGGCCGGTTTCGAGATACGCCAGCCCGGCTGCTCGGCCTGCCTGGCCATGAACGACGACAAGGTACCAGCCGGGAAATA
>DXDM01000030.1 GCA_019115485.1 Candidatus Barnesiella excrementavium | reverse complement strand
TGGAGCCTCTCGTCCACCCGTTTTATCGGGGAGAACGGACGGGTGTGCGGCGTCGAGGTCGAGGAGGTCGAGTGGTTGCCGGCTCCCGACGGGGGACGTCCGCAGATGCGGTCCACCGGGCGTAAGGAGATTCTGAAAGCCGACCTGGTGCTGCTGGCGATGGGATTTCTCAGACCGCAGTTGCCCGTCTTGCCCGAGAACGTATTCGTGGCCGGCGATGTGGCCACGGGAGCCAGTCTGGTGGTCAAGTGCATCGCCTCGGGACACCGGGCTGCCGAAGAGATAGACCGCTATTGCACGACCGGCGAACGGTAGAAATACAAGTAGAAACAGACTAAAAACGACTCTTGTCATGTGTGGAATTGCAGCAATATTCAATATAAAAAGTCAGTCGCCCGAGTGGCGGAAAAAGGCTTTGGCGATGGCGAAGAAAATCCGTCACCGGGGGCCCGATTGGAGTGGCATCTATTGTGGAGGCTCGGCCATATTGGCCCATGAGCGTCTCTCGATAGTCGACCCGCAGAGCGGGGGACAGCCTCTCTATTCACCCGACCGCAAGCAGGTGCTTGCCGTGAATGGCGAAATCTACAACCACCGCGACATCAGGCATCGCTACGAAGGCCGGTATGAGTTCCAGACCGGGAGCGACTGCGAGGTGATATTGGCTCTCTACCGCGACAAGGGTATCGATTTCTTGGAGGAGTTGAACGGCATCTTTGCATTTGCCCTGTATGACGAGGAGCGCGACGAGTTCCTGTTGGCCCGTGACCCCATCGGGGTTATCCCTCTGTATATCGGTTACGACAGCGACGGCACCCTCTATTGCGCCAGTGAGTTGAAGGCACTCGAAGGCTTCTGCGAACGCTACGAACCCTTCTTGCCGGGACATTACTATTCGAGTCGCGAGGGGAAGATGACCCGTTGGTACAAACGCGACTGGGTCGATTATGACGCGGTGAAGAACAACGGGGCATCGGTGCAGGAGTTGCACGATGCGCTTGAAGCGGCCGTGCGTCGTCAGCTGATGAGCGATGTACCCTACGGGGTGTTGCTCTCGGGCGGACTCGACAGTTCGGTCATCTCGGCCATAGCCAAGAAATATGCCTCCCGACGGGTCGAGACCGACGGGCAGAAGGAGGCCTGGTGGCCGCAGCTGCACTCCTTTGCCATCGGGTTGCGCGGAGCTCCCGATTTGGCCAAGGCTCGCGAGGTGGCCGATTACATCGGTACCGTACATCACGAAATAAACTATACGATACAGGAGGGCCTTGACGCACTGCGCGATGTGATTTATTACATCGAGACCTACGATGTGACTACCGTGCGCGCCTCTACGCCCATGTATCTGCTGGCACGGGTCATCAAGAGCATGGGCATCAAGATGGTGTTGAGCGGCGAGGGGGCCGACGAGGTGTTCGGCGGTTACCTCTACTTTCACAAGGCACCCGATGCCCGGGCGTTTCACGAAGAGACCGTGCGCAAGTTGTCGAAACTCTACCTCTATGATTGCCTGCGGGCCAACAAGGCCCTCTCGGCCTGGGGTGTGGAGGGGCGTGTGCCTTTCCTCGACAAGGAGTTTCTCGATGTGGCGATGCGGCTTAACCCGCAGGCCAAGATGTGCCCCGGCAAGACAATCGAGAAGCGAATCGTGCGCGAAGCTTTTGCCGACATGTTGCCCGCCAGTGTGGCCTGGCGGCAGAAAGAGCAGTTTAGCGACGGGGTAGGGTATAGCTGGATAGACACCTTGAAAGCGATGACCTCGCAGGCCGTGAGCGATGAACAGATGCAGCACGCTGCCGAGCGATTCCCCATCAATCCGCCGCAAAACAAGGAGGAGTACTACTATCGCTCGATTTTCGAGGAATATTTCCCCAGCGAGAGTGCCGCACGCAGTGTGCCCAGTGTGCCCAGCGTGGCCTGCTCGACAGCCGAGGCTTTGGCTTGGGACGCCTCGTTCCAACACCTGAACGAGCCGAGCGGCCGGGCCGTGGCCGGAGTGCACGAGGAGGCCTACGAGAAGGGCGCCCGATAGAGATGAAGAGAAAAGAAAAAATGAAAAAGCTATATATTGTAAACCTGTTTAATTTAAAATTTAAGACATTATGTCAACGTTGAGATTCAGAGTAGTAGAGAAGGCCTTTCAGGCAAAACCGGTAGAGGTAGCAGTACCTGCGGAACGCCCGAGCGACTATTTCGCTAAGTACGTGTTCAACCGGGAGAAGATGTTCAAGTATCTGCCCACGGCGGTCTACAATCGGCTGGTCGATGTGATGGACCATGGTGCCACCCTCGATCGTGATATAGCCGACGAAGTAGCACAAGGTATGAAGAAGTGGGCGATGGAACTGGGTGCCACCCACTATACCCACTGGTTCCAGCCGTTGACCGAAGGTACGGCCGAGAAGCACGATGCTTTTGTAGAGCACGACGGCAAAGGGGGTATGATGGAAGAGTTTTCGGGCAAGTTGCTCGTACAGCAGGAGCCCGATGCCTCGTCGTTCCCCAACGGCGGTATCCGCAACACTTTCGAGGCTCGTGGATACAGTGCCTGGGATCCCTCGTCGCCCGTGTTTGTGGTTGACGATACCCTGTGCATTCCTACCGTATTCATTGCCTACACGGGCGAATCGCTCGACTACAAGGCTCCTTTGTTGAAAGCCCTGCGTGCTGTCGATAAGGCTGCTGTCGATGTGTGTCACTATTTCAATCCCGAGGTGAAAAAGGTAGTAGCCTATCTGGGTTGGGAGCAGGAGTATTTCCTGGTAGACGAGGGCTTGTATGCCGCCCGTCCCGACCTGCTGCTGACAGGCCGCACGCTCATGGGGCACGAAGCTTCGAAGAACCAACAGCTCGAAGACCACTATTTCGGTGCCATTCCCACGCGTGTAGCCGCCTTTATGAAGGACCTCGAAATTCAGGCTTTGGAGTTGGGTATTCCCGTCAAGACCCGTCACAACGAGGTAGCGCCCAACCAGTTTGAGTTGGCTCCCATCTTCGAGGAGTGCAACTTGGCTGTCGACCACAACATGCTGATTATGTCGCTCATGCGCAAGGTGGCCCGCACACACGGGTTCAGAGTGCTGTTGCACGAGAAACCCTTCAAGGGTGTGAACGGTTCGGGCAAGCATAATAACTGGTCGCTGGGTACCGATACCGGCGTGCTGCTGATGTCGCCGGGCAAGACCCCCGAAGAGAACCTGCGCTTCATCACCTTTGTCGTGAATACGCTGATGGCTGTATATCGCCACAACGGTCTGCTGAAAGCCTCGATCATGAGTGCCACCAATGCCCACCGTCTGGGCGCCAACGAGGCACCTCCTGCCATCATCTCGTCGTTCCTGGGCACGCAGTTGAGCCGGGTTCTCGACCATATGGAGGAGAGCTCGACCGACGAGTTGGTTGTCCTCTCGGGCAAGCACGGCATGAAACTCGACATACCTCAAATTCCCGAGTTGCTTATCGACAATACTGACCGTAACCGTACGTCGCCCTTCGCCTTCACCGGCAACCGGTTCGAATTCCGTGCCGTAGGTTCCGAGGCCAACTGTGCCAGTGGTATGATTGCCCTGAATGCAGCCGTAGCCGAGCAGTTGGTTATCTTCAAGAACGAGGTGGACGAACTCATCGGGAAGGGTGAGGCCAAGATTCCCGCTATTATTCAGGTATTGCGCAAGTATATCAAGTTAAGCAAACCCATTCGTTTCGACGGTAACGGATACAGTGACGAGTGGAAGGAAGAGGCCAAGCGCCGCGGACTCGATTGCGAGACGAGTGTACCGGTTATCTTCGACAACTACCTGTCGCCCGACAGCATCAAGATGTTCGAGTCGACCGGTGTCATGACCCGTAAGGAGCTGGAAGCCCGCAACGAGGTGAAATGGGAGACCTACACGAAGAAAATCCAAATCGAGGCTCGTGTATTGGGCGACCTGGTGATGAACCATATCGTGCCTGTGGCTACCGAGTATCAGACCAAGTTGATAGATAACGTCTATAAGATGCGTGGCCTCTTCTCGGAGGAGGAGACCCGTCAACTCTCGGCCGAGAACCTGGCGATTATCCGTAAGATTGCCGAGCACACCAGCTACATCAAAGAGCATGTCGACTCGATGATCGATGCCCGCAAGGTGGCCAACAAGATTGCCGACGAGCGGGAGAAGGCTGTGGCCTATCACGATACGATAGCTCCCATGTTGGAACAGATTCGCTATCACATCGACAAACTGGAATTGATTGTTGATGACCAAATGTGGACTCTGCCCAAATACCGGGAGTTGTTGTTTATCCGGTAAAAAAGATAAGTTTGGTTAGATGGACGAAGGCCGGGACCTCTCTCCGCAAGGAGAGGCCCCGGTCTTTTGGTTTGAGGAAAGCGGTCGTTATTTATTATGTCGTAGTGCAGACAGTGGCAAGGTGGAATTCTGAGTTGACTCGACATTGTCAAATCTTGAAAATTTTGTGTCCTGTTTGCCTCTGCGCTCACCTTTTCCGTTATCTTTGTTCTCTAAATAAAGGAAACAGAAATGATCATCAATGTGATACTCCTGCTTGTGGGGTTGTTTTTGATACTGTCGGGAGCCAACTTCCTGACCGATGGGGCCGCTGCGTTGGCCAAGCGTTTTAATATTTCGTCTCTGGTAATCGGCCTTACGATTGTGGCATTCGGGACCTCGGCCCCCGAGTTGACCGTGAGTGTGGTGTCGGCCATCAACGGCAGTGCCGAGTTGGCCATCGGTAATGTGGTGGGTAGCAATATTTTCAATATCCTCATGATTGTGGGAGTGACGGCTGTGGTGGCCCCAATCCGTATTACCCGGGGAACCCTCACCAAAGAGATACCGCTGGCGATTCTCTCGTCGGTGGTGGTGCTGATTTGTGCCAACGACCTTTTTCTGGGAACCGGTACCGAGAATGTAATCAACCGGGCCGACGGTCTGCTCATGCTCTGTTTCTTCTTGATATTCCTTGGCTATACGTTTGCTATTGCTCATAATCACAGCGACGAGGAGTCGGCCGAAATCAAGACGTTGCCCGTATGGCGTTGTGTGGTTTATATTGTATGTGGATTAGCTGCCTTGATTTTCGGAGGCCGTCTGTTTGTCGACGGATCGAGCGAGATAGCCCGTTCGCTGGGGGTAGGCGAGTCGATTATCGGTTTGACGCTGGTGGCCATGGGTACTTCGCTGCCCGAGTTGGCCACTTCGGTAGTGGCTGCCTTGAAGAAGAATCCCGAGATTGCCATCGGCAATGTGATAGGCTCCAACCTGTTCAATGTCTTTTTCGTGTTGGGAGCCAGCGCTACTATTTCGCCACTGCCTTTGGGCGGTATCACCAATTTCGACCTGCTCTATCTGTTGGGAGCCTCGCTGTTGATGTTCTTTGTGGGCAAGTATCACAAGGTGCGCATGATTACCCGGGCCGAGGGAATCGTGATGATTGTCGCCTATGTGGTGTATACCGGTTATCTCATTTATCAGTTATAGGTCGGAGGCATCGGCGGTTTGCCGATAATCGCGCAGTGGTAAGGCTTGTTGAACCGGGAATGGTTTACATCTCTTCATCGACGGTGTGACAGGCCGTGAAGTAGAAATCGGCAGCAGCTTTCTCTTTGGAAAAACAGAAATAGGTCAGTTCGCCCGAGGTACAAAGTTGGCCGTTGCACAGGATTTGGGAAGAGATGGAGGCCAGATTGTGTCGGACTCCGGTAAGTCGGGCCCGTATTTCCAGCGTGACGTCGAGACCCGTGGCAATCGGTCTTTTGAATTTGACTTCCAGGTTGGTGGTCATGCCCGAAGTTTGCAACTTGCGGGCCACAAGCCACCCCGCTATCTCGTCGATGAGCAGGGATTGTATGCCACCGTGCAGGGTGTGCAACCACCCTTGATAGTTTTCAGATGGAGTCCAAAAGGAGACGATGTCGTCACCGTCTTCATAAAACTCCATTTTCAGCCCGTAAGGATTGTTCGGCGCACAGCCAATGCAGTTGTATCCCTCTTTTTCAAGCCCTATCCAGGGATTTATGATTTTTTTCATTGC
The DNA here is from genome assembly GCA_019115485.1 of Candidatus Barnesiella excrementavium. GTDB lineage: Bacteria > Bacteroidota > Bacteroidia > Bacteroidales > Barnesiellaceae > Barnesiella > Barnesiella excrementavium. The sequence goes on along the minus strand of DXDM01000030.1, from coordinate 4,951 downwards.
AGATAGTTATTTTTCAAAATAAACTTTTATTCAAAGATAGCAAAAGGTGAGAGTAGAGGCAAGCGGAAAAAGAGTTTTTAATTTGAGCTATCTCAAAGTCTTAGTCTATTTTATCCAAAGACAGTGAAAGTGAAGCGAACTAAATAATTTGTGTGTTGTTGTTTTATAAACATTGCATTCATTTGCAGATGTTGCTTTTGGAATTTAATTAGTATAAAAAATGTAAATAGTTAAGATTTTTGTTATTTGACTGTATTTTGTAAAATAACAATATTTTATGAGATTTTTATTGCATTTATTAGAAATGTAATTACCTTTGCAAACGTTAGAATAGGACATGTGAACAAAGTGGTAAGTCTTTTGTAGAAAGTCCTATTTTGACAAAAAGGGGGTCTCAGGGGAAAGCCATTTTAGAATTGTTGATGACTTTTTTCTGGAAAAAACCCTGCGGAAAATCGGATTTTGCTCCTCTCTTCTGCGATAGGGACAGGCGCATAATGATGAGATGAAATTTGGTAGAAGACTGGAAAGTTGTTTTTCTGGTGACCCCAAGGAATATAAACATAATAAGGCATAATCGTTATGTTTCGTATAACGAAATGCCTTTATAAGGAAAGTTTTAGGGAGAGATAAAAGATATATCTTTACAAGAATTTGGGTCAGTTTATGTTTTGTAATGCCGTTTGGTCGATTTAAAATCTAATATTTATGGGCTATATTTTGGTTTTACTATTGTCCTTTTTTATTAGTTTGGGATTCTCAATATTTATTATTCCAAGAATATTATTGATTTCATTTAAAAAGCATCTGTTCGATATTCCTGACGAACGCAAGGTCCATCAAGGTATTATACCTCGTTTGGGTGGAGTTTCGTTTTTTCCGGCGGTAGTATTTACGCTATCGTTAATGATAGGATTGAGTCGAATATATGGAGAAGATGTGTTCCCTTCGATTATTTGTGGAAGTGATACAGCCGTACTGTCATTCGGACTCAGCAGTCTGTTGTTGTTGTATTTGACTGGAATTACCGATGATTTGATAGGTGTACGCTATCGTCAGAAGTTTATTGTCCAGATATTTTGCGCTATTCTGTTGGTAGCACCGGGCCTTTGGATTAACAATTTGTATGGTATCTTCGGAATTTATGAATTACCTGCATGGGTCGGTATTCCGTTTACGGTTTTTACAATAGTCTTCATAACCAATGCAATCAATCTTATTGATGGGATTGATGGATTGGCTTCGGGGTTAAGTGCCATAGCCTTGTTGTTTTTTACAATACTGTTTTCCTATCAGCGGGAATGGATATATGCAGCGTTGTCTATTGTAACGCTGGGAACTCTTATTCCGTTTTTTTACTATAATGTGTTTGGAAATCCCGACCGTGGACGTAAGATTTTTATGGGTGATACGGGTTCCTTAACGATAGGTCTTATACTGAGTGTATTGGCTATTCGTTTCAGCATGTATGATGCCACAGTATTACATAAAATTCCCGATGCCATAGTCATTGCTTTTTCGGTATTGATTACTCCTGTATTTGATGTGGTTCGGGTTATTTTGCATCGAGCTCGTTTTCATAAAAATATTTTCAGCCCTGACAAGAATCATATCCATCATAAATTTTTGGCTTTGGGGTTCTCGCATCGGGCCGCTATGATTACCATTCTGCTGATTTCTTCCGGGTTTGCAGCGATGAACTTGTTGTTGCTTACCCATATCAATATAAATATTTTGCTGTTCTTGGATATCTTTATTTGGACCACGATGCAGTTATATTTGACTCGCCGTATAAATAGGCTGAATGCATCTAAGGCAAAAAATAAGTAATCCGTTAATTGTTATTTTTTTCTGATGAGATACATTTCGAGAGTTTTGATGTGCATAATATTTACAGGTTTAGTATCATGTGTGCCGTCAAAAAAGATGATCTATTTGCAGGGTGCCGACGATTTAGGCAATAATCCGCAAACGATAGCCCAGAATTATGAACTGAGAATTGAGCCCGACGACCAGTTGCTTATCACAGTCAGCAGTAAGGATGGAGACTTGCTTGACATATTTGCCAACAGTCAGGTATTGGGTAATTCAGGAGGATCGACGGTACAGGAGAGCATAGGTCTACGGGTCGACAAGGACGGAAAGATTGATGTGCCTGTCTTGGGCGAGATACAGGCCGGCGGGTTGACCAGAAAGGAATTGGCTGCGGAGATTAAGGCTCGGCTGATAGCTGGGGATTATGTGAAAGACCCTGTGGTTTCGGTTCAAATGAAGGATTTCAAGGTGGCGATAATGGGTGAAGTGGGTAGTCCAGGGGTACAAACGATGTCGGGTGACCGTGTGACCATACTCGAAGCTTTGTCGATGGCTGGAGACCTTACTCCGTCGGGGAAACGGGATAATATTCTGGTTATTCGTGAAGAGGGTAATCAACGAAAGAGTTATATAGTCGATTTGACATCGAGTGAGAAAGTGCTCGAATCGCCTTGCTATTATTTGAAACAGAATGATGTGATATATGTACAACCCAACAAAGCGATAGGGGTGCGAGGAAGTGCTACGATGTCGTTTATCTCGGCAAGTAGTAGTATCTTGTCACTGATAGCTTCGGTGTTGTCGATTGTGTCTATGATTATTGTGTTGAAGGATAAATAGATAGCAAATTATGGAGTTTATTCAGGAAACCAACGATAAGAAAAGAAATGAAGGTGGAATAGCCTTGCGGGATATTGTCGAGTTGATATTCGATAATTGGTATTGGATTGCACTGTCGATTGTCGTGTGTGTATCCGTGGCCTGGCTGTATTTAGCCAGACAGACACCTTTGTATCGTAGAACGGCCGTGATGTTGGTCAAAAACGAAAACAAGTCGAGTAACGACATGTCGGCCATTATGGAATTGAATGGCGGCATATCGGGTAGTGGGGTAGAGAATGAAATCTATATCCTGCAATCTCATCAATTGATGCGTGAGGTAGCCGAACGCTTGCATCTTGATATTTCTTATCGGGTGAAAGACTTCCTTCATTACAAGCCTCTTTATGCCGATTCTCCTGTCCGGGTTCATTTTATTGATTCCTATACGACTCCGGTTTCGATGAAAGTAAAGCCTGTTGATGAAAATCGATATATACTGAAACAATTTAGTGTTGGTGGGGGCAAGAGTGCGGGCGTAGAGCAAGAAATTGCCTTTGGCGATACTCTTGTTTCGGAAGCTGGACGTATTGTTGTCGAGGCTGTTCCCGAATATATATCTTCTTATTATAATATTCCAATCGAGGTCTCCCGTATCTCATTAGATGCCGCAGCAGGTATGTATCATGTTTCGGCTGCGTTGGCTGGTGACCGTACTACGTTGGTCCAGATAAATTGTGTGGATTCCAATATTTCGAGAGCCGATGCAATATTGAGTACCTTGATTGATGTCTACCGGGAAACGATTATCGAGGATAAAAATCGGATTGCTACCAGTACGGCCAAGTTTATCAATGATCGGGTTGAAATCATTAGCCGTGAATTGGGTGATGTAGAGAATGAATTGACCAATTTCAAACAGCAGAATCGTATTGTCAGTATTGATGCGGCTGCTTCGCAATATATGAGCGAAAACAGCCGAATGCGAGAGGAACTTATTCAGCTTGAAACCGAGTATTCCATTGCCCAAGCCGTGCAAAAGGCGTTTTCCAGTAAAGATGACAAGCGACAATTGATTCCTAATGTATCGGGGGTAGGCGATGCTGGTTTACAAGGCCAGATAGAGACCTATAACGCCATGTTGTTACAGCGGGAGCGGTTGGCTGCCAATTCGGGTGAAAACAATCCCTTGGTTCGCGACTTGGATAGCAACTTGGCTTCGGTGCGGGAGATTTTAACTTCCTCATTGAATAACTACCTGGCTACGCTTAAATTGAAATTGAAGAAAGCTCGGTCGTTGGAAGAGCAGACATTGAGTTACATTGAATCGGTTCCTCAACAAGAGAAAAAAGCGTTGGGCATAATCCGTCAACAGAATATCAAAGAGTCATTATATACCTTCTTGTTGAATAAGCGGGAAGAAAATGCCCTGCAATTAGCCATAACCGAGGCCAATATACGGGTAATAGAGGCCCCCTTTGGTTCTTTGGCCCCGGTAGCTCCGGCTCGCAGCACGCTATTGATGGGCGCATTTATTGTGGGACTTCTTTTGCCAATAGCCGTTCAGCTGCTACGGTTGTTGTGGAATACCGGAGTTAGAGGTCGTAAAGATGTGGAAAACTATACATCTATGCCGATTCTGGGAGAAATACCTCAGATGAAAGGTGAAAAGGAAGAACTGGCGATTGTTGTGGACGAAAATCGGACTAGCAGCATAGCCGAGTCGTTCCGCTTGTTACGTACCAATATGGATTTTGTGGCTCCGGAGGCTCGCGTCATTATGTTCACCTCCACCATGCCTGGTGAGGGTAAGAGTTTTGTTTCTCGAAATTTTGCCGTTACCTTGGCCATGACCAATAAGAAAGTGGTTTTGCTTGATATGGATTTGAGAAAACGCACGTTGAGCAAGACGTTGGATTTGACAACTAGGAATGGTGTTTCGACTTGGTTGTCGGGGAAAAATCATAGTGTTGAAGAGTTGATACAACCCAGTAACGTACACGATCGGTTTGACATGATTTCGGCGGGAATTGTACCGCCAAATCCTTCGGAGTTGCTGATGAACAAACGTTTCCCGGAATTGATAGAAGAGTTGAAAAAACAATATGACTATATTATACTCGATTGTGTACCGGCTCTCGTTGTTGCCGATGCCAGCATTATAGGCCGTGTTGCCGATCTTACCATCTATGTAATCCGTAATGGTGTCTTAGACCGTCGTTATCTCCCTGAACTGGAAAAGCTCTACCGGGAAAATAAGTTCAAAAGTCTTACCGTTGTGCTTAATGGAGTTGAGATGGAGAGTAAGAAATATGGT
>DXDM01000029.1 GCA_019115485.1 Candidatus Barnesiella excrementavium | reverse complement strand
CTCTTTCCGCAACGAACAGAGCCAATCAGCGAACGCGATTGGCTCTGTTTTTTATTCACAAACCTCCTTGTCAAGCCGTTGAAGCCAGATGGAATAGGCATCGAGATACTCCTGTCGCCTTGTCCTGTCAGGCTCCACAACGCCTCGTTTTTCCAATGAGGCAAACGCCTCGTCGGTGTTTTTATATATCCCGGCTCCTATCCCTGCCCCTTTGGCAGCCCCCAATGCGCCATCGGTATCATACAACTCAATGGTAGCTCCCGTCACACCCGACAGCGTGTCACGGAAAATCGGGCTCAAAAACATATTGGTATAACCCGCATGTATCTTCTGCACCGAAATACCCATTTGTGACATAATATCGATCCCGTATTTGAAGGAAAACACGATTCCCTCTTGCGCCGCCCGAATAATGTGACGCTTATCATGCCGGTTAAAGTTCAAGCCACTCATGGAACAGCCTACCTCTCTATTTTCCAACATTCGCTCTACCCCATTTCCAAAAGGCAAAACACAAACCCCTTCGCTTCCTATCGGGACTTGTCCGGCCCATTCGTTCATCTCTGCATAGGAGATTTCACCGGCCACATTACGCTTCACCCAAGAGTTCAGGATACCCGTGCCATTGATACAGAGCAATACCCCCAAGCGGGGCTGTTCCGGAGAATAATTGACATGCGCAAAGGTATTGACCCTGCTTTTCTCATCATAACTTACAGCCCCATTTATTCCATACACCACACCGCTGGTTCCTGCGGTAGAAGCGATTTCGCCCGGATTGAATACATTGAGCGACAACGCATTGTTGGGCTGATCGCCTGCACGATATGTGATAGGAGTTCCTTCCTTCAACCCCAAATCCCGAGCTGCCGCCGCACTCACATAACCCTGCTCCGAAAAAGTGGGCTTTATTTCTGCTATCAACGATGAATCGATTCCATAATAATCCAATAGGAACCCGGCCAAGGTATTTTGCCGGAAATCCCATAGCATGCCCTCCGAAAGGCCCGAGACCGTTGTACACACCTCATCGCTCAAACGCATGGCTATATAATCACCCGGCAACATGATTTTATAGATTCGCTCATATACCTGCGACTCATTCGCCTTGACCCAGGCCAGCTTGGAGGCTGTAAAATTCCCCGGAGAATTCAACAGATGCAATAAACATCGCTCCCGACCCAGTTCTTCAAAAGCCTTCTGCCCATAAGATACGGCTCGCGAGTCACACCAAATGATAGCCGGACGCAACACCCGATGGTCCCTATCTACACAAACCAAGCCGTGCATCTGATAGGAGATTCCGATGGCCTTGATATCCTCTTTATCCACCCTGGACTCTACCAAGACGGCCTGTGTTGCCACTCTCAAATATTCCCACCAACTTTCCGGATTCTGCTCGGCCCAGCCTAACCGGACCGATAAAATGGGAGCTTCTTTTTTCGGATAGAATGCCGAAGCTACACACTTGCCACTTTCTGCATCGACCAGGCTTGCCTTTACCGATGAGCTTCCTATGTCATACCCCAATAAATACATGGCTGTTCCTATTTACTGTAATTTCTGTTTTTCCTCTCTCCATTCCTCCGCAACGTATAAAATTCACGACCCGGATATTTTATACATTGCATTTCAAATATATAGGACAAATATATGTTTTTTTCTTTCTCATGCACTCAAATCCTTGAATTTATTTCCTTTTGGCAACCTCTGGAACCGAATACAACCATCGATATATATCGGAAATTGATTCTAAGAAAACGATAGCGAGGCGTTCCAATGGGACACCTCGCTATCGAATGATAATCCCGTTATCCACTATCGATAAGACTCTTCAAAGATTCTCACGCCATAATCGGCTACTCCGCAAGCCTCCTGCAAACGAACAAGAGCCGTGATGAAATCGTCGGGCTTCGAAACCTCCTGCACACCCCAAAGACGTACCACTCAACAAAGCGGTCATCGCAACCGTGATAGCGGATAAAAAAACAGCACCCGATTACGATTCAATCACATGGCGCATTCGGTCAACTACTTCGGCAGACTTACGCGCAGACGGAGGATTGAGGAGAGAGCTCCACACAGGGTGAGGATTCCGGCCAGGAGCATGGCGTCGTGCGGAGCGGTATCGCCATAGATATGGAACAGCAGGGCAACCAATGCGGCCCCGACGGTCTGCCCCGTGAGACGAGCGGTGGCGAGCATGCCACTGGCACTACCGGTGCGTTGCAGGGGTGCCGAGGTGAGCAGCATGTGATTGTTGGGTGACTGGAAAAAGCCGAATCCCATACCGCACAACATCAACCGCCACACGAGCCCGAAATGCGACGTATCGGTCGGGACAAACGAAAGGCTGAAACAGCCTATACTCATAATCATCAACCCGGCACCGCCCAGAATTCCGGGGTGTATCTTCCCGATGAGCTCTCCGGCCAACGGGGCGACAAATATAATCACCAGCGGCCACGAGGTCATGAGCAGTCCGGTACCCACGGCATCGTAATGAAAGGTGTTGACCAGCAGGAAGGGCATGGCAATCATACAAATCATCTGAGCCGTGAAGGATAGTATGCTGGTTGCAACCGACATCGAGAAGATGGGGATTTTCAACAAGTCGAAGGGGAGCATGGGATAACGCTCGCGCAGCTGCATACGCACATACACGGTTCCTACAACAGCCAACAAGGCGACTCCGCACAACACCCAACGCACCGGCACATCGTGCGAATAGGCCTCGACACAGCCGATAAAGAGTCCGAAGGTGGCGGCATTGAGCAGCGCCTCTTTCCAGTTGAAGCGGCGGCCAAGCACCTTCACGGCATTGTCGGGCAAGAACTTGCGCCCCAAAATAAAGGTAGCAATACCTACCGGTATATTGATGGCAAAAAGCCAGGGCCATGATGCGAACGAAAGAATGGCGGCCGCCAAGGTAGGCCCGGTCACCGAGGCCAGCGCCACGACCGTGGCATTAAGCCCTACCCCCTCGCCCAACCGGCGTTTGGGATAGATGAGCTTGATGAGCGAGGTATTCACACTCATAATCATGGCGGCACCGAATCCCTGGAATACCCGCGAAAGAACCAGCAACGGCAAGTTAGGCGACAGGGCACACAGCAACGACCCGATGGTGAAGACCACAACACCCCGCAGATAGACCTGCTTGTATCCCCACCGTTCGCCCATCGACGAGAAGGGGAGCAACGTCATCATGATGACCAGCTGGAAGGAGTTGACAATCCAAATGGAATCGGACGACGAGACGTGTAGTTGCTGGGCAATACTGGGCAGGGCCACATTACAGATGGTACCATCGAGCACCGACAGGAACAACCCGCAAAAGGTGGTTGCCATGGCATAGTAGATGCGGGGACGATGCAACCCGTCCCAATTCAAATCACCTACAATCTTTTCTTCCTCTTCCACTTCCTTTTTCATCTTTCACTTTTAAACCCTGCTCACGCATATCGGCTGCAAAGATACAGAAAGGTGAGAGTAGAGACAAATGAAAACCTTGTTTTCATTTGTCTGTCTATACCGAACTGCATCTTATCTTCTACAAAGAAGATACAAAGACGAGAGCAGCGGCAAACGGGAAACACAGTTTTCAGCATCTGGCTATGCCGAACCGAATCCTAAAAGATAATGAGAAAACACGGGTATAGATAAACGAAACAAGCTATTTTCAAGATTGCTTGCACCTGTTACGCCACTTGGCATAGAGACCTTTACACCCCTTCACCACCATAGGAGCAAAGATTCCTCCCAGTAGCCCCGGAATGAGTATGCAGACCAGGATAAATTCCAGTGTAGTCATAAATAGAAGGTTAAATATCGATTAAGGTTCCATCGCAAAGAAACGAAAAATGCTTTTACGGGACAACCAAACCGAAGATTTTCTTTGGCTCTTCGGTGAATTTTGTACTGCACTTGTCGGATATATACTGCATCGAAGCAGTCAAACAGGCACCACCTCATGAACATCTGAACGAATTACCTCCCCCCCTTGTGAGTTCGTTTAACCGCTTTCCCAGGATCTGAGATTATCTAGTTTCTCAACCTCTTTGGGGATATGACCGGCCGACTCCGTCACACAAAAATTTTATTCCCGGTTACATGCATTCCCTTTTGAGTTGCTTTTCCTATCTTAATTTACAAACGGAATAGTAAAACAAAGGGAGCAGAAAATTCTGCTCCCCGGTTCCACCTTCACAGGACGCCTCTGCTATTCACCGTTTCCATACTGTTTCTCGATGAGTTTCTCGGCTTCGTCCTTCAAGTTCTGAGCCTGTTTTTCGGCCTCTTCGACCAGCTTCTTGCCGGCTGCCTGGGCGGCAATCTTGGCCAACGGATTCGAAGCTTTGGCTACCAGTTTTTCACTCTCCGACTTGGCCGTCTCGATCAATTTGTTGCCGGCATCTTCGGCCTGTTTGCGAATAGCCGCTTTCTGTGCCTCCACGTCCTCGGCATCGACACCCAGCACCTTCGAGGCCACCGTGCTGGTCACCACATTCTTCACCACCTCTTCGGTATTGAGCTTAATCGAAGGTTTCGTAAACGTACCCCCTATCGTAGCCGATACGTTACTCAATGCCCCGGCGCCGGGGATATTGATTTTAGCCACATAGTCGATACTCTGGTCGAGACCGGTCTCACCCGAGAGGTTCATGGTGATGTTACCCATCTTGATGTCGAAAGGCGATGTCTTTACCTTACCATCAGCTACAGCAAAGGAAATTTTCAAATCCTTGGCTTCGATATTCTTCAACTTGTCGTTCTTCAACAGGGTTGCCAACTGACTGAATACCTCGATATTCTGCAACTGAATATCGTTGGACTGAATCACACCCTGGGCAGTCAACGTATTCAAATCGGGCGACATCTGACTGTCGAGGGCCGATTTCAAATCGAATTTCACCGAATAGGTTCCACCCGTCTTTTCAAAGATGGGGACAATCTGTTTTACCATATCGAGCTGATCGAAGGTCTTCCCGAACGAGGCCTTCTGGATATCCAAATCGAAATTGACCTGAGGCCGCAATGCATTCTCGGCCGTTGAATAGACGCCATTGGCCACCATCGAACCGCCGAAGGCATTGAGGCTGAGCGGGGTCATGCGCACGGCTCCGTCGGCTACGACCAGTTTACCCTTTACGTTGTCGAGTACCATCTTCTGGAAGAGAATCTTTTTGAACGAAGCGTTCAAGGTCATATCGATGTTCTTGGGTACCTCGATGGCCGAGAGTGCGGTAGTATCGGTTTCGGTTGTGGCAGCGGTCTCTTCGGCGGTCGAACTCTCGCCCATCAACTCGTTCAAATCGAGCAGCGACGAGGTGACCGTGAGCGCACCCTTTATCGTCTCGTTCTTCAAGACATAGGCCAGGTAATTCGAAAGCGAGCCCTGAGCCTGAATGTCGCTCTGCCCGACCTTCACATCGAGTTGCGAGAGCGACATGGCCTTGGCCGAAATCGAGGCTTTTGCCTGCTTCACGGCTACGGCAGGCATACCCTTCATCGCCAGGTCCATATCGGCAATCGAGAAGGTGCCCTCGCCCTGTATCTTTTCGTACTTCTCTTTTTCGATATCCGACATGCGACCGGCCAATCGCAAATCGGCCGTGACGATACCGCTCAGCTTGATGGAATCGCCCAGCGGATATATTTCCTTGACTTTACCCAAGTGCACGGTACCGTTGGCCGTTGCCTTGAAATTCAGGTCGGACATGGGGGTAGCGGCATAGAGCGTAGCCTTGAACGGATTGCCGGCCATGGTGAAGCGGAACTCCGACAAGTCGATGACCGTCTTGTCCAGATCGCCGCCGGGATTGCTCACGGCAGCCGCTATGTTGATGCCGTTGACCGACGCCGGCATACCTTCGTAATTGAAGGTTGCGTCTTTCACATTCAGCGTAAGTCCGAATTGCGGCATCGCGTCGCCCTCCATGCGACCCTTGGCAAAGGCGGTGAGCGACATGTTGCCGGTGGTGCGCAGTTTGTCGAAATTGTTCTGATAGATGGCTGGTACCAGCGACAACAACTCCTTGAAATTGATTTCGGGCGTGTTGAGTTTCAAATCCATCTCCATGGCTCCGTTATCGAGCAGAGCCAGCCACCCGTCGAGATTCAGCACAATCGCATTGAGACTCAACGAATTTTCCTTCAAGGTAAACTTGTTGTTCTTCAAATCGGCCGAAACGGTCAACTTCGCCTCGGCCCTGGCCTGTTTCAGATACGAAACGCCTCCCATGGCCAGATAGATATTCTCGCACGACAGACGGCTGTCTATATCGGTCACGTCGGCACTCATGTCGCCCGACAGTTTCAAATTGAACTTATCGGTATAGAACTGCATTTGGGTCGAATCGTCCATATAGACGAGCGTAGCATCGGCGATTTTGAAATGTTTCAGTTTTAACCGGAATGACGAAGCGCTCTCCACCTCGGTCGTATCCTCCTCGGCAGCCAGGGTATCGGGCTTCATGATGTCCCAGTTCACCCGGCCGTCGGCCAGTTTCACTGCCTTGACCGACGGCCGGTCAAGTACGATGTAGTTCACATCGAACCCTTCGTCGCCAAACAGGCTCATCACATTCACGGCCACATCGATCGACCGGGCCGACACCAGCGTATCGCCCTCGAAATCGCCTACCCCCGAAAGCGACAGGCCGTTCAACTCGATAGAGGCACTCGGGAAGTGGGAGAAGAGGCTGATGTGGAGCGACTCGAAATCGAGCCGGGCATTCAACATTTCGTTGGCCTCCTTCTTCACGATGTTCATCACTTTGTCTTGAAACATAAAGGGCAAGACAAGCATCAATACCAAGATAACCGCCACGGTTATGCCGGTAATCTTCAATCCTTTTTTCAGACTTTTGTTCATCATGGTCTCTATTTTTGGTTATTCTGTTGTCTCTCTTCCCGCAGCTCCTCGGCAATAGCCCAATGGCGGGCGGCCATGTCGGGCATGTCGAGCTTGATAAAGGTATCGCCCAGCCGGTCGTGAGCCGTGGCATGTCCCGGCTTCTGCTTGACGGCCTTGGCAAAATCGGAAAGCGCCGCTTCGTAATCGCCCTGCTTGTAGCGCAAACGGCCCCGGTTATAAAGGGCCTTGAAATTCAACGGGCTCAACCGAACAGCCTCGTTATAACACCTCATGGATTCGTGTTCGTCACCACCGTCTTCGAGCGTAATACCCTTTCGCACCCAGGCATCGACCATCGTGGGGTCGAGCGCCAACGCCTTATCGAAGTTGGCCAGTGCTGCCCGCACATCTTTGGCCTTGGTAATACACTCGTTGCCCAACAGATAATACTCGCGGGCATACTTGCGCAACACGGTATCCTTGTCGGCCAGAGCCTGGCGCAACTCCCGGTTCTTCTCACGCAACTGATTGATTACATTCAACTTGCGGCGAATATAGCGTTGGATTACGGGTTTCTCGATATCGTAGCGCGTGTGAATGGCCTTGAAGAACGATTGCAACATGCGGTCGAAATCGCCCTCGTCGAAGGCCTTGACCGTATCGGCATAAAGCCGGTCGGCCTGAGCCAGCTTCAACGACTGCTCGATGAGAGCCGGATTGTTGAACTCCCGGCTGAATCGCACAATATCGGGATTGACAAAAATATCGCGATGCATGATGGGCTTTTTCAACACAATACCCTCCAACGACTTGCACCGGCTCAGCGCCACGTAAGTTTGCCCGCCGGCAAAGGCTCCGCCGGTAAAGTCGATGACCACCTTGTTAAAGGTAAGCCCCTGGCTCTTGTGCACGGTGATGGCCCATGCCAACCGAATGGGATATTGCACGAAGGTTCCCAGCACATTCTCCTCGATGGTTTTCTCCTTCTCGTTGTAGGTGTATTTGATGTTCTCCCACACGCAACGCTCCAACTCGTACAACTCGCCCGACTCGAGCACAACCTCAATCTTCTCGTCGGCCGTAATGTCGGATACGATACCTATCGTACCGTTCACCCACCGGCGGTCGGGGTCGTTCTTGATAAACATGACCTGCGCACCCGGTTTGATGACCAGTTCGAGCGAGGTGGGCAGACTCCCCTCGGGAAAGTCGCCCTTGATTTCGCCCCGAAAGGTGTGCTCCCCGCCCGGCAGACGGGCCAACCGGTTTTCATTGATAAAGTCGACCTGGTCGCGACGGGTGGCCAGCGTAATCGAGAAATCGTTGTTGTCGCACTCGTAGTCCTTGATGTAGCGGCTGTTGAGCAAATCGAGCTCCTCACGCGTGGCGGTATTGTTGCGTATCTTGTCCAAGAGTTGCACAAAGCGCTCGTCCTCCTGGCGATAGACTGTCTGCAACTCGATGGGAACCAAGGCCATCTCGCGAAATACCCGGGCCGAAAAGAAATAGGCATTGGGATAAAAGCGACCGAGTATGTCGCGCATGTCGGCCGTCACGACCGGCTCCAACTGATACACATCGCCCACCAGCAACAACTGCTTGCCTCCGAACGGCAGGCGCATGTTGCCCGAGTAGACCCGTAACACCCGGTCGATGAAATCTATCATATCGGCCCGCACCATCGAAATCTCGTCGATAATAATCAACTCGACCTCGCGCAGGAGCTGGCGCTGTTTCTTGTTGTATTTGAGCAGGTCGTAGATGCGGCCTTCTGCCAGACTCAAATCAGGGTCGTCGGGCAGCATGGGACGAAAAGGCATCTTGAAAAAGGAGTGTATCGTACTGCCCCCCACGTGAATAGCGGCTACCCCGGTGGGTGCCAACACCACGTGCTTCTTTTTGACATGCTCGCACACATATTTCAGGAAGGTCGACTTACCCGTGCCCGCCTTCCCGGTGAGGAAGACCGACTGGTGGGTATATCGAATGAGGCTCAACGCATCTTGAAACTCCTTGTTCCCTGTATCTATCGTAAAATTATTGTCCATTCAATTGCAGCTTTTCGGGCTTTTCCAAAGGTAACGATTTCTTTTAAAAAAAGAAAGAACGGCCCTAAATCGAGCCATTCTCTCCCGAAAATATAAATCTATATAGGTCAGAATTTCACCCCCATCGTCAACACAAACGAGTTGTTGTGGTCGGTAAGGGTAGAAACTTGCGGAGAAATGGACAACGGTGATTCCAACTCCTCGGGATTAAAAGGATTCTCTCCATCAGAAGGTATCGGCGAGAAGGGGAACAAATCGCTGCTACGATACCGGTGCATGTAGGCGAGATCGACATAGACGTTGGAAAAACGATATCCCAGTCCTACCGTAAAGTAGTTGGTCTCCCGATCGAGCGTAAAGATTGTCGATGTTCCCACCGTGGGAATCTCGCGCCCCGAACGATACTCCGATTTCACCGGAGAAGTTTGGTAGGCATATCCCAAGCGGGCGCTAAACTGCGGGGTAATGCGCAGTTCGCCACCTATCTTAAATGTGTGTACGGGCGAAAGCATTTCGGAAATTTCCCGATTGGTATTGTAGAACATATCTACCGAATAGGGGTCGTCGAACGACATGCCGCTGCTGGCTGTATACTCATAATCGAAACTCAAAATACCACCCTGCCCAAACACATAAGCGGCACTGGCTATCATGCGCCAGGGCGACTGAAATTCATAGCTGTAACTGCCATTGGGCGTCTCGGCCAAATCGTTATACGAAGTTCCGTTCTGATTAAAATCGTATTTCACCGATGCAATATAGGTATCGGTCATTTTGTAATAGTTGGGGGTATGGAAAGCGAATCCCAACCTGAAATTGTTGGTTGCCCGCATGATGACCCCCAAATTGGCCTTTACACCCGAGCCGTTGGTGTGCAACATGTTCTGCATCAGATACCAGCCGCTGGCATTGGGAGCTACCACTACACCCTCGTCTCCGGGCAGGTATCCGTTGGTCAAACTTTCGCCATACCCGCTTTGAAGATCATATGAGAAATCGGTCACGGTAAGCCCGATACCCCAATAAAATACATCGTATATATTTCCGCCAATATTGAAATTATACTCGTCGATAGAGCCTTTTTCGCGCACATACAGGTCGCCGGTAGCCTCAGAACCGCTACCTACAATACCGCTCCACGTATTATTGGCTGTACTTTTCGGACTGATTAAATAGGATTGATACCCCAGTACATTCAGCCACGGACTTTGGTCGTAGGGATTGTACGAACTACCATCATCTGAAAATGCATTGGCCGAATAACCCTCGGAAAGCGCGGCAATATAGCTCGACAACGAACTGGCTCCCGTAATACCCGAATAGCTCGTTTTATAGATGCGGTCGAACGATTTCTGCTTGTTGTAGGCAAACCCGAAATTCAGGTTTTTCAAAGCCTGCTGGTTGAATCGCACGGTCCATACGAACCCGAAATTGTTGCACGAGAATTTGAATTTATTGTCGCTCGACTTAACTCCGGCCGTATTGACCGAACTCACCTGGTTGGAGAGGTCGATGGTGGCGGCAATATCGGAGTTGCGGTAAACGCCGATACCGGCCGGGTTCTGACTCAGGGTGGTAATGTCGCCACCCAAGGCACCGAAGGCCCCTGCCATACCCATGTAACGAGCCGTTCCCCTTATATCCTGTTGAGAGTATTTCAAGGCATCGACAACGCCTTGACCGAAGAGCATCGGGCTGCTACAAAGAGCAGCCCATGCCAAAACATATTTTATACTTTTCATATCTTTCACACTTGATGGTTCACATGCTGTTTATCGACGTCCGCCACGACCTCCGCTACTGGTGGAACGCGAGGAGGTTCCGCTACTTCTCCGCGACGAGGAGGAAGAGGACGACGAATAGCTGCCGGACGAACGGCGGCTCGATGAAGCTCCGCTCGAAAAGCTCGACGAACGTCCCGACGAGGTAGTGCCCCGGTTATACGACGACGAACTGCTTCGACGACCGGTACTCACGCTGTTGGAGTTGTAGCTGTTACGCGAGGGCGTCGTTCTGTTGATTGTAGTTTGCCGACGGCTTTGCGAACTCGACGGAACCGATACCGACCCCGACGAGGTGGTTCCCCGACGCGAAGTGCCGGCACTGCCGATACTATATCCCCGGTTGCTGTTCGAGGTCGAGTTGACGCTGTTGCCAATTACCGTACCCCGGTTGGTGCGTACACCGTTTATCGTACTGCTTCCGCTCGACGAAGAGGTCACACTGCTCGCTGCACGACGTCCGCTTACACTCGAAGTCGAGGCGGTACCCACCGTGGCACGGCGGCCGTTGACCGAC
Source organism: Candidatus Barnesiella excrementavium (assembly GCA_019115485.1). Taxonomy (GTDB): domain Bacteria; phylum Bacteroidota; class Bacteroidia; order Bacteroidales; family Barnesiellaceae; genus Barnesiella; species Barnesiella excrementavium. The sequence continues at coordinate 21,074 of DXDM01000029.1, read as the reverse complement.
GACGAACTGCCCGACGAGACTACGCTGCCTCCGTAACGGTTGGGTTGACGGCCGTTGGGCGTATATTGCGGACGATCCCAGGCATAATGAGGACGATGATAATAATAGGGAGAGTAATGATGATAATAATAGGGAGAGTAATAATGGTGATGGTGGAAATAGGGACGATTCCAGCCCCAATAACCACTCCAATAACCGTCCCAATAGCCACCCCAGTAACCGCCCCAGCGGTAAAGCGGGTCATAGCCGAACGAGAAGCCCCAAGGCCCCAGGTTCCAGCGCCACGACCAACTGGTATAGGAATAGGGCGACCACATGTAATCCCAATACCAGGGATTGGTCCACGTGGGGGTTACCCAGGCGTAGTTGTCCGAGATATAGACATTCCAGTCGTTGTTGTCGAGAAAATAGATGTCGGAGTAGAAGGGATCGCTTATCGAAATGGTAAATTTAGGGTTGTGGAACCGGCGTATGCGCAAGGCATACTCATAGTCCGACTGCGACCCGTTAAAGCCATTCAGATAATAGCCGTCGTCGCCGTTTTCATCGACAATGTTATACTCTACATTCGGCTCGGTCTGGTTGGCAGCCACCTGTTCGAGTGTCATCTCCTGCGACGAGCTGCCGCGACGGTTATACTCGTCGACATCGAAAAAGTGATTGTCGGTCGTCATCACCAAGGTCTTCTGCACCGGCTCCTGCTGAGTCGCCGGCTGAGCCTCTTGCGGGGCTGCCGGTTGTGCTTGCTGAGCCTGCTTGGCCTGTTGCTCGGCAGCCTTCTCTTTCTCCTTCTGCTCCACGATAGGGTGCTTGGCATCGGGATTATAATATATATCGTCTTCGATTACATACGAGCCTGCCCTGGCAAAGCCCACAAGCATCGGCAATATCATCAACAGGGCAAATTTTTTTCCTTTCATAACCATTTCTCCTTTGTTTGTATTACTCTATTGATCGAATTTATTTTTACCTATTAGACTCCCTTGGGGGAGAATAGTTTAATAACCTTTCTACTTAAAGAAACTAAAATGCCGACAAATACTGCATGCCAGTTTCTTAATTTTCTACAAATATACTCTTTTCCTGCTTATACAAAATACTTGCCAAAGGTTTTAACGCACTTAAACAAAAAGCGCTTTCCTTTGCAAGAAAGCGCTTTGCCTCATCGAGTGGTCACTCGGGTCATTTTTGAACCCCGGGCCTCAACGAGTAACCAAAAAGTATGAGCGTAATGCCCCAATAGATAAAAGCGGCTGCACACAAAAAGACTATCGAGAAGGAGGCCATGAAAGGCATCGCCAGGAAGAGGAACCCGAGCACGAGCAACAGCACGGCGTTGATGAGATAGACCCACCAATATTTGTGCGTAGAGTACAGGTAGAAAGCCGATGTCAGGTTGGAAATACCCTTGTACAGGAAAATAAAGGCAAAGAAGAAAGGCAGTACCGTCTCGCTGAACGAGAGGTTACCGACCAGAATAAATCCGATGAGCATGTCGATAATTCCACCAGCGAGCCACCAGCCCCACCCTTTTACCTTCCGTTTCACGTTACTCGAAACAATGAGCTGCACGATACCGAAAAGAATCAGCAGCCACCCCAGCAGCATGGAAAGGACTTCATAACCCAACACAGGTTGTGTCCAGAGCCAAAGTCCGCAGGGAATCATGAGTAACCCGACGACAATCAGGGTCCACCAATACTTGGTCTTCCCCCAGAAATAGATGGTTGAAATATCCATAACAAGTTGCAATTAAGTTTATATATTCACATCAATTACAACTATAACACTCGGGAGAGTGCATTTGTTCCGGGAATTACATCTTCAAATAGAAATCGCGGGTAAGCGCCACATACTCGGGAGTATAGCCCTCCCCCCGCCGCTCTACGGCCAGGGCATCGGTCTCCAAAGGCAGCCGCTCCCTGCCCCACTCGCTCAGCAGCCGCTTGGGAGCCCGGCCGGCAATACCCGACACATAGGTGTAGCGCACCGGATAGAAGCCGTGCAACAGGGCCACAAAGGCGAGATGCTCTTCCAAATCGGCCGGAGCTATGAGCGACAAACGTCCGTCCGGGCGCAACAACACAGCCGCCCCCTCAAACAGGGTCTCATAATCGAGCGACCCGGTGTGACGAGCATGCTCGCGCTTGCGGTCGGGCGGCAGGAGCGATTGCACAAAATAGGGAGGATTGGAAAGGATATGGTCATACAACGGCCGGGTGTACGGGCCGTAACTCTGCACGAAATCGGCGGCATAGACCGTGATGCGGTCGCTCCATGGTGAAAGTCCGGCATTCTGAGCGGCGTCGCAGGCAGCCCCGAAATCCAGCTCCACGGCATCGACACGGGCCTGCGAGCGCTGAGCCGCCATGATGGCAATCAGCCCGGTACCGGTACCCACATCGAGCACCCGTCCGGCGCCGTCCAGCCGGCACCAGGCCCCCAGCAGCACCCCATCGGTGCCCACCCGCATGGCGGCACGCTCCTGATAGATGGTAAATTGCTTGAACTTGAAATAAGAGTTTGCCATATCGTTCCATCGTTTGCGGTGCAAAATAAACAAAAAAACATAATAATTTCGACAATGCCCCCTTATTTGCGTAACTTTGGCACGCCTGTTGTAAGATAATACAGAATAAGACAATTTGGTAGGTCATACTGGCCGGAAAGGGGTACCACCCTGCCAAAATGTCCATACGGAATCAAACACCTAAGAATAAGAAAAATTTTTATGATCTGCGAAAACGACGAAAATACACCTTCGATTATGCCACTGTTTACCGAAATATCCGGACAGAACGATTCGGAATGCAAGACGTTAGACACCAAAGGGTTGCCCATACTCGCCTTGCGCAACATGGTATTGTTCCCGGGCGTAGCAATCCCGGTGAACGTGGGCCGGACCAAGTCGCTGCAACTGGTCAAAGATGCTCAGAATAACCATACCCCCATCGGCGTGGTATGCCAGCGCGACGCCTCGGTCGAGGACCCGGGTCGCGACGACCTCTACGAGGTGGGTGTCGTGGGCGAAATCATCAAGATACTCGAAATGCCCGACGACAGCACGACGGTAATCCTGCAAGGGAAAATGAAACGGTTCAGAATCGACGAGGTGACCGAGACCTTCCCCTACATGCGCGCCAATGTGTCGCTCGAAGACGAAATCATGCCCGAGGCCGACGACAAGGAGTTCGAGGCTTTGGTATCGGCCTTGAAGGACCTCACCTTCGAACTGTTGAAGAATATAGGCGAGCAGGCCAAAGAGCTCATCTTTGCCATTCGCAACATCGACAATGCCCACTACCTGATTAACTTTCTGGGTGCCAACGTACCTCTGACGGCCGCCCAAAAACAGGAACTGCTCAACATCGGCCGCATCAAGGACCGCCTTTACAAGCTCTACGAGATGCTTACCCAGGAGGCTCAGCTGCTGCAAATCAAAGCCGACATTCAGTCGAAGACACGCGAGGACCTCAACCAGCAACAGCGGGAACACTTCCTGCAACAGCAAATCCGCACCATTCAGGAGGAGCTGGGCGGCAACATGCAGGACCAGGATATTCAGGAGTTGCGCGAACGGGCCGAAAAAAAGAAATGGGACGCCAAGACGGCCGAAATCTTTGAGAAAGAGATGCGGAAACTCGAACGGTTGCACCCGCAATCGCCCGACTTTTCGGTGCAATATACCTATCTCGACACACTGCTCGAACTGCCGTGGAACGAGTACACACAGGACAACTTCAACCTGAGCCACGTACAGAAACAACTTGACAAAGACCACTACGGTCTCGAAAAAGTGAAGGAGCGTATTATCGAACACCTGGCCGTACTGAAACTGCGGGGCGACATGAAATCGCCCATCATCTGCCTCTACGGACCTCCGGGCGTGGGTAAAACCTCGCTGGGCAAGTCCATCGCCGAGGCGCTGAACCGCAAGTACATACGCATCTCGCTGGGTGGTCTGCACGACGAGGCCGAGATTCGGGGACACCGCCGCACCTACATCGGCGCCATGCCGGGACGTATCATTCAAGGGCTTATCAAGGCGAAAAGCTCCAACCCGGTATTCGTGCTCGACGAAATCGACAAGATTGGCAACGACTTCAAGGGCGACCCGGCTTCGGCTCTGCTCGAAGTACTCGACCCTGAACAGAACAATGCCTTCCACGACAACTACATCGACATCGACTACGACCTGTCGAAGATTCTGTTCATCGCCACAGCCAACAACCTCAACACCATATCGCAACCTCTGCTCGACCGTATGGAGCTGATTGACATCAGCGGCTACATCATCGAGGAGAAGGTAGAGATAGGCCGTCGCCACCTGGTGCCCAAACAACTCGAAAACCACGGGTTGAAAGAGGGCGACGTGGTGATACCCAAGAAAGTGATGGCTGCTATCGTCGACCGCTACACCCGCGAGTCGGGCGTGCGCGAACTCGACAAGAAGATTGCCCGCATCATGCGGAAGATTGCCCGCATGAAGGCCTCGGGCAAGGAGTATAACCACACCCTCTCGATTGACGACCTGCACGAGTATCTGGGTGCACAGGAGTACACCCGCGACAAGTACGAGAACAACGACTACGCCGGTGTCGTCACCGGATTGGCCTGGACGGCCGTGGGCGGCGAGATACTCTTTGTAGAGTCAAGCCTGAGCAAATCGAAGGGCGAGAAACTCACCCTCACGGGTAATCTGGGCGACGTGATGAAGGAGTCGGCCGTCATCGCCCTGCAATACATCAAGTCGCACGCCTCGCTGCTGGGCATCAACGAAGAGGTGTTCGACAAGTGGGCCGTACATATCCATGTGCCCGAAGGAGCCATACCCAAAGACGGTCCCTCGGCCGGTATCACGATGGTCACTTCGCTGGCATCGACCTTCACCCAACGCAAGGTCAAGGACCACCTGGCCATGACCGGCGAGATTACCCTGCGGGGCAAAGTGCTCCCCGTGGGCGGTATCAAGGAGAAGATACTGGCTGCCAAACGGGCCGGCATACGCGAAATCATTCTCTCGGAAGAGAACCGCAAGGACATCGAAGAGATTAAGGATACCTATTTGAAGGGGCTCACCTTCCACTACGTGAAGAATATCGAAGACGTGTTGAAGATTGCGCTTACCGACGAGAAGGTAAAAAATGCCATCGAAATCAAATAAGGATACTGCTATGAAAGAGTGGAAAATCACCGAAGGATATAAAGTGAAAGAGGGCGAAGTGTCGTGGGAGGAGTTGAAAGGCACGACCGAAAAGACGACCGAAGCGCACCGGCACGCCCACCGCATCGTGGCACTCGACGGTTACGGGCTGAATCCCGGCGACCTGTCGTGGGAACAGATCGAGTCGCTGGGCGAGTTTACCGTCTACGACCGCACGGCCGTCGACGAGATTGTCGAACGGGCTGCCCAGGCCGACATCGTGCTCACCAACAAGACACCGCTCAGTGTCGCCACCCTGGACAAGTTACCCCGGTTGCGCTACATCGGGGTATTGGCTACGGGCTATAACATCGTCGACATCGAGGCCGCCAAGGAGCGAGGTATTGTCGTGACCAACATACCGGCTTACAGTACCGACTCGGTGGCTCAGATGGTATTTGCCCACCTGCTCCACATCGCCAACGACGTGGCAGCCTATGCCCAAAGTGTGAAGGCTGGCGACTGGGCCAACTGCAAGGATTTCTGCTACCTGAAAAGCCCCATATTCGAGTTGGCCGGCAAGACAATCGGCATCGTAGGCTTCGGCCATATCGGCAGTGCCGTGGCCCGCATCGCCCACGCCTTTGGCATGAAGGTGCTGGCCAAGACCTCCAAGAGCCGTGACGCGCTGCCCGACTATGTCATCCCCGCTCCGTGGGAGACGCTGCTGGCCGAGAGCGACGTCATCACGCTGCACTGTCCCCTCACCGACTCGACCCGCAACCTCATCAACACCGATACCATCGCCCGCATGAAACCGACCGCCATCGTCATCAACACGGGACGCGGTCCGCTCGTCAACGAGCACGACCTGGCCGAGGCACTGAACAGCGGCCGCATCAAAGCCGCCGGGGTCGATGTGCTGTCGCAGGAACCGCCGCGGGCAGACAATCCGCTTATCGCTGCCCGCCACTGCTACATCACGCCCCACATCGCCTGGGCCACCTTCGAGGCCCGCGAACGGTTGATGCAGATTGCAGCCGACAACATACGGCAATACATCGACGGTCACACCGTCAATCAGGTGAATCGATAATCGTCCCATTATACACCGCCCATCGAGGGGCGGGAACAATTTGAAACGCCGTTGGCTATTCTTCAAAAAGCCGACGGTGTTTTTTTATCCCGTGTCATCGGGATAAAACGCATTTGCGCCCCCTAAAATGACAATCCGGCTATACCCATCTACAAAGCACAATGATTCTTCCCGTTCAATTTGTAAGCAACCCAAGCCACAAGAAAATAAAAATCGCGAAAAATTCGGGCCAATTCATCGGCCTTTACAAAAGAATATATAAATTTGTAAGGTACTTTTACTATTGACCTGATACCTATGAGATATATCGCCCTGCCAGACCAAAAAGTTCGCCGACTGTCGTTCTATCTGGCTATGGAAGAATACATTGCCCGCACCCGTTCCGGCGAAGACTGTTTCTTCATGTGGCAGGTGAATCCCACCGTTATCTTTGGCAGGAACCAGTTGATGGAAAATGAAATCAACATGGACTACGTACGCTCGCACGGCATCGAATACTACCGCCGCAAATCGGGCGGAGGGTGTGTCTATGCCGATTTCAGCAACATCATGTTCTCCTACATCACCGACGACTTCAACGTCAGTTTCACCTTCGACCGCTACCTGCAACTCATCGCCCACACGTTGAACAAGTTGGGCGTCAAGGCTCAGGCCTCGGGGCGGAACGACATCACGGTCGAGGGGAAAAAGGTGTCGGGCAACGCCTTCTACCGGGTAGGCGGCCGCAGCATCGTGCACGGTACCATGCTCTTCGATACCAATCTCGAAGACCTGGTCCTCTCCATCACCCCCAGCAACGAAAAACTCATCACCAAGGGGGTGGAATCGGTGCGGAAGCGGGTGACCAATCTCAAAGAGTATCTCGACATCGACATCGAGGAGTTCAAGCGATTCATGCGCTCTTCGCTCTGCGACAGCGAAGAGTGCCTCACCCCCGACGACATCGAGCGCATCGGTGAAATCGAGCAGGAGTATCTCAAAGAGGAGTGGATTCTGGGTAACAACCCGCGCTACACGCTGGTGCGCCGGGGATACGGCTCGGCCGGCGAGATAGAGGCACGCATCGAAATCAAGAACGGTATCGTCAAGGCGCTGAACCTTATGGGCGACTATTTCCCCGTAGGTGAAATCGACGCATTCCTGCACCGCTTCCACGACGTACCCTTCACCCGCGAGGCCTTCAACCGGGTACTCGACGAGACGCCTATCGAGCACTACATACACCGGCTCGACCGGGAGCTATTCACCCGCATCTTATTTGACAATCCAAAATAGATTTATCATAAAAACACCTGTTGACTATGGAAGATATCTTAAAAACGTGCCTGCATCAGAAACACCTCGACCTGGGTGCCAAGATGATGCCTTTCGGAGGTTTTGACATGCCCATTGAATACACCTCGATTATCGAGGAGCACAATGCCGTGCGCCATGCCGCCGGCATATTCGACGTGTCGCACATGGGCGAAATACTCATTACCGGTCCCGACAGCGAGCGCTACATCAACTACATTTTCACCAACAACATACGGGGAGCCGAACCGGGGAAAATATTCTACGGCATGCTGCTCTACCCCGATGGAGGTACCGTTGACGACCTGCTGGTCTACAAGATGGCCGATGAGCGTTTCTTCCTGGTGGTGAATGCCTCGAACATCGAGAAAGATTACCAATGGATTGTCGAACACAGTTCCGGGTACAACCTGAATATCGAAAACCTGTCGGACTACTACGGTGAAGTAGCCGTACAGGGGCCCAAGGCCGAAGCCTGCATCGAAGAGCTGTTGCACCTCGATGTGAAAGAGCTGCAATTCTACACCTGCAAGGAGATTGAGTGCGAGGGCGAAACCATCATCGTATCGCGCACGGGATATACCGGCGAAGACGGTTTTGAGATTTACGGCAGCCACGCCTTCATCAACCGCGTGTGGGACGTGCTGGTGGGCTCGAAGCGGGTGACTCCCTGCGGACTGGGCTGCCGCGACACGCTACGCTTTGAAGTAGGCTTACCCCTCTACGGACACGAACTCGAAAAAGACATCACCCCCATCGAAGCCGGACTGGGCATGTTTGTCAAACTCGACAAGGACGATTTCATCGGCAAGGAGGCCATCGCCCGCCAGAAGGCCGAAGGAGCCAAACGCAAAATCGTGGGCATCGAACTGGCCGACAAGGCTATCCCCCGCAGCGGTTACGAGGTCTATGCCGACGGAAAGGTCATCGGCCACGTCACGACCGGCTACAACTCCATATCGACGGGCAAGAGTGTGTGCATGGCTCTCATCGACAGCGCCTACGCCACCCTGGGTACCGAGGTAGAGATACACATTCGCAAGAAATTTTTCAAGGGAACGGTCGTCAAGAAACGCTTCTACGAAAAGAACTATAAAAAATGATTTATTGACAAACCTAAAAATAACAAGATTATGAGTACAGTATTGGACGGACTTTATTATTCCGAATCACACGAGTGGTTAAAGGTAGAAGGCGAATTCGGTTACATCGGTATCACCGACTATGCCCAACACCAACTGGGCAACGTGGTATATGTCGACCTGCCCGAGGTAGACGATGAGCTGAACCAAGGCGAAGAGTTCGGAGCCGTCGAGAGCGTGAAAGCCGCCAGCGACCTGCTGTCGCCCATCAGCGGAACCGTGGTAGAAATAAACGAAGCTCTGGAAGACAAACCCGAACTGTTGAACGAGGACGCTTTCAACAACTGGATTTGCAAAGTGAAGATAAACGACACGGCCGAGTTGAACAACCTGATGGACGCCGAGGCTTATAAAGCTATTTGCGAATAATCGACGAAGGAGGAAATCATGTACAAATATTTTCCGCATACCGAATCGGATATTGCCGAAATGCTGGAACGGATAGGCGTATCGTCGCTCGACGACCTCTATGCCGAGATTCCCGAAAGCATTCGCTTCGACAAAGATTACAACCTGCACAAATCGATGTCGGAAGACGAGATCCGAAGCTATTTCAAGGAGTTGGGCAACCTGAACCACCCGCTCATCTCCTTTGCCGGCGGCGGAGCCTATGACCACTACTCACCCTCGGTCATTGCCCAGCTCATCGCCCGCTCGGAGTACCTCACGGCCTATACCCCCTACCAGCCCGAAATCTCGCAAGGCACGCTGCAATACATCTTTGAATTTCAAAGCATGATTTGCGAGCTCACCGGCATGGAGTGCTGCAATGCCTCGATGTACGACGGTGCCACGGCCACGGCCGAGGCCATGCTCATGGCCATCGCCCACGCCAAGAAACGCAACAAGGTGATTATCTCGCGTACCGTGAGCGAACGGGTAATTGCCGTCGTAGAGACCTACGCCCGCTTCCACGGTGTCGTGCTCGACTACATTCCCGAGAAGGAGGGTGTAACCGACAAGGCCGCCATGGAACAGATGCTGGCTGCCGACGACGTGGCCGGCGTGATTGTAAGCACCCCCAACCGCTATGGTATCATCGAGGACTTCACCGGCTTTGCCGAGAGTACGCACGCCCACAAAACCCTCTTCATCGTCAACGCCGACCCCTCGGCCATGGCCGTGCTGAAAACGCCCGGCGAATGGGGTGCCGATATTGCCTGCGGCGACGGTCAGTCGCTGGGTATGCCGTTGAACTTCGGCGGTCCCTACGTAGGCTATCTGGCCGCCACCCGCGACCTGGTGCGCAAGTTGCCGGGCCGTATCGTAGGCGCTACGAAAGATGTCGACGGCAAACGGGCATTCGTGCTGACGCTGCAAGCCCGCGAGCAACACATACGCCGCCAGAAGGCCAACAGCAACATCTGCTCCAACCAGTCGCTCATGGCCCTGTATGTGACCATCTACATGGCACTCATGGGCAAACGCGGTTTGCAGGAGGTCAACGAGAAATCCTACGCCGGAGCCCACTACCTGTGCGACAAACTGCTGGCCACGGGCAAATTCTCGCTCTGCTTCGACAAACCTTTCCTCAAAGAGTTTGCCGTGCGCACCACCCTCAACCGGGAGAAGCTGATGAAACATCTCGAAGAGAAAGGCTTCCTGGCCGGTATTCCCGTCGAGGGAACCGACGACGCTCTCCTATTCTGCGTGACCGAGAAACGTACTCGCGAAGAGATTGACAATTTGGTTTCACTAATCGAACAGGAGGGATAAGCCATGAAATATTACAACAAACTTATTTTTGAGATTTCAAAGCCGGGACGCGTAGGCTACTCCCTGCCCCAATCCGACTTTGGTAACTATTCGCTGGCCGACCTGCCCCAATCGCTCAGAAGAACGGCTCCGGCCGAGCTGCCCGAGGTGAGCGAGCTCGATGTAGTGCGCCACTATACCAATGTATCCAACAAGAATTTCGGTGTCGAGACCGGCTTCTATCCGCTGGGATCCTGCACCATGAAATACAACCCCAAGATCAACGAAGAGATGGCTGCCCTGCCGGCCTTCACCTCGCTGCACCCGCGGCAGAGCGAAGAGTCGGTACAAGGGGCCCTGCGGCTCTATTATGAACTGGCACACGCCCTGGCCGAGATTTCAGGTCTGGCCGAATTCACCCTCAACCCCTTTGCCGGAGCTCACGGCGAGTTGACGGGCCTCATGCTCATGCGCCAGTATCACATCAAACGGGGTGACTTGAAACGGACCAAAGTGATTGTCCCCGACAGTGCCCACGGTACCAACCCGGCCAGTGCCGCCGTGTGCGGGCTGGAAATCGTCGAGGTTCCCTCCACGCCCGAAGGTACCATCGACGTGGCCCAGCTCGAACCGCTGCTCGACGACACGATTGCCGGTATCATGATGACCAACCCCAACACGCTGGGCATCTTCGAGAAAGAGATTCCCCAGATTGCCAAGCTGGTACACGGTTGCGGAGGTCTGCTCTACTACGACGGAGCCAACCTCAACCCGCTGTTGGGCCGTTGCCGCCCCGGCGACATGGGCTTCGACATCATGCACATCAATCTGCACAAGACCTTCTCGACACCGCACGGCGGCGGTGGCCCCGGTAGCGGCCCCGTAGGTGTGGCCGCCGCTCTGGTCGACTATCTGCCCCGTCCCCGCGTGGTGAAACACGGCGACCGCTACGCCGTCGAAGGTAGCGCCGACAGCCTGGGCAGCGTGTCGGGATTCTTCGGCAACTTCGGGGTGATGATGCGGGCATATGCCTACATTCTCTCACTCGGCAAGGAGAACCTCAAACATGCCGGCGAGCTGGCTACGTTGAATGCCAACTACGTGAAGGAGTCATTGAAGGATTGCTACTACCTGCCCATCGAGGGCATCTGCAAGCACGAGTTCGTCTTTGACGGCCTGCTCGACAAATCGACCGGCGTGACGACTCTCGACGTGGCCAAACGGCTGCTCGACTATGGATACCATGCACCTACCATCTACTTCCCGCTGCTGTTCCATCAGTCGATTATGATCGAGCCTACCGAAACCGAGTCGAAAGAGACGCTCGACGAGTTTATCGAAGCCATGCGCACCGTGGCCCGCGAAGCCATCGACGACCCCGAAATGGTCAAGAGCGCTCCGCACGTGACACCCGTACGCCGGCTCGACGAAACGACTGCGGCCAAGAACCCCATCTTGCGCTTCAAAGATTTGAATTATTAAAACCTCATCTGTACGGAGACCGGGAAGGCGCATGGCGCTTTCCCCCTCTCCGTTTTTTATTTCTCATACACATGAACAGCGATATTATCATCATCGGAGCCGGTCCCGGCGGATACGAGACGGCTCTATATGCCGCCAAGAAGGGATTGAGTGTCACCCTGTTTGAAGAACGCCGGGTGGGCGGCACCTGCCTGCAAGAGGGGTGTATTCCCACCAAATGCTTCTGCCGCAGCGCCGAGGTGGCCGACACGGTAGCCGACAGCCAGGCGATGGGAATAATCACCTCGGCCCCCACGGTCGACATGGCGCGCATCGTGGCGCGCAAGAACGAGGTGGTGACCCAACTGACCGCCGGCATCGAGTTTCTGTTGAAAAACAAACTGATTACCTACGTACCCGAACGGGCCGAACTGCTCGATGCCCATTCGGTAAAGAGTGCCTCGGGCGAGACCTACACGGCCCGTCACATGCTCATCGCCACCGGTTCGACGGCCAAGATTCCCCCTATCGAGGGAAGCCGGTTGCCCGGGGTCGTCACCTCGACCCAGTTGCTCGACATCGACCACATACCGGCCCGGCTCTGCATCGTGGGAGCCGGGGTCATCGGACTTGAATTTGCCTCCATCTTCCGCAGTCTGGGCAGCGCGGTCACCGTGCTCGAATTTGCCAAAGAGATTCTGCCCAACTTCGATACCGACATCAGCAAACGGCTGAAACAGGTACTCGGCAAGCGGGGCATCGAATTTTTCAACCAGGCCGGTGTGAAGAGTATCGAACCGAGCGGCCCGGGACTGACCGTCCGTTACACCTGGAAAAATCAGGAGCACACGGTCGAGGCCGACACCGTACTGATTGCTACCGGACGCGCTCCCCGCGTCGAAGGTCTGGGACTCGACCGGGTGGGCATACACTATTCGCCCAAAGGCATCGAGACCGACGACAATCTGCAAACCAACGAGCCCGACATCTACGCCATAGGCGATGTAAACGGCCGCTGCATGCTGGCCCACGCCGCTTCGTTCCAAGGGCGCAAGGTCATCGACCACCTGCTCGGCGAGGAGAGCGGCATCGACCTGCATATTATCCCCTCGGCCGTATTTACACGTCCCGAAGCCGGCATGGTGGGACTCACCGAGGAGGAGTGCAAACAGCAGGGCATCGCCTTCACGGCCAGGAAGTCGCTCTTCCGAGCCAACGGCAAGGCGGTGAGCATGGGTGAACCCGACGGCTTGTGCAAACTCATTGCCGACAAAAACGGACGCATTATCGGCGGGCACATCTTCGGGGCGCATGCCGCCGACCTGGTGCAGGAGATAGCGGCCCTGATGAACCGCGGTACCACCATCGCCCAACTGAAAACGATGGTACACGCACACCCCACCCTCTCGGAGGTGCTGCAAGAGTGTGCCCGGGAGTTCTGAACCATCAGCCCTCGCATTCAATAGAAAAGGCTTTCGGGCGATGCCCGAAAGCCTTTTCTTTATTGTCAAATCGCAAAGGATTATTTCATCACTTTAGCAACCGTGTTACCGGCTTTTACAATGTAAGCACCGGCAGCGGGCAAAGCTATTTCGTTCTCACCTTCAACACCCTCAACACTCATAACCAGCACACCGGCCATGTTGTAAACGGCGATTGTAGCCGGTTTCTCCAATACAACGTGCAGATTGTCGTGTACGAAAATCTTGTCGTTGCTGGCCTGGATACCCTCTACGGCAGAAGACTCGCCGACAATAATCTCGTTAGACATCTCGGATTGATCCGTAATTTCTCCTGCGGCCATATTTACCGACACGGCATACACACCATAATAGAAATTATCAGATACACCCTCTATTCCGGTATTACGCTCCATTGTAAATACCGGGCAAGAAGTGTACTCTCCTAAAATAGGTTTGAAACCATAGTATTTATCAAATTTGGTTCCTGCTTTTACAGGCTGATCCAACATAATTTCCCGTATTGTTATATCACTTGAATTCTCAAACTCATTCATCGTAACAAAGTAAAATACAACCCCTTCTCTATATGGAATATCCTCCAAGTTGATCAGAACTCTCAATGTTGTTGCGTCAAATTTCAGTTCTCCTAAATAGGACTCAACAGGTTTTTGAGCATTCTCGCTTTCATAATAATAGCAACCAATACCCAATAAATCATCTACAGCGCCTTCAGCAACAATTGATAATTTAAGGCTTCCTGACTCCTCCCCCTCTATTGCTAAATCCAAAAAAGGAGTTTCCAACAGAGAAGTACCAGCATCCGTAGTTTTAGGAAATATAATAGACTTATCTCCTTGCTTGGCATTAACAAGATACCAATCATACCGATAACAATTATAAAGATAGCCCTCAGTTGTGAGATATTCATCACTTTCCGTCACATAATAAAAATCCTCATACAAAGCACAATATGTAGTATCAACAGTAGTCTCATAATTTCTATACGCTTCTACAATATAACCATCAGCGCCAGAAACAAGTTCCCAGTTCGCTACGAAATAATAGTCGGACACATTCGTTGCCGATAAAGCTACAGGAGTTTCCAAAATAGCTGTTTGAGCCGGTTTTTTTGCAATATTTCCCTGATTCATTTTTGAAAAACCGAACTCTCTTGCAGATCGGTTGAGACCGATTTTTTTTACATTAGAGTTGTCTACTCTCTTCATAGAGATCGTTTCAAAATCATTACTGCCATTCATCGATCTAAATGTTTGGGCAAAGCCAACATTTACACACAAAGCCATAGCGGCCACAACAAAAGTAAATTTTTTCATACCAGTTTTTTTAGTTACTACTTTGGGTTCAAAAATGATTACACAAATGTAATAATGTTTTGAGAAATAAAATCATTTTTCTCAAAAAATTATAGAAGAAACTTCATTTTGAAAAGCAGAGAGGGGAAAAAGTAAGCTTCAAAGCAAAGTAAAAATTTATAATACACTGATTATCAATATAGAATAAAGTAATCTTATGAATTTTGTACCTGCTGCAACATACACCAAACAACAGGTTCTATACCCGTCAAACGGACTTTCCATCACACGTTTTAGCCGATAAACGAATAGGGAGAAAGATCCACGACACTATCGCATCGAATAAAAGAGAGAGCCTGGTCGACAAAATTGTTGGAGAAAGACAGGCTTTAAAAAAGGAAAGGTTGTCTCACGACAACCAATCTTCATTAACCTTAAATCTAATACTATGAAAAACACATGACAAATGTATCTCTTTTTTGTGTAGCCGACAAGAAATTCTGCCTTAAAAACATGTTCTACAACATTATTTAATATACTCACTGATTTTTTTAGCAAAACTCGGCCAAACAGGTAAGGCATTTTACAAACCTGCGATCCTGATGAAAAAAGTGAGAAAGCCACGAGTCATTATCATAAAGAATCGTTATCTTCGTGGGGCAAAAAGATAGTGAATGATAGACCAGGCAACCATCGATAGGATTATGGCAGCAACCGACATCGTCGACGTCGTCTCCGACTTCGTGAGCCTACGTCGGCGAGGCGCCAATTACTGGGGGCTGTGCCCGTTTCACGACGACAAATCACCCTCGTTCAGCGTATCTCCGTCGAAAGGGGTGTGCAAATGTTTCAGTTGCGGGAAGGGCGGCAGTGCCATACACTTTATCATGGAGCACGAGCAACTCTCCTATTATGAGGCACTGAAATACCTGGCCAAGAAATACAATATCGAAATTCACGAAAAGGAGCTGACCGACGAAGAGAAGCAGAAACGGAGCGAACGCGAAAGCATGTTCGTAATCAATGCCTTCGCCCAGGAGTTTTTCAGCCATTCGCTGTTGGAGACCGACGAGGGGCGCTCGGTGGGTCTGGCCTATTTCAGGGAACGGGGCTTCAACGAAGATATTATCCGCAAGTTCGGGCTTGGCTATTCGCCCGAGAAGCGCGACGCACTGGCCCGGGAGGCTCAGAAACGGGGGTACAAGACGGAGTTCCTGCTCAAAACGGGACTATGCCGCGAAGGTCAGCACGGAAGCATTTACGACCTGTTTGCCGGCCGGGTGATGTTTCCCGTATACAGCGTGTCGGGCAAGGTGGTCGCCTTTGGCGGCCGGATACTTAAATCGGGGGTGAAGATAAGCAAATACTTCAACTCGCCCGAGTCGGACATCTACCACAAGAGCAACGAGCTCTATGGTATCTACCAGGCCAAGCGGGCCATCGAGAAGGAGCGCTGTTGCTACCTGGTCGAGGGTTACACCGATGTACTGTCGATGCACCAGTCGGGTATCGAGAATGTCGTGGCTTCGTCGGGTACAGCCCTTACCCCGGGACAGATACGACTTATCCATCGCTTCACCGACAACATCACGGTTCTCTACGACGGCGATGCACCGGGTATCAAGGCCTCGCTGCGAGGTATCGACCTCATTCTTCAAGAGGGGCTCAACATCAAGGTGGTGCTGCTGCCCGACGGTGAAGACCCCGACTCGTTCTCCAAGAGCCAAAGTGCCGAGTCGTTCAGGCAATACATCAAGGCACACGAGACCGACTTTATCCGCTTCAAAACCCAGCTTCTTCTCGAAGATGCCGGTGAGGACCCCATCAAACGGGCCGCCATCATCTCGAATATCGTCGAGAGCATTTCGCTCATACCCGACGCCATTGTCCGCTCGGTGTATGTACAGGAGTGCAGCCGATTGTTGCAAATCGACGAACAGGTGCTCTTGTCGGAACTGAACAAGCGGCGTCAGAAACGAGCCGAGCAGCAATCTACCCGCGAACGGTACCAAGCTGCCGAGCACCGACCGGCACAACCGACCTCCACTCAGCAACCGGCCGTGAAAGGGGGGAACGAAAGACCGGCCGAAGGGAGCGAGACTCCCCCGCCCCATGCACTCACCGACATGCCGGCTGCAACCGATGCGGCCGAAGTATCCGCTATCGACAACACCACTCTGTCGCAACGAGTGGCCAGCCGTTCACCCCTCGATAAATACGAGCGGGAAATCATTCGTTACATCGTCCGCTACGGGTACCGCAACCTGTTCGAGACGGGTGAAGATTCGTGGCAAAAGGTGTGGGAATACATTACCGATGAGTTGTCAATCGACCATATCGAACTGAGCAATCCGCTCTACAAACAAATCATGGAGCTCACGGCAGCCCAGCGCGAACACGAGGCACAGCAGGCATCGACCCTGCGCAGCGAGTTACAGGCGAAGAGCCGTCAGCGCATCGACGAGGCTATCGAACAGATACGGCTCGAAAGCGGCGACATTGCCGACAAGCAACGCAAAGAGGCCGAGGCCGAGGAACGCATCATCGGCGAAATGGACGAGGAATTGCAGACCTTCGAGACCAATTTCCTCGAACGCTATTTCACTACCTACCCCGACACGACCATCAGCCTGCTGGCTGTCGATTTGGTGAGCGAGAAATACCAGCTCAGCAAGGTCCACACCAAGTTCCAGAAGATTGAGTCGGAGACCGACCGCTTGTGGGAGCTCATTCCCCGCGCTATCTACGAACTGAAAAACGCCATTCTCGAACAGGCTATCAAACAGATACAGGAACAGATCAAGGAAGCCTCGCGCAACAAAGACGACAAGCGGGTCGACGAACTCATCGAACAGAATGTGGAACTGAACCAGGTGAGAACCTCCCTGGCCAAACAGATAGGCGACCGAATCGTATCGCCCAAGTAAGGTCTATTCAATATTTATTTATCGAAAAACAATAAAATTTTATCATTTTACTTGTTCATTCCAAATTTTATACCGTTATTTGTCTTATCAATCATCATACCTATTAACGAAATACTATGTATTATCTCGAAGCGAACCACATTGTCAAACAATACGCCTCTCACCGGGCACTTGACGATGTCACCGTGCGAGTACCCCGCAATGGCATTTACGGTCTGCTGGGGCCCAACGGTGCCGGTAAAACGACCTTGATCCGCATCATCAACCAGATAACCGCTCCCGACGAAGGTGAGGTGCTCATCGAAGGGCGCCCGCTGCACCCTTCCGATGTCGAACACATCGGCTATCTGCCCGAGGAGCGTGGCCTCTATAAAAAGATGAAGGTGGGCGAACAGATTCTTTATCTGGCCCAACTCAAAGGATTGTCGCGCAAAGCGGCCAAAGAGAGCATGAACTACTGGCTGACCAAATTTGACATCAAAGGCTGGGAAAAGAAGAAAATCGAGGAGCTCTCCAAGGGTATGCAACAGAAGATACAGTTCATCACCACGGTGATGCACAACCCGCAGCTGCTCATCTTCGACGAACCGTTCAGCGGCTTCGACCCGGTGAACGCCAACCTGCTCAAACGCGAGATACTCGAAATGCGCGACAAGGGTGCCACCATCATCTTCTCGACCCACAACATGGGTTCGGTCGAGGAGTTGTGCGACGAGATTACCCTCATCAACCGCTCGCACGCCGTACTGCAAGGCAAGGTCGACGACATTCGCCAGCAACACAAGAAGCACCTCTTTCAGGTCGAAGTACAACAGGGCGAATTGCAAAGCAACGACCTCTACGAGATAACCGATTCGCACGCCATCTCGCGGGGACACACCTATACCCTGCGCAAACGCGACCCGCACATGAGCAACAACGAACTCATCGGGCTGCTCACCCAACAGTGCCAGATTGCCGGGTTCGAGGAGATTCTCCCCACCATGAACGAAATTTTTATCGAGACCGTGGGTGAATCGGCGCTCGAAGAGAAACAAAACTAAGCTAAAACATCTGTATCATGAGTAAAATATCGCTGATCATAGAACGCGAGTACTTGACCCGAGTTCAAAAGAAATCGTTCATCTTGATGACGATTCTCTCGCCCATCATCATGGTGGCCCTCGTCTTCGCGCCCATCTGGCTGTCCAAGTTATCGAGCGACGAGACCCGGCTCATTGCCGTCATCGACCAGACGGGTCTCTATAAAGACATCTACCACGATTCCGACGAGTATCACTTCACCTATACGCAAGGGACTCTCTCGCCCGAACAGATGCGTGTCGACGGCGACGAAAGCACCATGCCCTATGCCTACGTCATCATCAAGGACAACCTGCTCGACAATCCCCAGGGCATGACCATCTATTCGCAGAAGCAGATTACCGCCAGTTGCGAGTTAGCTATTATCTCGCAAATGGAGGACTACCTCAAAGACGAGAAGCTGCTCTCGTACAATATCCCCGACATCAAGCGCATCATCGACGAGTCGAACATCAACCTCCAAGTCGATACCATTCGGCTCGAAGAGGACGGGGCCGAAACCCAGACCTCAACCGAGTTCGTGACCATTATCGGCATGGTCATGACGCTTGTCATCTACATGTTCCTCATGCTCTATGGCGGACAGGTGATGTCGAGTGTCATGCAGGAGAAGACCAACCGCATTGTCGAGGTGATGGTCTCATCGGTCAAACCGTTTGAACTGATGATCGGCAAAATCGTCAGCATCGGGCTGGTAGGACTCACCCAGTTGGGCATCTGGATTATCTTCCTGGTGGGGATATTCCTCTCGGCCGGGGCCTACTTCTCGATAAGCGGCGGTGTAGACCCCTCGCAAATGAGTGACATGGCTGCCATGACCACTACGATGAACGGTGTCGATGCCAGCCAGTTGAGCGGCGACATGGGTGCCATGGCCGAGGTACAGCAGATGCTGGGGAGCATTAACATCACCCAGTTGCTCGTCAGCTTCGTGTTCTTCTTCATCGGCGGGTATATCCTCTACGCCTCGCTCTTCGCCGCCATCGGATCGGCCGTCGACAACGAGTCAGACACGCAGCAATTCATGATACCTATTACCTTCATCATCATCTTTGCCCTCTATGCCGGCATATTCAGCGCCGAGAACCCCGACGGTCCTCTGGCCCTGTGGTGCTCGATGATACCCTTTACCTCGCCTATCGTGATGATGGTGCGCATTCCCTTCGGGGTATCGACCTGGGAGTTGGTTCTCTCGATGGTTATCCTCTACGGCTCGGCCATCGGATTGGCCTGGGTAGCCGGACGCATCTACCGCGTGGGTATACTCATGTATGGCAAGAAACCCAGCTATAAAGAGATGATTAAGTGGATACGTTATAAAGCTTGAAAAACGACACGCATATGAAGATGATACGCAACCTTTTTGTTGGGCTCTGTGGTGCTGTGCTACTGCTCTCGTGTGGCAGCAGCCGGTATGTGGTCGAGAAGAATCCCGCCCGGCACAACCCCGTCGACGAAATCGCCTGGTTGAAAGAACAGAAAAAGAGTCTCTCTCAAACCGAGTGCCGCATTACGCTCTATGAAAAAGCGGGCGAACGCTACTACGTCATCTACAAGCCTACACCCGGCGCCTTCGACAAAAACACCACCACAGTCTACGACAGCCGGGGTGAGATGTGCCTCAAATACGGGGGCCTCATGCCTCCGGCCCGTCGCAAAGCCGTCGAACAGTTTTTCGAAGGGGCCATCGACAAAGGTGTCATTTGGGAATGTCGGCCGCGTGAATCGAATCAAGCTCAACCCCAACACTGAAATCGATACGATTTTTACACATTACACACAATAACAATACATGGCAGAGGCTCGGGAGGGTCTCTGCCATTTTCTTTTCGGTCTGCGGGTTTATCCGCCGCACACTATACCAAGAGAGCCCCCTCCTTCCACAGGATAGAGGGGTAACAGAATATCATGAATCTTTGGGAAGAAACAACAAGAACGGACGATTGATTACTCCAACGAAAAATTGTCGGCATCTTTCCACACCGGGAACTTCTCCCTGAAACGGCGCACCTTCGACAAGTCGAGCACCACCTCGACCACCTGCTCGGCAAAGGGTTCGGCCTCGGCCAAAATTTCGCCTTTCACCCCTACGGCCATCGTGTCGCCCCGATAGACCATCGCAGTAGAATCGTTTCCGGTACGGTTCACGCCACACACATAAGCCGCATTCTCGATAGCCCGAGCTATGAGCAGGCTGTGCCACGCATAGGCCCGCGACTGGGGCCAGTTAGCCACAACCAGCAGCAGGTCGTACTCGTTGTTCACGTTGCGGCACCACACCGGGAAACGCAGGTCGTAGCACACCTGCAAGGCGATGTTCCACCCCCGGTAACTGACTACCAAGTGCCGGCTGCCTGCCGTGAAATGGAGACCCTCCTCACCCATGCGGAAGAGGTGACGCTTGTCATAGTAATGCGCTTCGCCATCGGGGGTAACGATAAAGCCTCGGTTGTAACAC
>DXDM01000028.1 GCA_019115485.1 Candidatus Barnesiella excrementavium | reverse complement strand
ATAATATTCTATGGGAAGAGCTTTTGAATATCGTAAAGCCAGAAAATTGAAACGTTGGGGCAACATGGCCCGTACGTTCACGAAGATTGGTAAGGAAATCTCCATCGCCGTTAAAGCCGGTGGTCCCGATCCTGATTCCAACCCTCGTTTGCGCGTGCTGATGCAGAATGCCAAAGCTGCCAACATGCCCAAGGAGAATGTAGAACGGGCTATCAAGAAAGCATCGTCGAAAGATGCCGGAGATTACAAAGAGGTCGTTTATGAAGGATACGGGCCTTTCGGTATCGCCATGGTTATCGAGACCGCAACCGACAATACCACCCGCACGGTGGCTAATGTGCGCAGCTATTTCAACAAGGCAGGCGGTTCGCTGGGTACGACCGGCAGCCTCTCGTTCCTTTTCGACCACAAGTGTGTGTTCCACATCAAACCCAAAGAGGGTGTGTCGCTCGAAGATCTCGAACTCGAAATGATTGACTATGGTGTCGACGAGTTGGAGGCCGACGATGAGGAGATTGTACTCTATGGCGAGTTCTCGGAGAACAACAACATACAGCACCACCTCGAAGAGGCCGGATATGAAATCATCAGTGCCGAGTTTGAGCGTATCCCCAACGATGTGAAGGAGGTGACTCCCGAACAACGTGCCTCGATCGAGAAACTCATCGAGCGCTTCGAGGAGGACGAAGATGTACAGAACGTCTTCCACAACATGAAGGAAGAAGACGAGGACGAAGAGTAATAGGTCTTGACTTATAATATATAAAGGAAAGGGAGAATTCGTTGAGGGGTTCTCCCTTCCTCTTTTAGTAGTGGTGAAACGGGAATTTGTCGAGATGTTAACCGGGAAATTCTTTATGTCGATTACTCGACATAAATGAGGAAATCGCTCCAATAAGGGGCCGTGCTGTAATTTTCACGGGCTCGTTCCGACGGAACGAATACATGGCAAATGCCTTGATTGACAGCCCGAAACGTATCGGCTCCGATTTGTGGCGGCGTGCTGTTCTTGCTGTGAATCTCGACCAGGCTTTTGCAGCCGTCGAAGGCATGGTCGGCAATGGCTGTCAGTTGACTGTGCAAGGTGATGGACGTGAGGCTGGAACAGCCGGCAAAGGTAAGATTGTCGATTTCGGTCAAGGAGGTGGGCCATGAGATTTCAATCAGTCCGATGCAGTTTTGAAAAGCTCCGATTCCTACTTTTTTTACCGTTGAGGGTATGCGTACGGCCTGTAACTGGTCGCAGCCTTCGAAAGCTTGGTAGCCGATGGTTTTTACAGACGAAGGTATCGAGACTTGGGCCAGCGTGCGGCATTGCGAGAAGGTGCCGTCGGCTATGATGGAGAGTCCCGCAGGTATTCCTATCTCGTGTAAACTGATGCAACCCGAAAAAGCATATTTCCCGATGCGTTGCAGCGAGGCGGGCAAGTCGATGTCGTGCAGGTCTTTGCACCCGGCAAAGGCATAGGCGCCAATCGCGACCAGGTGGCGGGGTAACCGCACCGTTTGCAACTGCTCGCTCCACCGGAATGCCGAGGTGCCGATGGAGTCGAGCGACGAGGGGAGCAGAACCTCTTCGAGCTTCGGGTGATTGGCAAAGGCATTCTCGGGCAGAAAGTCTCCGGATAATGATATGGCACTTAAATCGAGATAGCGCAGTTCGGGCATTTGCCCGATATAGGCGATATCGTTATGGTTGAGCGAACCGGTAATGGTGAGTTCGGTGATGAAGGGACGGCGGTCGGGGGTGATAATCTCGTTGAGTGTCCCCGGCTCGGTAACCGATACCGGTGTGCCGTTACCCGGTTCCTCCGGCTCTCGCGAGCAGGCGGTTGCCGTCAGAAGCAGCAGGGCTGCGGCGGCAGCGATACAACGGGAAAACAGGTGGAGCGACATGGGTCCGAGTGGGGTATTGGACTGTTTATTCTTCGAAGGGTTCGTCGTCGCTTTCGCCGTTGTCTTCCTCTTCTTGGCCTTGCAGTTCGCACATCTCCCGGTATTCGTTCCATTCGGGATCTTTCTCGGTGTAGATGGAGAGGGGAAGGGTCTCGAACGGGGCGAGAGCCTCGTTGAGCATACGGCCGAAAGCCGGCACATTGCGGGTGTAGAATACCCAGGTGCGTTCGCCGTCGCCCGTATAGATACCGGTGAAGATGGCCAGCTTGTCCTTTTCCATGGCTCGTTTCAGGGCGGTTTGAGCCTCTTCCATAAGTTTGGCAGTCGCTTCGTGGGGCATACCTTTGCTGTCGGGCTCGTATTTCCAGGTGATTTCGACCCGCTCCTTGAACTTGCCTGATTGAATGAAGGGCTCGATTTCGGTACGTCCCGAAACGATAATCATGTGGTCGTTATTTTCGGCTTCGGCAATGGCCGAGAACCATACGTCTCCTAATTTCATGCGGCTGGAATTTTGTGCGTTTCTTGGACAAATGTAACGATAAAAGTGAAAACAAGGAAATTTATCCTCGGTTTGTAGCCGGACTAGGAAGGTAATCGTGTTATTTTCTGTTTGCCTCTCTCTCAACATTGCTTATCTTTGTATGCAATAATGGATTTAAGATGAGAAGCCTGGCCTGTTATTTCGGTTTGATGGTTTTGTCGATGATGACCGTCTCGTGCGACAAGATTTTTGGAGAGGACCTGACCGATCTGATCTTCGACTACGGAGTAATCGAGGTCCCCGACAAGGCTTTGTTTATCGGGAACTCCCTGCTGCTGGGCAATGGAACTTTCGGTATGAATGCCACCGATTCGCTGCACGATTATCATGCCCTTATACAAGAGCGGTTCCTGGCGGCCAATCCGGCGTATACCGATGTGAAGCTGTCGGGGATAGCGTTTGAAGGTTGTGAAGATTATGCCCAGCAACTGGACTGGTTGGAAAATACCTTGCGGCCACGGCTGAGTGCCGACCTGGATTTGGTCGTGATACAGATTGGCGATAACGTGAATACCTCGAAGAAGCGGTCGGCCTTTGAACAGGGGGCGAAGGAGCTGATTGCGACCATCAAGGAGGGGGCACCGAATGCCCGCATCGTGTGGCTTTATGGCTGGTATGTGTCGAGCCGTGTCACGAAATCGATTAAAAATGCGTGCAAGCAGTATGCCGTGAATTTGATAGCAATAGACGATATTCATAAAACGGAGAACGAGAGTTCGATAGGAACGGTTGTCACTTGGGCGGAGCCGACCACCCAAACGGTGAAGTATACCCGTTACACCGTGTTGCCCGACAGTCGGCTGCAAATAGACTTTGTGGTGGACGGAAAAAACTATACCGCGAAGGTGCGGGCAACGAGTTATGACGATAACCCCGGGACGAAGCTCCTGACGTGGCAGGGATACGAAACGATAACGACCGATTGGCATGTGGCATCACACCCTGGGAACAGAGGGTTTGCCCGGATTGCCCGGCACTTTTTCGAGATGGTGGATATCAACTGGAAATGAATGTGATTTGAAAATATACATAAATAGTATAGTGACGATTATGACAGGAATGTGGATAGGTATATTGGCGGTGTTGTGTGTAGCTGCCGTCTTGTTTTTTTTCGTATATGACTCGCGCCGCAAGGCGTGGCAACAGTCGTTGGCCGAACGCGAACGTGAGTTGGCCGACTTGAAGGTGCGCAACGGTGTGTTGGAGGCTCAGGTGAACAGCTGTACCTCGCGGCTGGCCGAGGTGCAGGCGCAGCTCGATTTCTCTACCCGCGAGCGTGAGAAACTCAACCGTGAGAAGGGCGATTTGCAGGCCCGCAATCAGGTACTTGCCGAGAATATGGAGGTGCAGAAGCAGGAGGTACAACGAGTGCGCCAGGAGATGAACAACGAGTTCAAGGTCTTGGCCAACGAGATTTTGCAGGAGAAGTCGAAGAGTTTCTCGGAGATGAACCGGGAGAGGCTGGCCGAGGTGCTGAATCCGCTGAAAGAGCGTCTCGAAGGGTTCAAAAAGACCGTAGAGGAGACTTATAACAGCGAGGCGCGCGAACGGTTTTCGCTGAAAGAACAGATTAAGGAACTGGTCGAGCGTAGCGAGACGATTGGTGTGGAGGCCAAGCAGTTGACCCAGGCCTTGCGGGGCGACTCGAAGATTCAGGGCGACTGGGGCGAGATGATATTGGAGAGTATTCTCGAAAAGTCGGGTTTGGAAAAAGACCGTGAGTACTTTATTCAGGAGACCTTGCGCGACGAGGAGGGACACACGATACAGAGTGCCGATGGGCACAAGATGCGTCCCGATGTGATTATCCGTTATCCCGGAGGCGAGAACCACCAGATGGTCATCGACTCGAAGGTGTCGCTCACGGCTTATGTCAACTATGTGAATGCCGAGACGCCCGAGGAGGCGGCCGTGGCCTTGAAGCAGCATTTGGCTTCGGTCAGGAAACATATCGACGAACTGGCCGGCAAGAGCTACCAGGACTATGTGGGCAAGGGCGACCATGTGATGATGTTTGTACCCAACGAGGCGGCCTATCTGGCCGCCATGCAGGCCGACCATGCCTTGTGGCAGTATGCCTATGACCGGAAGGTATTGCTGCTGAGCCCGACCAATCTGATTGCAGCCCTGAAACTGGTGGCCGACTTGTGGCAGCGCGACAAGCAGACCCGCCACGCCATCGATATTGCCGAGGAGGGAGGTAAGCTCTATGACAAGTTTGCCGGTTTCGTGGACGATATGGAGAAGATAGGCAAGGCCTTGGGTACGGCTAATGCTACCTATGGCGAGGCGATGAATAAATTGAAGAACGGCAAGGGCAATCTGATTGTTCGGGTCGAGAAACTCAAAGGCATGGGCGTGAAGGCCAAGAAGAATCTGCCGGCAGCGACAGCCGACGACGAATCGGCCGATTGAGCCGATTGCTCAGTTGGGGACGGTACGTGCGGTTACAGGCGCCGGTCGCGCTTCTCTTTCAGGTAGAGTTGGTAGCTGTTGATGCTGTTTTGCCAGATGATGTACGAGGCCGGGCCTATCGAGGTGATGGGTGCCAGGTAGGTGAGTGCCATCCAGATGGCCAGCACGGTGTTTTTCTGCCCCAGTCCTTGGGCTCCCGAAATCTTGTCGCCGTATCTCCCGCCGATTTTACGACCCAGATAGAACTGGCCGACGCAAGCCACAAGTGAGAGCAGGGCGATGGCTATCTCGAAGGGAACCGATTCCCACCCCTGTTCGATGATGAAGGTGACCGCCTTGCCTACTACGAGGAAGAGCGACACGGCCCACATGTAGAACGAGAGGGCTTGCCGGTTTTTCAGCGTGTGGTGTATGCGGGGGAAGAATTTTTGCAAGAGGAGGGCGACCACCAGCGGCAGGATAAGCAGCGGCAACACTTTGCTGCAAATAATCAGAAACGAGTCGATAAATGAGATTTCGGCGTGTATCCCCATGAACGAGAAGATGACGGGCGAGAGAAGCGCCACGGCCATGTTGCTCATGAGGCTGTACGATACCAGCGTGGAGACGCTGCCTCCCAGCATGCCCGTGATGACAGGTGCGGCGGTTGCCGTGGGGCAGAAGAGGCAGATGAAGGTCCCCTCGGCAATGATGGGGTCCCAAAAATAGAGGGCACCGAATACCACGAGCCCTCCTACAATCTGTATAGCGAGGAGCCCCAAATGCAGCGGCTTGATATTAAGTTCGTTGATGGATATTTTGCAGTACGTTACCAGTAGCATGGCAAAGATGAGAATAGGTGCCAGCACCGTAGCCCAGTGAGCTGTGGTGTGGGGAAAGAGATAGCCCGCCAGACTACCGGCAATCATGGCCGTAGGCAGCATGTAGGTTTTTGCTTTTTGTGTCATGTACGGTATCTGTTTGAAAATCTTTGCAAAGTAAGGTCAAACCTGCGATAAACGCAATGTTTTTGTTTGAAAAGAGTTTAAACCCGTAGCGGTAATGGTACATTTTCTCGGGAATAAGTTGTACATTTACAGAATCAATCTGGTTTACAAACATTTATAGAATAGTTATGCGAAAAAATTACATTATTGACATTGCTTTTCGGCACCATGAGCCTGATTCAAGCAGCCGAATATGAGTATGTACCTTTGGTGCGTGAAGGTGCGGAGTGGGGATATTCCATGGAATTGTTAGGCAAGAGCTATTATCGTAACCTGATTCAGGGCGATACCGTGGTCAATGGGGAGTCTTATAAAAAGTATTATACGTTTAAGAATTGCACTGCGACCGAGGAGGAGAATCTTGCTTTTCTGCGCGAGACCGACAAGCAGGTGTATATCACCTTTAATCAGACCTTGATGCCCATCGAAAGCCTGTATAGTCGGGAGTATCTCATCTACGATTTTGGGGTAAAGGTGGGTGAGACGGTGTCGCACTTCGACTGGATTACCCAAACTCAGATAAACTCGACCATCAGCAAAATCGATACCGTAGAGGTGGGTAATGCCTTGCGGCAACGCTTTTGGGCCGATGGCTCGGTGTTGTGGATCGAAGGCTTGGGCGTGGAAGAGGGCGATATGTTGCGCCCGGGTTGTTCGACCGAGTCAGGCGGTCTCGATACTCAGGATCGGTTGGTCTATGCCAAGGCTCCCGACGGTACGGTAGAGTATGCTACGGCCGATGCCTTGAACGACCCTTGTTACAGTGGCATCGAGGAGATAGACAATGACAGTTGGTCCGTAGCCCGCCACGACGACTGGATTGAGGTGACTTGTGCCGAGGGAGAGTTTGAGGCGGTCGAGTTGCTCGACCTCTCGGGTCGGGTGCTCTGGTGTGATTATCTGGCCGGGCAGACTGCGATTTCGATACCGATCAGCGATTATCTTTCGGGTATTTATATTGTGGCCCTTTCGTCGGGAAGCCGTCGGGTGGCTCGTCGGGTCGCATTTTAGAAAATGATACCGGTATGATATGAGAAGAGCCGCAGCGTCGCTGCGGCTCTTCGTGTTATATATATAGGTATTGTCGGGATAGTTGTTGGCTTATTCCACCTCTTTGGCCAGGTAGATAAGGGTGGGGAAGTGGTCGCTGTAACCGTTCAGATAGGCTCCGGCGGCATGGGTGCGCAGCGGATAGCCTTTGTATTTGCCCTCTTTCTGTTTGAGGAAATCGCGGTTGAACACTTCGGAGCGGACATATTTCAAGGTCGAGCGGTCTTTGCCCACGAGGTTGGCCGAGATGATAATCTGGTCGAAGAGGTTCCAGGCACCGTTGTAGGCCAGCGTACCGATACCCCGGTCGTACATCTCCCACATGGTGTTGAAGAATCCGCCGGGTTGAACCTCCTGTTGTTTCTTCTTGGCTCCCAGCACCACTTTGCAACTGTTGTTGTTGGGGTCGTCGTTGAGGTCGCCCATGATGATGACCTTCGAGTCGGGGTCGGCAGCCAGCAGCGAGTCGGCCAGGTGTTTGGTCAGCGCGGCGGCAGCTTCGCGTTTGGGGCTCGATTGTTTCTCCCCGCCCAGACGCGAAGGCCAGTGGTTCACGATAAAGTGTACGCGTTCGCCGGCCAGACGACCCGATACGACCAACTGGTCGCGGGTGCGCAGTGTGGGGAACTCTTCACTGTGAAGCCGGGCACTGCTGCTCGATTCGACCGTGAACTGGTCCTTGTCGTAGATGAGGCCCACGTCGATACCCCGGGCATCGGGCGAGTTGTAGTGCACGATGCCGTAGTTGCGCTGTGCCAGTTTACCTGTTTTGATGAGGTCTTCCAGTACCTGACGGTTCTCTACCTCCGACACGCCGATTACGGCCGGGCCGTTTTTCAGTTTGAAGGGGCTGGTATTGTCGGTGGCAAAGTTGCTGATGGCATAGGCCAGGTTATTGAGCTTGTTGCGGTATTTGAGTCCGCCCCAGCGATAGGAGCCCGAGGGGGTAAACTCCTCGTCGTTGGTACTCGGGTCGTTGATGGTGTCGAACAGATTTTCGAGGTTGTAGAAAGCTACGGCGTATATGGCATAGTGTTTCTTTGGGGTTTGCGCCTGCGAAACGGTAGAGCCGAGCAGGAATACGGCCAGTAGCAACAGTCCTATTTTTTTCATAGCGTGTGTGGATTTTTGTGTTTTTGAAATATTCAATTCGATTAAATGGGCTGCAAGATAGTTTAATTTGGGAAATCGGCGAAATTTTTGGGAATAAATCTCTGCTACAAATGTGCGGGAAGGTGTAGATAAAGGGAGCGATACCCTTGAAGGAAATACGGTGAGAGGTGAGAATGAAACGATTATCTTCCCGGTTTTTTAAATGAAACAGAGTGTGCCCCCTGAAAATTATACTTTGAATTTGTTGGTAGGTGAATAGTCGCATTTGACAGAGTGACAGAATTAAGCGGTTGAAAGTTAGAATATTGCCCTATTTTCTTACATTTTGTTCTTCAACACCCCTTGAAGGGGGATTATAATTTAACACGATTGTAACAAATATTCCTCTTCCAGATATTTGCCAAATGAAAAATAATCTTTTAATTTGCAAATTCCTTTCCCCCTTTGAAATACGCGGGTGAGAACGGGTTTTATGAAATGAAACACAGTATATAATTAAACCTTTTGATGTAATGAATCGTAAACTATGGTTATTGATGGCATTGCTTCTCGGGGTACCGGCTTTGGTTCAGGCGGCGATAGTGAGAGGCGTTGTTGTTGACTATGAAACAAACAGACCTGTTGCCAATGTAAAGGTGACGATAGGAAAAGAGTCGGCCGTTACAGATTTCGATGGGAAATTTGAACTGAAAAACGTGCGTGAAGGAGCCGTTTCGGTGGTCTATACGGCTGCCGATTACAAGGTCCATACACTCGACTACGATGTGTTGAAGGGAACAAATACCCTGAACCTGTCGCTTAACGAGAAACGGGTTGACGAGTCGCTCAACGAGCAGGCTCTCGAAGACAATATTTTCGAACTCGACGAGGCGATGTTCGACGAGGAGGGCAGCTCTTCCTCTCAATCGGCCTCGTATCTGTCGGGTGCAGCCGACGACATCTATCTGCAAGCCGCCAGTTACTCGTACAGCCCCATGCGTTTCAACGTGCGTGGCTATGAGCAACGGGAGTCGTCGACCTATATCAACGGGCTTAACTTTAACGATTCGGAACGTGGCCGTTTCAACTATTCGAGCCTTGGCGGCTTGAACAACGCCATGCGCAACAAAGATGCCGTGAACGGACTGGAAATGCCGGGCTACGCCTTTGGTTCGCTGGGTGGAACGACCAATATCAACACCCGTGCCACCAGCTATGCCGCCGGTACCAACGTGAATGCCGCCTATACCAACCGGGCCTACAAGTTGCGCGGTCAAGCCATTCACTCGACCGGTATCATGGACAACGGCTGGGCCTTCACCGGGTCGGTTGTTTACCGCTGGGCCGACGAGGGTCGCACCGAGGGAACCTTCTACAACTCGTTCGGTTACTTCCTCGCTGCCGAGAAGGTGCTCGACAACCACCGCTTTGCATTCACCACCTTCGGTGCTCCCACCAAGCGGGCACAGTCGGCTGCCGTATCGCAAGAGGTGTATGACTACCGCGGTATCTACTACAACCCCTACTGGGGCTATCAGAACGGTGAGAAACGCAATTCGCGTATCGTACACAGCTACGACCCCACCGCCATCTTCAACTGGGACTGGAAAATCGACGACCGCAGCAACCTGGCTGCCGGCGTAGGTTTCCATTACAGCATGTACAGCAACTCGGCCATTTCGTTCTACAATGCGCCCGATCCCCGTCCCGACTACTACCGCAACCTGCCCAGCTGGCAATACTATCAGCTGGGTGTGAACGGTCCCGACGATGTGTACAATGCCTACTACGGAGAGGTGAACAAGGACCTGGCCAACCAGTTGGCCGACCTGTGGCGGGCCGGTGACCCCGATATTACCCAAATCAACTGGGACGCCATGTACAGCGCCAACTACACGAACAACGTGGTGAACCCCAACGGTAGCGCCAAATACATCTTGGAGCGTCGTCACAACGACCTGATGGAGATTCCCTTGAATTTCCTCTATACCAACCAGCTGAACAGCCAACTGAAATTGACCGCCGGCATCGAGGCCAAGTATGCCAAGGGCATGCACTACAAGACGGTCGACGACTTGCTGGGCGGTAACCAGTGGATCGATATCGACCAGTTTGCCGAGCGCGACTTTACCGACAACCTGACCATCATACAGAACGATGTCGACAACCCCAACAAGGCGGTACGCAAGGGCGACGTGTTCGGTTACAACTACAACATGCATGTGATCAAGGCTTCGGCCTTTGCCCAGAACGACTGGAAACTGCCGCTGTTCGACATCTACTATGCCGCCCGGTTGTCCTACACCTCGTTCCAACGCGAAGGTTTGATGCGCAACGGTCGTGCCGAGGTTATCGGTGCCCAGTCGAAAGGTTTCGGTAAACAGCTCTACTTTGTCGACCCCAGCATCAAGGCCGGTATCGTGTACAAGATTGACGGCCACAACCGCTTGTCGTTCAACGCTCTGGCCGAATCGCGTGCTCCGTTGGCCGGTTACTCCTATGTAGCTCCCCGTGTGAAGGATACGCAAGTCAGAGGGTTGAAATCGGAGAAGGTATTCTCGGGCGACCTCACCTACCAGCTGAACACCTCGGTGGTAAAAGGTCGGGTAACGGCCTTCTATACCGAGTTCCGCGACGGTGTGGAGAGCTCCGGTTACTACCATGATGAGTTCCGCACCTATGTAAACCACACCCTCTCGGGCGTGAACAAGCGTCACATGGGTGTCGAGGCCGGTGTGAGCGTGAAGCTCAACAACAGCTTCACCGTGTCGGCTGCCGGTACCTACGCCAGCTACAAATACATTAACAACTGCTGGGGTACGATGAGTGCCGAGAACGGTATGAACCTCTTCACCGAGCAGTTGCCTGTGATTGTCGACGGCCGTGCCCCCTCGACCGACTATACCGAGCGGGTATACACCGAGGGCCTCCACGTGAGCAACGGTCCGCAACTGGCTGCCAGCATCACCATCGACTATTTCCACCCCAAGATGTGGTTTGCCGATGTGACTCTTTCCTATTTCGACAACAACTACCTCGATTTCTCTCCCTCGCGTTTCACCCACATGAACATGTATGGCGGCAATTATCCCAACGAGGTGGGCCTCTATCAATACTACAACGGCTACCGCATCATCGGTGTCAACCAAAACGGTCAGACAATGAAGGTTTGGGGGTTTGATGAGAAAACCGGTAAGCCTGTGGATTTGATGCCTAATAACAACGGTTCGGACATCGTGAAGCTCTACAACCAGAAGGAGATGATCGGTTCGCAAGAGAAACTCAAAGGCGGGTTCATGCTCGACGCTTCGGTGGGTAAACTCATCTACCTCAACAACCGCAAGCAACAGCTCAACATCAACCTGAGTCTGAACAATATCCTCAACAACACCAGCATGATTACCGGCGGTTACCAACAGGGTCGTGTAAGCCGCGACAACAAGAGTGTGACCAAGGATATTCAGTCGGTCGACAAGTTCCCCAACAAATACTATTATGCCTGGGGCTTCAACATGTTCCTCAACATTGGTTTCAAATTTTAATCAACCCATTCAAGAGATACAGCTATGAAACAACTGAAATATATCGGAGCCGTATTGCTCGCCTTGACGATGTTTACGGCGTGTGAAAAAGAGTTCGATGCCGTTCCCGAGGAGATCGCCACCGTTCCCGAGGGTAGCGCCGAGGCTTGGGCCCAGACGGTGACCATCAAAGAACTTATCGAGAATTTCGATACGAAGAAGGGGCTCTTCACGATCGACACGATCGACTCGCCCGAAGACATTGTGGTACGGGGCCGCATCATCACCGACGACCGGGCCGGTAATGTGTACAAATATTTTGTCATTCAAAGTCTCGAAGACGACCACACCTGCCTGAAAGTGTCGGTCGACGCCGGCAGTCTGTCGGGTATGCTCCCCATCGGTCAGGTAGTTGCCATTCGTTGCAACGGCCTGGTGTTGGGTCGCTACGCCGAGGCTCCCCAACTGGGTGTGCGCGGATACCGCAACGACAACAAGATACGTGAAGAGCCGGGTCGTATTCCCTACACGCTGGCCATGAAGCATATCCAGAAAATCGGTAACCCCGACCCCTCGAAAATCGTGGTCGAGGAGATGACCTTGAAACAGATTACCGAGTTGGACAAGTATGGCTATTTCAAGATTGTCAAGATTAAGAATGCCTACTTTACAGGATACTCTGAGGGGGACAAACTGAACGATGTGGTAACACCTTTTCCGACCGATGGAGAGAAAGTATCGGCTGTTTTGGCTGAGTATGAGTTAAATCCTACGTTTGCTCCTTGTACATATAGTACGGATAAAGGATACAACATCGGTTTTCCCCGTTCGCGCGAGATTGCCGACGATAGCGGCAACACGACCAGCGTGAGCATCTCGACCAGCGAATATGCCCGTTTTGCCGACCGCCGTCTCCCCGTGTTCGGTCCGGACAACCGTGGCGACATCACCGCTATCGTGGGTTGGTTCAGAGATAAAGAAGGAGGTTCTGGTTCGTGGCAGTTGACCATTCGCTCGCTCGACAATCCTTTTGCCGACCTCGAAGGCTTTGAGTTTCCCGAATAACAGCCTAAAAACATATTAACCTCAAATAATTTAAATATGAAAAAAATGAGAAAATTTGCATGGATTTTTATGGCAGCCATGACGGTTGCCGGATTCTCCGCTTGCTCGAACACCGAAGATGAGCCTGTTCTCCCCGGTATGGGTGGCGGAAATGGTGATGGTACAGGCACAGGCTCTTCGGTGGTGTTGACCGATACCGTCTATCAGTTCAATGATCTTAAAGGCAAGTATCCAAGTATTAGTGATTATTATCCCGAGTGGACTACTGAGACTGTTTTACCTGCCGATCAATCTAATAAATGGAAAGGGTATGTTTATAATTCGACGAACGATAAGTATCTTCGGGCTTCGGCTTATTTTGATAATACCGAAAACGCAGGTATTCAACATGAATTGTGGTTGTTCTCTCCTGCCTTGAATGTAAAAGATGCTACCAATAAAAATTTCTCTTTTTATACGGAAGGGTCTAACTGGCAAGAGACTTCTACTCTTGAAGTATATGTGCTGAACGAGCCCAAGTCGAATGCTTCGAGCAAGGAGAAACTGAATGTTAAAATAGCTACTTCATCTGATGGAAATTATGTTTGGGTTCCCTCGGGCGACATCAGCCTCGAAGGCAAAGGTGATATTGTTTATATTGGATTCTGCTATAAGGGAATAGGTGAGTCTTGTACGACTTATTGTCTTGATGATTTTGCATTTGGTCGTGTACAGGTTGAGCACTTTATCGGAGAGCCCGAGCCTACTCCCGAGGTTGACTGGACGAAAGCTATCAGTGTAGCTGAGGCTTTGACGCAAGCCGACAACTCGACTTTCGCTGTGAAAGGTCACATTGTAGGTTGCATCAAAAACAATCCTTCAAAGAAATCCTACGCATCGTTTGCCGAAGCTCAAGCTGACGGTGATATCGAATGGGTCGGTGCCACTGCCTTTACCGGTTACACCCAGGTATTTATTGCCGACGATGCTGCCGAGACTGATGGCTCGAAATGCCTCTTGGTGAAACTGAACGATACCGACGCTGCCAAGGCTTTGAAAGATCTGGCCAAATTGGAGGGTAATGCCGACAGAATCGGTATGACCATCTATGTACAAGGTTTGAAGAAAGCCAACTATGGTCTGCCTGGAATCCGTGAGATTTCGGCTTACAAGGTAGGTGAATAATCTTTCGTATAAACATACTGTAAAGAGAGAGCCGCAGATTTGCGGCTCTCTTTTTTTATTCCGGAAGGCGGGTGTGTCACCTCGCATTCGATGCGGGGGCCGGGAGGGTAGGGTTGCTGGTAGAGAATATTCCCTTTTGCGGTATCTCCGGTCGGTCTTGCCGGATTCTGTGTCGTGGTGGGGGCTACTCCCGGTCACCCCACTGACCTGGTGAAATAGAGAATAAAAATTACGTAAAAACGGTGTATTAAATTAAAAATTGTCATCTTTGCGTGAGAAAAGATAAAATTTGTTTGACTGGGGCGCTTGTTTTGCCCGGAGGTTTGTGCTATCTTTGAATAGGAAAAGAGTATAAATATATCATGAATAAGATTGTAGAGAAAGAACACTTTTCGGAAAAAGTGGTGAAACTGGTGGTAGAGGCTCCTCTCATTGCCCGGGCCCGCAAGGCGGGTCACTTTGTGATTGTGCGGGTGGGCGAGAAGGGCGAGCGCATACCCCTTACGATAGCCGAGGCCGATACCCAGGCCGGTACCATCACGCTGGTGGTGCAGGCGGTGGGCAAGTCGTCGGCCAAGTTGTGTGCCCTCAATCCCGGCGACTACATTACCGATGTGGTGGGGCCGTTGGGTAAGGCTACCCATATCGAGCATTTCGGCACTGTGGTGTGCTGTGGCGGCGGTGTGGGGTGTGCCCCGCTGTTGCCTATCGTCGAGGCGATGAAGGCTGCCGGCAACCGGGTGATTACGGTGCTGGCGGCGCGTACGAAGGAGCTGATTATTCTCGAAGAGCAGATGCGCAAATACTCCGACGAGGTGATTGTGATGACCGACGACGGGTCGTATGGCCACAAGGGGCTGGTGACCCAGGGTGTCGAGGAGGTGATCAAGCGCGAGAAGGTGGACCTGTGTGTGACCATCGGGCCGGCCGTGATGATGAAGTTTGTCTCGCTGCTGACCGAGAAATATCATATCCCCACGGTGGCTTCGCTCAACACGATTATGGTCGACGGTACCGGCATGTGCGGTGCCTGTCGGATTACGGTGGGGGGCAAGACCCGTTTCGTGTGCATCGACGGGCCTGAGTTCGACGCCCATCAGGTCGATTTCGACGAGATGCTCATGCGGCTGTCGTCGTATAAAGATGTGGAATAAAAGGAGAGGAGTGTTGTTAAGACTATGAATAAGGAAGAGTTAGCGGCACAACGTGCCGAACAGTGGCGGGAGGAGCTCCGCAAAAGCAAGAAAGCCAAGGAACGTACCG
This sequence comes from Candidatus Barnesiella excrementavium, assembly GCA_019115485.1. GTDB lineage: Bacteria > Bacteroidota > Bacteroidia > Bacteroidales > Barnesiellaceae > Barnesiella > Barnesiella excrementavium. Next base: position 2,469 of record DXDM01000028.1, on the reverse strand, counting down.
ATATTCCGCGGGTGAAGATGAAGGAACTCGACCCGGCTTACCGGGTGACCAACCGCGAGGAGGTGAACTGCGGTCTCACCCCCGAACAGGCGGTTTTGGAAGCTACCCGTTGCCTCGATTGTGTAGAGCCGTTGTGTATGACGGGCTGCCCGGTGGGTATCAATATCCCGAAATTTATCAAGAATATCGAGCGGGGCGACTTTCGGGCGGCTGCCCGCACGCTCAAAGAGACGAGTGCTCTGCCGGCCGTGTGCGGCCGGGTGTGCCCGCAGGAGCGCCAGTGCGAATCGAAATGCTTCTACCTGCAAAAGTTGAAGAAGGAGCCTATCGCCATCGGTTATCTTGAACGTTTTGCCGCCGATTACGAGCAGGCGTCGGGCGAGGTGGCTCTGCCCGACATGCAGCCCGACAACGGTATCAAGATTGCCGTGGTGGGTTCGGGTCCGTGCGGACTCTCGTTTGCCGGCGATATGGCCAAGTTGGGCTATCGGGTCACGGTGTTTGAGGCGCTGCACGAGATTGGCGGCGTGTTGAAATATGGTATCCCCGAGTTCCGTCTGCCCAACCGCATTGTCGATGTCGAGATTGACAGCCTCCGTCGTATGGGGGTAGAGTTTATGACCGATTGCATTGTGGGCAAGACGCTTTCGTATGACGACCTGCACGAGATGGGTTTCAAGGGTATCCTGGTGGCCAGTGGCGCCGGATTGCCCCGGTTCATGAATATCCCCGGCGAGAACCTCAACGGGGTGATGTCGAGCAACGAATACCTCACACGGGTGAATCTGATGGATGCGGCCAATCCCGAGAGCGACACGCCGGTCTACAAGGGTCACCGGGTAGCTGTGATTGGCGGAGGCAACACAGCGATGGATTCGGTGCGTACGGCCCGACGGCTGGGTGCCGATCGGGCGATGATTGTCTATCGTCGCTCCGAAGCCGAGATGCCGGCCCGTCAAGAGGAGGTGCATCATGCCAAGCAGGAGGGGGTGGAGTTCCTCACACTGCATAACCCCATCGAGTATATTGGCGACGAGCGGGGACGGGTGCGCCAGATGAAGCTCCAAAAGATGGAGTTGGGTGAGCCCGATGCGTCGGGACGCCGTTCGCCCGTGCCCATTCCCGGTGCTATCGAGACGATCGATGTCGACGAGGTGATTGTGAGTGTGGGCGTTTCACCCAATCCGTTGGTGCCCAATGCTATCGAAGGTCTTGAAGTGACGTCGAAGGGGACTATCGTGGTGAATGCCGATACGTTGCAGTCGTCGCTGTCCGATATTTATGCCGGGGGCGATATTGTGCGGGGCGGTGCCACCGTGATTCTCGCCATGGGTGACGGTCGGCGTGCTGCCGCAGCCATGCACGAGGCTTTACAGAAACAAAGGGGCGCATGAATGTGCTACCCCACTGCATAAGAAACGGGGAGGCTTTCAAAGGAAAGCCTCCCCGTTTGATTTATCTGTTCGGGAATGTCTCGGTTTTAGTTGGCTTCCCAACCCAGGGCGCTGGCACCCAATACGGCTGCATCGCTCTCTTTCAGTTCTGAAAGTACGATTTTTACTTTGCCCTTGTAGATGGGGAGCAGGTTGCGCTCCATGGCTTCGCGGATAGGACGCATGATGAGTTCGCCCGATTTGGCCAAACCGCCGAAGAGAACAATCATGCGGGGGCTCGAGAAGGCCACGAAGTCGGCAAAGGCTTCGCCCAGAATCGTACCGGTGTAATCGAAAATCTCTTGTGAGAGTTTGTCGCCCGATACGGCAGCATCGTAGACGTCTTTCGAGGTGATGTCTTGAATAGGCAGTTGTCTCAACGAAGATTCGTCGTTGCGGATTTCGAGGAATTCGCGGGCCGTGCGGGCAACACCCGTGGCCGAAGCATAGGCTTCGAGACAGCCGGTACGACCGCAACCGCACAGACGTCCGTTGCCGCGGCGTACGATTACGTGGCCCAGCTCTCCGGCAAATCCGTCGTGTCCGTATACCATCTGACCGTTGATGACAATACCGCTACCTACACCGGTACCCAGAGTAATCATGATAAAGTCCTTCACACCGCGGGCGGCACCGTAGGTCATCTCGCCGATAGCGGCGGCATTGGCGTCGTTGGTGATGGTTACGGGGATATTGAATTTCTCCCGAATCATCTGAGCCAAAGGAATTACCCCCTTCCAGGGCAGGTTGGGTGCAAACTCGATGTTACCGGTAAAATAGTTGCCGTTGGGGGCCCCTATACCGATGCCGGCAATTTGGTCGAGTACGTTTTCCTGAGTCAAAAGACGAGTCAACTCTTCGTGCAGCGCGTTGACATAGTCGTTGATTTCGGTATATTTTTGAGTTTTAATAGAGCCTGTGGCCAAGATAGAACCGCGGGCATCGACAATTCCGAATACTGTATTGGTACCGCCTATATCGATACCTACAACATATGGTTTACTCATGGTTTTTGTATATAAAAATTATTAATTAG
>DXDM01000027.1 GCA_019115485.1 Candidatus Barnesiella excrementavium | reverse complement strand
GGAACTCCGAAAACCATTGAATAGAGTAGGAACAACAAAAAAAATCTTATCATGAAAAAAGTTTTCTTAGTGGCAGCTTTGGCAGCCTTCGTACTGACTAACGTGAATGCACAAGAAAAGTACAAACCCGAGGCAATGACAATCTCGACCGAATTAAATTACTCTCCCGGCGGTGACAGTGACGGCGGCTTCACATTACCCGAGTATGGCGCGAAAATTCGCTTACACCTGAACGAGAACATGGCTGTGCGTTTGAAACTGGGATTGAACACGAACTCAACCAAAACAACCACCTTTACTCAAAACGGTGAAGATGAAATAGAAGAATATGAGCGTGCAACACAAACGAAATTCTCGATTATGCCGGGTTTCGAATATCATTTTACCAAATATGAAAGAATATCACCGTATGTAGGAGGTGAAATCGGTCTGAGTACAACAATGACCAAGACTAAAACAGACAACTCGGAAACAGACTTCAAGACGGAGTCTAAACGTCCGGGACTCGGTTTTGGTATTAATGTATTTACCGGCGTCGACGTATATCTGTGCAAGGGCCTCTATTTAGGATTTGAGTTGGGACTGGGATATGATTCAACAAATACTCAAAGAGGTTCAGCAACAACCACTTCGGGTTCGAATACAAACGAAGTTAAAGGCAATCAAGCCGATTTGACAACGAATTTTGGCTTTCAAGCTACTCCGTCGCTGCGCGTAGGCTGGTGCTTCTGATAAAATAATGCAACTGTATATCAATGGCAAGGCATATCATTGAGATATGCCTTGCCGTTTTTAAATAGGTGTATCACCAAGCCCCTTGACTCCGGCTTCTGCCCTACCCTCCATATCCGATTATGAAATATGATTCTGCGCTCTATTTTTTACAGGCATTGTTTGGCAAGCGAAAGTTTTTTACTACTTTTACATATCCAAAAACAGAACCTAATAACAGAACATCATGATCTATAAATTCAGAATTGTTTCGGACGAAGTTGATAATTTCAGACGGGAAATCTGCATAGACTCCGATGCCACCTTTCTCGATTTGCACGATGCCATACTCGACTCGGTGGGCTTCACCAAAGACCAAATGACTTCGTTTTTCATTTGCGACGACGATTGGGAGAAAAAGACAGAGATTACTCTTGTGGATATGGGTAAGGATTCCGATGAAGACACGTGGATCATGTCATCGACCCGCCTGAGCGAGCTCATCGAAGACGAGGGGCAACGGCTGGTTTTCGTGTTTGACTACATGACCGACCGCATGTTCTTCATGGAGTTGAAGGAGATTGAGACAGGAAAAGACCTGGACGCTCCCGTTTGTACCCGCAAAGAGGGAAATCCGCCGCAACAGACAATGGATTTTGAAGAGTTGGAAAAGAAAAACGCAGCCAACAACTCGTCTGATTTCGACGAAAATTTCTATGGTGATGAAACTTACGACCCCTCGGAACTCGACGAAGAGGGATTTGCCGACCTCAATATGATGGACGACGATTACACGTTGTAAATTCTCCTGCTCAAAATAAGAAACAAGGCTACCCCTGAGGGGTAGCCTTGTTTCTTATTTTAGCTGGACTCGAATGCGTGATATACCTCAATAACAAACCGGAAATTTATCCGATAATGGTCGCCGTGATGCGTCGCGCACCTCCGTCATTGCGGAACTCGCACAAATAGATACCCTGCCAGGTACCCATATCGGGACGTCCGTTCTTGATGGGTATAGTCAACGAAACACCCAAGAGCGAGGCCTTGATGTGAGCCGACATATCGTCATCGCCTTCATAAACATGTCGGAAGTATGAGGCTCCATCGGGAACGATTCGGTCGAAAAACGAGGCAAAATCTTTACGAACGTCAGGATCGGCATTCTCGTTAATCGTTAAGGCAGCCGAGGTGTGTTTAATAAAAAGATTCAATAATCCCACCTCGGGTAATGGAGGGAGACGGTTGAATATCTCGGAAGTTACCAAATGATATCCCCGTTCGTGGTGGGGTAACTGTATTTCTATGCTTCGAATCATAACGACAGTTTTTATCCAATACAAAGATACAGAGCGCGTTTTACAAAGGCAAGTATCCCAATCTCTCCTTCATGGGAAAAATCGGATCAGCATTTTTCGATACAAAGTAAAAACTTTATTGTAGAATAGAGACGATGAAAATAAGGCAGGAGGAAAACCTTGCAGGAGAGAAGCAAAAAGAGAGAACAAATGGAAAACGAATCAATGATTGCCCAATCGGAACAGGCGATACCTTACCCAGCAGTAAAGCCTTTTTAACCAAGAGGTTTTATCGGCCTTGAAATGAACGGTCACGTCCATTCGGTCTCGATTGAAAAACAGAATATACGATGAAGAGACTAATGCAACATGATAGGCAAAGAACTCAATGCCATAGATATTGCGCAATAAAATTCGACGGAACGGATTGTCTTCGCTCATTTGCCTGAATGTAATAGAATCACTGTCGACCTCTATCCCGTATAAATTACTGCATAGAGATACAAACTCATCGAGTCTCAAACAAGATAAATCTCTGGGCGGACTTGAATATTTCCTATACAACGCCGCTATTACCGGTTTAGAAATCATAGCACTACTAAAATAAAGACATCAGCACTTTAAATCCTTGGATAAATATAAGCATGAAAGAGCCATACGCCCTAATCTGTATTAGAATTTTTCCGCAAATTAACGCATAAACACATTTAAAAACAAATTTTTATTATTAATAATTAGCAACTATTTACAACTAAAATTGCTTATATTGCCACCTATCAGACAGGGTTTCCTACCATGCTCCCATCGGTCTGTCCCATATACCGCAAAATCCCCATGCACTTCCCCACTACACACTTCCCTTCAAGAGAGCTTCTCTTTAAGTGATTGAAAGTCGTAGCTGCCGGGGGCCTGATAGAGCCTCAGTCCAAACTCTTTTATTATTCCCAGCGTATGATCCATCAAATCGGCAGCAACCCCTTCGTAGGCTTTCCAAGTCTTTTCGGTAGAGAACAGATAAAGTTCTACCGGCAGTCCCTTCTCGGCCATAGGTAAATAGCGTACCATATAGAGCATGTCGGGATTGGATTTGCCCATTTGCCGAATATAATTTTCGAGATAGACTCGAAACAACAGGCTGTTAGTGACCCGCAACTCCTCGACCTGGAACCGGTTACCGGCAGACCGTGCCGTTGCGATTGACTGCAACCGCCGAGAAACGAACTCCCCAACCAGATGATTGCTCTCAAACCCGCGAAGCCGCTCCTCGTCCAGAAATTCGATGCTGTTGACATCGAGCAAAATCTGTCGCATAATGCGTCGTCCCCCTCCTTCGAACATACTGCGCCAGTTGGTAAACGAGCCCGATACCAGGGCATAGGGTGGTATTGTGGTAATGGTGTTGTCGAAATTCAAGACTTTCACCGTATTGAGAGTAACATCTTGCACAATACCGTTGGCATTGTGTGCCGGAGCCGTAATCCAGTCGCCCTTGTGCAACATGTTGTTGGCCGACAGTTGTATACCGGCTACGAATCCCAGTATCGTATCCTTGAAAATCAACATCAACACGGCAGCCGATGCACCCAATCCGGCAAACAGACGTGCCGGAGACTCATCGATAATCGTACCGATAATGCTGATGAAACCGATGGAGAAGAGAATTACCTGCAAGGTCTGTATCCCTCCCTTGACCGGATAGTGCCGCAACTCGTCTTTCTCGTTCAAGATGTCGAGAATGGCATTCAACATGCCATTCAGGAAGCGCAAAATCAAAGCAATGATATAGACTTTGCAAATACGCTCGGTCAACACATACCAACTGTCGCCCGTCTCAAAAGCCGAGGGCAGAAAAGCGTAGAGAATAAAAGCCGGGGCGAGGGCTGCCAGTCGGGCCACAACCTTCTTGTCATACAAATGGTCGTCCCATTCAAATCGGGTGCGGCGGATAATAGGCAACAGCAGCTTATTTATCAGCAATTTGCATATCAAGTCGAAAATGATGGCTACCAGCACAATCAGTGCGACATAAATTACCGTATGCCATACCTCCGTATCCGAAAAGAACAGACCGGCAACCTGATGAAATGAATTTTCTACGGACTTCAACATCTCCATTACGTGTTATTCTATGGCAGACAGTTCTTCTTTGGTCAACTCTCTCTTTTTCCCGAACGAGAAGCGGTAGCCTATCGTGTAGGTAAATCCAAAAGGAGAACTCTTGGGACCTAATCCCGGAATAAACCAAGGCTCGGAAGCAGCATTTTTCTTATAGCCGAATACCATGCGATAACGAACCGTCCACCCCATATAAAAGTTCTTATAGACCTGCACACGCAGTCCGCCCAACAATTCGCCCCAGTGTGCCCAGGAATGCTGATTTTTCATTTGTAACGTCTCGGTCTCGCCCCAGTACGACGACTCCATGGCGATGTTGTCGATGTCGTAGGAGAAAATCGAGAATCCATACCGCAGACCTATGTAGAAGAAGCTCATCGCATCTTTGTTGTACCCGAAATTGTAGTTCATTCCCAACCGGTTATATAGCGACGGGTGTGTACGGTAGGTGAAATTCAACCCCTCGGGTGTATTGTCGGCATAACCGATACCCACCTCCCAAATGGGGAAAAAGCGGTTGTGCAGGTCGAGTTCTGCCGAAATTTCGTAATTGCCATAGGTTTGTCCGAAGAGTTTGGTCACCCCGTCGAGTATGTTGACATTCAAGGTAAGCCCGTTCAAGAGCGGATAGAGATGTCCTTTGATTTTCGGTTCTTCGGGTTGCTGCACCTCCATGCTGTCGGGCTGTATGGCCACCGTGTCGGGTTTGGCGGTAGGGTCGACCGGAGTAATCCGTCGCTGGGCCATCGACGAGAAGGTTACTATCAGAAACAATATGAATAATTTACTCCTCATCAGGCACAGTAGTTTGGACGGTGTAAAAAAGGCGGATATTCTCTACGTCGCTGTTTGTAATCTCGGGTACAATGACCGAAACCGAATCGAGTACATGACGGGTGTATCGGCAAGTATCGATATTGAAATTGTACATGGCTCCACAGTCAATCGAAGCAAAATAGGGATAGGCTTGATAGACGAATGTGAGCGTGTCGTTATACCGGGGAGAAGAGAGAGTGCGTTGCAAGTACCGAATGACATATTGGGTGGAGTCTTGGGTAAAGCGCAACGGCAGGTAGACCTGAGAGACGGCAACGGCCGAATCGAGCAGCATCGAGTCGTTGGGCTGCCCGATACCATAAATCGAAATCGAGTCAATCGACAGGGCCAGTTCCTGTTCTCCATAGGAGTAGAATTGAGCCCGGGGTATGCTGTTGCGATTCTCTACACAGCCATCGCTGCCACAACTGCCTAACCCGAGCGCTATTGCACACAGAGCTATTGCCCCTATCACACGGGCTTGCCTCAGAACCGCTCCCATTTCACGACATCGTTAAGGGGTTTGCGCTTCCGCTCAGTCTCGGAGAGGTCGGCCGGATAGCCCACTGGCATAAGAACGACCGGCTCCCACGACGGAGGCAGATTCAATACCTCGCGACAACGTGGTACGTCGAAATTGCATACCCAGCAGGTTCCCAGGCCCTGTTCGACGGCAGCCAGAGCCAAATGCTCGGTAGCGATAGCCACGTCGACATCGCAGAAGTCTTTGCCGTCGGCGGCCCGTTTCCACGAGGCCTCATGGTTTCCACACACGACGATGCAGGCCGGAGCCGATGCAAACCACTCCCGCGGATAGCACTGGTGGAGGGCTTTCAACTGTTCAGAATCCCGTACTACGACAAAGCACCATGGCTGGAAATTGACAGCCGACGGTGCCAGACGGGCTACTTCGAGCATATATTCGAGCTTATCCCGCTCTACCTGGGCAGGCGTAAAAGCCCGAACCGACTTGCGAGCCTTGACCAACGCCAACAGGGAGGGATATTTATTTTCTTTCATCTCATTCATTTCTGTCAACCTTTCTTTACTGTTATTTCAACTCAGCCTCGATTTGATAGTTGTTGCGCTCACTCGAATTGCGTGAAATGAGTTCCCCCACAAATCCGGCCAGAAACAACTGCGTGCCCAGAATCATGGCCGTAAGCGCCAAATAGAAATAGGGCGAATCGGTTACCAGCCGATAGGGTAACCCGTTGTAGAGGCAATAGAGCTTGTTGGCTCCCACCACAATCACGGCGATAAAGCCCAATACAAACATCAGGCTGCCCAGCAGACCGAAAAAGTGCATGGGTTTCACCCCGAAGCGGGAGAAGAACCACAGGGTAATCAAGTCGAGATAACCGTTTACAAAACGGTCCAACCCAAATTTGGTCTTGCCATATTTCCGAGCCTGATGGTGTACGGCCTTCTCCCCTATCTTGTTATAGCCGGCATTCTTGGCCAGATAGGGAATGTAGCGGTGCATGTCGCCATAAACCTCGATATTTTTCACGACCTCTTTTTTATAGGCTTTCAATCCGCAGTTGAAATCGTGCAGATTCTTGATACCCGACACCTTGCGGGCCGTGGCATTGAAGAGCTTGGTGGGAATTGTTTTGGAAAGCGGGTCATAACGCTTTTTCTTCCAACCCGATACCAGGTCATACCCATCGACCGTAATCATACGATAGAGTGCAGGTATCTCGTCGGGACTATCCTGCAAGTCGGCATCCATGGTAATCACCACGTCGCCTTCGGCCCGCAGAAACCCGGTGTACAAGGCCGGCGACTTGCCGTAGTTGCGGCGGAATTTCACACCTTTGATGCAAGGATTCTTCGCGCGTAACGATTCGATAACCTGCCAAGAACTGTCGGTACTCCCATCGTTGATAAACCAGATTTCGTAAGAGAAATTGTTGGCGGCCATTACCCGCTCAATCCACGCCGCCAACTCGGGCAGCGATTCGGCCTCGTTGTATAAAGGTACGATTACCGAAATATCCATATTTCTATTGTTTTGTAATATATCTATTGTTTTGTAAAATTTGACTTAGCACGCAGTTTTACGAGCCAGGCTATCGCAGCCGACAGCAATGACCCGAAAAACAGATTGACCCACATTCGCTCTACCACAACCGACATGGGTGAGGGTACATTCCCCTTATCGAGCCCCTCTTTCATGGCATCGAGCAGCGAGGGGTCGTTGGCCATCACATTCCATGCCTCCATCAGTTCGACGGCCGACTGGAACTGCAACTTGATGTATTCGGGATTGATATATACGTAGTAGATATACTGGGCCAGACTGCTGATAAGCGAGGTGAAGAAAAAGAGCAGTATACCCATCATCCATAATTGGGAGAAATAGCATTTCAACCCGTTCAACACATCATACTTGCGCATCACAAAATAGACAAAAACCGGAATACACAAAAGCATGCACAAAGAGACAGCGTTACAGAAGAAGGAGTCCATGCTCCATACCTCAAAGATGAATTTCACCACAAAGTAGAGCCCCATATATACGCCCCACTCCATGGCAAACTGCACGATACCCTTCGTTTCTACGTTTTTCTCCATCAGAAATTCGATTTGCTATTGAGCCTAATAGGGTACAAAGGTACCACTTTTACGGCAATATTCGTTGCGACGAAGTTAAAAATCACACTATCGATTCCAAAATAAACCAAGGCAACCCACATTCGAATCATAAAGAAATTCTAAAACGGGGAAAAGATTTGACAAATCGGGGCTTTCTCATTACCTTTGCCACCCCTTTACACCAAACCGTATGAATAAACGATATATAATGATTATCACCGCTCTATGCGGTATCTGGTTCACTGTGCTGGCCGACATGCCACGCGACTATTACCCTAACTCTCTCGAAGGGAAAAGCGGAGCTGAATTGAAGACCGCCCTGCACAACCTGCTCAAAGAGCACCGGCGAATCGCCTACGGCTCGAAAAACTACGACGGCGCCTGTACCTGGACGGTATTCCGAGAGAGCGACAAGCGTTCCAACGGCAAGGTGTGGGACATGTACTCTAATAATACTTATAGTTTTCCGGAATCGGGTGCTGCCAGGGGTATGAACATCGAGCACAGCGTGCCCAAAAGCTGGTGGGGTGACAGCGACTACGACAATTCTACCCCGGGGTATCCTTACCAGTACGACGCTACCTACGACTTGCACCATCTGGTACCAGCCGACGCCAATGCCAATTCAGCCAAAAGCAACTATCCGTTGGGCATAGTGGTAACTCCGTCGTTTGACAACGGGGTGAGCAAGGCGGGTACCGGCTATGCCAACGGCAAGGCAACCAACCTTTTCGAACCGGCCGACGAATACAAAGGCGATTTTGCCCGCATGTATCTCTATTTCGTCACCTGCTATCAGGACTATGCCTGGAAATCGTTGGCGACTACCATGTTTGCCCAAAACAGTTATCCCACGCTTAACGCCTACGGTCTTAAACTGCTTTTGGACTGGCATCGGCAAGATCCCGTGAGTCAAAAGGAACTCGACCGCAATAATGCCGTTTATAGCTTCCAGGGGAACCGCAACCCCTATATCGACTACCCCAACATGGTAGAATACATTTGGGGCGACTCTATCGAATACGGATTCTATTTTTCGGGTGGAGGTCAATACATTCCCTCTATTTCGTGCAGTGACGACCGTGTCGACTTTGGATATACGGGTGAAGGTATCTCGAAAAGTGTACAAATCTACATCAAGGGACGCAACCTTACCGCACCGGTCAGTGCTCAAATTCTGAACAACAATTCGGGCGAATTTTCAGTAGCCACCTCTACCCTGCCGGCCGATGAGCTGAACACATCGGGAGTCAATCTTGCCATCACCTTCTCGCCCCAAACGGACGGTGGGCATCAGGCAACCCTGCGGCTTTCGAGCAGTGATTTCGAATCGCCGACCGACATTACCCTGTCGGGCACCGTGCTTTCATCGCAAATCACCTATCTCGAAATTCTCGATTTGAAACCCTCCTATAAAAAGAGCGACAGCCCCGTGCTGCTGCGTCTGAACAGCGACGTGGCCGTGAAATGGACGGTCGACGGGGTGACCGCCACCCACTTCACACCGGCCAACCTATCGCCGGGCATGCACACCGTCAAGTTCACTACCTCGGCCGGAAACGGGAAGATGCGCGTACAAATTATCGAATAACCATTTAACAGTCCTACGATTATGAATGCAACCCAATATATCCGTTATCTCGTAACCTCACTGGTGGCCCTGTCGCTGCTTTGCGGCTGCCGGGAAGAGAATGAAGAGACCCGACTCACCGAATTTACCCTACGGGTCGACGAATCGGTATCCATCAAGTTGCCCTCCTCAACCACCTATGCCTTGACAACCGACAATCCCATTATCAGTTACGCCCAATCGGGCAATCAGCTTACCGTTACAGCTGTCAAGGAGGGCAAAGCAACCCTCACCGTCGTGCTCGACTCGGGCGAAAGCCGCAACTATACCTTTACCATCACGGCTAATGCCTATCAAATCGGTTTTACCATCAACCCCACCCCGCGGGTAGAATCGTGGGAGGGATTGAGCTTGAAAACCGAGGAGACTGCCGGACTGCAAGTGAGTTATGAACCCGGGATCGACATCACCGGTGCATCGGCCGACTCGTCGACGCGCTCCTATACCTTTGTCTATACCGAGACTGGCAAGCTGCTGCGCTTCTCGGCCAAGGGCGATTTCACTCAAAAGGGGGCATTGAGCAACGGGGTCATCGCCACCCGTGAGAGTCGGAATGCTCCCGTCCAATACGAAACCTGTACTGCGGTCACCATCGAGAAAATGAACTCCGAGGGCAAAATCTGGTTTACCCTGCAATTTGCCAATCGCAGCGACATTCGCATCGTTACCGAGGTATTCTAATCGTTTTTCCAGGAAGTCTTTATACAGGAATCCCCCGCGAGTATTGTCTCACGGAGGATTCCTGTATATGCAAAATTTTACTGATACCGAACATTTTATGCCACAAGACAATAATGCCGGGGCAATAGGTGAGGCATCAGTCAATACGTACCTTGCCTATCATCTTGCGAATCTTGCCCTCGCCGATTATCGGGGCGTGAGCATCTTCGGGGAAGAAGATGACCAACTGCCCCGGTATCAGATGCAGCCACGAGGTGGGACGGTCGGCATAAAAGGCACAGTCGCGCTGCGGGTCATAGGGTTTTGCTTCGTCGGTAAGATCGTCGAGAGCCTTCCACCCCATGGTCTCACGGCCCTCCAAGAGAATCTGCACATCGATGTATTTGCGGTGTACCTCCAAAACCTGCTTTTCGGACGATAGGCACTCGGGATTGTCGTTGTTGATGAAGAGGGCGTCGCCATCGATTTCAATGCGTCCGCAAGGCATGTGCAAGATGTCGTGACTCTTTATATAGTCGAACAACTCTTTGAAGCGAGGGTGAAGTGATTCGATGCGAGCGGTATGCTGCAAATTGGTAACAATCATGATACGCTGTTTAGTTTAGATTTGACTTTCAACGAATAGTTCTCGGCAC
>DXDM01000026.1 GCA_019115485.1 Candidatus Barnesiella excrementavium | reverse complement strand
GGTTGTGCTCTACCAACTGAGCTATTTTCGCATTTCAAGATTTCAACCTTTTTCCCGGAACGCTTTCCGAGGTCTGAGCGAAAAACGGGACTCGAACCCGCGACCCCAACCTTGGCAAGGTTGTGCTCTACCAACTGAGCTATTTTCGCAATTGCGAGTGCAAAGATAAACGGACTTTTCGGTTTATGCAAGCGCTTTGCTAATTTTTTTCATCAAACATTTTTTGAAAAATCAGTTATCGTTTGATAAATAGCCCTTTATTATTCGCAAGAATTTTTCCCGATAAGCGAATAAAATTCGCGACGCCACTCTTCCTGTTCGAATTTACCGGTGCAATCGTAGGTCACGGTCACGGCTCCCTGCTTCTCGACACCTCGCATCTGCATGCACAGATGACGGGCTTCGACCATCACAATGACCCCTTCGGTCGAAAGAGCCTCGGCCAGGCTGTGGCATATCTGCGCCGTGAGACGCTCCTGTACTTGGAACCGACGGGCAAAGACTTCGACCACACGGGCTACCTTGCTGAGCCCCACAATGCCCTTGGAGGGAATATACCCTACATGCACCTTCCCGAAGAAGGGGAGCAGATGGTGCTCGCAAAATGAATAGAACTCAATGTCGCGTACGATGACGATGCGCGAACCGGTGTGTTCAAATATAGCCGACGAGATGACATCGCGTGCCGACTGCCGGTAACCCTTGGTGAGTTTCATCATCGCCTTGGCCGCCCGTTCGGGAGTTTTGAGCAAACCCTCACGATTGGGATCGTCGCCCAGTAAAGAGATAATGGCCCGATAATGCTCGGCCAGCTCCTTGCAGACCCGTTGTTGTTCCTCCGGGCTCATGACAACCTGTTCCTCCATGCGTCAAAATTATTCGGTAAATCCCTGATGTATCTGTATGTGTATCTTGTCACGCACAACCCGCATCTCCCGGGCCATCTGGGGAAACTCTCTTTTCAGTTCCCGCAAGGCATTGCCGGCCTCTTCGTAGGAGCGGAAATCGCCTACCCTCAGACGCCAGAATGGCGAGGTGAAGGTGACATAGGTCTCCATCTCGGGAAAAGCCTGCTTGATAAGGCCCTCTTTATAGAGAGCGTCGTTCTTGGCCGTGCGGTAGTTGTTGTCGGAGAAGACCTGTATGCGGAATCCCGACGACTGGGCATAACCTTTGTTGCCGTCGTATTTGATTACGCCTTCGGCCCGACTGACCCGTTTGGCCAACTCGGCCGGCTGCACCACTTTCACTTTGCCGCCCGTCTCGGGTCGTTCGAGATACTGGACAATCGACGTATCGGAAACGGCAACCTGCGCCTGTACCCGACCGACTGTCGTCCCTGCCAGAGCCAGGGCTACGATAAAAAGAAGAGAATTGCGCGTCATAATCTACATCTTTTCAAAAACAATGAGGCTGCAAAAATAAGAATTTATTCCCACTTTTGCAGCCTCTGTGAAAATCTATTTTATCAGAACGCAGTAATAATGCCCATGAACGAGTCGGCTTTCAGGGCAGCACCACCGATAAGGCCACCGTCTACATCGGGTTTGGCAAAGAGCTCGGGAGCGTTGCTGGGTTTGCAGCTACCGCCGTAGAGAATCGAGGTGTTCTCGGCAACTTCCTTGCCATACTTGTCGGCAATGGTCTTGCGGATAAAGGCGTGAATCTCTTCGGCTTGGTCGGCCGTAGCGGTCTTGCCGGTACCGATAGCCCAAACGGGTTCGTAGGCCAGAATGATTTTACCGAAATCTTCGGCCGAGAGGTTGAACAGCGACTCTTCTACCTGAGCCTTTACCACCTCGAAGTGTTTGCCGGCTTCGCGCTCTTCGAGAACCTCGCCGATGCAGAAGATAGGAGTAAGACCGTTGGCAAGAGCCAGAAGAACTTTCTCTTTCAAGATTTCGGGAGTCTCGTGATAGTAGGCACGACGCTCCGAGTGACCCAGGATTACATATTGAGCACCCGTCGAAGCAACCATCTTGGCCGAAACTTCACCCGTGAAGGCACCTTCGGTCTTGTCGGCGCAGTTCTCGGCACCCACCCCGATGCGTTTGGTATCGATGGCGTTTACAACCGATACCAGGTGAGTAAACGGTGTAGCGATGATGACATCGCATTTGGTAGTTACACCAGCCAAAGCGGCATCAATTTCTTTGGCCAAAGCTACGCCCTCTTGGACGGTAGTGTTCATTTTCCAGTTTCCTGCAACAATGTTTTTTCTCATAACAAATCTTTTTTATGGGTTAAAAAATTATTTGATTATTTCTCGTATTCTTTTCCTTTTGGCCGAGCAGATTTACCGTTGTCGGTCGAAGGCTCGGGAGTCTGGGGCGCGTCTGTTACCGGGAATTTTCCGAAAGCAGCAAGGGCATCACGCTCGGCCCGGCGACGGCGAATGCGGTTGAGCCGCCACAATTTGACTCGCCCGATAATCATCGCTATCATCTTCTCGGTCAACAGCAGCACGAGCATGGGGAAGAGATAGGCCACGAAGATAAAGCCTATGCGCCGCTGAGGCCGGTACAACTGGGGGCGTCCATAGTCGAGCTGGTCGAGCGGCCGGGTGAGTTGCGTCTCGTCGGGCAGTTGCGAAGGGGCCGTCTTGCGCAGGATCGTACCCCCTTTCAACAACAATACACAGGGATTACCCCTCGCGATGGTCCGTATAGTCGTCTTGTCCATAAAACAGAGCGGATACTCGCCTCCTGTATTTTCGAGCCAAACCTCGGTCTCTTTCGGCGAAGAGGAGGTCACACAGACAAACTTGTATCCCCACTCCACACAATAGTCATAGAGTTCGTTTATCCGGTCAACCTCGCTGTCGTCGGCTTTTGAGAGGTCGGGCGAGAGCAGCAGCATGCAATAACTCTCGTCGTTGATAATCTCGTCGGTCACATCGACGGCCCCGCGATAGATGGTAAACTCGTCGATAGCGGGGGCCTGGGTCTGCGGCGCTTCCGTCTCCTTCTCATAACGATCGACAAAGCTCCACCCCTCCTCTTCCGGCGGCAGGTTGTCCAAGGTAAACTCTTGTTGCTTACCGTCCTTCTCGTAGATGAAGACAAACTCGCGCTGGGGTTCACCGGCGGTAAGAGCTTCGGGTATATTCACCCCGATTTTATAGGGCCGGAAATCGAGATAGGGCTGGTAATTGATGCCTATGTAACAGAAGAAGAGGACAAAAACCAGCGAATAGAGTCCTGTGAGCCACTGCACCTCCTTGTTGTACAGCCCCCGCAACCGCTTATTGGTATAGAGCAGGAAGACCGTGAGACCCAACAGCACCACATTCTTGAAAAAAGTGGCCCAGTTGCTCAGATGAACGGCGTCGCCGAAACAGCCGCAATCGGATATGGGATTGGCTATGGCCAGATAGAGCGTGAGGGGGGTCATCACGCAAAGGAAGAGAAAGACAAGCCGAGGCGTGGACTTGCGATACGACCCGAACAGCAGATGTACTCCCAGCAAAAATTCGACCACGGCGAGTGCCACGGCAAAGAGTGTGGTAAACGACGAGAGGAATTCGAGATGGAAGGCGGAAAAATAGTCTTCAAACTTATAGGCCGTGCCATAGGGGTCGAGAGCTTTGACAAACCCCGAAAAGACGAATGTCCCCCCTACGACCAGGCGGGACAGAAAAACCAGCCACTTTATCAAAAGAGCCTTGCGTTTCTCGTTAATCGTCTTGCTCTCCATACTCTATCTTGATGAGGCCAAACAACGAATAGTTAATCATGTCCATGTAGTTGGCATCGACGCCCTCCGAGACGAGAGTCTTGCCTTCGTTGTCTTCGATTTGCTTGGTACGGCACACCTTGGTAAGAATCAGGTCGGTATAGGAGCTTATGCGCATGCTGCGCCAAGCCTCGTCGTAGTCGTGATTCTTGGCATACATGAGGGTCTTGGTCTGGGTCATGTACTTGTCGTAGAGGGCCAGCGCCTCGTCGTTGCCGATATCCTCACTGTCGGCATACCCGAGAGCCAGCTGAATGAGCCCGATGATACCGTAGTTGACGATACCGATGAACTCGGAGCGTATCCCCTCGTCGATTTTACTCTCGCCCTTGATTTCGATGCTTCTTATCCGCTTGGCCTTGATAAAAATCTGGTCGGTAAGCGATTGCGGGCGCAAGATGCGCCACGATGCGCCGTAGTCCTTCAGTTTCTTGGCGAAGAGGTCCCGACAAATGGATATTACATGCTCAAATTGTGCTACAGTATCTGCCATGACTAATCAATTTTTCCAACGATTTCCACCAGGCCTGCGGGCAGCGGCATGCACACACGGCCTTCGCGCCCAACCCCGGACCCGGGTTTCTGCTGCAAAGGTACAATTTTATTCCCAAAAATTACAGCCAAATCGCTATGGATATTTGGCCAGGCTGCAAGTGCCCGCCCGGTCAAAATCCGAAGAAGAGCTCGAACATCTCTGCAGCCTCCTCATCGGCTTCCTCGATCTGGTCTACATATTTTTTGGCAATCGTCTTGGACAAATTGTTTGCCCGGGTATTGGCGGCACATTTCTTGAACCACTCTTTGGCTTCGGTGGTTTTCTCGTCGGCATAGAGAAGCAACCCCAAATGACACTGCGCCAGCGCGTCGCCATTGTTGGCCCGCGATCGCAGCTCGCCAGCGGTGGCGGCGGCATAGTCAAAGCCCGAGCGATATTGTTGCAACCACTTGCGGGAGCAGAGCGCCGAAGCCGTGAGATAACCGCCTTTGTCGTAATACTTGACGGCTATCTGGTAATCCTTGATTACTCCCACCCCTGTCTCGTAACAGGTTCCCAGTTTGAAGCAGGCCTCTCGCTCTCCCTGTTCAGCCGCCTCGGTATACCAATGAGCCGCCGTCGTGACGTTGCGGTCGACGCCTACCCCATCATGATAGCAATCGCCCAATTTCAGCGAGGCTTTGCCATATCCCTGTTTTGCGGCTTGACGCCACCAGTACACGGCTTGCTCGTAGTTCCCATCGTCAAAATACTGCTGCCCCAGCACATATTGCGACACATCGATTCCCGACTGGGCATTGGCCAACGTCGAGGGGTCGACATGCGAGCCCGACGATGACGAAGAAGTGGATGCCGTCGAGGCCGACGTTGTGGAACTGCCGTCGGCCGACAGGCCCAGCTTGGACAGCCGCTGGCGGGCATCCTCATTGCCGCTCGCAGCCGCCTTGCGATAGTAACTGATGGCCAGCGACCGGTTGGAGGCAACCCCCTCCCCATTTTCGTAACACCAGCCCAGGTTGTAGCAGGCCGAAGGGAACTCCTGGTCGGCAGCCTTCTTGTACCACAAAACCGCCTTTTCGTAACTCCGCTCGACACCCCGTCCGTAGTAGTAGCACTCGCCCAGGTTGTTCTGCGAGAAGCGGTTGCCCTGGTCGGCGCTGCGACGATACCAGTACGCCGCCTCGCCGAAATCTCGTGCGGTGCCGTAAGCATTTTCATAGAAGTAGCCTACCCACGACTGGGCATAGGCATTGCCTTGCTCGGCCGCTTTCTTGGCCCAATAAAAAGCCTTGCTGTCATCTTTCGGTGCCCCTTCTTTACCTTCCCAGTATCGCATGGCCAAATCATACTGAGCATCGGAGTCCCCACTTTCGGCGCGCTGCTGCAATTCGCTCAGCGTCTCGCCCCACACAGCTGTCGTGCTGCCGAGAAACAACAGCACGAAGCACAAAAACACATGTTTCATAATCCCTTTTTTTCAACTATTCTAAAATAATAAAACGCATGCTTTAAAAAGGAAAGCCCGGTATCTTCTCCAAGAACCGGGCTATATAAGGGGTCGTATCAAAGGATGCGATGAAACTCCGAAAGACAGGATTTGAGGGCCTCCGCCCCTTTGTAATCCACCGTGCAAAGCATACCTCGAAAGGTTGTGGCCCGCCATTGGAACGGAAAGCGTGTCTCGGCATTTCATAATTTTTTGATGAGTTTCCCAATCTACTCTGATACGACCGGGCTTTCTCTTGCTCTTTGATACAAAGCTATACAATTCTGCGGAGAAAACAAAATATTTCGGCAAAAAAATTAGGGGTTCCCACACGGGAATCCCTAATTCCTATCATAAAAGAAGATTAAGTCTCTCTCTTATTTTACTTTCTCGACAATGGCCTTGAAAGCTTCGGGGTTGTTCATAGCCAGGTCGGCCAGAACTTTGCGGTTGATTTCGATGCCGGCTTTGTGAAGGGCGCCCATCAGTTTCGAGTAGGACATGCCTTCGAGGCGAGCGGCTGCATTGATACGTTGAATCCACAATGCACGGAAATTGCGCTTATTGTTTTTGCGGTCACGGTAGGCATAGGTCAAACCTTTTTCCCAAGTGTTCTTGGCAACGGTCCATACGTTTTTGCGCGAACCATAATAACCGCGGGTAAGTTTAAGAATTTTTTTTCTTTTTGCTCTTGAAGCAACGTGATTTACTGATCTTGGCATAGTTTTTCTTGTTTTGAATGTTAGCGCTACCGTTCAAGGTAAACTTCAAGCTAAAAACATTCGGTTAATAAATTTTGAAACTACTCTTTTGTTTTTGTGAGAAAACTCGAAAACCCCGACAGGTCTTATTTCAGACCCAGCAATGCTTTCACATTGTTCACATCGACCGTTTTCAACGTGGTCATGTGGGTGAGATTTCTTTTCTGCTTCTTGGTCTTCTTCGTCAGAATGTGGCTTTTGTAAGCATGTTTTCTCTTGATTTTTCCTGTTCCGGTAAGGGCGAACCTCTTTTTGGCACCGGAATTAGTTTTAATCTTTGGCATTTTACTAAATTTTAATTTTATAATTGAATGAATAGTTTGTGCTATCTCTTCTTATTTTTTCTTGGGGCTGATCATGATAATCATGCGCTTACCTTCAAGCACAGGCATCATCTCGACCTTACCGTAATCTTCCAGGTCGTTGGCGAATCGCAACAACAGCACCTCGCCCTGCTCCTTGAACAAAATCGAACGTCCTTTGAAGAAGACGTAGGCTTTCACCTTGGCCCCTTCGTTGAGGAAGCCGATGGCGTGCTTCAGCTTGAAGTTGTAGTCGTGATCGTCGGTTTGCGGTCCGAAACGAATCTCCTTGACCACAATCTTGGTCGACTTGGCCTTCTGCTCCTTCTGCCGTTTCTTTTGCTGATAGAGGAATTTCTGATAATCCAGAATCTTGCATACCGGCGGCACTGCATTGGGTGAAATCTCGATCAAATCGAGACCTTGCTCGTCGGCCATGTGCATCGCTTCCTGTATGGTATATACACCCTGCTCTACATTATCGCCGACCAAACGCACCTCTTTGGAGCGGATACGTTCGTTGACACGATATTGATCTTTGATGTCATTCTTTTTTGCAGGCATAGGCCTGTTAGGCCTATTCGGCTGCGGTTGTGGTTGCGGTTTTTTCTCCATTCAGATTACCATTCTTTGAGTAATTCTTCTACTTCTGCATTTAAATTTGCGGCAAAGGTAGCAATTTTCATCGAACCTTTATCACCTTCGCCCTGTTTTCTTACAGAAACTTCACCATTTTCGGCCTCTTTTTCACCGACAATCAGCAAATAAGGAATCCGCTTCATCTCGTTGTCGCGAATCTTGCGGCCTATCTTTTCGTTGCGGTCGTCGACGATGGCACGAATATCTTTCTCGGCCAACTGGCTGGCTACCTGTTGTGCATAGTCATTGAACTTGGCGCTAATGGGCAGGATAGCCACCTGGTCGGGGGTAAGCCACAAGGGGAACTTGCCGCCGGTGTGCTCGATGAGCACAGCCACGAAACGTTCCATCGAACCGAACGGTGCGCGGTGAATCATGACAGGACGGTGTTTCTGGTTGTCGCTACCCGTGTATTCGAGTTCGAAGCGCTCGGGCAGGTTGTAGTCTACCTGAATCGTACCCAACTGCCAGCGACGGCCCAGGGCATCTTTGACCATGAAGTCGAGTTTGGGTCCGTAGAAGGCGGCTTCGCCATATTCGACACGAGCTTTCAAACCTTTCTCTTCGCAGGCTTCGACGATGGCGCGTTCGGCCTTCTCCCAGTTTTCGTCGCTACCGATGTATTTCTCGCGGTGAACGGGGTCACGAAGTGAGATTTGAGCCTCGAAATTATCGAATTTCAGAGCCTTGAAGATGATGAAAATAATATCCATCACTTTGAGGAACTCCTCTTTCAACTGGTCGGGACGGCAGAAGATGTGTGCATCGTCCTGCGTAAAGCAACGTACACGGGTCAAACCGTGCAACTCACCACTCTGCTCGTAACGGTATACCGTACCGAACTCGGCAAAGCGCAGAGGCAGGTCTTTGTACGAACGGGGCGACACTTTATAGATTTCGCAGTGGTGCGGGCAGTTCATCGGTTTGAGCAGATACTCTTCGCCCTCCTCGGGGGTGTGAATCGGCTGGAACGAATCCTTACCGTATTTGGCATAGTGACCCGATGTCACATAGAGCATCTTGTTACCGATATGAGGGGTGATTACCTGCAAGTAGCCGAAGCGTTTCTGCACTTTGCGCAGCATGGCTTCGAGGCGGTCGCGCAACTGGGTACCGCGGGGCAACCACAACGGCAGACCGGGACCTACGTTGGGCGAGAAGGCAAAGAGTTCCATCTCCTTGCCAATCTTGCGGTGGTCGCGTTTCTTGGCCTCTTCGAGCAATACAAGGTATTCGTCGAGCATCTTCTTCTTGGGGAAGGAGATACCGTAGACACGTACCAGCTGTTTGCGCTTTTCGTCGCCACGCCAGTAGGCACCGGCCAGCGAAGTAATCTTCACGGCCTTGATGAGCCCGGTGTTGGGCAAGTGCGGGCCGCGGCACAAGTCGGTAAATGCGCCTTGTGTATAGGTAGTGATGGTTCCGTCTTCCAGTTCGCTGATAAGCTCGACCTTATACTCTTCACCCCGCTTGCCAAACATGTCGAGGGCGTCGGCTTTCGAAATCTCTTTCCGCACGATGGGGTCTTTGTGACCGGCCAGTTCGAGCATCTTGGCCTCGATGGTGGGGAAATCGGCAGCGGTAATGGTGGCCTCGCCCGGGTCTACATCGTAGTAGAATCCGTTTTCAACGGCCGGACCGATACCGAATTTGATACCGGGATAGAGCTCCTGCAAGGCCTCGGCCAACAAGTGTGCCGAAGAGTGCCAAAAGGCGTGTTTGCCTTCGGGGTCGTCCCATTTGAACAGTTTGATAGCCGCATCTTCATTCACGGGGCGGGTGAGATCCCACTCTTGACCATTAACGGTTGCGGCAAGGACTTCCTGTGCCAACCGGGGGCTGATGCTCTCGGCGATTTGCAAAGGGGTAATGCCAGACTCAAATTCCTTTACCGAATTATCGGGAAATGTAATCTTAATCATTGTTTCTATCCTTTATATCTTTCAGTTTGACTTGTACACATTGAAGCACGACGCCCGTCGCGCCGTTTTTTCCAAGGCACAAAAGTAATAATTATTTCATTACGAACAGGAATAATTACAAAAATCTTTTAATCGCTCAACCGTTTCAGCAAATTATAGGCTGCCACGACACCCAATTCGCCGGCTTTACTCAAATCGGCCGTACCCGCAGCGGTGTTTCCCTGCTTCAAATAGACGAGTCCGCGGTTGTAATAGGCGTCGCCGAAATCGGGACGCAGCTCGATGGCTTTGGTATAGTCGGCTATGGCTCCCCGGTAGTCCTGTTGCGAACAGCGCAGATTGCCGCGGTTGTAGTAGGCATAGATGAAGCGGGGAGCATCTTCGATGACCTTTTCATAATCGCGGAGCACCATCTCGTACTCCATTTTCAGATTCTCACCGCCCAGCGAGGCAATACCCATTGAAACGAAATCGTTGGAGTCGGCCTTGCGCTTGGGCTGGAAATCGAGGTCCTGCGACGAGGCCGTCGACAGTTCATATTCGATTTGCTTGGCTCGCACCACCGCCCGCAGGAAATAGGCCATCGTGAAGTTACGGCTGGTCATCACCGCCTTGTTCAGGTCGTCGAGGGCACTGGCAAAGTCCTGCACGAGCATGAAATCGATAGCCCGCCCGAAATAGGCCAGCGGGTTGGCAGGATTAATCTCTATCAACCGGGAGTAGTCGTTAATCGAGGCAAAATGGTAGTTCACCTGGTCGGAGAGCAGAGCCGCCTCCGAGTTGGTCAGCAACAGTTTCTTGGCAAAGACCCGGGTGGCATTGAGCTCTTCCAACTCCTTGACGTAGTAGATATTCTGACGCACGGCATCGGGCCGCTCGTAATAAGTGAGCACATACATGGGCTGTATCGACACCTGCACGTTCTGGTCCTGCACACGGCCTCTGATTTTGTTTTCATATTCAGGTTTATACTCGGTGTGAGCGTCGGCCACGAGTATCTGGTTGAACTTGTTGATGTTCTTGTCCGACTCGGAGCGCTCGTCGGCCGCCTGTCCCGACGACTTGCCGGTCGTACCGGCCGCAGCCGTAGCCTCGTCGATGGGGTCGTACTTGGTTTTCTTCTGCAAATCGAGCGCCAGCATGAAATCCTTCTCGCCCCCCTTCATGTCGCCCATCTTTCGCTTGGCTTCGGAGCGGGCAAAGAACCCGGCGGCAAAGTCGGGATACTGCGCCAATACCACGTTGAAGTCGGCAATCGCCTTACCGTAACTGCCTATCATGTCGTAGAGCAGGGCCCGGTTGTAGATGGCGAAATAGTTGTCGGGCTCAGCCTTGATTACCTCCGAGAAGTCCGATATGGCCTTGTTGCGTTCCCCCACCTGCATACGCAGCAGACCGCGGTTGTAATAGGTCATCGTGTTACCGGGGTCGAGTTGCAAAATGTGGTCATAGTCGGCCATCGCCCCTTGCAGGTCGTCCTGATGGTATTTGATACGGGCCCGGTTGAAATAGTACGACACCTCCTTGGGGTCGAGCCGCAGAGCCTCGTTCATATCGGCCAGCGCCGAGTCGTAGTCGGCATCGTGCAAGACCTTGATAATGGCCCGTTGGGCATAAGCCCCCGACATATACTTGTCGATTGAGATAGCCTTGTCGATATCGGCCAGCGCCTTGATGGTATCGCCCGTTTCCAAATAGAACTGCGACCGGCACATATAGCCGTTGTAGTAGTTGGGATGCAAGGCGATGAGTTTCTCGAAACTCTTTTCGGCCTCATCGTATTTTTTCAACTGGACCTCGGCAATCGCCTTATTGTTTAAAAAGGTTCGGTCTTCGGGAGCATAGCGCAAGCCGGCGGTATAGTCGTCGATAGCCCCCTGGTAATTCCCCAGATTCTGCCGGGCGATACCCCTCACCTGATAGGCATTCACAATAAAGGGATTCCGCTCGATACAGAGGCTGCAATCCTCTTCGGCGCCCTTGAAATCGTCGAGACTCAGCTTGGCCACGGCCCGGTAGAAATAAGGCTCGGCCATATAGGGCTTCACCTTGATGACCTGGTTGAAATATTGCATCGACAGGATATAATCTTCGAAATAGAGGGCATTGCGTCCGATATTCATCACCCGGTCGGTGTTGATTTGAGCCACCGACAAGAGAGAGGTAATCGAAAACAACAGCAGTATGATATAGGACTTGATGGTAAGTTTCATGAAAAGCACGACATGATTATCAGACAAATGTAAGCAATTAATAAGAAACCATCGCAAACCCGTGAAATTTTTATAAGTTTTTTCTTTTCAGAGCCGCTTCCTGAACATTTTTTACAGCCGACTGTCTTATAATAGAAACCGAACGAACTTTTTCGTATCTTTACGCCCTTAAATTTGCACAGGCATGATCACAGACAAAACCAAAGAAAAAGAGTTGAAACATATCGTTATCGTAGGCGGCGGGTTTGCCGGGTTTCTCTTGTCCAAGCGAATCGACCACACGAAATACAGCGTGACCCTGGTCGACCGAAAGAATTTCCACGGCTTTCCTCCCCTGTTCTATCAAATCGCCTCGTCGGGTCTCGAACCGGCCGCCATCTGTTTCCCTTTCCGGAAAGAGTTGCGCAAACTGCGCCACGTACGCTTCCACATGGGTGAGGCTCTATCGGTCGACACCCAGAAGCAGGAACTGGTGACCAACACGGGCAAAATCCCCTACGATTACCTGGTACTGGCCACGGGAACGACCAACAACTTTTTCAACATGCCCGAGTTGCGGGAGCGGGTGTATACCTTGAAATCAACGGCCGAGGCCATCAGACTTCGGAACGAAATACTATTCTGTCTGGAGCGGGCCTGTACCTGCGCCGATGCCGAATCGCGCCGCACGCTGCTCTGCTTTACCGTCGTCGGGGGAGGTCCCACCGGTGTGGAGATTGCGGGTGCTTTGGGTGAAATGAAGAAGTACATTCTGGCTCGGGAATATCCCGAAATCAGTCCTTGCGACATGCGCGTCGTCATCGTCGAAGGTTCAGACCGCCTCTTGCAGAATATGAGTCCAGAAGCCTCGGCCAAGTCGCGGCAATACCTCGAAGAACTTGAAGTCGAGGTTTGCACGGGCCACATCATGAAGTCGTTCGACGGCACCCATGTGACGCTTGACAACGGTGAACAGTTGAAATGCCACACCCTCATCTGGACGGCCGGAATCACCGGCGAACCGCTGAAAGGAATACCCGAGGAATCCATCGGCCGAGGCCGACGCATCATCACCGACGAATACAACCGGGTCAAGGGGTGCGACCGCATCTTTGCCATCGGCGACATTGCCCTGCTCTCCGAGAAGAACTACCCCAAGGGACACCCGCAGGTGGCACAGGTGGCGATCCAACAGAGCGAACTGCTGGCCAAGAACCTCAACAAAGGAAGCTTCGATACCCCTTTCCGCTACAAGGACAAAGGCAGCATGGCCACCATCGGCCGCAACAAGGCCGTGGCCGACCTGCCCTACCTGAAACTGCACGGACGTCCCGCCTGGTTCACCTGGATGGGAATACACCTCATCTCCATACTGGGTATGAAAAACAAAATCATCACCCTGCTCAACTGGTGCTGGTACTACTTTACCTACAACGCTACGTTGCGGCTGCTCATTCGCCCCACCCGATTTCCCAAGCGAAACGAGGAGTAAGCCACAACGCACAACCCGGGAAATACATCGCTATATCCAACGAAACAAAAAAACAGACCATGACCAAATACAGTTTTCTCCTCCTGTCGATAGCCCTGCTGACGGCGGTAACCTCGTGCAAAACTACCCAGAAAAGTGTAGCTACCCCTGAATCCCAGGCCGAAACGGCCGACCCTGTTCGAAAAATACCCGCCATATCCCGCGAAGAGTTCGATGGCACCTGGATTGTCAAGACCGCCGAACGGCACGAGGTAGTGGGCGATGAACCGGTCGAACTGACCTTCGACCTGACCAACAGCCGCCTCTACGGCAACGACGGGTGCAACGTAATAAACGGCACCTTCACCCTCGGCGACGAGAACATGCTGCAATTCGGGTCACTTATCTCCACCTCGAAAGAGTGTCGACCCGAAGTTACCGACCGGGCCGTACTCCGCGCCCTTAACCATACCCGGTTCTACAAACGGACCGACGATCGCGACTTGAGCATCAAGTTCTGCGACCGACGGGGCTGGACGGTCATGAGGCTTGTCAAACGAATGACTCACCTGCTGAACGGGCCCTGGAAGGTGACCGCAATCAACGATACCCTCATCACCGGCAAGCAGCCCACGATAGTCATTGATATCCCCGAGGCCAAACTCTCGGGATTTGCCGGCTGCAACCGCCTGGTCGGGCATATCGCTCTGGACGAGACTCCCTACGGCATCTCCTTTGTCCAGGTAGCCGCCACACGCAAAGCGTGTCCCGACATGGAGACCGAACAGAAGCTTCTCTCGGTCATCGACAAAGTAACCGGATTTTACCCGATAGACGACACCCACATCATACTCTATCAAGCGCCCGAGCTCCCGCTCATCACCCTCGAAAAGGGTCTGCAATGATTCCCCGCAACCCGTGCAAAGGGCATAGCGTTCACGAACAAAACTATCAAAACAGGACAAGACTTATTTTATTGGTATTCAGCAGGTAAAATTCAACTTTTGTTGAAAAAAGGGAATAGAGCTCCCCCGTTTATTCAAATCTATTTCCTATTTTTGAATCGTCTTACTTGCTTATCTTGGGAAAATCGTGTGTTGCATGTCAAACGATAGGAAGGGTTTTTAGTGCCTTCGCCTAATCAGTGTAACACACGACATTCGAGGAAAGCAAGTAAGACATCTTTTTACGAATGAATTAGGCGAAGGTCTTTATATATACGTCTAATATATAAAAAAGTTTATGTTGCCGACAAGACTTAAGCCATTTTTTTTCAAAATGCTCCTCTCTATTTTCGTCCACGATTATGGGAACATAGTGAAGCTATACCGTCGGTCTTGCGCAATGAGGGCAGAGATAGAGCCCTATTTACGGGAAATCACCCCCGAAGAGTTGTATGAACAGGAACTTGTTCTCATCTCCGAAAAGATGGACGATTTACAAAAACTCATTTATCAACTGCGAAAGAAAGGGCTTAGCGACGAAGCCATTGCACAAAAACTGAATGTCCCCTTATATCGCATACGGAAACGGCTCGATAAAATTGAGGCCGACCTCCTGCAAATATTCCAATACTCCGACTAAGGGGCGGAGAAGAGAAACGAAAAGGGCCTGTCGGGATTATCCCGACAGGCCCTTGCTGTATCATCACTATGCGATTACCAGATGATTACCCGGTCCTCGGGAGCCAGATACATGGGGTCTCCCTCCTTGATATTAAACGCCTTGAAGAAGGTGTCGATATTGCGCAGGGCGGCATTTACACGCCAGCGGCCCAGCGAGTGGGGATCGATCTTGGTCAGACGCAGAATCTCGGCATCACGAATGTTGCCGGCCCACAGGTTGGCATACGACAGGTAGAAGCGTTGATCGGCCGTGAAGCCATCGATCAGGGCGGGTTCTACACCGTTGAGCGAATTGCGGAAGGCGGTGTAGGCTACACGCAGACCACCGTGGTCGGCGATATTCTCACCCAGCGTAAAGTGACCGTTGGCATGAACCGTATCGAGCACGATGATGTTGTCGTATTGTTTGGCCAGAATCTCGGCCCGTTGGTTGAACTGCTCGGCATCGGCAGGCGTCCACCAGTCGTTGAGGTTACCGTCCTTGTCGTACTGACGGCCCTGGTCGTCGAATCCGTGAGTCATCTCATGACCGATTACCACACCGATGGCACCATAGTTGACGGCATCGTCGGCATCGAAATTAAAGAAGGGCGGTTGCAGAATACCGGCCGGGAAGCAAATCTCGTTCGAGGTGGGATTGTAGTAAGCATTCACCGTTTGGGGGCTCATGAACCACTTGGCTTTGTCGACAGGTTTGCCCTCGTCTTTGAGTGAATAGAGCGTTTCAAACTCGGCGGCACGACGCACATTGGCATAGTAGCTCTCCTTGGGGTCGATGGTCAGACTGCTGTAATCGCGCCATTTGTCGGGATACCCGATTTTTACATAGAAGGTGTTGAGTTTCTCGTGAGCCTTGGCCTTGGTCTCGGCGCTCATCCATTCGAGGCTGTCGATGTGCTGCCCCAGAGCGGTCTGCAAGTTGGCCACGAGTTGTACCATGCGCTCTTTGGCTTCGGGCGGGAAATATTTGGCTACATACATCTCGCCTACGGCTTCGGAGAGCAGGCTGTTGGGCACGTTGAGAGCCCGTTTCCAGCGGGGTTCAATCTGCTCTTTACCCGACAGCGTCTTGGAGTAGAAGTCGAAGCGGGCATTGACGAAATCGTCGCTCAGATAGGGAGCGGCACCGTCGATACAGTTGAAGGCCAGATAGTCGCGCATCTCCTGCTCGCTCAGGGTTTTGAGCAATTCGTTCACGGCTTTGAGCGTACGGGGCTGACCGATGTTGATTTTCTGTATGCTGTCGAGACCTACGGACTTGAAATAAACGTCCCAGTCGAGACCGTCGTACTGCTTTTTCAACTCGTCTACCGTCATCACGTTGTAACCGGCCTGCGGGTCACGCAACTCCTCGCGCGTGAAAGCGGCCTTGGCAATGGCAGTTTCGACTTTCAGCACCGTGGCGGCAGCCTGCTCGGCAGCCTCCTGGCTATACCCGGCGAGGGTAAAGAGTGTCTTGATGTAGTTGCTGTAACTGTCGCGAATCTTGCGGTTGTTCTCATCGTCGACCACATAATAGTCGCGGTCGCCCATGTTCATACCGGCCTGATACCAACCGGCCAGATTCATCGAACTGTTCTTGGCATCGGCATCGACATAGATGGCAAAGAACGGAGCCGACATGGTTCGGTGCATTTCACCGATCATGGCGCTCACGGCCTCTTTGCCCGAAAGCGATTGAATTCGTTTGAGTTCATCGGCAATCGGAGCGGCACCCTCCTGGTTCAGACGCACACTGTCCAACCCCATGTTGTAGAGGTCGCCAATCTTTTGGGCTACACTACCCGGCTCGGCCTTCTGTTTGCCCAACTCCTCGAAGAGTACACGGATTTGCTCCTGATTGTTCTCCCGCAACTGGTCGAACGAACCGTAACGGGCATACTCGGGTTTCAACGGATTCTTTTTCATCCAGCCGCCGCAGGCATACTCATAGAAATCGTCGCCGCAGGCTACCGTCGTATCGAGGTTGGTGAGGTCGATACCCGGCGTCTTCGTCACCGATTTGCTGGTACAGCCCGTAGCAATCAAGGCTGCTGCAAACGATAAAATCATTACTTTTTTCATGTTACATTATATTTATGTGTCTCATTTACTCTGTTTCTGCAACTGCTCCAACGCCTCGGAGGCCTCGGACCACCGCCACATGGCATCGTCGAGCTGTTTCTTCAACCCTCCGTGCTCTTCATAGAGGGTGGCATCGGCAGCCCCGTCAGGAGTAGCCAGTTTCGCTTCGAGATCGGCAATACGAGCTTCGAGGTCGGCAATCTCTTTTTCGACATCGGCCACCGCCTTTTCTGCTTTCCGCAAACGCCGTGCCAATTCCTTCTGCTCTTCATACGAGAGTTTCGCCCCCTCATTGCCCGCCGAAATGGCAGGTGCAGCCGTCTCGGCTTTCGGGAGCGTCGCCTTTTTATCGGCCACCGGGGCTGCGGGATTGCGCTGTTCGAGTTCGCGCAGCGATTCGAGTTTGCGGCTTTCAAGGAAGTCGTAGATGCCACCCAGGTGTTCGCGCACCCGTCCGCCACCGAATTCATAAACCTTCGACACCAGTCCGTCGAGGAACTCACGGTCGTGCGAAACCACAATCACCGTGCCGTTGAAATCGCGTATGGCCTGTTTCAACACATCTTTGGTGCGCATGTCGAGGTGGTTGGTAGGCTCGTCGAGAATAAGCAGGTTGACCGGTTCGAGCAACAGGCGTATCATGGCCAGCCGCGTGCGTTCACCACCCGAGAGCACTTTTACCTTCTTGTCCGACGCTTCGCCTCCAAACATGAAGGCACCCAAAATGTCGCGTATCTTGGTGCGGATATCGCCCACGGCCACCCGGTCGATGGTGTCGAACACGGTGAGCGACTCGTCGAGCAGGCTCGCCTGGTTCTGGGCAAAGTAGCCTATCTTCACGTTGTGCCCTATCTTCAAGGTACCGGTAAAGGGAATCTCGCCCATGATACACTTGACCATCGTCGACTTGCCCTCGCCGTTCTTACCCACGAAGGCCACCTTCTCGCCCCGCTTGATGGTAAAGGTGGCATCGGCAAAGACCAGATGGTCGCCATAGCTCTTGCCCACCCCTTCGGCAATGACGGGATAGTCGCCCGAGCGGGGAGCCGGGGGGAATTTCAGATTCAGGTGCGACGTGTCGACCTCGTCGACCTCGACCCGTTCGAGTTTGGCCAGTTGCTTGATGCGCGACTGCACCTGCACCGACTTGGTTGCCTTGTAGCGGAAGCGCTCGATAAAGGCCTCGGTGTCCTGTATCTGTTTCTGTTGGTTCTCATAGGCCCGGCGCTGCTGTTCGAGGCGCTCCTGCCGCAGAACAACATAGTGCGAATAATTGACCTGATAGTCGTAGATGTGTCCCATCGATATCTCGATGGTGCGGGTCGTCACGTTGTCGATAAAGGCGCGGTCGTGCGAAACCAGCACCACAGCATTGGCACGCGTGGCCAGAAAATTTTCGAGCCACTGTATCGACTCGATGTCGAGGTGGTTGGTAGGCTCGTCGAGCAGCAGCACGTCGGGGCGCTGCAACAGCAGCTTGGCCAACTCGATGCGCATGCGCCAGCCCCCGCTGAACTCCGAAGTATTGCGATTGAAATCATCGCGCGTGAAACCCAAACCAATCAAGGTCTTCTCGATTTCGGCCTGATAGTTGGCCGCCCCGATGAGCGAGAGTTGCTCGTTGGCGTTGGAGACCCGTTCGATAAGCTCCTGGTAGTCGTCCGACTCATAGTCGGTGCGTTCGGCCAGTTCGGTATTCATGCGCTCGATACGCGCCTGCAATTCAAAAATGTGGGCAAAAGCCTGCTCGGCCTCCTGCATCACGGTGCGGGAGTCGGTCAGGTTCATCTGCTGAGGCAGATACCCCACGGTAAGATCTTTCGGCATATTCACCCGGCCCGAGGTAGGAGCCTGCAACCCGGCTATGATTTTCAGCATGGTCGATTTGCCCGCCCCGTTCTTCCCGACCAAGGCGATGCGATCACGCTTGTTGATGACATAAGTGATGTTATCGAACAACGTATTTCCACCAAAAGCGACCGAAAGTCCTTCTATCGATATCATATTTCTCGTTTTAACAGCCGACAAAGATACAAAAAGTGAACGCAGTGACAAATGGGAAACGTAGTTTTCAACATTTGAATATGCCAATCCGTATCCTATTTTATTCAAAAACATACCTCACCGAATCAATCCGACCACCGTGAGTGCAAGGTGAAACGGCAGGCGAAAACCGACTGTCGAGGGTCATTTTTGCCCGCAGATTTCACCATATGGATAAAAAACCGTAAACTTGTAGGGTAAAACCGTACCGTCCCGATATGACTCCGTTTCTATACCGCATAGCCCAGGCGTTTTATCAACGCTATGGCTCCGAGATTTCGCAACTCGCCTTTGTCTTCCCCAACCGGCGAAGCGGCATCTTTTTCCAGAAATACCTGGCCGAGGTGGCGGGCAAACCGCTCTTCTCGCCCCATGTGACCACCATCAACGACCTCCTGGCCGAACTGTCGCCCTACACGGCCATCGACCGCATCAGTCTGCTGGTGATGCTTTACAAGCGGTATATCGAGTTGCGACAGAGCGACGAGACCTTCGACAACTTTGTTTTCTGGGGCGACATGCTGCTGGGCGACTTTGACGACGTGGACAAGTATATGGTCGATGCCCGACAGCTCTACACCAACATTCACGACCTGAAAGAGATCGACGAGTTTTACCTCACCGACGAACAGATTGAAATCATCAAACGTTTCTGGGGACACCTCTTCTTCCCCTCGACCGAGAGCGACAACAAACAGCAGTTCATTCAACTGTGGCAAATTCTCTACGACCTCTACACCCGGCTGCGTCAAGACCTGGCCGACCGAAACAAGGCCTACGAAGGCATGATTTTCCGCGAGGTGGCCGAGCGGTGCCGCCGCAAAGAACAGCTCGACCTGCCCTACACGCAGGTGGTCTTCGTAGGGTTCAACGCCATCACCGAGGCCGAACGGGTATTCATGGAGTACCTGCGCGACACGGGGCTGGGCGACTTCTACTGGGACTACTACGCCCCTACCCTGCAAGACTCGTACAACAAGGCGGCCTTCTTCCTCAACGACAACAAGCGGCGCTTCCCTTCGAAAATCGTAATTGACGAGCATATCGACGAGACACCCCAGATCGAACTCATCTCGATTCCGTCGGCCGTGGGGCAAGCCAAGCAGGCAACCGACATTCTGCAACAACTCATCGACAAGAAGTTACTTTCGCCCGAACGGGCCATCGACACGGCTATCGTCCTCCCCGACGAGGAGTTGCTGCTACCCATGCTCTACTCCATTCCGTCCGACATCACGACGGTCAACATCACCATGGGCTACACGCTGCAACACACCACGGTAGCGGCCCTCATGGATTCGGTCTTCCAGATGCAGCGCCACGTACGATTCGCCAAGGGCGACCCGCGTTTCTATCACATCGACGTCAAGCAACTGCTGGGGCACCGCTTCATCGCCTCGCGTCTGGGCGACGAAGCGCATCGCATCACCACATTCATCAACGGCAACAACCGCGCCTTCGTCTCGCCCGGCGAACTGGGTCTCCACCCGCTCATCAAGCTGCTGTTCCGTATCCCCACCACGGCCGACGAGGCAGCCGACTACCTCACCCGCCTGCTCGAATACCTGCAACAAGATACCTCGGCCGATGAGATGACCGACGACGATAACTCACCCGTAGGCTTCTCGGCCGTAGAGCGGGAGTTCATGTACCACTACTACATCACCATCAAGCGGTTACGCGACGTGATGACCGAGCAACGCATCGCCATGAGTGTCGACACCTTTTTCCGCCTGCTGGGAAAGATGGCCGCTTCGATTTCGATACCCTTCCGGGGCGAACCCCTCTCGGGACTGCAAATCATGGGCGTACTCGAAACACGGGCGCTCGATTTCGAGAACCTCATCATTCTCTCGATGAACGAGGGGATATTCCCGGTGAAGAAGGTAGCCGCCTCCTTCATACCCTACAACCTGCGGCGCGGCTTCGGCATGGCCACGACCGAGCATCAGGACAGCATCTATGCCTACTATTTCTACCGCATGATCAGCCGGGCCAAGCGGGTGTATCTGCTATACGACAGCCGGGCCGAGGGACTCAAAAGCGGCGAGGTGAGCCGCTATATCTACCAGTTGAAATATCACTACCGCGTGCCCATTCGCGAGATTCAGGTCAACTGCGACATCGCCACCTTCTCGCCCACAACCATCACGGTCGACAAACACCGCTACGGCATCGAACAGAAACTGGCCGATTTCCTCTCGGGCGGAAAGAGTGCCCTCTCGGCCAGTGCCATCAACCGCTATCTGAACTGCCCCCTGCAATTCTACCTGCAATACATCGAGGGGCTCGAACGTCCCGACGATGTGGCCGAGAGTGTCGACAGCGGTACCTTCGGCAGCATCTACCACGGCATGATGCAACGCATCTACGACCGCATCAAGGGTGACCGCGAGCAGGTGACCGTCACGGCCGACCACATCGACGCCGTGCGCAAGGACAAAGCCCTGCTCACCCACTACCTCGAAATTTGCTTTGCCAACGACTACTACAAGACTCCGCAACACCCCAAGGCACTCACGGGATACGACTACCTCACGGGCGAGATTATCCTCAAACTCATCGACAAGACGCTCGAAAAAGACCGCACCCTCACCCCCTTCATCTACCGGGCTTCCGAGTTGCGCATCACGGGCGAGGCTCCCATCAGCCACCACCGTGCCGTGCAACTGAAAGGATTTATCGACCGGGTGGACGAGAGCAACGGCCGTATCCGCATTGTCGATTACAAGACGGGAAAGGAGCGGCTCGACTTCCAATCGGTCGGGGAACTCTTCGACAACTCGGCAACCGAGCGACGCAAAGCCATACTGCAAGTGCTGCTCTACTGCAAACTGTATCAGACGGCCTACCACCCGGCAACGCCCGTATACCCGGCCATCTATATCATACGCAACCTCTTCGACAAGTTCGAGTGGAACATTCGGTATGAGAAAGATCCGTTTACCGATTTCGACCGGGTAGCCGCCGATTTCGACCAATGCCTCACCGCCTGCCTCGACGAGATTTTCGACCTCGATCGCCCCTTTACCCAGACAACCGAAGAGTCGCACTGCCAGTATTGCGACTTCAAACTGCTGTGCAAGCGATAACCCTCAGCGGCACAAAGTATGGGATATAAAGAAAAACCAAAGAGCAGAGAGAATTAAATACCCCGCAAAAAATCTTCGAGCGAATCCTCCTTGCCAAGCTGCAACTTCTGACGCAGCCGATAGCGGTTTTTCTTCACGCTCTCGGGCTGCAACGAGAGCATCTGTGCAATGTGCTTGATTTCCATGCCGGTACGAATATAGGCACACAGCCTCAACTCCCCCTCGGTAATCGTGGGGCACAGGGCTTTCAGGCGTACAAAAAACTCGGGGTGAACCTTTACAAACTGCATCTTGAAGAAGTCCCACTCGTTGCCGTTTCCCAGGTGAATCTTCACATTGTGCCCGATTTGCGAAACCACACCCGGCGTGATGTTCCCCATCTCCTTCTCCCGTTCCAGCTCCTCCACCAGCGACTTCAAAGCCCGGTTTTTCTCCATGATAATCAACGAATTGGAAGCCAATTCCCGATCTTTCGACTCCACCTCCATCTTGAAATAGTCCTTTTGCAGCGTCTCATTTTCCAGCCGCATGGAAAGTTCTTTGTTTTCAAGCTCTTTCAGTTGCTTCTTCACTTGCTCGTCGCGAGACTTCTTCCAAAAGACATAGCATATGAAAGCAGCCAGGCAGAGAATCAAGGCTCCCCCTACCCCGACAAGGACCAATCGGAAACGGTTCCGCTCCTCGGCCTGCCGCAACTCCATCTCCTGTTTCTCAATGGCAGCCCGGCTTTCCAAATGCCGAATCTCGGCCAGGCTGTTAATCTGGTCCAGCGAGTCCTTGTAGTGCTCGTAGCGGCTCAGGTAAAAATAAGCACTATCGGTCTGATGCAGGGAGGCAAAGCAGTCCGACATACTCTTCATGGCTGGCACTACCAGGTCGACGTTGCGTCCGTCCATTTGCTGAACGGCCTTGCGGTAACAGGATAGCGCCTGCGCCGGCTCATGGGCATGCTGATAATAACGCCCCATGAAATATTCACTCTGAATCGAGAGCCCCCGGTTGGCAAACGCCGTTGACAACCGGTAAGCCTCGGTAATATATTTTTCGCTTCGGGCGATGTCGTGCTCGGTCAGCGACAGCAGCGTGCTGATGTGGAATGCGGTATCCCCCACGCACACGGGATTGTGCAACAGTTCGTGCAGAATCTGATCCGAACGAGAAGTATTGCCCATCAAGAACAGCACATTCGATATGTTCAACTGATTTTTCGCCCGATAAATCGTCTCGTTCAGTTCCCGGTAATAGGCATCGGCTTTCTGAAAATACTCCAAGGCCTTGGGATAATCCTTTACCCGGCTCAATATATTACCCATGTCGATATAGGCATGGGCCAGCATAAAGAGGTTGCCGGTGTGGGCATAATACCCCGCAATCCGTTTCAGGTTTCCATAAGTCACATGCAGTTGCTCCTTATGCATGATGCTCCATAAATGGAAAATGCGCATGAAATCATAGGTATATCGCACCGAATCGACCTCGTGATAAGCCTTCCCTATCAACCGGAGAGTGGAATCGGAATTGTTCTTTTTCAGTTGAGCCCGGGCGTCCCAAAACTCGGCTCGCCAACGGTACACCTTTTTCCCGGGATTGTCCTCCGCCGTGCGATACAACACCTCGATGAGCGAATCACGGCTCAACGCATCATCGCCCTCGATAAACTCCAATTCCAACACAGCCGCAATCGAATCGAATACAGGGTCAACCGGCTTCCAATAGGAACTGACCGACTCCTCGGCAAAGCTTCTAAAAAAGCCGAGCAACAAAATGACAATCAAAACACCTCTTTCCATAACACAAAGATAGCAAAAGACAGATGCAGATAAAAATAAAAACGTTATTTTCATTTTTATCACACCAAACCGAAGCCTATTTTATTCAAAGATACAAAAAAAGATATTTGTCCACCGATTGTCCATTCTATTTTCCTTCACAAACAGAGCTTATCCATTATATTTGCTTGTCCAAAAACAAAAAAGAGAACCATGAGAAAAGTAAACCTTCTTTCCCTGCTGGCGTTCTTAGGTGCACTGTTCCTCTCCCTGCCGACGAATGCCCAAACCGAAAGCCGTGACGTCTATGGCTGGCTGCGGTACGACGATTACAACCAAAGCGACTATGGCATTTGCAAATTCACTACCGACAATGCCGAGAATATCCAGTCGGTGTGGCCCTACGACCCCGCCCGGGTTGCCTGCGCCGGGGCTTATGCCGAGGGGTTCTACTATGTCTACCTGTATGAAACCGACGGTTCCAATGCCACCCCTTACTCGTTTAACCGAATCAACCTTGCCACAGGCGAGTCGTCCCAAGTGGCCGACTATCGGGGCATGCCGTTTCTCTTCCAGGACATGACCTACGACTACTCCACGCAAACCATGTTTGCCACCGCCTATGACGAGAGTGCATATACAGCCGTTCTGCTCAAAATCGATTTGACGACCGGCGAGGCCACTGCCGTGGGGCAGATGGGTGAGACCAAATTCATGACCCTGGCCTGCTCCTACGAAGGACAACTCTATGCCATCGATATCGACTATGGCGACTTGTGGAGTGTCGACAAGTCGACCGGAGCCACTATGAGCATCGGCAATACCGGCGAGCGCGTGAGCGACTACCTCCAAACGATGGAATTCGACCATGAGACCAATTTGCTCTACTGGGCAGGCGACAACTTCTGGGGGACGGTCGACACCAACACCGGCGAGGCCAAAGAGATTAGCTGGCTGGGCAACTATGCCCAAGTGGTAGGACTTTATATCCCATTTAAAAAGACCAATGCCGATGCTCCTGCCGAGATAGCCGATTTGACCGTAACTCCCGGCGAACAGGGGGTCCTGTCGGCCCTGCTGAACTGGACCAACCCCGCCACTACCTTTGGAGGAGGCAGTCTGGCCGAACTGTCGCGTCTGGAAATCTACCGCAACGACCAGCTCGTCCACACCATCGACAACCCGGTTATCGGGCAGAAAGAGAGTTGGACCGATACCCAAATTCCGGAAAAGGGGCTCCAAGTTTACAGCCTCTCGGCCATCAACAGCCAGGGCAACAGCCTCACTACCGCCCAAGCGGTATTCGTGGGACGCGACCTGCCGGCGGCACCCGCCCAACCTGTCGTAACCCGACTCGACGATACCAGTGCCCGGATTAGCTGGCAAGCCCCCCAGTCAGGCATAAACGGAGGTTGGATAGATGCCTCGTCGCTGACCTACAAAATCACCCGCCAACCCGGGAATCACATTATTGCCGAATCCATATCTGCCACCGAGTACACCGACAACACCATCGACTCGCGCGACTACTACGCCTACCAGATACAGGCCGTCACGTCCGATGGCGAGAGCCCGGTCGCCACAACCGACAAACTGGTGCTGGGCCCGGCGCTGAGTGTACCCTATTTCTGTAATTTCGCCACCGACGACCAGTTTGCCCTGTGGAGCGTCATCGACGCCAACCACGACGAGTACTCCTGGAAACGTGAGACCACCATGAATGCAGCCTATTACTACTACAACGAGGACGGCGAGACGGGTGGCGACGACTGGCTCATCTCCTCGCCCATTCACCTGGAAAAGGGGAAGAGCTACCGCCTGCGCTTCAAGCTCCAAGCCTACGATTCGAGCTACCCCGAAAAGGTGGCCGTCTATTTGGGAACCGATACCAGCATCGAGGGGCAAACCGTACAGTTGGGAGACTACCTGGTCGAGGAATTCACACTTACCGAACACAAAGTGGTCCTTCCGCAGAATCTGGAAACGGGCAACTACTATATCTCGTTCCACTGCTACTCCGAGCCCAACATGTTTACCCTCTACTTGACCGACGTCACGCTGGAAGAGGTGAACGAGGGTAGCATCTCGGGAATCGTAACCGACGGAACCAATCCGTTGGCGGGGGTTACCGTATCGATTCAAGACCATGACCTGCAACAGACCACCGACGAGTCGGGTGCCTACACCTTCAAGGAGTTGGAAAGCGGCAACTACACCCTCCGCTTCGACAAGAAGGGTTACCGCCATGCCGAACAGACCGATATCGCCGTAAAGATGGGCGAAACCACCACGGTGAACCAGCCGATGGAGCTACTACCCGTCTACTCGGTGAGCGGCAAACTGGTTAATGCACAAAACAAACCCGTCGACCACGCCAAACTTTCGATAACCGGCTATGCCGACTATTCAACCCAGTCGGGCTCCGACGGCTCCTTCTCGTTCCCGCAGGTGTATGAGGCCGAACAATATGCCTTGTTCATCGAGCGGTATGGCATGAGCGACACCACTCTGACAATAAACGTAACGGGCGGAGACCTCGTGTTGAACGACATCGTCTTGAAGGATAAACCGCTGCCGCCCCACGCCGTATCGGCCACCCGCCAGGGCGAAACGACGGTAATCACTTGGGAAGAACCCATCGACACCCGGCAGTTCCGTCACGATAACGGCATACACAGCGGACGATTGGGTACCACCAGTTCAACCGCCAAGAGCGTATATGGAGCCGTGTTCCGCACCCCGGCCAAGCTCATGCAAATGACCTGGTTCACTGAGAACTACCTCACCACTCACCCCACGGTCAATGTATTCGTGTTCGATCTGGACGCCGAGGGGAACCCCACCTCTACCCTTCTGTTCTCGCAGATGAACGTGCCGAACAAGGATATGGAATGGACTACCTTCGACTTCCCCAAACCGATTGATGCCCCCAACGGATATATGCTGGCCATCAGCTACGAAGGTCATGTGGGATTGGGCCTCGACAACGGTGAAGGCCCCGACTATCCCTTCACCGAACAGACCAACTGCTATGCCGAGGATTATACCACGGGACAATTCACCTATACCGAGGAACACGACATCAGACGTTCGCTGATGATTCGCGGTATCGGTATCCTGCTGGGTGAGGAAGAGTTGCCCTCGACTACGACCGACAAGCGCTATTCGGTATGGCGACTGACCGACGGACAACAGGAGAACCCGAGCGAGTGGACTCTGTTAACCGCTACGCCGGTCGAAGGCCTTACCTACACCGACAACACGTGGAACGCCTTGACGCAAGGCATCTACCGCTATGCCGTGACTACCGGCTACAACGACGGTTCCATCGTCTCGCCGGCAACCTTCTCGCAAACGCTCGACAAGGATATGTACACCCGGATTACGCTGAACCTGAAAACCAATACGCCACAAAACGAGGCCCAAAGCGCCCAAGTGGTACTGGCCCACGTCGACGGGAATGCCGACCACGTCTATACCGGCACGGCCGACAAGTCGGGTCAGGTGGTCTTCGACCAGGTATGGAAGGGGCTTTACAACGTGTCGATTACGCTGAAAGGGTTCAACGATTTCACTGCCCAAGGCGCAGACTTCTCGACCGAAAACAGTTATACCCTTTCGGACTATACCTTGCAGGAGTATATCGTCAACCCCTTCAACCTCGAAGTGGTGAAAGAGGACCAGCAACAGGGCTATACCTTCAACTGGAACGTGGCCGACTACCTCTTCGACGACTTCGAGTCGCACACCGACTTTGCCATCAACTCGCCGGGTAGTGTGGGTTGGAGCTACATCGACGGCGACGGCCGCGAAACCTACGGCATAGATGGTGTCGATTTCATCAATGCCACGTTGCCCAAAGCCTACATCGTATTCAACCCCTACACGACCGACCCGAACATAGCCCTCTTCGACTCGAATATCCGCCCGCACAGCGGCGAGAAATACCTGGCTTCGTTCCCGGCCCGACCGGGTGCCAACGACGACTAT
The DNA here is from genome assembly GCA_019115485.1 of Candidatus Barnesiella excrementavium. Classification (GTDB taxonomy): domain Bacteria; phylum Bacteroidota; class Bacteroidia; order Bacteroidales; family Barnesiellaceae; genus Barnesiella; species Barnesiella excrementavium. The sequence goes on along the minus strand of DXDM01000026.1, from coordinate 15,256 downwards.
GTCATCTCTCCCGAGCTGAACTTCAATCGTGACTTCGTCTTGAAATTCTATGCCAAGAGCTATACCGACGATTACGGTGAAGAGCAAATGAACGTAGGTTACTCCACAACCGGCAAAGAGGCCACCGACTTCATCTGGCTCAACGAGGAGGGTCCCATCAGCGTACCCATGAACCCATGGAACGAATATCGGTACACAATCCCTGCCGAAGCCCGTTATGTGACCATCAACTGCGTGTCGGACAACATCTTCATCTTTATGGTCGACGATATCTTCATCGGTCTGGAATTGCCCGACGGAGTCGACTTGGAAAAGATGAAAGAAGATATTTCATTTGAGGTCTATCTCGACGGCGAACGCGTGAATACCACCCAGCAAAGCAGCTACCTCTTCACCGGGCTCTCGAAAGGGACGCACAAAGCCGGCGTGAAGGCGGTATTCTCCTCGGTAACCACCCCGCTCACCGAGATTGAATTTGAAGTAGACGAGGAGAGCGGCATTGCCCGGAACCAGATGAACAGCCTCACCGTTCACCCCAATCCGGCCCATGACATCGTCACCGTATCGGGCGAATACGACTACCTCTCGATACTCGACCTTTCGGGTCACGAGGTGTCACGCTATACGACTCACGAAGTAATCAGCGTACGGGAATTGCCCGCCGGGGTCTACATCGTGCGAATCGTATCCGGTAACCGCGTCGAAACGACCAAACTGATTGTGACCCGCTAATCCAGACCGCTCGCATGGTCCGGACAGAAGGTTGCATAAACAAACGGAGTGATTGACAATCGCTCTCATAGTTAACACTTGTTCCAGCTTCCACACCGCAGCGCCCTGCCCCCGACTCTCCACAAGGTCGGGACAGGGCGCTGTCCTTTCCAACCACATTTCCTCCTAACCTCTACGGGGGCGATAGCTCGCCACAAAATCCTCCACCCTACTCTTCCTGAATCTCTGATTTTATCGAAAAACGATAATTTTTTATTGAATTTCTTTGCAATTTAAAATTTTATACGTATGTTTGTCCTGTCTAAAAGTCGAAGATAAACGGCTCGCCTGTTTTTTCTTAAAAAAAAGAGCCTATCTTTGCCAAACCGAATGGAACAAAAAAACATTAAAACATAGATAACACAATGAAGAAATTTTTCACCACGACCTTCGCCTGTGTGCTGGGCGTCATGATTGCCATCGTATTGCTGTCGATTCTGTCGGTCGTTGCCTTGACCGGTATGGTAGCTACTACCGAAACCGAATATGTAGCCAAACCCCACACGATACTGCGACTCGATTTGGGGACCGTGACCGAGCGCGGCCAGGAAGATATTATGGGTCTCCTGACCGGGAACCAGCAAAAGAGCGACGGCCTCGACAACATACTCAAAGCCATTGAAACGGCCAAGACCAAGCGCCATATCGACGGCATCTACATCGACGCCCACGGCATGAACATGGGCATCGCCACCCTCGACCGCATACACCGCGCCCTGGTCGACTTCAAGGAGAGCGGCAAATTCGTCTACGCCTATGCCGACACCTACTCGCAGCGGGAATACCTGTTGAGTGCCGCCGCCGACAGTGTGATGCTGAACCCCGTGGGTGCTGTCGATTTCAGGGGTCTGGCCGGACAGGTGATGTTCTTGAAAGGTCTGTACGACAAACTGGGCATCGAGATGCAAATCTTGAAAGTAGGCACCTACAAGTCGGCCGTCGAGCCCTATGTCAACACCCAAATGAGCGACGCCAACCGCGAACAGACCATCGCCTACATGACTCCCATCTGGAACCACCTGCTGGAACAACTGTCGAAAGACCGCAACCTGTCGGTCGAGCAGCTGAACAACCTGGCCGATACGCTGCTGATTACGGTCGAAGCCAAAGAGTTGGTAAAAAGCGGACTCATCGACTCCCTGCTCTATCGTCCGCAGATGGAGCAATTTCTCAAAAATAAGGTGGGCATCGACACCGACGACGACCTCATCTTCGCCTCGGCCAACGAGGTGGCCTCGATGAAACAGCCGAAAAACAAGGCCAAGGACGAGATTGCCATCGTCTATGCCGAAGGGGGTATCGACCTGGGTGAGACCAACGGCGTGAACACAGCCGAACTGGTCGAGGACCTTACCGAGATTCAAAAGAACGAGAAGATAAAAGCCGTCGTGCTGCGGGTGAACTCGCCGGGGGGTAGTGCCTACGGCTCGGAACAGGTGTGGGCGGCTATCGAGGCCATCAAGGCTGCCGGCAAACCGGTAGTCGTATCGATGGGCGACGTGGCTGCCTCGGGCGGATACTACATCTCATGCAACGCCGACCGTATCTTTGCCAACCCCACCACCCTCACCGGCTCGATTGGCATCTATGGCATGATACCCAACTTCGAGGGCCTGGTTACCGATAAACTGGGCGTCACCTTCGACGGGGTACAGACCAACCGCTATGGCAACTTCGGCTCGTTCAACCGGGCCATGACACCCGACGAACACCGTCAGATGCAACAATACATCGAACGCGGCTACGAACTCTTCACCACACGCTGCGCCGAGGGCCGCGGCATGAGCCTCGAAGCCATCAAGAAGATTGCCGAAGGCCGGGTTTGGGACGGACAGACCGCTCTTAAAATCGGATTGGTCGACGAACTGGGCGACCTCGACGACGCCATTGCCTGGGTAGCTCAAAAGGCCGGCCTCGAACGGTACAAGACCAGCTCCTATCCGCAACAGAAGACGGCCATGGAACAGCTCTTCGAAGAGCTCAACAAGAACGTGCAGGCCCGCATCGCCGCAGCCTACCTGGGCGAAAGCTACAAATACCTGCAAACGCTGGAACAATGCAAGAATCTCGATCCCCTGCAATGCCGCATGGAAGAGATTGAACTCTATTGATACCGATTCTCATGTACGGCAAATCGATCAGGATAAACCGTTGGTTACTCCCGTTCAGCTGGCTATACGGCTTTGCCACGGGAGTCAGGAACAAACTCTTCGACTGGGGCATACTCCCGGCCGAAGAGTTCGACATTCCGGTCATCTCGGTGGGCAACCTGGCAGTGGGCGGCACCGGCAAGACCCCGCACATTGAATACCTGATTGAATTGCTGCAACCCAAATACCGGGTGGCCGTACTCAGCCGGGGCTACAAGCGCAAAAGCCGGGGCTTTGTCCTGGCCGACCTGCAATCGACCGCCCGCGACATCGGCGACGAGCCCTACCAGATTAAGCGGAAATTCCCCGACATTGCCGTCGCCGTCGATGCCAACCGTCGCCGGGGCATCAAGCAACTGAAAGAGCTGTTGCCCGACCTCGACGTCATTCTGCTCGACGATGCCTTCCAGCACCGTTACGTTTCGCCCCTCATCTCGATTGTACTCACCGACTACAACCGGGCATTGCATCTGGACAAACTGCTGCCGGCCGGCCGCCTGCGGGAGTCGCGTCACGAACTGTCGCGGGCCGATATCGTGATTGTGTCCAAATGTCCTGCCGACATGAAGCCCATCGAGTTCAACATCGTTTCGCGATGGCTGCACCTCTTCCCCTACCAGCATCTCTACTTCACCACCCTCGACTACGGCAACCTGCAAGCGGTATTTCCCCAACCGGGAACTCCCCGTGAAATCGACCTGAATGCACTCTCCAAGAAGAGCGGGGTGATGCTGCTCACGGGCATTGCCAACCCGCGGCCCATGCAACAATACCTCGCCCGCTACCTTACCCCGCAGGAGGAGCTGCGATACCCCGACCACCACAACTTTACCGACGGCGACCTGCATCAAATAGCCGACCGCCTGGCCTCGCTACATGGTGAGGAGAACTACATCATCACCACCGAAAAAGATGCAGCCCGCCTGCGCTCGGCCGCACTCGACGAACCGGTGAAACGGGCCCTCTACTACCTGCCCATACGGGTGCGCTTCATGCAACACAACGGCACCTCGTTCGATACCAAGATAACCGACACGATTTACAAGAACCGCCGGGTAAAGCGTCTCCGCAAATAGTCCAGCAGTATTTCTTTCCACGGCTAAAACTCGACCGTGATACCCAACGTAGGCAGAATCACTCCGCTCTGCTGGGCAATGTATTTCATGCGATAACGCTCCGTTCCGGCCTCATCGACATAGGTCTCGCCGGTATTGATCAGGAGGGGCTGATTGTCATATTTGAAATTCAGCACATTCTGCAAGTCGATGTAAAAACCCAACATCACCCCCTTGAAATAGAACGACTTGTCGACCCGCAAATCGATTTCGTAGAATGTTTTCAACCGTCCCGAATTATAGCGGCTGTAATCGTAATAGGGACGGGCCGTGGCATTCCAGGCCGGGACAAGCGACGACACATACTCGTCGTAAGGGGTATAAGGAGCCCCACCCATGAGTCGTACCTTCATGCCGATGTCCCAGTTCTTGGGCAACTTGTAGGTACCCGAGAGGGTAAACAGATGGCGATAATCCCAGGCCGAAGGCAGATAACGCCCGGTTGCGGGATTCATGAACTGACTGCGGTACCAGGTATAGGAGGCAAGCGCCGTGAAGCGCCCCATACCCAGCCAACGGAGCATCACCCCCACCCCATAGGCCCGTCCGCGGGCTGTCGAGGCGGCCGCCTCGTTACCCGACACGCCGTAGTCGGTTCCCTTGCAGGCCAGCGGAATGCTGTCGGAGAGTGAAAGCGGCGAGTGGGTGTAGCTCTTGTAAAAGCCCTCGACCGTGAGCCGGGCCCACCGGTTAAGGTAATACTCCACCCCCAAAGCGGCCTGGTCGGAACGGATATAACGCAACCGCGAGCGGTTGACCAGCACCTCGTTCTCCTGAAATCCCAGGGTCGTATAGGCCGGCAACTGGTAATAGCGCCCCAGACTGCCGTTCACATAGAAATTGCCCGCTATATTGTAGGAGAAGGAGAGCCGGGGCGAGAACTGCTCGAAAGGGTTGTCGGTGAGCCATGAGTAGTCGCAGGCATCGAGCCGGAAGCCCAACGAAGCCGACAGCCGCTCGTCGGGCGACTTGTACCCCACCGTGGCAAAAGCGCCCCACTTGAAAAGCCCCAAATCGGTGTCGTAGCGTATCACCCGAGGCACATCGGCAAACACCCGCTGGAAGGTGCGGTTGGTATAGACGGCATAGTCGGCATTCAACCCGGCCGTCACCTGGAACAACCCCAGCGACGACCGATTCTCCAAGCGCAGGTGATTCTCCACCTCGCTCGATTTCAGCCGCAGGGTCAGATTCTCGTCGGTCGACTCGTCGTTGTCTCGATACTTCACATTGCTGTTGTCCATGTAGCTGCGACTCAGCACGACCGTCTGGATATGATTGTCCCCGTAGTGCTTGTAAACGGCCCCCAGCGTATAGGTGTTCTGCTTGATGGTAGGCAGGTAGTTGAGCAGATACTGTTTCGACTCGTCGGCCGGGTCGGTCCCGGTATTCAGTTTCATGTCGTCGATGGCACCCAGCCCCAGTATCGTGAGTTCGTGAGCCTGCGAAAACCGGGTCTTTATCTTGAATTGCGCATCGGTATACTGAGGCAGGAAAGGCATGTCGAGCAACGAGAAGAGCAGTTGCAGATAGGATTGCCGCACCGACACCACATAGGTCGTGCGACTACCGATGTGCCCCTTCGAGCCCAGAGCTAGTTCCGAGGCCCCCACCGTCCCCTTGAAGGTATAGCGGTCAGGGGTACCGTCGAGCAGCTTGAAATCAAAAACCGAACTCAACGCATTGCCCCGGCTCACCGGGAAAGCCCCCGTGTAGAAATCGACCTCGCGAATGAGGTCGGCATCGATAATCCCCACCGGACCGCCCGAAGCTCCCTGCGTGCTGAAATGGTTGATGTTGGGAATCTCCACCCCGTCGAGGTAGAACTTGTTCTCGGCCGGGCCGCCGCCCCGTATCATCAAGTCGTTGCGATAACCTCCTCCCGCCACCGTAGCCACGCCGGGGAAAGCGTTGACCACCTTCGAGATGTCGCGATTAGCCCCCGGACTCTTCTCTATCTCCTGCACCCCGATGACCCGCATGGCGATAGGGCTCTCAACCGAGCGCCTGAACGGAGCCGCCACCACACTCACCTCGCCCAGCGCCACCTGCGACTCGTCAAGTCCGATGTCGAGCGTATAGTCGTAGGTCGTGATGTGAAACTCGGGCGACACATAGGTCTTGTACCCCACCGACGACACCTGCACCCGATACATGCCCGGCGGCAGGTTGCCGATGCGGTAGTTTCCCACCGAATCGGTCGTGGTCCCCCGCGACGTATTCCAGATACCCACACTCACAAAGGGCACCCCCTCGCCGGTCGCCCGCGAAAACACACGCCCCTTCACCGAATAGGTCTGCACACCCCAAGCCCAGGAGGTCGCACACCAGAGGCACAAACACAGCACACACTGCCGCCACATAACCTTTCTCCTTTCCGGGACCCCTACCTCGACGGCAAGCCCCACAAGGCATATACAACCGATTCCCCGTTTTGGTTCATATTCCGCAAAAAGGTATGAATACGCTCAATCCCTCCCGAGAAAGTTAAAAAAGAGTCCCGATTGTTTTACAATACAATCTTTCTGCGTATTTCTGAGTAGAAAGCTGAAAGAGGTGAAACAGCAACAAAGCGACTTTGAATAACGCGACACTTTGTGCAAAACAGTTAATACAAAGGCCTCGCACATAGTGCGAGGCCTTTGCGTTTCATGGCGATAAAAAAAGGAGCAAACGACGTTTGCTCCCTCGGGGTGATTGAGTTGGGATTCGAACCCAAGACCCACAGCTTAGAAGGCTGTTGCTCTATCCAGCTGAGCTACTCAACCGACCTTTCATAAAAAAGTGCTGCAAAGTTAGGGATATTTCGTGATTTTCCAAATATATAAATCCACTTTTTTCACCCGGCAAAATAACCTCACCCCGTCAGAAGGGATAGCCCACGGTAAAGTGGAAAGCCGAATCGCGCTTGAAATTTTGGGACGCAATGGCCCAATGCTCCTGACCGGCTGCCGGATTGTAAGCCTTCATACCCAAATCGAACCGCAGGAGGAAATAGCTGAAATCGAGACGGATACCCAGTCCATAGGCCAAGGCTATCTCCTTATAGAACGAATCGAAACGGAACTGCCCGCCGGGCTGTGCCTCGTAGTTGCGAATGGTCCAGATGTTACCGGCATCGATAAAGGCACCCAACTCAACCTTCCAAAAGAGTTTGGCCCGGTATTCGAGGTTCATGTCGAAACGTATGTCGCCACACTGGTTGATAAACTCCGACACCGAGTTGTTACCGTTGTAGCTACCTGGACCCAACGTCCGCACCGACCACCCCCTCACACTGTTGGCACCGCCCGAATAATATCGTTTCTCGAAAGGCAATATATCGGAGTTGCCATAAGGGATACCGATGCCACCGCCCACATGGAAGGCTACCGAATTGCGGTCGTCGATGATGTGGGTGATGCTGTAATCGAAGTCGAACTTGGCATACTGGGAGTAACGGATTCCGAAAAGTTTATACCCGTCCTCGGGCTGCGACTTGGAGGTGAGGTGCGAAAAGGCATTCAGCAGGTTGCCCGCAATCTCACCGGCGGCTCGCAGCGTGTAGACATTGGTGCGCCGCTGCACGGGATTGGAGGGGTTGAGGTTGGTGCAGTAGAAGGTATAGCCCATGCGCATGATGAAGTGGTCCTCGTAACTGTATCGCAACAGGGGATTGTCGGGGGCGATGCTTTCGAGAAAGCCCTCGGTCTTGTGCGGCAGATAGACGTAGTTGATGTCGAGCAGGTCGTAGTTGTGGCGGAAGAGTCCCCGATTGGTAGTCCACTTGTATTTCCAGGCGGTACCCCAAATGACACGGGTGTACTCGGGCCGCTGTTGGAAGTTGAAATTCACGCTGTACTCGGTACTGGCCTTCATGCGGCGGCGAAAATCGGTGCGCAGGAAAGGAAAGAGAAACTTCGGATAGGTGATACCCACCTCGCCTCCCAGTTCGGTGTAGCGATCGTTGATGAGTCCACTCAAATCGCCCGACAGACTCTCGTAAGCGCCCCGCACCTTGGTCGAGAAGGTTTCGGAACCCTTGAAGATATTGCGGTGTTCGTAGGTGGCCCCCACGGCAAAGCCCAGGTCGCCCTCCGAGTTGGTCCCTTCCAGTTCGAGCGAAACCGACTGCGACTTGTCCTCGCTCAGCAAGATGTAGCAGTCGAGCAGATTCTCTCCCGCCTCATTCTGCCCGGCCGGCTCGAACCGAATGTTGACATACTTGACAATGCGCAGGCGGCCAAAGGCGGTATAGGTGTTGTCGACATCGCGGCTGCTGTACATGACCCCCGGCCGTATAAAGCAATTCTCGACCAGTGTCTCGCGTCGGATATAGGGGTGTTCCCCCTCGATAAAATAGTAGTTCTTGTACATGCCGGCATTGGAGACGTCGATGCGGTCGGTAGCGGCAGGGTCGTAAGAGAGCACAAAATAGATGTTGTGCATGTAATAGCGCTCATAAGGGCGATAACGTTCGGCATTGACCAGTGAGTCGGGCCTGATGTTCAAGGTCAGATCTACCGCCTTGGAGCGGTCGGCCGTGTCGGCAGTATAGGTAATAAGATCCTTGTTGAAGGCATAAAAACCATCACGACGCAAAATGTCGGAGATGCGCTGCCGTTCCTCGTCGAGTACATTGCGGTCGAAGTTGTCGCCCTTCTTCAAGAGCGAATGACGCGAAAGCCTGCGCTCAATCAGGCGTGAGAGAGTATCGTTGCCAATCCGGTAATTCACATCATTGATATAGTGAGGTTCGTTGGCCTGCACCCGATAGACCACGTCCATACGCTTGCCGTGCGAGGTAGTATCGGCCTCGACCCGAGCCGCCATATAGCCCTTGTTGAACATGGCCTTCTCCATCTGCAAGCGCGAGTTCTCCGTCAACATCGGGTCATAGATGACCGGCGGTGTACCGGCATTGCGCACCCACCGGTTGAACCACTTGGTCGAGTCGTTACCCGAAAGGTTGTACAACCCCAGCGAGAAACGGAAAAGGCCGAACATGCGGTGGTTGGGTTCCTGTCGCAAATAGGATTTCAAATCCGACGATTTTACCCCACCATCGTCGGTCTCTATCTTGACATGGTCGAGCAGATAACTGCCGTCGGGGACATGGCGCGTAGGACTACACGCCACCATCACCACACAGGCAATGGCTACTCCACAGGCTGTTAAAACTCGACGCATACGCAATGCTCCCCGAATAAGTTTGATTATACCGATTTTCTTTCTGTCAATAAAACCTTGCAAATATACACTTTATTTTTTCAAAACCCGCCATTTGCAGGGGAGATGCTATGCCGGGCGACAGCACTTGTCTCTCCCGCAAGCGCCTTGTTGAGCCACCTATTTTACTAATGATAAGAAAATATGCAAAATAGAAACAAATTTAAACATCAGCTATAATTTTTCTTTCAAAACACTTGTTTATATCGCAAAATAGTTATACATTTGCAATACAATAAATCAATACAGCATGAATACGATGTTGCTACACGTCATTTCTCTATCAGTCATTAGCGAACTTATTGTCGTGAGTCGGTAAGGTGGAAAGGCGTATGTAGTTACTTATTCATAGATATAGGAATTAAGAGTAATTGAGAAACCTTTCCACCCGCATGGAAAGGTTTTTCTTTTGAACAACAGAAGCGAATTATGAAACATCAGTTACGAAGCGCAACCAGCACGACCGGCCGTCGAATGGCCGGGGCGAGAGCCCTGTGGCGGGCCAACGGCATGAAGGCCGAGGAGATGGGCCGCCCCATCATCGCCATCGTCAATTCATTCACCCAATTCGTGCCGGGACATGTGCATCTGCACGAGATAGGACAAACGGTCAAGAGAGAGATTGAGAAGCTGGGGTGCTTCGCCGCCGAATTCAATACCATCGCCATCGACGACGGCATTGCCATGGGACACGACGGCATGCTCTACTCGCTGCCTTCGCGCGACCTCATCGCCGACAGCGTGGAGTATATGGTCAACGCCCACAAGGCCGATGCCATGGTGTGCATCAGCAACTGCGACAAGATAACCCCGGGCATGCTCATGGCGGCCATGCGGCTCAATATCCCCACGATTTTCGTTTCGGGAGGGCCGATGGAGGCCGGTCACCTCGACGGCCGGGGGCTCGACCTGATTGACGCCATGGTCGAATCGGCCGACGAGAGTATCGACGACGAGCAGGTGCGCCGGGTAGAACATGCGGCCTGCCCCACCTGCGGCTCCTGTTCGGGCATGTTCACGGCCAACTCGATGAACTGCCTCAACGAGGCTATCGGGCTGGCACTGCCGGGCAACGGCACGATTGTGGCTACACACCGCAACCGCGAACGCCTCTTCATCGAGGCGGCCCGACAAATCGTCGAGAACAGCTATGCCTACTACCGCGACGGCGACGAAAGTGTGCTGCCCCGTAGCATCGCTACCCGGGAAGCCTTTCTCAACGCCATGACCCTCGACATTGCCATGGGAGGCTCTACCAACACGGTGCTGCACCTGCTGGCCATCGCCCACGAGGCGGGTGTCGACTTCACAATCGGCGATATCGACCGCCTCTCGCGCCAGTCGCCGGTACTCTGCAAGGTGGCACCCAACTCGCACTACCACATACAAGATGTAAACCGGGCGGGCGGTATCCTCTCGATTCTGGCCATTCTCGCCCGCGAGGGACTCATCGACACCTCGGTACACCGCGTCGACCGCCAAAGTCTGGCCCAGGCAATCGAGAGCTATGCCCTGCGCGACGGCATCTGCCCGCCGAAGGGCGAACCGCTGTGGCACAGCGCCCCGGGCAACCGCTTCAACCTGGTGCTGGGTTCGCAGGAGAACCGCTACGACACGCTCGATACCGACCGCAGCAACGGCTGTATCAGAGACTTTGAACACGCCTATGTGAAAGACGGCGGACTGGCCGTACTCTTCGGCAACATTGCCCAGGACGGGTGCATCGTCAAGACGGCCGGCGTGGACGAAAAGATATTCCAGTTCAAGGGCCGGGCCAAAGTGTTCGAGTCGCAGGAAGAGGCTTGCAACGGCATACTCGGCGGAGAGGTGGAGAGTGGCGACGTGGTGGTCATCACCCACGAAGGGCCCAAAGGCGGTCCCGGCATGCAGGAGATGCTCTATCCCACCTCCTACATCAAGTCGAAGCATCTGGGAAAAGCCTGCGCCCTCATTACCGACGGACGTTTCTCGGGAGGTACCTCGGGGCTGTCGATAGGCCACATATCGCCCGAAGCCGCAGCCGGAGGCAACATCGGCCTCGTCCGGAACGGCGACCTCATCGAGATAGATATTCCCGCCCGACGCATCGAACTGCTGGTCGACGACGCTGAACTGGCCCGCCGCCGGGACGAAGAGCTGGCCCGAGGCAAGGCGGCCTTCACCCCCCACCACCGGCAACGCCCGGTGTCGAAAGCCTTGCAGGCCTACGCCGCACTGGTAAGCTCGGCCGACAAAGGGGCCATTCGCATCATCTAACCCTTTTTCTACAAAACGACTATGGCAAAAGAAAAAATAAGCGGAGCCGAAGCGCTCATCAGATCCTTGATTGCAGAGCAAACCGAATATATCTTCGGGTATCCCGGCGGAGCCATCATGCCGGTATTCGATGTGCTCTATGACTATCGCGACCAGTTGAACCACATTCTCGTTCGCCACGAGCAAGGGGCCACACATGCCGCCCAGGGCTATGCCCGGGTATCGGGCAAGACAGGTGTGGTACTGGTCACCTCGGGGCCGGCGGCGACCAACATCATCACCGGCCTGTCGGACGCCATGATGGACAGCACGCCGCTCATCGTCATCACCGGGCAGGTAGGCTCGTCGCTCCTGGGTTCCGACGCCTTCCAGGAGACCGACGTAGTGGGCATCACCCAGCCGGTCACGAAATGGAGCTACCAGATACGTCACAGCAGCGAGATTGCCTGGGCCGTGGCCCGTGCCTTCTACATCGCCGGGAACGGACGTCCGGGCCCGGTTGTGCTCGACATTGCCAAAGACGCGCAAACAGGATTGACCGAATTTGAGTACCAACCTTGCCAGTTTATTCGCAGCTACAACCCCTACCCCGCCATCAAGACCGATGAGATAGAGGCGGCCGCCCGCCTCATCAATCAGGCCCGCAAGCCGTTCATACTGGCCGGGCAGGGCGTACTCATCGCCAACGCCGAGGAGGAGTTGGTTCGCCTGGCCGAGAAGGCCGACATACCGGTGGGCTGCACGCTCTTGGGACTCTCGGCGATACCCACCGACCACCCGCTCTACAAAGGCATGCTGGGCATGCACGGCAGCGTAGCCTCGAACATCAAGACCAACGAATGCGACCTGCTTATCGCCATCGGCATGCGGTTCGACGACCGGGTCACGGGCGACGTCACCCAATATGCCCGACAGGCCCGAATCATTCACATCGACATCGACCCTGCGGAGTTCAACAAAAACATCAAGTGCGACGTGTCGGTACTGGGCGATGCCCGTGCCGTACTGCAAGCACTGCTCCCGAAGGTAGAACCGGCCCGCCACACCGAGTGGCTCGACTCGTTCGCTCCCTGCGAAGAGGTGGAACGCATCAAGGTCATCGAACCCGAGATACACCCGCAGAAACCGTTGATGAACATGGGCGAGGTGGCCCGCAAAGTGTCGGAAGCGACCGGTAACGACAGCATTCTGGTGACCGACGTAGGACAAAACCAGATGCTCTCGGCCCGCTACTACCGCTTCAAGCGTCCGCGCAGCCTCGTCACCTCGGGCGGACTGGGCACGATGGGATTCGGTCTGCCCGCTGCCATCGGCGCCAAGATAGGCGCTCCCGACCGCACGGTCTGTTTCTTTACCGGCGACGGCGGCATACAGATGACCATTCAGGAACTGGGCACCATCATGCAATATGGCATCGATGTAAAAATCATCATTCTCAACAACAACTTCCTGGGTATGGTGCGGCAGTGGCAAGCCCTCTTCTTCAACCACCGCTACTCCGAGACCCCCATGCTCAACCCCGACTTTACGATGGTGGCTGCCGCCTACGGAATCGACGGCGAACGGGTGGCCACCCGCGAGGAACTCGACGGGGCCATCGAGCGCATGCTCGCCCACCGCGGCTCCTACCTGCTCGACGTGCAAATCGACCCCGACGGCATGGTATTCCCCATGACCCCCGCCGGAGCCTGTGTGACCCACATCATGCTTAACGCGACCGAAAAATATGAATAGGACTATGACAGACAAGACTTTATATACCGTAACCGTTTACTCCGAAAATCAGGTGGGCCTGCTCAACCAGATTTCGATTATCTTCACCCGCCGACAGCTCAACATCGAGAGCCTCTCGGTATCGGCCTCGGCCATCGAGGGGATACATAAGTTCACCATCACCACATACAGCGACCGCGAAACGATGGAGAAACTGGTCAAGCAAATCGAGAAACGCATCGACGTGCTGCGAGCCTTCTTCTACACCGACGACGAAATCGTGTTCCAGGAGGTGGCCCTCTACAAGGTCCCCACCGACAAACTGCTCGACGACAGCCATATCGAAGAGCTGATACGCCGACACAATGCCCGCATCTTGGAGGTAAACCGCACCTACACGGTTATCGAGAAATCGGGCCACACCGACGAGACCCAGGCCCTCTTCGAGGAACTGAGCCGGTATGAGGTGATGCAGTTCGTGCGGTCGGGCCGGGTGGCCATCACCAAATCGACGGTCGAACATGTGAGTATCTTTTTACAAGAGCAACAATATCGCCAAAACCAACTATGAAAGAAAATCAAGAAATTCCCGAAGCAGGAGGGCCGCTCTACACGCACAGCTATACGGTGGAACCGGCCGAAGGGAACGCCCAGCAGGAGCTCCCGCTACCCCTGCTGGCCAAGCGGATACTCGAAGTGGCCACACTGCACGCCGAGTCGTGGGGCATCGGATACAGCGACCTCATCAAGAGCCGGCAAGTGTGGGTACTCTCGCGACTGAGCATCGAGATGACCCGCTACCCCCGCATTCACGAGCGCTACACGCTCGAAACCTGGATTGAGGGATACAACAAGCATTTCTCGTCGCGCAACTTTGCCATCTACGGCAGCGACGGCACCCCCTGCGGCTATGCCCGCACGATATGGGTAGTCATCAATCTCGACACCCGCACCTCGGTCGACATCGGGCAAATCGAACACATCGCCCGCAACATCATCGACCACCCCTGCCCCATCGCCCGTCAGTCGCGGGTACGCGAGGTGCACGACGAACAGCCGCACACGCATCGCGTGGGGTACATCGACATCGACCTCAACCGGCATGTCAACAGTGTCAAATACATCGAGCACCTGCTCGACCTCTTCGACCTCGACCGGTATGACCGCCAACGGGTTCACCGCTTCGAGATAAGCTATGCCAACGAAGCCCGCTACGGTACCCCGTTGCAACTGCTCAAAGAGGAAGAGGCTCCCGACAATTTCGCCTTGGAGATACGCGACGGCCAGACGGTCAACTGCAAAGGACGCATTATTTTTGAAAACAGATAAATACAATTTTATAACCTCTAAACAGAAAAAGACATGGCAATTATGAATTTTGGCGGTGTTGACGAAAACGTAGTTACCCGCGAAGAATTTCCCTTGGAAAAGGCAAGAGAAGTACTCAAAAACGAAACAATCGCTGTCATCGGCTATGGTGTACAAGGCCCGGGACAGAGTATGAACCTGCGCGACAACGGCTTCAACGTAATCGTGGGTCAGCGCAAAAATTCCAAGACGTGGGACAAGGCTGTGGCCGACGGCTGGGTTCCCGGCGAAACGCTCTTTGAAATCGAAGAGGCTTGCAAACGGGGCACGATTATCGAATACCTGCTCTCCGACGCCGCTCAGATAGAGGTGTGGCCGCAGGTAAAGAAGCACCTCACCGCCGGCAAGACACTCTATTTCTCGCACGGATTTGCCATCACCTACAAGGATCGCACGGGCATCGTACCGCCGCCCGATGTAGACGTCGTGCTGGTAGCCCCCAAAGGGTCGGGCACAAGTCTGCGCCGCATGTTCCTGCAAGGACGCGGCCTCAATTCGAGCTATGCCGTATTCCAAGATGCGACCGGGCACGCCAAAGAGAAAGTATTGGCACTGGGTATCGGTGTCGGTTCGGGCTATCTGTTCGAGACCACATTCAAACGCGAGGTCTACTCCGACCTGACCGGCGAGCGCGGTACCCTCATGGGCGCTATCCAGGGTATCTTCGCCGCCCAG
>DXDM01000025.1 GCA_019115485.1 Candidatus Barnesiella excrementavium | reverse complement strand
AGCATGCTGCGCTCGAGATTCACCTTGTCGCCCACCTTCAACGACCCCAGGTTGGTGCGGTCGAGTGTCTCTTGTATGGCGGTCACGGTGTAGCAGTCGCCGTCGATGTCGACCACGGTGAGGCATACGCCGTTGTGGGCGACGCTTTGGTCTATTTTCAATTCGTGGGTAAACGAACTTTTAAGCGTGAGATGCAGATTGCCGTTATCGCGGGTGAGGGCGACGATGGGAGCGGCTTCTTCGACAATTCCTGAAAACATAATCTTATAAGTTAGCGGTTACAAATAGTTTCCAAAAATAGAAAAATAGTTCGGTATCTTGTGCCGATTATTCCCGAAAATAGTTATTTTTGAGAAAGGATTCCCGTAACGTTAAAAAGTGCTGCCATGGAAATATTGCTCCCGAAGAAAAGCAACGGTTCGCCGGGCGAAAAGTTGTCGTCGCGTACCGTGACCGTGATTGGTGCCAATGGTGCTGGCAAGAGTAGCTTTGGTGTAGAGATTGCCCGTCAAATCAAGGAGCACGCCTTTTGGCTCTCGGCACAGAAGGCGCTGTGCCTGATGCCTCCGCACGAGGTGTGGCCCGGCTCGATTGAGGCGCAGTACAAAGAGGCCATCGATCGATCGCATTATGTCTCGAAAGAGACTCCTACCGAGTTTGACCAGTTGCTCTTCCTGCTGTTGAGCGAGGAGTTCCGCAACCTGTTCAGCTACAAGTTCGAGGTACAGAAAGGGGGGCATGTCGACCTGCCCAAAACCCGTCTCGACCGGGTGCAACGGCTGTGGGAGCGCATATTCCCCAAGAACAAGATGTTGCGGGCCGAGGGTAAGCTGCTTATCCAGAGTGAAGACTCCGAACCCTTCAATCCGCTGCGGCTGAGTTCGGGCGAGAAGGCTGTGCTTTATTATATTGCCGGAGTGCTCTATGCCATGCCCGATGCCGTGATTCTGGTCGAGGACCCTGAATTTTATCTGCATCACTCCATCTTGAAATCGTTGTGGGACTCCATCGAGAGCCTGCGCAAGGATTGTACATTTGTCTATCTCACGCACGACATCGACTTTGCCGCCTCGCGGGTCGAGAGTACCTGCATCTGGGTGCGCTCGTTCGATGCCGAGCATCTGACGTGGGACTACGAATTTATTCACGACGATGACTCCTTCCCCGAGGGCATGTATCTCGATATCCTGGGTAGCCGCAAGCCGGTGCTCTTTATCGAGGGGGCCAACACGGGCAGTATCGACGTGAAGCTCTATCCCTATATCTTCCCCGAGTATATCGTGAAGCCGCTGGGTGGTTGCAACAAGGTGATTGAGGCGACCCGGGCCTTTGCCGACTTGAAGGAGATACACCACCTCGAATCTCGGGGTATCGTCGACCGCGACCGGCGCACCGAGCGCGAGGTCGAGTATCTGCGAAGCCGTCACATCTATGTGCCCGAGGTGGCCGAGGTCGAGAATCTGTTGATGCTCGAAGGGGTAATCCGGGCCGTAGCCCGTCGCATGAAGCGCAACGAAAACAAGGTGGTCGAGATTGTGAAAAACAACGTGATACAACTTTTTGCCCAGGAGATTGAGTCGCAGGCGCTGCTGCACACGCGACATCGCATACGGCGCAATCTGGAATACAAAATAGACCGGCGCTTCAACGACATTGCCTCGTTTGAAGACCACATCGACCACCTGACCGACGATACAGACGTGCGGGGACTCTACAACAGCATTTGCAGCCAGTTCCGCTCCTTTGTCAAGAACCGCGACTACCGGTCGGTGTTGAAGGTCTATAACCAGAAGTCGATGGTGACCAACAGCAACGTGTGCAACCTGTGCGGCCTGGCCAACAAGGACAAGTATCTGCGGGTGATCCTCTCCATATTGAGGGACGACCGGCCCGAGGCCGAGAGCATACGCAGTGCGATACGGGCCTGTTTCAAAATTGACAAAACCGAAGAGAACGAAGCGAAAGAAGAAAAAAAGAATGAATAAGAGTTGGATTTCGGCGGCTCGTCCCCGCACCTTGCCGGCCTCGGCAAGTCCGGTGATAGCCGCGTCGGCTTATGCCTTTTATGCCGGAACCTTCCGTTGGGCTCCGGCACTCCTTTGCCTGTTGTTTGCCTTGTTGGCACAAATCGCTTCCAACCTGGCCAACGATTATTTCGATTACGTGAAGGGAAGCGATACCGCCCGGCGGGTGGGGCCTCGAAGGGCCGTAGCCTCGGGCGACATCTCGCCCCGGGCCATGCTCGTGGCCACCTTTGTTGTGTTGGGGGTGGCCTGTCTGGTGGGGTTGGGGCTTGTCTTCTTTGCCGGGTGGCAGTTGATACCGGTGGGGCTTGTTATCGCCCTGTTTGCCTTGGCCTACACGGCCGGTCCCTATCCGTTGGCCTACCATGGGCTGGGCGATGTCACGGTGTTTCTCTTCTTCGGGTTGATAGCTGTCAACTTCACCTACTATGTGCAGGCCTTGCATTTCGATATGATGGTCTTTCTCATCTCCATCGCCATGGGATTGCTGTCAATCAACATTCTGCTGGTGAACAATTACCGCGACATGGAGGAGGACGCTGCGGCTCACAAGCATACGACAGTCGTACTTTTTGGTCGGCCTTTTGCCCGGTGGTGGTATCTGGTGAACGGTTTCTTGGCCGTGGGGTTGGTGCTGCCTTCTTTGCTTCCGCTGGCTCCCTATTACGATGCCTTGGTGCCGGTTGTACTCTATCTGTTCTTGCACGTGAAGACCTGGGTAGAGATGGGGCGTCGCAAGGGGGTAGACTTGAATCCGCTGCTTGGTGGTACGGCTCGCAACCTGCTTCTTTTCACGTTGCTGGTTTCGATTGTGTGGATATGTAAAAGAGTCTGGTTATGAGAAAAATCGCAATACTCCCGCTTCTGGTAGCCTGGGCGGCGTTGCCGCTGTGGAGCCAGTCGACCGGTATCATGCCCCGCAAGAGTGCCTCGGTGCGCATTCCAACGCAGCGGGTAGCCGAACCTCAGGCCGAGAGCGAGGCCCGACCGGTTGCACGAGAGTCGGTCGAGGAGACCGATACCGTAATCTGTTCTCTGCCGTTTTCGCCGACGGCTGTCGATATGCTGGCTTTTGACAAGCGCATGAGCGACACACGCGAGAGTTTCTTGCTGCGCAACAACACGCCCTATCGACTTTCGCGGGTTGTCTTGAAACTCATTTATCGCGACCCCGACGGACAGATGATCGACTACCGCACCTGCCCGGTCGAGTGTGACCTTTTGCCCGGCTCTACACGCAAGTGCGAAATCGAAAGTTTCGACCGCTCGCGCAACTACTACCACGTAGATTCCCCGCCGGCAAAGACGTCGGGGCGTCCCTTCACGGTGAGTTTCCAACTGTTGCGATACGACGTTGTGGTAGAGCCATAACGCTTTTGGAGATTTTTTCGTCAACTTTAACTCGCTGTGCGCGAGCCAAACGGCCAACCTCCTTGTTGTATGAGAGAACGACGGGACAAACCGTCGTCGGTTAACAGACAAAATTTATTAGGAGGTAAAGATTATGACACCTACAAAGCATCAGCAAAACTGGCTCCCCGGCATTTTCAACGATTTTTTCGGCAACGAATGGATTGCCAAGACCAACAGCGCCGCACCGGCCATCAACATCGTAGAGACCGAAAAGGAATATGAGGTCGAGATTGCCGCTCCCGGTATCACCAAGGACGATTTTGAAATCACGGTCGACAAGGACAACCACCTGGTAGTTACCGTCGAACACAAGCAGGAGGACGACGAGAAAGACAAGAAGGGTCGTTATTTGCGTCGGGAGTTTTCGTATTCACAATTTCAGCAGACTCTTATTCTGCCCGATAATGTCGATACCGACGCTATCGAGGCTTGCCAGAACAATGGCGTGTTGACGGTGAAGATACCCAAGAAAAAAGCGCCTGCTGTTTCGGAGAAGAAGAAAATCGCCGTGAAATAATCGGCCAGAAGATAAAGTCTTACATGTGTAGCGAGGGCCTTGATACTGGGTTATCAAGGCCCTCGCTATGTGTGCCGATAAGGTTGCAGAGTCAATCGGTAACCGGGTTACCGCCACGTAAAGTTCTTTTTCCGTGAGGCCGAGCCGATGATGTTGAAATAGAGATTGACCCATGGCTGTGCGAGCGAGAAGAGGGGCAGGGCAAAAAAGAGTCTCGGTGAGTGCAGAATCTTGGCTGCCCGGCGGTATATTGTTACTTTGACGGCAAACAATGCCAAGGCCGGAATCCATGCTGCGACCAAAAGAAGCCCGTTGTGGAGTATGCCCCATGTGGCGATAAAGAGGAATAGTATGTCAAAGGCGTAGTCGCACACCTTGCCAAAACCGAATACCGCCTTGGCAGCCGTATGCAGGTATCTCGACGTGAAATCGTATTGCAGTTTCAACTCCTTCCAGGCCTCGTAATTGTCGTCGTAGAAGGCAGTCATTTGAGCCTCGTCGGCCAGTTCGACCCGAGTATTCTTGCGGGTAGCTATCTCGTTGATGAACAGATCATCGTCGCCATAGTGCAGATGCAGGTATTTGGAGAAACCCTTGTTCTTGAAAAAGAGCTCCTTGCGATAGGCGAGGTTGGAACTCTCGCCCATGAACGGTCGTCCGATGAGGGCAAACGAAAGATAGCGCAGCGTGAAGAGCAGTTTGTCGTAGGCACAATACCAAAACGAGAGTCGCTCTTTCTTCTTCCGATTCAAGGCCGTGTAGCCCAGCACGATGTCGGTACCGTCGACAAAGTTGCGGCCCAGGGACGACAGCCATTGATTCCCCGGAGGGCAGCAGTTGGCATTGGTAAAGACCACGATGTCATACCGGGCGGCCTTTATCCCCAATGTGAGGGCCAACTTCTTGTGACTCAGGTTGCGCGAACCCTCGGGAACATAGGTGTGGTAAAGGTTGTTGTATTGGGTTTCGAGCGAAGTGAGTATATCTTTCGAGTCGTCGGTCGAATCGTCATTGACTACGATAACTTCAAACTGCGGATAGTTCTGATTCAAGATGCGCGGCATGAACCGGATAAGGTTTTCTGCATCGTTTTGAGCATAGACGATAACCGATACCGGTGGCAAGTCGTCGGTGTATTGGTTTCCCTTCCTGTGACTCTTCTTGTAAAAGCGAAACGGGCGATCAAAAAAATAGAATTGATATGCCATTTCGATAATCCAAACGAGTGCAAAGGCCCCCATGGCAAAAAGTTCGGGCGCCGAAAAATTCCAAGAGAAATTCAAGTCCATAATGTAAATCAAAAAGTGTTACAAACGTACAAAACTTTTTCAAACACTACATCTGAAAAAAGGAATTAAATGCTATTTTTGCACCGGTATAATTTAAGCCTTAAATGAAAAACTTTATGCAGGAGGATATTCATTCCCTGTTGAGTGAGAAATAAGGAAAGTCCGATTGCACGATATGCCCAAAATAGAGATTAAATCATATAATAAAGGGGGCATGATTCCCGTTATACAATAGTATTGAACCGGGCCGAATTTGGCTGAAAAAGGATAGTGTAATGAAAATAAATGTATTAAGTGCTTTGGCTATATTGTTGTTAGCCACCTCTTGTGCGACCAATAAAACGACCTATTTCGATAATCTAGATGTGGCAGAAATGAGTGGTCAAGTTGATGTGGGTAACTATGAACTGCGGATTGCACCCGACGATATGCTGTCTATTACGGTATCATCGGTTGTCCCCGATGCCGCTTCTCCTTACAATTTGCCGGCCGTATCCTATTCCGAGCCCGGGAAAGAGGAGCTTACCATTGTCCCCAATTTGCAAGTATATACGGTAAGCAAGGAGGGGTATATACATTTCCCGATTGTCGGGCGCATTCATGCAGCGGGATTGACTCGTAACGAGTTGGCCAAGTATATCGAAGACAAGATACGTCCCGAGTTGGAGGACCCCTTCGTTTTGGTTCAGTTCATGAACTTTAAAGTCGTTGTTTTGGGCGAGGTGAGAATACCCGGGCAAATACAGGTGCAAACCGAGCGTATTTCGATACTCGATGCCATAGGAGCTGCTGGCGACATGACCATTTATGGAGAACGTAAAAATGTATTGCTCATTCGGGAAGAAGAGGGTAAACGGGTTTTCCATCGCTTTGACTTGACCGACAAAGCAACATTTGAGTCGCCATATTTTTATTTGAAACAAAACGATGTGGTTTACGTCATGCCCAACCGGGCCCAACGTAATAATTCGGACTACAACCAGTTGGCATCTTACCGTATCTCGGTTGCCGGGACCATAGTGAGTGCTATTTCAGTGTTGGCATCGTTGGCTATTGCCCTGTTTATAAAATAAGAAAATCCCTGTACTACATATGGAAGAAAATTATTCTACCGAAAGAAGAGATGACAATGTCGATATTGTCGCTTTGTGGCGTACCGCTCGTAAAAAATGGTATTTGTTTGTCGGAGCGGTATTTATTTGTATCGCATTGGTTTCGTGCTATTTGTTGATGGCAAAACCCCAATATGCCATCATGGCCGATATTTTGGTCAATGAAGATGAAAAAAAAGGCGGAGGTGGTTTGTCTTCTTTGGTTGAAGATGTCTCGGGGGGAGGAGGTTTCTCTTTGGACGGTATGGTTGGCGGAGGATCGGTAAATGACGAAATCCTGGTTATTTCGTCCCACTCCCTTATTCGGGAGATGGTACAGAGACTGGGGCTGAATAAAGTGTATACCACTAAAAAGAATTTCTTTAACAAAGTCGAGTATTACGGAAATTCTCCTCTTACGGTCAATATTCCGGAGTCGATGATGGATACCTTGACCCGAGGATTTGTCGTGAAGGTTCAAACCGACAAGAATGATGACAAAATCAAGGTGGTGGTGAAGCGAGGGTTTTTCAATACCTTGGTTGAGACTGAAGCCTCGTCATTCCCGATAAAAATTAATTATGGAGAGGGTATTCTTATTGATACGACTCAATACTACACCGCGGGGGAGAAGTTGAAATTTGTCGCACATATCAACGGGTATGATGCCCAGACCGAATCCTTGGAGAGAAAACTGGATATAGACTTGTCAAACAAAAAGGCCAATGGTATTTCGTTGGAGATAAAAGATTCCAATCGCCGGAGAGGACAGGATATACTTGACACCCTTATAGAGTGTTATAACGAAGATGCTGTACTGAATAAGAATTTAAAGGCACAAAACATGTTGGCTTTTATTGATGATCGTTTGGTGACAGTTGAAGATGAGTTGCACGAAGCTGAACGGGTAATCGAACAATATAAGCGTGATAATGATTTGTCGGATATTGATACCGAGGCTGAGGTGATTCTCAAAGCCAGCAGTGAGTATCGGGAACTTTTACTCAAAGCCGAGACTCAGTATTCCATTATTTCGATGGTAGACAGTTTCTTGAATAAGCCCGAGAACAAATATTCGTTGGTGCCTATTACTACCGGTTTGCCCGATAAGGGAGCCGCCGAGGCCATTAACGAGTATAATAAATTACTGTTGGAGCGGATGCGCTTGTTGCGTACGGCAAAAAGTTCGAACTTGTCGTTACGGACCCTTACGGCCCAAATCGATGCCATGCGTGAAAATATATTGAATACCGTAACCAAGGCCAAGGAGAGTTCGGATATAACTCGGGCCGATTTGAAAAAACAAGAAGAAGAGTTCAAGGCTCGCCTTCGCGGATTCCCCGAACAGGAAAGAGCTTATATGGATATCAAGCGTAATCAACTTATTAAAAACGAATTGTACAATTTCTTGATGAAACGGAGGGAAGAGAGTGCGATGACACTGTCTTCGACTTCTCCCAAATGCCGTATTATCAACAAAGCGTACAGCAAGACCAAGCCGGATTCTCCCAAGCCTTTGATTCTTTTGTCTATCGCACTGGGTTTAGGTTTGGTACTTCCGATTGGCTATTTGTATGGAAAGACCATCTTTACGGACAAGTTCGCTTCTCGAAGTGACTTGCGGCGATTGACTACACGGCCTATTGCCGGGGAGATTTGTCACAATTCGTCGGGCGAGATGGTGGTTATGAAAAATGGCTCTTCATCGCCCGTAGCCGAAATGTTCCGTCTGTTGCGTTCCAATCTGCAATTTATCTTGCCCAAAGGAGGGAAGCGGGTGTTGATGGTGACGTCGTCCGATTCGGGCGAAGGCAAATCGTTTGTCAGTCTCAACTTGGCCTATTCGATAGCCATGACCGGAAAACGGGCTGTTCTCATCGAGTTGGATTTGCGTAATCCTCAAATAGCCGACTATTTAGGAATATCGAGCCAGAAAGGAGTGACCGGTTTCTTGACCGACAAAGCTGGCCGTGTTGATGAGTCGATGTTGATTCACTCACAATGCGAAACCCTCGATATGATAATAGCCGGGGCGGTCCCGACCAACCCTTCGGAATTGTTGCTGTCTGACCGGTTGGATAAGTTGATGGACGATCTTCGGGAGAAATATGATTACGTCATCATCGATACGGCTCCTGTTGAAAGGGTAGCCGACACCTTCTCGTTGACTCGTTTTGCCGATGCCACTCTTTATGTGTGTCGAGCCAATCATACTCCGAAGAACAGTGTGTTCAATGCGATAGACTTTAATGACGAAGGTTCCTTGAAGAATGTAATATTTGTCTTGAACGATACAGAAGAGAAAAAAGTATACGGATATTCGGCGAGACCGACGAGAAGAGGGTAAGCATGGTTTCCTTGAATAAAATATTCTATGGGCTGTTCTTCTTGATGCTCATCATAGGCGTTTATACCTATCAGATGATGTGGTTTAAAAGTGCCGATGAGCTCATAACCCTGTTGCTGGCACTCTTGTGTATGGTGGATATATTGGGTAATAAGAACCATCAGCAGTACAAAGGTCTGTTTGTGGTGGTAGGGATTATGATTTTCTATTTGTTGTACTCCCTCTTTTCAGTCCATTATAATACGGGAAAAGCGATAGCTTATGATTTCTTTATACAAATAAAGCCCTTTATCGGGTTTTATGCAGCCTATTCCATGGGGGTAAGGTTCAGTTTATCGCAGCGTTTATTCCTGAAAAGGTTGTGTCTGGTGCTGAGTATTCTCATGTTTGTAATCATACTTGCAGGGGTAGGCGAGGATTTCTTTGCACATGTGGCCTATTTTGGAATTATCAGTTCGCTTTTATTTTTAATCTATTATTACTGTTCCTATCAGAATCTGACTCGGAAGGATCGGATTATTATGGTACTGATTCTTGCCGTGGGACTGTTGAGTACTCGTTCCAAATTCTATGGCTTTTTTGTAGTGGCCATGTATGTCTTTTTTCTATACAAGCCGGGCCTGTTGGCCAAGATCCGATTGAAACAATGGATTGCCATAATCGCGGTTTTTTGTGCTGTCGTGTATGTGGCGTGGGGTAAGATTAATTATTATTTTATCTCTTCGGGGCTTTTTTCGGGCAGTGAGGATATGGATTCTTCTTTTGCGCGAGCCATGTTGTATGTAAGATTTCCACAGGTGTTGGCCGACCATTTTGTCTTTGGCTCGGGATTAGCCTCTTATGCAACATACTCTTCGGGTGATGTCGGATACTCCTTGTTGTATAAGGATTATGGTGTCGATGAAGTTTATGGCTTGGTGGAGGGCGATTGTCCATTTATATCCGATACTTTTTTCCCGGAATTGGCTCAGTTTGGCATTGTAGGAATCATACTTTTTTTCTATTTCTGGATATGGGTATATAAAAAGATTAAGCCTTGGTCAACCGATTCCGATTCTATTCATCTGTATAAACTTGGGGTCCTGATCATTGCTTTTATATTCATCGAATCGGTGGCAGGAAGTGTGTTTTTGCAAGGCTCGGGTATCTTGACCATGATTTTGCTGGGTTTTGTTGTTAAAGACATTTCCATCAAGAGAGGCCATCTAAAAAACAAACCGACAAATGAATAGGAGTACTAAGTTTCTAAATGATATTTTTGTTTATGCCATAGGAAATTTGGGGTCCAAGCTCATAACTTTCCTGTTGGTGCCGCTGTACACCTATTTTATTTCGCCCGACGATTTCGGATATTACGATGTTGTGCTCACACTCACGTTTCTGGCCATGGGGTTTATTACCTTTCAGCTGCGAGACGGGACCTTCCGGTTTTTGCTGGACAATGAAGATGAACACACCCGCAAAAGTGTAGTCTCCTTTTCCTATAAACTTTTATCGCAATCCTCATTAGTAGTTTTGATAGCAGGGATTGTGCTCTCCTTTTTTTGCGATATCCGGGATTGGGGTTGGATTATTGCGTTCGTAATTGTACTATCGTTATACGAGGTTGAGATTCAGATTGTAAGAGGCTTGGGCCAAAACAAACAATTTGTTTTTGCCGGTATCTTTACCGCTTTTCAAATAGGAGTTTACAGCCTTATTTTCGTGGCTTGGTTGCAGATGGGTATTGCCGGTATTTTCTGTTCCAATATATTGGCCCGTATTGTTTCGATGCTGGTCATTGAATTTCGCGCACAGGTTTTTAAACGATATTTTATTGTCGGATTCAAAGATAAGGCTTTGAACCGAGCTCTCTTGAAGTATTCGTTGCCGTTGCTTCCCAATGCCATCTGCTGGTGGTTGCTGGGTAGTTCCAGCCGGTTATTTATAGAGCATTTCCTGGGATTGGAGGCTAATGGTATTTTTGCCGTAAGTATGAAGTTTTCGACCATATTGGAGACTTTTTCGGTCATCGTCTATCAGGCTTGGCAGGAGACAGCCATCAAGCAGTACGAGGCCCCCGACCGGGCAAAGTTTTTCTCCAAGATATTCAATGCATACACGTTTATCTTGACGGTGTTGGCACTTGTATTTGTATTTGCCTTGAAATTCAATTATTTTTGGTTGGTAGATGAACGTTATGCCGATAGTTTGCAATATCTTTATCCCATGTCCATCTCGGTCATTTGTTTCGCTTTGGCTTCGTTTTACGATTTGGGGTATCAGTGTTCCAAGCAAACGGTCCGCAATCTTCCCGGGGTAGTAGTTACTACGGTGTTGAACTTGTTGATGAACTATCTGTTTATTCGTCTTTGGGATATTTGGGGGATTGTGCTTTCGTCGATTCTTTCCTATCTGTTTATGCTGGGTGTGCGTATGTTTGATACACGCAAGTTTTTCCCGGTCAAACTCTCCTGGGAGATTATCTATCCGATTCTGTTTTTGGCAGGAGGCGCGGTGATGTTTTACAGAGTCGATTCGATGGTTTGGCAAATCATCTATGTGATTGCCGTTGTTGTGTTGGCTTATTGGGTTCAACCTCGTTCAATCAAGATGGAAATACATACCTGGTTGCAAAAAGTGCTTCCCGGGAGGCTGTGCCGATAAACTGAAAAAAAGAGGAACCTGTTGGTGTTGCCTTCGATATGTGTTATTTTTGTGAATAGAAAAGAATGTCGCTATGAAAATCATGGTCATCAATCCCATACTTTTTACACCCGAAAAGGGGGTTATCCCGCGGGTAAAGACCATCAAAGAGACGATGATTTATGACTTGTGTATGGCTTACCATCGGGCCGGACACACGGTGACACTTGTGGCGGCTCGGGATTATGCGCCCGAGCAGGAGGAAAAGCATGAATTTGAGGTCGTCTTTCTGGAAACCCGGTGGGTCAGGCTCTTCAAACCAAGTCTGATACCCTTCATGCCCGGGCTGTGGCATTTTTTGAAGAGCCGTTGGCAGGGTGTCGACATGGTGCTGTCCAGTGAGACTTTTTCGCTTTCATCGTTAGTGGCAGCACTTATTCTCCCGGCAAAGACGGTTATTTGGCAGGAGTTGGGTTCGCACAACCGCATGATGAAAACTGTGCCGTCGCGTATCTGGTATAATTTCGTGGCTCGTTTTCTGATGCGTAAAGCTTGGGTAATACCCCGTTCGTATGTAGCGCAACGCTTTATCGGGCAATATATGCCTCGGGTGGGCGAGCCTATTGGACATGGGGTCAAAGAGGCATCTGTTTCGAGCGACAGTTGTACAAAGAAACCACAGTTCCTGACGGTAGGTCAGTTGATCCCACGTAAAAATATAGGGTCGATTATGGACAAGTTCGATTCCTTTTTGTCGAATTATCCGCAATATGGCAACTATGTGTTGTATATTGCCGGCGACGGCGTGTTGCGTGACGATTATACCCGGCGAATCGAGGAGATGGGTCGGAGCGGCCGGATTGTGCTGTTGGGGAAATTGTCACACGAAGAGCTCTTCCGGTATTATCGGGAGTCAAAGGCTTCGCTGTTTGATTCTTTTCGTGAAAATAATATGTTATCGCTTATGGAGTCGATTTCTTTGTCGACTCCAGTAATTACAAATAAAGTACCATTTAATAGCAATGAGGTAGAAGAGAACCAGTTGGGTATAGCTCGTGATGGTTGGAATGAAGAGGATATGGCTCGGGTAATAGAACATAACGATTTTTATGTGGAGAATTGTAAACGTTATGCCTCGCTGATTACGGTCGATGCTGTGGCCCGGCGACTTGTCGAGTCGTTTGAGGAGGCGTCGCGAAAAAAATTGAGGACTCATGACTGAAAAGAGGCGAGATATCACATTCGACATAGCCAAGGGAATAGGCATCATATTGGTGGTTATCGGCCATTACATTCCCGCTGGTGCTCCCGGGTGGTATGTGGAGTTTATAGAGTTCTTTTATCACTTTCACATGCCTCTCTTTTTTCTGATTGCCGGATTCTTTTACGAGCGTTCTACTCGGCAGGAGTCTTATCGAGCCTTTGTGTGGGGAAAATTCCAGAGGTTGATGTTCCCCTATTTTATTCTCTCGTGGGCAATTATAGGAACCAAAATAGGATTGAGCAACTATTTGCAGGTAGATCACCCGGTTACACTTGATGCCTTGTATCGAATATTCTATTTGCCCGAGGCCGGTTTATTCCTGTGGTTTGTGTATGTGCTGTTTCTCGTTTTCTGTATAGCTCCGATCTTCAAACCCGGTAAGCGGCTGATACTTTTCTCGATTATGGCCTTGGGGTTGGCTTTTTGGTATTCGGCGCCAGACTATTGTTGCCTGGGGTTGTTCTGTCGGAATCTCATCTTTTTTGTCGCGGGTATGTGGGTGGCCCGTGAATCGTGGCTGGAACGGCTGATGTATCGACTCCCCTGGCTTTGGGTAGCCCTGACGGTAGTACTTTCAATTGTTTATGTCAGGTTGCCGCATGGTTTCATCACCTTGGCTCTGTCTGTTATCTTGGGGGTTACGGGCAGCTTTATGGTTCTTTCGATTTCCCGTGGAATAGCCTTTTTTGATAATTTATTTTCCCGGGCACTCAATCGGCTGGGAATCATGTCGATGACCATTTACCTTTTTCATACGTGGATTATGGGGGGTGAAAAAGCAATTTTAACACAGATATTGACAGGCGAAAATATAATAGAGTTTACCCTTTCTGCGTTATTTATAATAGGGACGGGAATTGTTTTCCCCATTTGGCTATACCGATGGGTGTGGTCGAAAAATCGATTTACGGCCCGGATATTTAAATAGCCAGAATGACGCACATGAAGCAAACTCTACGTATCTTGTTAGTTAATAAGTTTTATTATCCGAGAGGCGGAGATTGTATTTGCATGATCAACCTCGAATCCCTGTTACGCCGGTTGGGATACGAAGTGGCGGTCTATTCCATGGATTACCCTCAGAATCTACCGTGTAAGACCTCTCGCTATTTTGCCTCCGAAGTCTCTTTCTCGGGAGGGTGGATTGCCAGGTGGAAGGCCACGGAACGCCTGTTCGGCTCGGGTGATATTGTACGTTCATTCCAGCGGGTGCTCGACGACTTTCGTCCGCAAATCGTGCATTTCCACAATATACATTCTTATCTTTCGCCCATTATTGTCAAGTTGGCCCGGGAGTTTGGTTGTCGCACCGTGTGGACGTTGCACGATTATAAACTCTTGTGCCCTTCGTACAACTGTCTATGCCGGGGTGAAATCTGCGAGGCCTGTTTTACCGATCGCACACAAGTGGTACGGCGCAGATGCATGAAGAACAGTCTGCCGGCCAGCGTGCTGGCCTACGGTGAAGCTTTGTGGTGGAACCGGGCGAAACTGCAACGCTGGGTCGATACCTTTGTGTGTCCCAGTTCTTTCATGGCGCAAAAGATGCGTGCTTGTGGATATGACTATACCAAGTTGGCTGTGATTTGCAATTTTATCGAACAGGATAAGCTGGAAGCTTTTCGATCGGACGAATTGCAAGCGTTCTCTGCGGAACCCTATTATTGTTATGTAGGGCGTCTTTCCGAAGAAAAGGGTATTCGCTTGTTGCTTGATGTGGCTCGGTCGTTACCTTATCCGCTTTATGTGGCTGGCGACGGACCTTTGGCCGATGAACTGCGTGGAAAATATGCGTCGGAGAAGATTCACTTCTTGGGGCATCTCTCTTCGCAAGAGGTCGTGCAACTGGTGAGCTGGGCCCGGGCGATGGTTATTCCCTCGGTGTGGTACGAAAACAATCCGTTGAGTGTCATCGAGTCGCTGTGTATGGGTACCCCTGTTATCGGTTCAGAGGTAGGCGGTATTCCCGAATTGATCCGGGAGGGCGACGGCTGTCTGTTCCGTATGGGAGATAAAGAGGAGCTGGAAGCAGCTATTACAGCTATGATGGACAACTCGTGCATAGACCGGGAAACGATTTCGAAACGAGCCCAGGAGCGCTTCTCCGAAACCCGTTACTGGGAGGCCTTGAAAAAAGTCTATGGAGTAGAATCGGATATTTGACAGACCAGGAAAAAGATATATCTTTGCACGATATTTATAAGCAATGAAAATTAGCTCGCCTACCGATATAAGCATTATTACCACCTATCGCTGCCCCATGCAGTGCAAGATGTGTAATATCTGGAAGAATCCTACCGACCCCCGACAGGAAATCCGGCCCGAAGAGTTGGAGATTCTACCCCGGGTAAAATTTATCAATATCACGGGAGGGGAGCCTTTCATACGGGAGGATTTGGATAAAATCGTGGAGGTCGCTTTTCGCAAGACTCCGCGGGTGGTCATCTCAACATCGGGGTGGTTTGAGGAGCGGGTAATCGCACTTGCCCAGAAATTCCCCAGGATAGGAATCCGCATCAGCATCGAAGGCCTTTCCCAAAAGAACGACGAATTGCGCGGTCGTCCCGGCGGATTCGACAAGGGACTTCGCACACTCTTGGTTCTGAAAGAGATGGGGATAAAAGATATCGGCTTCGGAATTACCGTTTCGAATAATAATTCCGAGGACATGCTCTCGCTGTATCGTCTCTCCAAAGCGCTCGGTATGGAGTTTGCTACTGCGGCTTTCCATAACTCCTATTATTTTCACAAGGACGACAACGTCATTACCAATCGTGACACCGTGTGTGCCAACTTTGCCACGTTGATTGGCATGCAGATGCGGGAGAAGCACCCCAAGTCGTGGGCCCGGGCATTCTTCAACATGGGGCTTATCAACTACATCGAAGGCAATCGCCGCATGTTGCCATGCGAAGCCGGTCTTGTGAATTGCTTCATCGACCCTTATGGCGAGGTTTATCCTTGTAACGGATTGGAATCCAAATACTGGAAAGAGAGCATGGGGAATATCCGCCAGGCTCAAACGTTTGCCGAAATCTGGAATAGCGAGCAGGCACAACACGTTCGCGAATTGGTGCGCAAATGCCCTAAAAACTGTTGGATGGTAGGGACCGCCTCGCCCGTGATGAAAAAACTGGCTTATGTGCGTCACCCCATGGGGTGGATTCTTAAAAACAAACTGCGTTCGCTTGCAGGGAAACCGGTTTGCATCGACAAAAAATGGTATGACGTAGGTCAGGATCCCCGGCAGGGAAATCTCAACCGACCCTAATTCCGCAGAAAGGAGGCTCGTGGCGATGAAAATAGTCGTGACAGGTACTCGTGGAATCCCCGATATTCAAGGCGGAGTAGAAACTCATTGTGAGGAACTCTATCCCCGTCTGGTTGTCTTGGGGCACGATGTCACGGTGGTTCGTCGCTCGTGCTATGTAACTCCCCAAAATAAAATCGATCAGTACAAAGGGGTAAAACTCAAAGACATCTATGCTCCCCGTAAGAAGAGCATCGAGGCTATCGTACACACTTTTCTGGCCATTCTGTATGCCCGTCGGGTGCATGCCGACGTATTGCATATCCACGCCATCGGTCCGGCCTTGCTCACTCCCTTTGCCCGTCTTTTGGGGCTGAAAGTGGTGATGACTCACCATGGCCCCGACTATGATAGGCAGAAGTGGAACCGGCTGGCCAAGACCGTGCTGCGTATGGGCGAGCGCATGGGAGCCCGGTTTGCCAACGAGGTGATTGTCATCTCGACCGTCATCGACCGTATCTTGCGCGAAAAGTATCACCGGGAGAATGCCCACCTGATATACAATGGCGTGAACATGCCCGTTCCGGCTGAGACTACCGATTATATCCGTTCTTTGGGTTTGGAGCCTCATCGGTATGTGTTGGCCGTAGGCCGTTTTGTCGAGGAGAAGGGTTTTGACCTGCTTGTCAGGGCCTTTGCCCACATACCTCATGACGGTTACAGGCTGGTGATAGCCGGCGATGCCGACCACGAGGACCATTATTCCATGTCGTTGAAACAGTTGGCCCGGGAGCATGGCGTCGTGCTCACCGGATTCATACGGGGCGCCAAACTGAACGAGCTCTTTTCGCAAGCCCGGCTCTTCGTATTGCCCTCTTTCCACGAGGGTCTGCCTATCGTCTTGCTCGAAGCGCTGAGTTATCGGCTGCCGGTGCTGGTGAGCGACATACCGGCCAACCGACTTGCCTGTCTCGCCCCGACCGATTTCTTCGTCACGGGCGAAGAGCATTCGCTCGAAGGGCTTCTTTCTCGCAAACTGGCCGAGCCCGACACCCGCATCTCATACAACCTCTCTCCCTATAATTGGGATTATATCGCCACCCAGGTCGATGCCGTGTATCGCCGGTTGCAGTGAAAAGGGTCGCTGCCCGGTAAAAAAACAGTTTCTGTCCGAACCATCTTGCACCTGTTTTGTTTTTGAGGTATAACAACAATCATGTTATCACAAAACAATCAAAAACAGAACGATTATGAAAAAACTAATCCCGATTCTTTTTGTCGTTGCAGCGATAACTGCGTGTCAGAAAGAGCCCAGTCTCTCCGAACTAGATGACGATTATGTGGTGTTTACCGATTACGACAAATCGGCCAACTTTGACAACTATCTCACCTACTACATGCCCGATAGTGTCCTGCTCATTACCGACAGCGAAAAAGCTACCTACTGGACCAACGACGAGGCCAATTATATTCTCGAAACCTTTGCCGAGAATATGGCATCTCGTGGCTTTCTGCTGGTCGATACCAAAGAGGAGGCCGACCTGGGTTTGCAAGTCAGCTACATCGAAGACGTTCACTATTTTGTCAATTACCCCAACAACTACTGGTGGTGGGGCTATCCCGGCTACTGGGGCCCGGGTTACTGGGGCCCGTATTGGAGCAGTTGGTACTATCCGTATCCCGTGGTGTACAGTTATAGTGTGAACTCTTTCCTGGCCGAGTTGGTCGACCTGACCGACCAGACAAGCACGAGCAAACGACTGAATATCTTGTGGGATACCTATATGGCCGGCTTACAGAGCAGCTCGGCGCGTGTCAACCGTAATCTGGTGATTCAAGCCATCGACCAGGCATTCGTTCAGTCGCCTTACCTGTTGACCAATCAGGAATAAAACTACCCATTTTGTATATCCAATAAAAAGAGATTGACTTATGAAAACTATTAAACAAATATCGTTATGGGTGGTAGCTGCTGCTTTTATGGCGGTTGTGCCGACCCGCGTAAACGCGCAAGCCGTTTCGAAAACCTATTTCAATGTCGATTGGCAGTTTAACGCCCCCATGGGAAACAGCTATGCCGATAAGGCGAGCGGTTGGGGTATGAACTTCGAGGGCGGATATTATGTGATGCCGCGCCTGGCTATCGGTGCCTACATCGCCTACCATACCAACAACAAATATATTGACCGCCAGACGTTGGCTCTGAGTTCCAGTTCGGCTCTTACTACCGACCAGCAACACTCGTTGTTCCAGCTGCCTTTCGGTATGTTGGCCAAGTACCGCTTTACCACCCAAGGAATGTTCGAACCTTATATGACGGTGAAGATGGGTGCCAATTACAGTCGCATGTCTTCCTACATGCAGGCTTGGGAACTCTATCACGATACGTGGGGCTTTGCCGTATCGCCCGAGATAGGCATCACCATTTTCCCCAGTCCCAATTATCGGTATGGGTTGCACCTGGCCATGTATTACAACTATACGACCAACAAGAGCAAAGTACTCACCTATGAAATCGACGGGCGCAGTAACCTCGGTTTCCGGGTAGGTGTTTCGTTCTAAGGGTCGAGGGGCATATCCTCCCTTCAACAGAGGTCGGGTCGGGAAATGTAGAGGATACATTTCTCGACCTGTTTTTGTTAAATAAGGAATAGGGTGTTGCCGCTTAGCCCTTTATGTATTACTTTTGTGACCGATAGGGGGCCATGCAGATAAAGTCTGTTTCTCCCGCAAACCACATAACTTGTATTCATAGAAAATCCCTACATGAAGTATTGTCGATTCAAGAGCGCACTGTTCACCCTTTTCCTGCTGCTGACAGGCGGTTTATCCTGTTCGTTTGCCCAATATTCAATGGACTATGCCGTTTCGATGGCCGGTAATGCCGGTAACGGGACTTTTGCCCCATATTTCTTGTCGGCCAACAAGCACGGGTTGGTGACACACAGCAAGAGCGGTTACTTGCGGGCCGCTCTCTCGCGTGACATGGAGCGGAACAAGCGCTTCTCTTATGAGTTTGGCGTCGACCTCATCGGACGCCTTTCGTCGACCTCGCCGGTGGCCTGTTATACCGACGGGAAGGTGACCGAACGTCGTCCGGGAGTCTCCTCTTTTTTGATACAGCAACTGTATGCCGGCATCAAGTACCGAATGATTTTTATCTCGGCTGGTAGTCGAGAGCTTACCGACCCGGTGGTTAACTTCGAGCTAAGTTCCGGCGGACTGGTTTGGTCGGGTAATGCCCGCCCCATACCGCAGGTGCGTGCCGGATTCATCGACTTTGTCGATATTCCCTTGACCAAAGGGTGGGTGCAGATCAAAGGTGACTTGGCTTATGGTAAGTTTATGGATAGCGATTACATGCGAAAGCACTACAATTATTACAATAGCTATATAACTACGGGCGTGTTATACCACCATAAGTCGATTGCATTCCGGACCAAGCCGACCCAACCTTTTGTCGTAACCATCGGGGCCGAGTTGGCTGCCCAGTTTGGTGGTACCAGGCGATATTATCAAAAGGGGGTTCTGCAAGATGACATGACGACCACGAGCCCTACCCGGTTCAAGGACTTTTTGCAGATTTTGGTACCTACCTCGGGCGATGGATCGACCAACAAGGGCGACCAGGCCTACTACTACGGCAATCATGTGGGGCAGTGGAATCTGTCGGCCGAGTACACTTTTAAGGACAAGTCGTCGATAAGAGGCTATTTCGAGTGGTACTACGACGACGCTTCGGGCATGGGTAAGCTCAACGGCTGGGACGGCCTGTGGGGGGTCGAATACCGGAGCGGCCGGCAAAACTGGTTGTCGAACGTGGTGGTCGAGTATGTCGACTTTACCAATCAGGGAGGCCCGCTGAACTGGTGTCCCACCGACTATGACAACCCTATACTGGAAACCGAAGCAACCGGGTTTGACAACTATTACAACAACTATTTTTATAACAGCTGGTCCAACTATGGGCTCTCCAACGGTACCCCCATGGCCAAGTCGCCCATGTATAATACCGATGGCTATCTGATATTCAAGTATAACCGCATGCGGGGTGTGCATTTGGGGGCCTTGGGATATATCTCGCCCGAATGGCGTTACAAGTTGCTGGCCTCGTACCGCACCTCGTGGGGCTCGTTGCAACTCCCGCTGGCCGATACCGAGCACGACTTGTCGGGGTTGCTCGAATGCCGCTACGAGCCTGCAAAACTGGCCGGTTGGTCTTTCTCGCTTTCGGTGGCCGGTGATTATGGCAAACTGTATGGCAATCAATGGGGCGTAGCTATCGGAATCAAAAAAAGTGGAATTTTAACGATTGGGAAATGAGAGCAAAAAAGATAATTTACGGTATTTTGTTAAGCCTGTTCTTGGGGATAACCGTTACCTCCTGCACCCAGAACGACGGATATATAGGTCCTATTTTCGGCAAATGGCAACTCACCGAGATGTGGAAGGGTGAGACTGTGACTCCCCACGACAGTATCTACTATAATTTCCAGACCAGTGTGATTATGGTGCAGGTAGTACATAGGAACGGGTTGGAAAATTTGACCGATGGGTATTACGGCAATTTTGTGAAAGAAGATGATACCCTCAAATTTTCCCTCACGGAGCCCTCGTGGTTCCCGGTGACTCTGCCTGCCATACTCAATTTGGAACCTATGGGACTCGAGCATGTGAATGTGTTCCACATCGAAAAACTCAC
This sequence comes from Candidatus Barnesiella excrementavium, assembly GCA_019115485.1. Classification (GTDB taxonomy): domain Bacteria; phylum Bacteroidota; class Bacteroidia; order Bacteroidales; family Barnesiellaceae; genus Barnesiella; species Barnesiella excrementavium. The sequence continues at coordinate 7,186 of DXDM01000025.1, read as the reverse complement.
CTCATCGCAGATGATTCTCACACGGGGAGAGGACGAACGCTTTGTTTTCCGTAAATTCTAAGAGGGGAGGAGTGTAGGAACGCCCGGTAAATTGATAAAATTACAGGTACCGTATCTCCCGATTCTCCGTATCCTCAGAGAGTTGCTTGGGGTAGAGTTTGACAAATCCCGAGCGGGGATCGAAGAGGTCTTCCAGGTTCTTGGCTTTGTTGCCCGAGAACAGAATACCGGTCAGGTCGGGAGTCAGCCGGGCCGAGAATCGTTCGGGCTTGTAGAGAATGGCTCCTGTCAACCTCCGTTTATAGAGCCACACAAAGCAGGTGTTGGCCGCAACACCGCGGCTCAGATAACCCATGACGGTACCCATCGGTATTTCGCTTCGTACGTTCGATTCCAGTTTGACGATGCGGTGGGTAAAAATCTCCGAGAAGCGCACATCTTTGAATCGTTCGATTGACACCCGTTCCCCGGTTTCGGTCATGAGCCATATGCCTTCCCAGTTGTCGATGGGTGCCGTGTCGAAATAGTGCCGGGCACTCTCTTCGGTATAATTTTCGAGAATGAAACTGCGATAGGGCGGTTTGCGGTCGTAGCGGCATTCGTCGTCAATGACCGATGATGAGCAGAAGAGAAATCCGACACAAAGGAGGATTAGGGCCGCTGGTTTCATTAGAACTTGTAGTTAAATCCGAAACTGAGCAGCTCTTTCAGCTGGAAGTGCCCCAAATCTTTGTTCAGTGCCAAAGCGTCGTCGTAGCGGAGGTGTACGAAGAGCCGCGTCGAGAAGAAGCGGTTGAGAATGAAGTCGAAGGTATTCTCCCAGTCGCCCTGTACATGCTCGTAGTTGGTAAAGTAGAACAACCGGCAGGTCCATACCATGTTGTGGTAGAACTCCCATTTGATGCGACCCTCGAACGATGAACCGTACTGGTTTAGGCTCTTCCCCGACTTGATGCCGAAATTGGCTGGATTCATATCGTTGTCGATAATGAATTGCAGGTTATAGGAGAAGGGCGAGAGCGATATCGAGGTCTCGAACTGTTTCTTGTCGTTTTTATACTGGTATGACATACCTAAACCCATATTCAACTCGGCCGGCGACAGGAACGAGGCCGATTTGTCGTTGGTGTTGGCCGTGTAACTGGTGAAGAACTGGGTCTTGAAGTTCAGCGTGGCCGTGTAGTACCATTTGTTATAGGCTTTGAGACCAAACTTGGAGTTGATTTGAAACAAGTCTTCACTGATGCGTATCGAGCGCAAGGTGTCTTCGGGGGCACTGTTGATATTGAGTCGCCATTGTACCAGATTTTCAAACAAGATGCGTTGCTCTTTCGGGTCGTTGTATTTGATGGAGAACTGCTGGTCGCTCAGCAGGTTCACGTTGCTTGTTCCTCCCTGGTACCAGTTTTCCGATACGTATACCTGTGAGAATTGTACCGACGACTGAAAATTGACAATCCACCGTTTCAGCTTGATGTTTTCTTTTCCCACATCGTTCTTGATGACCAGCGGTTTTTCCTTAATCGACAGGATATGTTTTACCGGGTCGTTCTCAATCATATACTGTTTGGGGACCTCGGGCAGATTGTCGAGGTTGTATCGAATCATCTTGGGATAGTTGACTATCACATAGTTCTGAGCCATGTTCCGGGTCTTCTCGCTTTGATCCTCCTTTTGCAACCACTGGTCGTCGACGGTGAGCTCCTTGACCTTGAACGGATTGTTGTCGGGGAGCGAGATGTGTTGCAGCGGAGTAGACATCTGTTCCTTGAACACAATGGGGAGGAACAGCGCGTTGACCGGTATTTCACTGTTCCCCTGGGCCGCCTTTATGCTGTCGGCATATTCGAGCAGGCGCAACATTTTGATAATCGGCAACGTTTGATCGGTTGTATCTGTTTCGATGAGCGATAGCAAATTCCGGTCGGCCTTCTGTTGGAGAAGAATCGAGTCGAGAGCCGTGAGGGGTAGGGTGAGGCTGTCGGGGACCATTGGCCGGGTAGCAGAAATCGTGTCGTTCGGAGAGGCCGACACGATGCTGTCACGGGCGGCGGTTGAGGTACTGTCGGCAGGAGCAACGGCTGTTGCCGACAAGCCGGTTACAGAAAGTAGTCCAATGAAAAGAGTAATAATTCGTGAGCTCATAGGCATGGAGTGTTTCTATTTGGATTATACACCGACGGGGCTCCCGATCGATATTCTGTTTTTGAAAAAAAATAAAATTATTTGGAGCAAAGATAGCAAAAGGCAAGCGCCGGGGCAAATGAAAACACAGTTTTCTCATGGGCGTCGGTAGGGTTCAGCTTCCAGTCTTATGGAAAGATAGCGAAAGACGGGTGCAGGGTAGGTGTACTGCCGTTTTCCCATTCGCCTCGGTTGGGCCGTCCCCTGTCTCGTGTAGAGCAAGCAAAGAGTGAGACGCTTGACTCTCGTGAAGAAATATTCCCGCACACATTGTGCCGGTATGTGGATTATTTTTCTTAATTTTGCGCTCTGTAATGTAAATACATAAACCATATTTTATCGTGGAAACTAAATATATATTCGTTACGGGAGGTGTGACCTCGTCGTTAGGAAAAGGTATTATTTCGGCCTCATTGGCCCGGTTGCTGTTGGCGCGTGGATATAAGGTGACGATTCAGAAATTCGACCCCTATATCAATATCGACCCGGGTACGCTGAATCCTTATGAACATGGAGAGTGTTATGTGACGGTCGACGGCCATGAAGCCGACCTGGACCTGGGACACTACGAGCGTTTCACCAATACGCCCACGACCCGGGCCAACAACATCACGACCGGTCGCATCTATCAGAATGTGATAGACAAGGAGCGCCGTGGCGACTATTTGGGAAAAACGGTACAAATCATACCCCACATTACCGACGAAATCAAACGCAACATCAAGTTGCTGGGTTCCAAGAATCAGTTCGATTTTGTCATCACCGAAATCGGCGGAACGGTGGGCGACATCGAGTCGCTGCCTTACCTCGAAAGCGTGCGCCAGTTGCGTTGGGAACTGGGTAAGAACTGCGTGTGCATACACCTTACCTATGTGCCCTACATTGCTGCGGCCAAGGAGTTGAAGACCAAGCCCACGCAACACTCGGTAAAACAGTTGCAGGAGGTGGGTATCCAGCCCGATATCCTCGTGTTGCGCACCGAGCATGACCTCTCGCTGAACCTGCGCAAGAAGGTGGCCCTCTTCTGCAACGTTGACTCCGCAGCCGTAATCCAGTCGATTGACGTACCCTCAATCTACGAGGTGCCTTTGAAGATGCACCAGCAACACCTCGACGAGATTGTCCTCACCAAGACGGGAATGCCCATCAACGGCGAACCCCATTTGGAGCCGTGGATGAACTTCCTGCACCGCATGAAGAATGCTACCGAAACGGTTCGTATCGGTTTGGTGGGCAAGTATGTCGAGCTGCCCGATGCCTATAAGTCCATCAACGAGTCGCTCTTCCAGGCTGCAACCTACAACGATCGCAAACTCGATTTGCAATATATCCACTCCGAGAAACTGAACAGCGGTAATGTCGATGCGATGCTCTCGTCGCTTGACGGCGTAATTATCGCTCCGGGATTCGGACAACGCGGTATCGAAGGCAAATTCGTGGCCCTCAAATATGCCCGTGAGCACGATATGCCCACCTTTGGCATCTGCCTGGGTATGCAGTGCATGGTCATCGAGTATGCCCGCGACGTGATGGGGTTGACCGATGCCAACTCGACCGAGATGGACGTGACCACCAAGCACAACGTCATCGACCTGATGGAGGAGCAGAAAAGTATTACCAACATGGGTGGTACCATGCGCTTGGGTGCCTATGACTGTGTGCTGGCCGAGGATTCCATTGCCGCCAAAGCCTATGGCACCACGCATATCCGCGAGCGTCACCGTCACCGCTTCGAGTTCAACAACGAGTACCGTCAGGCTTTTGAAGAGGCCGGCATGCGTTGTGTGGGCGAAAACCCCGAGACTCACCTGGTCGAGGTGGTCGAGGTTCCCTCGTTGCGTTGGTATGTAGGTGTGCAATATCACCCCGAGTACAACAGTACCGTGCTCAATCCCAATCCGATTTTCGTCGATTTCATCAAAGCCGCAATCTCGAAAAAATAATTTTTTAGTAATCTCAAAACCGAAGAATGGATAAGAACACGATTTTAGGTCTTGTACTGATGGTAGTGGTCGTGCTGCTCTTCTCGTGGTGGATGCAGCCTACCCCCGAGCAGTTGGAAGCTCAGCGCCGGTACAACGACTCTATTGCTGCCGTCGAGGCAGAACGCATGGCCGAAGCCGCTGAGGTAGTCGCTACGGCTCAAACCGATACCCTTTCGCCCGAAAAGGCCGATTCGCTGCATCAGGTCGGGCTGGTAGCTCAGTTTGGTGAGTTCGCTCCCTGTGCCGAGGGTACCGAAGAGTTTACCACACTCTCCAACAACAAAGTAACCTTGAAATTTTCCAATAAGGGCGGTCGCCTCTACGAGGCTGTGCTTAACGACTATATGGCCTACGACTCCACGCAGGTGACTCTCTTCACCGGCGATGAGAACGACTACGGCTTTATCGTGCGCACCAATGCCCGGGTAATCGACACCCGCGACCTCTACTTCAATCCGGTAGTGAACGATAGCACGGTCGACATGACTCTCACGCTTGCCAACGGCAGTCAGTTGGGCATTCGCTACACCTTGCCCGAAGACAGCTACATGTTGAAGATGGACATCTGGCAGAAGGATATGGACCGGGTGATTCCCGCCAGCGTAGTCTACTGGGACTTCATCTGGGACCAGACGATGCGCCGTCAGGAGCAGGGTCGCATGTTCGAGGAGCGTAACAGTGCCCTGTATTACAAGTTTGCCGGTGACGATGTGGAGCATCTGAGCGAGTCGGGCAACGACGACGAGAAGGCAACCACCAGTCTCAAATGGATTGGATTCAAGAACCAGTTCTTCTCGACCGCCTTCATTGCCGACGGTAAGTTCAACGACGGTGCCTTTACCTCCGAGACTATCAAAGAGGGCAAATATCTGAAACGTTTCCACGCCGAGAGCACCATCGACTACGACTCGAAAGAACCTCAGGTAGCCGGATTCACCATCTTCCTGGGCCCCAACTCCTATCCGCTGCTGTCGTCGTATGACGATGGCCGTTCGGGCGACCAGACCCTCGACCTCGACAAGCTCGTGCCGCTGGGTTATAAGTTCTTCCGCTGGATCAATACCCTTATCGTAATCCCGGTGTTCACCTTCCTGGGCAAGTTTTTCAGCAACTACGGTATCATCATTCTGTTGTTGACCATATTCATCAAGCTCGTCCTCTTCCCCTTCACCTACAAGTCGTACAAGTCGCAGGCCCGCATGCGGGTACTGGCTCCGCAAATCAAGGAGATTAACGACAAGTATCCGGGTCAGGAGAATGCCATGGAGCGTCAGCGGCTCACGATGGACCTGTACAGCAAGGCCGGGGTCAACCCCATGGGAGGCTGTCTGCCGCTGCTGTTGCAGATGCCTATCCTCATCGCCATGTTCACCTTCTTCCCCTCGTCAATCGAGTTGCGAGGTGAATCGTTCCTGTGGGTGAAAGACCTCTCGACCTACGATGCTATCGTAAGTTGGGATACCTACATACCGCTCATCACGCCTTACTTCGGCAACCACATCAGCCTCTTCTGCTTGTTGATGACCATCACCAACCTGATTTATACCAAAATCAACATGCAGAACACGGCCGGTCAACAGCAGATGCCCGGTATGAAGTTCATGATGTATCTCATGCCCATCATGTTCCTGGTATTCTTCAACAACTATTCGGCCGGTTTGAGCTACTATTACTTCCTCTCGCTGTTGATTACCATTATTCAAACCTACATCTTCCGCAAGAGTATCAACGAAGAGAAGGTGCTGGCCGAGTTGAAAGAGAATCAGAAGAAACCCCGCAAGAAGAGCGGCTTCATGGCTCGTCTCGAAGAGGCTCAACGTCAGCAGCAGGCTGCCTTGCGTGAGCAACAGAAACAACGCGCCAAACAGCAACGTCGCCGGTAAGCGTATAGATATTTTTTGTAACAAAGGCGTCCTCCCGAGTAGGGGGCGCCTTTGTTTTTTCCGTTAAGGTTATGGAACCAAATGAGGGAATAGCCATGCAATTGAAAAAATGGGCCTGTATTGTTGTTTCGGTGTTGTGCCTTTCGCCGCTTGCGGCGCAACGGGTAGTCTCCACCCATTCAGTTTCGGTCGAACTGGCCGGATTGATGTATGCCTATGAGTGCCCGTTGGGCGACCGGTTTTCGCTCGTGGCCCGGGTCGGTACCCAAGCGGGGATTCAGTATTCGTCGTATAGTAGTTTTTGGGGTGAGCGAGAGCACCGTTGGAGCGTGGGGCTCTATCCCGTTCTTTCGGTGGAACCCCGTTACTATTACAACCTTTCGAAACGCTACGAGGCCGGGAAGAATGTGTTCAAGAACAGCGGCGGATTCCTCTCGTGCAACCTGCAATATTATTTTCCGCCCTATTATCGCCATCAGGTCGAGGGCAAGGGCGGTCTCCTGGTGACTCCCTTCTGGGGATTCCGCCGGGTGTGGTACCGTCACCTGCTGTTTGAACTGGGTGGGGGACTGAACCTCTCCTCGACCGATTTCAGAAGCGTCTCGGTGGGCCCGGCCTTTAACGTGCGGCTGGGATATCTTTTTTAACCCCATAGCTCTGTTGCCTTATACGAAAACGAAAAGGCCTCCGTTCCCGACCGGGATACGGAGGCCTTTCGCTATATAAACTAAACCTATGGCTCGATTAGTTGTTTTCGGGACGCAGTTTGCGCACCGTGACACCGGCTTGCCACATCTCGCTGTCGCGCAACTCTTTCAGCTCCTTGTTCAACCCTTCACGGTATCCCTCCTTGCTGTTGGCGTCGATCGAGCGTTGAGCCTCGTTGCCTTTGGCCACCTCTTCATACAACTCCTCGAATACCGGTTTGGTGGCGTCGCGGAACCGTTTCCACCAGTCGAGGGCACCCCGTTGTGCCGTAGTCGAGCAGTTGGCATACATCCAGTCCATACCGTTTTCGGCGATGAGCGGCATGAGCGATTGGGTGAGCTCCTCGATAGTCTCGTTGAAGGCCTCCGAGGGGCTGTGTCCGTGAGCCCGCAGCGTGTCGTACTGGGCGGCGAAGATACCCTGGAT
>DXDM01000024.1 GCA_019115485.1 Candidatus Barnesiella excrementavium | reverse complement strand
CCGTTTGATTTCAAGGCCGATGGCAAAGAAGAAGATGGCCATCAACGCATCGTTGATAAAAGCCATGACTGTCATGGGTTCTCCTCCATGACTAAACAGATTAAACCCGCCTACCTGCAAGGAGACCGGTTGCGCCCACCACGAGAAATAGAGGTCGGCTAACGGAGAATTGGCTAAAATAAAGGCTAAAAGTGTAGCAATGATCAACACATTGCCGCCGCTGGCGTAATTCTTGATCGATTTCTTTATGGCATACAAGCTGTCCATATCATTCGTTTTTTGTAGTTTAAACAAAGAAAAGTCGTTACAGTTTTTCTGCCTCGGAATCAAAAACAGGAAGTGGCGGAGTTGTGTCGTTTAGTCGAGCTTCAATACTGCCAGGAAAGCCTTTTGAGGAACTTCGACAGAACCAATCTGTTTCATTCGTTTCTTTCCTTTCTTCTGTTTTTCCAACAGTTTGCGCTTACGGCTTATATCGCCACCGTAACACTTGGCTGTCACATCTTTACGCACCGGCTTAATGGTTTCGCGGGCAATAATCTTGGCCCCTATCGCGGCCTGAATGGCAATCTCGAACTGTTGGCGCGGAATGAGCTCTTTCAGTTTCTCGCACATGCGCCGCCCGAAGGTAACGGCATTATCCACATGGGTCAGGGTCGACAAGGCGTCGACCGACTCGCCGTTGAGCAGAATATCGAGCTTCACCAGCTTCGACTCTCTGAAATCGTGTATGTGGTAATCGAACGAGGCATATCCCTTCGAGATACTTTTCAACTTATCGTAGAAGTCAATCACAATTTCGCCCAGCGGCATGTCGTAAATAATCTCTACCCGATTGCCCGATATATACTCTTGTTTAACCAGTTCGCCTCGCTTGCCCAGACAGAGGGTCATGATGGGGCCGATATAATCGGTGGCGGTAATGACCGACGCCCGTATGTAGGGCTCCTCGATGTGGTCGATCAATGTCGGGTCGGGCAACCCCGAGGGATTATGTACCTCAATCATACCCCCTTTCTTGTCATAAACCTTATATGACACATTGGGGACGGTCGTGATGACGTCCATGTTGAATTCGCGGTCGAGACGCTCCTGCACGATTTCCATGTGAAGCAAGCCCAGGAATCCGCATCGGAATCCAAATCCCAGCGCTGCCGACGACTCGGGTTGAAAGGTGAGCGAAGCATCGTTCAACTGCAATTTTTCCAATGACGAGCGCAGATTTTCAAAATCTTCGGTTTCAATCGGATATACACCGGCAAACACCATGGGCTTCACCTCTTCAAACCCATCGATAGCCTCGGAGCAAGGACGGTCGATATGGGTAATCGTGTCGCCCACCTTCACTTCGCGCGAGGTCTTTATACCCGAGATGATGTATCCCACATCTCCGGCCAGCAATTCGTTGCGGGGGACCATGTCCAGTTTGAGCACCCCTATCTCGTCGGCCTCATACTCTTTTCCGGTAGCGACAAACTTCACCTTGTCGCCGGTGCGAATGCGCCCGTTACAAATTTTGAAATAGGCAATAATACCGCGGAAGGAGTTGAATACCGAGTCGAAAATGAGACATTGCAACGGAGCATCGACATCGCCCTTGGGCGGCTCTACCCGTTCGATGATGGCAGCCAGAATCTCCTCGACTCCCTGCCCCGTCTTGCCGCTGGCCCGGATAATCTCTTCACGCTTGCAACCCAACAGTTCGACAATCTGGTCTTCCACCTCGTCGGGACGGGCACTGTCCAGATCTACCTTGTTGACTACCGGAATTATTTCCAAGTCATGCTCAATAGCCATATAGAGGTTCGAGATGGTTTGGGCCTGTATGCCCTGCGAGGCATCAACGATGAGCAATGCTCCTTCACAAGCTGCAATAGAGCGTGATACCTCATAAGAGAAATCAACGTGTCCCGGGGTATCGATCAGGTTCAGGATATACTTCTCTCCCTGGTAGACATACTCCATCTGTATGGCATGACTCTTGATGGTAATGCCACGCTCCCGTTCCAGGTCCATATTGTCGAGCACCTGGTCTTGTAAATCTTTCTCGGCAATCGTCTTGGTATATTCCAGCAAACGGTCGGCCAAGGTACTCTTACCGTGGTCTATATGGGCTATGATGCAAAAGTTGCGTATATTCTTCATTGAGATTTATCTGATAAATGTGCAAAGTCGATACAAAGATAGCGATTTTTACGATACGGGACAAGAGACAAAAAAAGAGGGTAACCCCCACGCGGGATTACCCTCTGGCTGTAAACCAATGGCAATTTTCTTATTTCTTGAAATAGCGGTTGTACAGACCCTCGAAGCCTTTACCGTGACGAGCTTCGTCTTTGGCCATTTCGTGAACCGTGTCGTGAATAGCATCGTAACCCAGTTCTTTGGCACGTTTGGCGATACGCATCTTGTCGGCGCAAGCACCGCTCTCGGCTTCCATACGGGCTTTTACATTTTTTTCGGTATTCCAAACTACCTCACCCAGCAGTTCGGCAAATTTCGAAGCGTGTTCGGCCTCTTCCCAAGCGTAGCGTTTGAAAGCCTCTGCAATTTCGGGATAGCCTTCACGATCGGCCTGACGGCTCATGGCCAGGTACATACCTACTTCGGTGCATTCGCCTGCGAAATGAGCTTTAAGACCCTCCATAACTTCGGCGTCTTCAACAACGCCGTCGCCGATATGGTGTTCTGTTACGAAGTCGAGTTTGTCCGATTCTACCAGTTCTTTGAATTTCGAACGGGGTTGATGGCATTGGGGGCAAAATTCAGGAGCTTCTTCACCTTCGTATACGTAACCGCATACAGTACAAATAAATTTTTTCATGATTGGTTATTTTTAGTTGTTAATGCTGTGTTTCTTTTTCTGACATGACGGACACACACCCTTGCAATACATCTGAATATCGGATATCTCAAAATCTTTGAGCATCTCCACCTGGAAAGGAGGCAGATCAAAATCGAAAATCTCGCCACACTCGGTACATCTGAAATGCAAATGCGGAGTCTCCCGCGCATCGAAGCGTGCATTCTTCTCGTCGATTGTAATCATCTGAATGACGCCTTGCTCGGTCAACAGATTCAGCGTATTGTACACGGTAGCCTTCGACAAGGTGGGTATCGATGGATACAGGGCGTTGAATATCGTGTCGGCGGTCGGGTGCGTGTGATGCGTCATCAAATAATCGAGGACGGCCATACGCTGCACCGAGGGTTTAATGTTGTACCGACGTAATCTGTTTTGTGCCGTTTCTTTCATCTTTCTTTATTTGTAATGATTACAATTTTGTAATGGCAAAAGTAATACATTTCTTGATACGAATGCAATAATTATTGTTAATAATTATTATTCTATCAGAGAACCGGGCAAAGAACGACAGTTATACTGCGAGGCCATAATCTCTCCATAGGCTCCGGCCGACCGAATGGCAATCAAGTCACCTCGTTCGGTAGCATTGAGCATTACGCCCTTACCGAAACAGTCGGACGATTCACAGATGGGGCCTACCACGTCGTACTGTTGCTCAGCCATATCGGAGGTAATGTTCTCGATGTGGTGATGCGCTTGATACAAGGCCGGACGAATAAGATCGGTCATACCGGCATCGACAATGACAAACTGCTTTTTGAGCGATTTCTTGACATACAGCACTCGGGTAATCAGCGAACCGCACTGACACACGACGGCACGTCCCAACTCGCAATGCAGCTGCTGCCCGCCCCGCAAATCAAGATTGTCGCGGAATACGTTGAAATAGCTCTCAAAATCGGGTATGGGGTTTTTATCGGGATTGTCGTAATCAACACCCAGACCGCCGCCTACATTGATGTGCTTCACTTGTATATTGCGACGGGCCAAATCGTCTTGCAGACGGTTGATGCGTCCGCAAAGCAGGCGGAACGATTCCATATTCAGAATTTGAGACCCGATGTGAAAATGAAACCCCACGAGCTGCACGTGCGTATAGTTCTGCATCTGAGCAAGTACCCCGTCAAGCATTTCAAGAGGAATACCAAACTTGTTTTCATTCAATCCGGTTGTGATATACTCGTGAGTGTGGGCATCGATATTGGGATTGAGACGCAAGGCAATCGAGGCAACCGTCTCTTTCTTGCGGGCAAGTTCCTCGATAACCGCCAACTCTTCGGCCGACTCTACATTGAAACAAAATATCTTGTTGTCAAGGGCATACTCGATTTCCCAATCGGCTTTTCCAACACCGGCAAAGACAATCTTCTTGGCCGGGAAGCCGGCAGCAAGCGCGGCTTTTATCTCGCCCCCGCTCACACAGTCGGCGCCCAATCCTGCCGCCGCGATAATTTTCAATACCTCGGGATTAGCATTGGCCTTGATAGCATAGTGTACTACAAAATTGCGGTCCTCGGCCAAACGGGTAAGGGTTGAAAGTGTATCGTTCAACAGCGTCTTATCGTAATAATAGAATGGAGTTTTCAGTTGATTAAAATGACTAATAGGAAACATATGCGTATATAAAAATAAAGTGTCATGCAGAATTGTTCTGCATGACACAAAGAATGTTCATTTATTTGTTCTCAAACAGATATCGGCTTAGCGATTGCAGGGCCTTCACCTTGTCTTGTCGGCGAACCAGGAACGAGATGTTGTAGTTGCTTCCGCCGTAGGAAATCATGCGCACCGGTATATCCTTCATGGCTTGTACCGCAGCCGATTCAAATCCTACATGGTTCCATTCCAAATCGCCTACGACGCAAATGATTACCATATCCTCGTCTACCGTTACGGTACCGAACTTGCGCAAATCGTCGAGAATCTCCTGCAAGTGCTTGGTATTATCGATAGTCAACGAGACTCCTACCTCCGAGGTAGTAACCATATCGATGGAAGTTTGGTAGCTCTCGAATATCTCGAACACCTTTCGCAGGAACCCATAGGCCAGCAGCATACGGCCCGATTTGATCTTGATGGCCGTGATGTTCTCCTTGGCAGCAACCGCCTTGATTTCACCGTCGGTACTTTCGGGGTTGTTGTATATCAACGTTCCGGAGGCATCGGGTTGCATCGTGTTGAGCAACCGCACCGGTATGTTGTTCAGTTTGGCGGGCAACACACAAGTGGGGTGCAGGATTTTGGCACCGAAATAGGCCAGTTCGGCAGCCTCCTCAAATTGAAGGTAACGTACCGGTTTCGTATTCTCCACGAAACGGGGGTCGTTGTTGTGCATGCCATCGATATCGGTCCATATCTGAATCTCCTCGGCATCGATAGCGGCACCGATCAACGAAGCCGAATAGTCGCTGCCGCCCCGTTGCAGATTGTCGATTTCGCCGTAGGCATTGCGGCAGATGTACCCCTGGGTGATATAGATTTCGGCATCGGGATTCTCCTGCAACAAGGCCGAGAGTTTCGTCTTGATGAATTGTGTGTCGGGCTCGGAATTCTTGTCGGTACGCATGTAGTCGAGCGCCGGGATAATTACCGATTTCACTCCCTGCTCCAACAGATAGTTGTGCACCATGGCGGTCGACATGAGTTCGCCCTGAGCCAGAATAACCTTCTCCTCAAAGAGAGTAAAGAGGTCTTTCGTGAAAGACCGTATGTGGTCGAAGCAGCCCTTCACTACATCGAGAGCCTTCTGTTTATATTCGTCGGTACTGTACAGTTCGTCGATAACTCGGATATACTTTCGTTCAAGTGTTCCAATCGTTTCGCGGGCACCATCGGTATTCTTCTTATACAGATAGTCCGATATTTCTACTAAGGTGTTGGTTGTCCCGGCCATGGCCGACAACACCACGATTTTGGGGTTACCGTCACAAATTAATTTGGCAACATCTTTCATACATTGGGCACTACCCACAGAAGTTCCACCAAATTTGAGTACTTTCATTTCTATTCTACTTGTTTTTAAATGTAAACTTTATATTTATCGCTCCGCAAAAATAGGCTTTTTCTGCCGGATTATCAACTATTCGGGGGCAAATTAAACTTCTACCAGACTCTTGTCCTCGCATTTCAAGATGCGCCCGGGAAACTCCTCGACCAGATTCAAATTGTGAGTGGTCATGATAACAGCCGTTCCCGTCTCACAAATGTGGTGAAGCAACGAAACAATCTGTTGCCCTGTCTGGGGGTCGAGATTACCGGTAGGCTCGTCGGCCAGAATAATCTTGGGCGAATTCAACAGAGCCCGTGCTATGACGATACGCTGCTGCTCTCCACCCGACAATTCGTGCGGCATCTTGTATGATTTCTTACGCATACCCACCTGGTCGAGCACTTCGGCTACTCGGGTATCAATCTCCTCCTTGTCTTTCCAACCCGTAGCCCGCAACACAAAAGCGAGGTTCTCGTAGACCGATCGGTCGGTTAGCAGTTGGAAATCCTGGAACACAATGCCCAATTTCCGGCGTAACTGTGGTATCTCCTTATTGCGAATGTGGCGCACATCGAAGTCGAGTACGGTAGCTTCGCCCTCGCTGATAGGCAGATCGGCATACATGGTTTTCAGTAGCGAACTCTTACCGCTACCCACACGACCTATAAAATAGACAAATTCGCCACTATACAACTCGAAATCGACATGGTCCAATATGGTCAGTTCTTCCCGACAAATTTGTACATCGGTATATTTTACGAGTAATTTCTTTTCCATAACTCTCTGTTATTTATGCCTCTTTTTCAATTCACGAGCCAAGTCCTCTATGCGATAGCCCTTTGAGGTGAGCAATACAATCAGGTGATACAGTAAATCCGAGGCTTCATAGATGAGCCGTTCGTCACTTCCGTTCGTCGCCTCGATAACGGTCTCCACAGCCTCCTCGCCAACTTTCTGAGCCATGCGATTGACTCCCGACCTGAAAAGCGACGTGGTGTATGACCCTTCGGGCATCTCGGCCTTGCGTCGTTCGATAAAATCTTGCAAATACTGGATAAACGCCAAGTCGTTGCGATTTTCCTCACCGAAACAGGTGTCGGCTCCGGTATGACACACCGGTCCACAGGGGGTAGCTTGAATCAGTAGCGTATCGTTGTCACAATCTTTCTGTATCGATTTCACCAGCAGGAAATGGCCACTCTCCTCACCTTTGGTCCACAGACGGTTTTTGGTACGGCTGAAAAAGGTCACCTTTCCCGTCTCTACGGTTTTACACACAGCCTCCTCGTTCATGAAGCCGAGCATAAGCACCTTTTGTGTCTCGCAGTCCTGGACGATAGCGGGAACGAGACCGCCCATCTTATTGAAATCCAGTTGCTTTATCTTTTCTTTATCCATAATTCATATTCTTATGGGAATACCATATCCCGATAAATATTGTTTCAATGCAGGAATTGCAATCTCACCGAAATGGAACACCCCGGCGGCCAGTGCCGCATCGGCCTCCCCTTCGAGGAATACCTCCTTGAAATGGGCCATTGTCCCGGCTCCCCCCGACGCAATGACAGGGATTGGTAACAACCGATGCAACTCGCGCAAAGCTTCGCAGGCATATCCGTCGTGCGTCCCGTCGTGGGCGATACTGGTAAACAGAATCTCGCCCGCACCCCGGTCGGCAGCTTCGGCAGCCCACTCAAAAAGCGTGCGGTGAGTCGCCACCCGACCTCCGTTCAGGTAGCACACCCATTTTCCGTCCTCAAAGTTAGCATCTATTGCGATAACACACACCTGCGAACCGAAGTTTTTTGTCACCTCTTCGATAATTTGTGGATTTTTCAAGGCTGCCGAGTTTAGCGAGACCTTGTCGGCTCCGGCACTCAACAGTCGGTCTACATCGGCCAAAGAATGAATTCCACCCCCTACCGTAAAGGGTATGTCGATGCGGGCGGCGATGCGTTTTACCAAATCGGTAAAGGTGTTGCGTCCCTCATACGAAGCGGTAATGTCGAGGTAAACCAATTCGTCGGCACCTTGTCGGCTGTAAAACTCACCCAAAGTTACCGGGTCGCCGGCTTCCCTGAAATTTACAAAATTGGTTCCTTTCACGGTCATGGCATCTTTTACATCGAGGCAGGGTATAATACGTTTTGCCAACATAATTTTCAAGAATTGGTTGTCATGAAGTGCGCAATCTCGTCAAGCGATATTCGTCCTTCGTAAATGGCTTTTCCTAAAATAACGGCCGGGACACCTACCGTCTGCAACGCTTCCACATCGGCCCATGAGCCTACGCCTCCACTTGCAATCAGATAGATACCGGGCAACTCGTCCAGCATCTTGCGATACAACTCCACGGCACACCCTTGCAACATGCCGTCGCGGGAAATATCGGTCGTGATAACCTGCTCGATACCGGACTGCATGTAGTCGTGCACAAAAGGAATCAGTTCAATCTCCGAATCATCGAACCACCCGCCGGTCGAAATCTTTTCGTCACGCACATCGGCCCCCAAAATGATTCGCTCCTTACCATATCGCTCGACCCACCTGACAAACCGGTTGCGGTCACGCACGGCAATACTGCCTCCTGTCACCAGGTGAGCCCCACTTTCAAAGGCGACGTGCAAATCCTCGTCACTTTTCAATCCGCCTCCGAAATCGATGGTCAATCCCGTATGCCCGGCAATCTGTTCGAGGGTTTTGTAGTTGACAATGTGGCTGGCCTTGGCACCGTCCAGGTCGACCAGATGCAAGCGGGTCAACCCGTTATCCTCGAAAGCCTTGGCTACATCGAGCGGATTCTCGTTGTAGACTTGCTGTCGAGTATAGTCGCCCTGCGACAACCTCACACAACGGCCTCCTATAATATCTATGGCTGGAATTAACTGAATCATAAGGCCAGAAAATTTTCAAGAATACGAGCCCCCACAGCCCCACTCTTCTCCACATGGAACTGGGTGGCATAAAAGTTACCTTTGTTCAACGCAGCAGAAAACGGAGTGATATAATCGCACTGCGCCACACAATCGTCCATTACGAGAGCATAATAGCTATGTACGAAATAAACATAGCTTCCCTCTTCGACTCCTCGGAACAGAGGCCCTCGCAGATTATGTAACGTGTTCCAACCCATGTGGGGTATCTTCTCCTTCCCGTCGTGCGGGACAAATCGTCGCACCGGAGTATCGAATACCCCCAGACAATCGGCGCTGCCCTCCTCGGAATGCGAACAGAGCAACTGTAATCCAATGCAGATGGCCAATACCGGCTGGGTAAGATTGACAATCACCCGGTCCAAGTCATGTTCTCGCAAATATCTCATGGCTGACGAAGCCTCTCCCACGCCCGGAAAAAGCACCTTATCGGCCTGCAAGAGTACCTCGGGCGAGTCACTCACTACCGGATCGATACCCAGCCGTCGTAAAGCGCACACAACCGAATAAATATTCCCTGCATTGTATTTTATGACCGCAACCTTCATGAATTAATAATTTGTCACTTTTAAGGCTGCAAATATAGACATTTATTCAAGTTCTCAAAATGTTTTGCAAACAAATCAATAGCTGCTTGCAAATTGAGTTACTATTCTGCTATAATCCAATTTGTATAAACCAGCCTCGTTGCTTGTTGATTTGAGAGGTGTTATGAATTTTTATTCAATAAAAATAAGTTACAAGACAATTAAGTTTTCTCACAGAATGGCTGTAATAATTCAGAAAGATTCCATAGATGGAAAATTTATCCAAAACTTATGCTTTTAATTTGTGCCAAATTCTTATATTTGTAAAACGTGAAAGGAGGACAGGCATAGTCAAAGTTAAGAAATTAATTTCGCTCACCTCTGTTTCAATCTTTTATCCAGATATTCATGATAGCGCTTCAACTATATAGTATTGCTGAATGAAGTCATAACAAGAACCTACATCAAAATTTTAGAAAAACACATTAACAACCAACCGAAAGAGCCCGCTCACGATGCATAAATACAATTATAGTATACGGAACTGTATCATAGATTTCAGCCTGTTATTCTATGTCACAGCTTTGTTAATCCCCATGTACTACATATTGCCTATCCCCTACGGAACAGTTGCCGGGTATACGGTGAGTGAGATTCATTCTGTTCCCGGTTCGTGGGCATTTGTATATGGCTTGTTATCTATGCCATACGATTTACAAGCACTTTATCATGGAGAGGTTGAGGCTGCTTGCTCGTTGATTTGGATACCGAATATCGCCTATATGTATGTCTTGTATCTGTTACGTCGCCGTAAATCAACGACTGGCCCCTACCTTTTGACAATTATATCGATTGTTTTTATTCTCATGTTCAATTTTTGTCATAGCCAGGTTACCATTGGTGATAGACAAGAAATCTTTTATATAGGAGCCAAAAGCATTGGGTACTATACCTGGCTACTCAGTTTTCTCACACTTCTTTGCGCCGTCATTTATGACTCCATATATAAAAGAGCCGAAAATAAAAGCCGTACGTCCAGGGAATAGACCTTTCTGCGGGTTTCACAAATTACAACAGATTTCGTACCTTTGTCCCGTTTTTTATTAATCCGATTATGAAATTTACCGAATATATTCGTCATTCGTCGGTGGGTGTGAAACTCATCGTGCTGCTGATATTGATTTTGTGTGGTGTGTTTGTCATAGCCCTTCCCATGCTGTTTGTGCGCGGAGAATATGCACTGCTGGTCGGCATGTACCTGCAAAATATCGGCATGTTCATTCTGCCGGCCTGGTTTGCGGCCATGCTGTTTTGGGGCAATGCCGGACGTGGATTGCATTTGAATAAGGCTCCCCGACTCATCGAGTTACTGTGTATCGTGATACTCTATTTTGTGGCTACCCCCATGTTCAATCGCTTGGTAGAGTGGAACGAGGCTATTAATTTGCCCGAGGCATTCAGCTCTATTGAGGCGTGGATGCGGCAACAAGAGGAGGCTGCGGTTGCGGTAACCGAGCAGTTGATGCAAATTCACTCACTACCCCATTTCCTGGCTGTCGTTATAGGTATAGGTATCCTTACCGGCATGGGTGAGGAAATGGTGTTCCGAGGCATACTCCAACAAGTCGTGCAAGGAGAAAGTCGCCGGACTCATGTGGCCGTGTGGACTTGTGCCTTTCTGTTCAGTGCCATACACCTGCAATTTTACGGATTCTTTCCCCGGTTGTTACTGGGTGCTTTCTTTGGTTATCTGCTGGTATGGAGCGGCAACCTGTGGCTCCCTATCTTCGGACATCTGTTCAACAACAGCATGGTAGCCTGTATCGCTTACTTTACCGGTAATGACCCGCACAACACGTTGGAGGCGCTGGGCACCGTGCAATCCTCTACGGCATGGCTGGCGTGGGTAAGCCTCGTGGCAACCGCCCTCCTGCTCTATCTGTTTTATAAAAAGGTATTTGCGGCGCCCCGCCAGGTCAAAGGAACTTCTTCCTGTGGAAAATAAAGTTGCGGCCTAAGTATTTCTCCCGCACGATAGAATTCTCGGCCAACTCTTCGGAAGTTCCCTGAAAAAGAATTTTTCCTTCGAAAAGCAGGTATGCCCGGTCGGTAATACTCAGGGTCTCGGGTGCATTGTGGTCGGTAATGAGAATACCGATATTCTTCTCCTTCAATTTATATACAATCGACTGAATGTCCTCTACGGCAATCGGGTCGACACCGGCAAAGGGTTCGTCGAGCATGATAAACTTGGGACTGATGGCCAGGCAGCGGGCTATCTCGGTGCGTCGCCGCTCGCCACCCGATAACTGGTCGCCCAGATTCTTACGGACTTTCTGCAAACGGAACTCGGCAATGAGACTCTCCAACTTGTCGCGTTGGTACTCTTTGGTCGTAGGTGTCATTTCGAGCACACAGCGAATGTTATCCTCGACCGACAATTTACGGAATACCGAAGCCTCCTGTGCCAAATAGCCGATACCGATTTGAGCCCGTTTGTACACGGGATAGTCGGTAATATCGAGGTCGTTGAGATAAATATGTCCCTGATTGGGTGTAATCAAGCCCGTGGTCATGTAGAATGTGGTTGTCTTTCCGGCACCGTTCGGGCCCAGCAACCCCACGATTTCGCCCTGTGTCACATCAATTGATACATGATTGACCACCGTACGTTGGCGATACTTTTTCACCAAATCCTCGGTCCGCAACACCATGTTGTTTCCCTCTGTTTCGGTATTTGTCTGTTGAACCTCTACCGGTTCTTTGATTGCCGTATCGGCAGCATCGGCCCGATGGTTGAAAAGTTTGGAGAACATATTTAATTCGTTAGCGTTTTATCCATGCAGAGAGTGATGGCGACAATCCCCACTCACAAGAGATGACCGACTTGCTTGTAACCCGGTAATCCCTGTTCACTGCCAATTGAGAAACAAAGATACGAAAATAGAGATATTCATGCGTCACTTTTGCGAAAATAAAATGAAGCCACACATATTTCAAGGGGTAAAGAATTGTCGTACATCAATCTTTTTCACTACTTTTGTTCCTTGATATTCCAAAACAACGGATATGATTATAGACGATTCACTACGAAAATTCGGAGATTACGTCCTGTTGATGAGGCGGGTCTTCACCCGACCCGACCGCTGGCGGGAATTTTTCAAACGATACATAGCCGAAATCTATAAACTGGGTATCGACTCCATTCCCATCGTAATCACCATATCGGTCTTTATCGGTGCGGTGATTGCGATACAGATGCAGAAAAACGTAGTCTCTCCCCTCATACCGGCCTACGCTGTGGGGCTGGCTACCCGCGACGTAATTCTGTTGGAGTTCTCCTCCTCGATTCTCTGTCTGATTTTGGCCGGTAAGGTGGGCTCGAATATTGCTTCCGAGATAGGCACCATGCGGGTAACCGAACAAATCGACGCCCTCGAAATCATGGGGGTCAACTCGGCCAACCTGCTTATACTCCCCAAAATTGCCGCCATGGTTTCCTTCATTCCGGTACTGGTCGTTTTCAGTATGGCGAGCGGTATTACGGGCGGTTATCTCATAGCTCAGTTCACCGATATTATTTCGGTCTCGAAATATATCTACGGGCTGCAAAGTTTCTTTGTCGAGTACTACATCTGGCAAGCCATCTTCAAGGCTTTGTTCTTCGCCTTTGTTATCAGTAGCGTAGCCTCGTACTATGGATACCGGGTAAAAGGTGGAGCCCTCGAAGTGGGTCAAGCCAGTACCGACTCGGTAGTAGTCAGTAGCGTAATCGTGCTGCTGCTCGATGTAATTCTCACCCAAATCCTGTTCTGATGATAACGGTAAACAACGTATATAAACTGTTTGACGGGAAAGAGATCCTGCACGATGTTTCCGCCAAGTTCTATTCCGGCAAGACCAATCTGATTATCGGGCAAAGTGGCTCGGGTAAAACCGTATTGATGAAATGCATCGTAGGGCTGTTGCGCCCTGACAAAGGACAAATCTGTTACGACGGCCGTGATGTCACGGCCATGACACAAGCCCAAACCAAGGCCCTGCGCAACGAGATAGGCATGCTGTTTCAAGGGTCGGCCTTGTTCGACTCGGAGACGGTCTTGGGCAATGTCATGTTCCCCCTGCGCATGTTTACTCACGACAGCTACGCAGCCTGCAAGAAACGGGCTGAATTCTGTTTGGAACGGGTAAACCTGAAAGGGGTTAACGATCTCTATCCCTCGGAGATTAGCGGAGGTATGCAGAAACGGGTCGCCATTGCAAGAGCCATTGCCTTGAATCCCAAATATCTGTTCTGCGACGAACCCAACTCGGGTCTCGATCCCAAGACTTCGATTCTTATCGACGAACTGTTGAGCGACATCACCCGCGAGTACAACATGACCACCATCATCAACACTCACGACATGAACTCGGTAATCGGTATCGGCGAAAATATCGTCTTCATCAACAAGGGGCACCGCGAATGGGTAGGCAACAAGAACAAGATATTCACCTCGTCAAACGAGGCTTTGAACGATTTTGTCTTTGCTACCCGCCTTTTCAAAGAGGTGAAAGGCTACATGATTGAGGAGTATCGCAAGCAAGAGGCTGCGGAAGAGAAATAACACAACCTGCAAAGATGATAAACGAAAAGAGTTGGAGCCCGATATTTATCGGGCTCCAACTCTTTCAATCAGGAAGGATTCAGGTTCTCCGCTTAAAACGCGAATAGATTGACTCCTACCTGCAAATAACCGTCTTTCAAATCGGGATTCCACATGGCGTGTGCAAATATCGGTAATGCGAAGCGGCCTATGTGAAGATTATAGGTGGTTTTCAACGAAATCTGATTCACACAGTCATTCCCATAAAAATTAGCACTCCCGTCGGCCGAGGCCCGATTGAAGGCAAAGGTCCCTCCAAGTCCGAGATCGACCTGCCACTGTTCATTCCGGAACAAGCTGTACTCGCCATACACGAAAGTCGAATACCGATTGTTCCCTGCCACATTGAGATCACGTCCGGCAAAGATGGTAGCCCAACTCAACCTCAAAGGAATTTTCGATACCGCTCCAAAATCATAGGCGACACTCAAATCGAGGAAATGAGTGGTCGAGTACTTGTTGTAGTTGAAGATATTCTTGCTGAAAGGAAGCGACGGCGAGTAGTTGCAAATATCCCACACGGCTACGGTAAACCCCGATACGGAATAGGACAGATAGTAATCAAACTCCTTGTAATCGCCCGTAAGGTCGGTTCCGCCCCACAGTCCCACTTTAAGCCCGTCATTAAAGAATCCGACGTTCACATCGGCCGCAAGTACACCACCATCGGCAACTTGAAGGCCACGCCACAAGTGCATGTTTTGGAGTGTTCCACTCAAATGGAATTGCTGACCATAAACGGTTGTAACAGTCAGCCCGATTGCCAACAGAGCAATCCAAAATTTCGATGCTTTCATCACAATTCTGTATTAGCAGTAAATAATGCAATAAAGCGCAGCAGCGATGAATCCACCGATAATAGGTCCTACAACAGGTACCCAAGAGTACCCCCAGTCGTTGGTACCCTTGCCCTTGATGGGAAGAATGGCGTGAGCGATACGCGGGGCCAGGTCTCGGGCGGGATTGATGGCATACCCCGTCGTTCCACCCAACGACATACCCAATGCTACAATCAGCATGGCCACAAGGAATGCTCCCAAAGCACCCATACCCACCTCGGAGGTATTTCCGTCAATAGAGAGGGCGAGAATGACAAACACCAGAACAAAGGTACCCACGATTTCGCTGAACAGGTTGCGTCCGTAGTTGCGGATTGCGGGAGCCGTACAGAATGTCGCCAGTTTGGCTGCCGGGTCATCGGTAGCATCGTAGTGGTCCTTGTAATAAAGATCCACCAATTACTCCAGATGGGTAAAACCATAGGAAAACATATCTAACGTAATCTGCCAAATAGCACTGATTTATAGTTAATTATGAATAGAGGCCGTTTTTTGATTGGATAGTTATATTTGCCTAATTTGGGATATAAAAGCACGCTTTTTGTCCCGTTTTTGTCCCGCCGTGAATTATCTTTGTTGCGCTTGCAAGTGACTGATATACAATATAGTAACAAATCCAAGAATCGGATAACACAGAAAAGAAAATGGGACGAAAGAAGAAAGAAATCAAAATCAAGGAGCCTGTCCGCATACGAGAAAAGA
>DXDM01000023.1 GCA_019115485.1 Candidatus Barnesiella excrementavium | reverse complement strand
CTCAGTTGATAGAGCATCAGCCTTCCAAGCTGAGGGTCGCGAGTTTGAGCCTCGTCTTCCGCTCCAAGTGAAACGGCCCGGTAGAGAATCCTCTACCGGGCCTTTCTGTTTCTTGTGCTACTTCTCTCAGCTTGGGACTACATGGCTGGCTTTCGCATCGTAATATATTTCTATTTCAGTTGCTTGATATGTATGTTGGGGATATTTAGTACATCTTTGAAGAATGTTTCTACATCATCGGGGCCTTTTATGCAATCGAGTTGCTGATTGATAATCCACGAGGCGTAGGCCTGTACGATTCTCTCTGATTGGGGTATGAACAAGACCAGGCAATTGATGCCCTTGTTGAAGCAGTAAAGGTATATGCAAGGAGCTTCGGGTCGGTTGCTGTGGAATACATCTTCGCCGGTGAGCAGCGAGGTTGCGGCTAAGGCAGTGGAGCCCGACTGGGCATTGATG
This sequence comes from Candidatus Barnesiella excrementavium, assembly GCA_019115485.1. Taxonomy (GTDB): domain Bacteria; phylum Bacteroidota; class Bacteroidia; order Bacteroidales; family Barnesiellaceae; genus Barnesiella; species Barnesiella excrementavium. The sequence continues at coordinate 48,157 of DXDM01000023.1, read as the reverse complement.
AGTGCGGGAATGCTTCGATACAACCGTTCGTAGAGTTTGGAGTCGAGACTGGGTGCTATCCGGGAGAGGTAGTCTGTAAAGGGTTTCAGGTTGTCGATAGCGAATACTTTATAGTCCGATTGGCAGTTGGCGGAAGCGAACTCCTGCACTCGTTGGGTAATCTCGGTACGGGTCGCAACATATTTGACGTAGTTGGAGTCATTGGCCAAATCGTGTATCTCGTGTATGAGGTCGAGTCCTTTGCGCAGAAGAAAATCGGGTTGCTCGTCGATATAGATGGCGGTAGGGCCGTCACTGTGCCCGATGATTGAAGAGGAGCAACTTATACCGTTAAGAGAGATGAGAATAGTTGTCAAAATAAGGAGCTTGTTTTTCATCGATATATTTTTGTAGTTTGTAAATTGTTTGTCCCTTTCTTAGGTAAAGAAACGGAAATAGATAGCCCCTGTAATCCATGCATATACCACCCAGGCGATGGAGGTGTAGAGCAGCTCCCAGTTGGCATACGGTTCGTTGTGCGTCCGGCACCAGCGTCGATGGGTAATCAGTCCCCACAGCGGTATCAGAAACAGGGCGATTGACAGAGCGATGAGCCACTTGTATTCCCAGATGAAGCAGAGAAGGGCAAACCCGGTTTCGACGAAGGCAATCAGCTCGATGTATTTCAAGCGGATAACCGATTTACTTTTCTTTTTCATGCGGCTGTGTCGATTAAATGGTAAACTGTCCAACCGGTGAATGCACACCAGTAGAGCAGGTTGAGAATCCACCAGGGAACAAACAGGAATTCGTCTTTCCGTTTGCACCGGAAGGGGTAATAGACCAGCTGCCCGAACAGTACGGTGCAGGCTGCCAGCCCTATCCACGCTATTGCAATAGCCAGGTCGCTCAGGACCGACAGTATGAAACAAGCCGAGACAAGGGTCTCTACTTGGCTTTCATAACTGTTCAATTCAAATAGATTAGACATGGAGGTATGATGACGTGAAAGATTCTTTATCCTGTATCTTACGATAGCCGTTTGCGCCGTTTGATTTCGGCTTTCAGTTTGTTGAGCCACTTGTTGTAGGTCGACTCGGTGAGCAGCATGGTGCGGGAGTCCTGTTTCTGGTTGCGTCCGTTCTTGCGGGTAACGACCAGTTCGTTGCGATAGAGCGACAGCTTTACCTCGGTGTGCTTCGAGGGGAGGGGCAGCACCAGGAAGACCGCCTCGGTCGATTCGCGTTCGGTGGCTTCACCGAAAGCCTTCAAGTTCCATTCCACATCGTTGCGCTCGGTGTGTTGTATGCCTCGAATGATGCCGCTCTCCTTGTTGGCTTCGACGATGGTGAACTGTTCGGCTTGGAGCAGCGAGAGGGTCGAGTAGTAGACCATGTCGTAGTCGTCGTCGAAGGTCTCGGAGGTGATACGGGTCACGTCGTCGGAGGTGAGGTTCAGTTCTTTGAACAGGCTGCACGAGGTGACAAGCAGAAGCGAAAGCGCCAGGAACAGATGGGTAAATCGGTACATCGTTAATCGTTTTTTAGCTATCACGCCCGGGTAAATGTCCCGGGCGTGATAATGTGATTGGGTTAATATTGTTTGATGGCTTTGTCGACAGAGCCGTTTTTGTCCAGCGGGACAAGCGTAAAGCCATAATTTATTCTCCCCACGGCCGGGTCTATCTGGTAGGCCTTGTGAGGTTTGGCCCCCCATGAGTTGTCGCCACCCAACCCCATCATGCGGTAGTCGATGAAGAGGTCGACGAGCTGGGACGGCTGGGGGTCGCAGTTGTGCCGTTGTTGCGGTTTCACGGGGCGTTGGCGGCCGTCGTCGCGGTGGTCACCGCTGTCGAGTGATTCGAGGGTATAGTTCGAGGCGTTGAACTCGACGAGCGAATCGGCCACGATGAGCAGTTTGCCCGAGTTGCCCGAGAGGGCCAGCCAGCTCACGTCGGTGCGGTGGTTGTTCTCCTGCGGGCGTACATAGGGTTCGTACAGGTCGGCGATGGCGGTCTGATAGCGTCCTACGAAACAGCTGGTGCGACGGTCGATGTAGTTCTCTCCCGGGCCCCGGCCGTAGTATTCGAGTTGGGTAAAGGTGCTGGGCAGTTGCATGCGCAGGCCTACCCGCGGAATCATGGGAGCCTTGGCGTCGGAGAGTTCGAGCGTATTGTCGACCTTCACCACACCGTTACCCAGCAGGGTATAGACCGTCTCCCATTGGGCATCGGTTTGCGGATAGGCATAGCGGCAGACGATGCGGAGGCTCTTGCCTTCACCCGGCTCTACACTGAACGACTGGGGCACGGGAGCCTGTTGCGAAGCCTCTTTCCAGGCCCGTAACAGCTTGGGCGAATTGTAGCCGTAGTCGTTGTCGGTAGGAGCTCGCCAGAAGCTGGGACGAGGCCCGAAACCGTCGCAGAGGTATTCGTTGCCCTTGTATCGGTAGCTGGTCATCAGGCCGCTTTTCTTGTCGAAGGTGATGTCGAAATTCTTGCCCGAGAAGCGAACCTCGTCGCCGTTGTCGGTCTGGGCTATCGTCTCGCCCGACAGTCGGGCCTCGGGTTTAACCGCCGGTTTCACGGCAATCTGTTCGCGAGCTACGGCATAGCCCTTCGGCAGAAGCGGTTCGGCCTGTTTCAGCCGAGCCTCAAATTCGATTTGATAGTCGACCGACTCCTGTTTCATGGCAGGCAGACCTTTCAGTGCGACGGTTGTCTGCTGGCGGGGGGCAAGCGATACGGTAAATTTCCCTGATTTGAGCGTTTTGCCGTTCCCCTTGACCGTGTATACAAAATCATATTTGTCGAGCGGAGTGAAGAAAAATTCGTTTTTCACGTCGATGGTCCCAGCCTTGGGGTCGAAGCGGAGGAACTTGATATTCTGGTACACCTTGCCCATCTCGATGGTTTGCGGTTTGATGCGGCGGTCGGGATAGACGATGCCGTTGATGCAGAAGTCTCCGTCCGACGGGGTCCCGGTCTCGCCGTAGTCACCGCCGTAGGCCCAGAAGGTCTCTCCCTGAGCGTTGGTCTTGGCCAGCCCCTGGTCCACCCAGTCCCAGATGCAGCCGCCTTGCAGGAGGTCATATTTCTCGATAATGTCCCAATAGTCCTGGAAGTTCCCCAGACTGTTGCCCATGGCGTGGGCATACTCGCAGAGAATGAGCGGACGGTCGGCCGTGGGGTCGAGGGCATAGCGCTCGATACCCTCGGGCGAGGTGTACATGGGACAGATGATGTCGGTATTCCACTCCCGTTCGGCCCGTTCGTACTGTACGGGGCGCGAGGCGTCGCGCTGTTTCAGCCAGCGGTAGGCCTCGTAGAAACAGTACCCGTTACCCGATTCGTTACCGAGTGACCAAACGATGATTGAGGGGTGGTTCTTGTCGCGCTCGACCATGTCTTGCAGGCGGTCCAGGTGAACCGGCAGGTAGAGGGGATTGTTGCCCAGCGTACCGCCCACGCGCAGGTCGTAGCCCATACCGTGCGACTCGATATTGGCCTCGTCGATGACGTAGAGTCCGTACTCGTCGCACAGTTCGTAGAACCGTTTCTGTTGGGGATAGTGGCAGGTGCGCACGGTGTTGACGTTGTATTTTTTCCAGAGTTCAAAGTCTTTGAGCATAGTCTCCTCGGTCACATAGTGGCCGGTAAACGGGTCGTGCTCGTGTACGTTGACCCCTTTCACCAGTATGGGCTGACCGTTGACCCGCAGTTGCCCCTCCTTGATTTCGACCGTGCGGAATCCCACGCGGGCGGGAATGTATTCGCCGCTCTCTCCGTTGACCCCGCTGGTCGAGATGAGCAGGCGGTAGAGGTTGGGTGTCTCGGCCGTCCAGGCCTTGACGTGGGGAATGGTAGCTTCGAAGTCGATGCGGTCCGAGTTGTAGGGGTCGAGGGTAATGGTTTGTTTGCCCTGAGCCACGATTTGCGGTTTGTCGGTCGAGTAGTCGGCCAGTTGGTAGGCGACGGTCATCGGCTGCGCGCTGTCCCGGTCGTTTTGCAGAACGACGCCGAGATGAAACAGTCCGTCGGTAAAGGTCGAATCGAGAGGCGACTGCACCTCGAAGTCGGCTACCCGGGTTTGCGGTTGGGCATAGAGATAGACCTCACGCTCAAAGCCGGTGAGCCGCCAGAAATCCTGCCCCTCGAAATAGTTGGCGTCGGAGAAGCGGTGCATCTGCACGGCCAGTGTATTCTTGCCGGGACGGGCCAACTCGGTGATATCGAATTGCACGGGTACTTTACCCGACTTCGACATGCCTACGAACCGACCGTTCAGGTAGAAGTAGGCGGCACCCTTCACTGCCTCGGCGCAGAAAAAGATGCGTTTGCCCTCCCACGAGGCGGGCAGGTCGAACTCGCGACGGTAGGTACCGGTGGGGTTCCACGCCTCGGGAACCAGAGGCGGATTGTTCTTTTGAAGGTAGCGGTCGAAACCCGGCGATACAAATTCATAGCCTACGTTCACATAGATAGGGTCGCCATACCCCTGCGTCTCCCAGTTGCCGGGCACCTGTATCTGGTTCCACCCGGTAGTATCGTAGTCGGGAGCCATGAAATCCATCGGGCGTTCTTTGAACTGTTCGGTATAGTGAAATTGCCAGGTGCCGTTGAGCGACAGGTAGTAACTGCCATGCTTCCGGTCGCCGTTCAGGGCAGCTTCGGCCCCGGTGTAGGAGGTGAAGGCGGCATGAGGTGGTAGCTTGTTGATGTCGATGAGCCGCGGATTGGTAATCTCGGCAAAGCGGTTCTGCTGATCTTGGGCGAGAGCGCTTCCCGACAGCGATAGAACCGCCGATAAGAATAGTGTGATGTTCTTCATGACTTGCATTTTTATCGATTTATCTGTTTAGTATGACGATTATTTCTTGCGATAGGAGGAGGGGGATAGTCCGGTATTTTGTTTGAAAAATTTCCCGAAGAACGACTGGTTGGCAAAATTCAGTTCGTCGGATATCTCCTGAATGCTCATGGTCGTGGTTTTCAACATGCGCTTGGCCGACAGAATCACGAAGTCGGCGATGATTTCGTGGGCGGTCTTGTGGCTCATCTGCTTGATGACCGACGAGAGGTGCTTGGGCGATATGTAGAGCTTGTCGGCATAGAAGTTGACGCTGCGTTGCTGCTTGTGATACTCTTTGAGCAGGGTGAGGAATTTCCACAGGATATCTTCCTGCCGCGACAGCTTGGATTTGTCGCTCTTCTCCCGCAGGGTGAAGATGTGGTTGAGTTCCAGGGTAAATGCCGACAGCAAGAAATGTATGACCGTGGCACCGGCCTGGGCTTCGTAGCGGTTTTGCAAAAGACGCAGGTACTTCTCTATGACCTGGGTCTCGTCGGTCGAGAGGCTGGTGTAGGGGTGCTTGGCTATGTAGGAGCTGACCGAGAAGACCGTGTCGAGATCGATAAAGGTGTTCCACTCCTTGGCCGAAGTCCCCTTGATGGAGAAGTAGCAGGCTTGAAAGTCGTCGCTACCGTCGATAATCTTCCACATCGACTGGGGATAGAGGAAGGCGAGGCTTCCCGGAGTAAGGGTATATTCCGAAAAGTTGATTTGCAGGGTTTTCTTCCCTTGGGTACAGAGGATAATCGTGAGTTGGTCGGGCGATATGGACAGGTTCGCATCGTCCGAGGCAACAGGCTCGTCAAACGAGATGGGAATAAAATCTTGCTTTTGGAGTGTGTTTGGAATGGAATCGATAGTATTTCGAACCTTTTGCATACAAATCTTTTCTATATCGCTTGGACAAAGGTAGTTATTTTATCCCATGCGCACAACGATGTAGGGTGGGTGAGCTGGTAGATTTATGATAAAAGATATGAAAAAGCGAGAAAAAAGGAAAAGGCTACCCGCATTGCGAGTAGCCTTTCGGGAATATCTTTTGCCGGGGGTTATCGAGTCCGTCGCACCGAACGTACGGGAGCCGAGGCGGCTTTCTGTTGTTTGGGCTGTTTCTGCTTTTTCACTTTGGCCTCTTTTTGTTTTTGGGCCCGGGCCGAGCGAGAGGTGCTCTTCACCTCCTTCTCCTCCTTGGAGGTTACCTCTTCACCGTTGGCCTTGGCCTCCTTGGCTTCTTGCTCTTCGCGGGCTTTGGCCAACTCCTCGGGAGTGGGTACCCACAGGTTTTCGTTGAAGTTTTTCAGTTGTCGTTCGATGCTGTCCTGAGCCTGCTTCCTGATGGAGTCGTTGGGGTACATCTGCATGAGCGACTGGTTGCGCAGGTTCTGGGTCTTGTAGATTTCGCCGTCGTACATGCGCATCTTGAAGTAGTCGTCGTAGTTGTACTGGGCGATGTTGTTTTCATTGCTGGCCAGGATATACTGGCGGGCGATGTAGGGACGAATGTCGTTGTATTTCACCCAGAACATGGGGTATTTGACCGGTTCGCCGCCAAAGTCGCCCGTGCGGTGCAGTACGGGGCATAGGGCTTCAATCGAGGGTTTCACCTGCGAAGTGCGGCGGTCGAAAATCCATTTTTCCAGAATGTAGTACGAGAGCACCTCGTTGGCCGGGATATCACTCTCTTCGAGGGTAAAACGGGGATTCTTCTCGGAGTAGCCTTTGGCCTCGGCATAGAGAATGTGGAAGCGGTCGAACATCTCGCGCACCTTGATGCGATACTCGTCGGTGAAGATTTCGCGGCCGTCGAGGTATTCGTAGGCCGGAATCTGGTTGTTGGCCAGCAGCTTCATGATGATTCTGAAAAGATTCTCCTGACTTTCGGTCGACTCCTCGGGATAGTAGAGCGGCAGGTTTTTCTCCTTGGTGAGGTCGATTTGGCGGTAGATGACCCGCATCCAGGGAATGTCGGCGTCCGATGCGTCCTGGGTGTCGTAGAGCGACTGGGCCCGAACGCTCAGTTGGGTGTTGCCCTTCTTGGCGTTGTCGCTCTCGCTCTTTTTTACTACTTGTGCATGTCCGCCCATGACCGAGAAGAGCAGGCCGAGGGTGAGGCAGCTTTTTATCAGGATATTCATATGTGCTGAATTGTATGTCATAGTCATGTGATTAGCCTTAGTTTACAATTACTTCGATGGGCGAGAGATCGCGTTCTATCCCGTCGGGACCCACGGCTCGCACTCTCGATATATAGAACCGCTTGCCCCGCGAGAGGCGGCGGAAGGAGTCTTTCTGCCGTTGGGAGAAGTTGGCCCCGTCGGAAACCTCGGGGATTGCATTTCCCATCGAGTCGAAGAAGACGGTCTCGAACCGCAATACCCGGTACGACACGTTCAGCAGGTCGTCGTCGATGGCAGCCTGTATGCCGGGGGCAGCGAGGAGCCTGGTCTTGGGGAAGGGTTTCCCGCCCTTGTATTTCTGCTCGTAACCCTTGTCGTCCTTGTAGGCAATGTAGGGCATGGGGTCGGGGAGTTGTCGCACACGGAACTGGGTGTTGGCTACCGTCTGCGACCGGCCGTCCATGGTGGCCGTTACGGTAATCACGGCGTCCTGTCCCACCTTGGCCGGTTTGGCAATCCAGTTGTCGCCCTGGCGGGTGAGGGTACCGTTGGTCATCGAGGCCTGAATGGCGTGGTTGGGAATGCCGGGAACCGATATGCTGATGGGGTTGCCGATACCGGCATAGAGCACGTTCATCAAGGTGGCCGATATGGTGGCGCTGGGCTCGACTACGGTGTAGGACGACGAAAATTCGTGACGCGTCATGGAGCCGTCGCCCCGGGGCACTTCGAGGTAGCCCTGGAAGTCGAAGATACCGGTGCTGCCGCAATAGGTCTCGTAGAGTCCTTTGTTCTCGTCGGGCAGGCGCTTGCCGTTGATGTAGATGGCCGGACGTTGGGTCGTATCGATGGCGGCCAGGACGATGTTGGCACTGTATTTCCCGCCCCGCATGATGTTTTTGGAGTTGGGAATTACGAAGGCGTTGAGCTGGTTCACACGCACGTCGCCCTCGTCGATGTTGTTGATGAGTGTGTGCAGGGCTTCGCTCTCGGCATACCGCACGTCGCTCTGTATCTTGGTGAGAATGGTTACGGCGGCGATGACCGGCATGTTTTCAAACAGGGTCGTCTCCCACAGCGAGGGGGTGTGCACCCGGGTGTTTCTCGAATGAATCGAGGTCGAGAGGTAGTTCTCGATGGTGGCCCGTTTCACCGAGTCGGTCATGAATCCGCTGATGAGGTCGCGGTATTCGTCGATCATCTTTCTCAGTTTGGCTCCTTGCCGTTGGGCGGGCGAGAGCATGATGTAGGAGGCGGCTTCGAGGTCGTCCTGCCGTTCGATGTTGTTCACGTCGCCATCTTTCCCGTCGGCCTTTTTGACGATGAGGGTTTTGAGTGAATCGATATAGTTGTACAGTTCGGAGGTCTGACGTTTTACATCGAGCGATTTCTTGTACCACGGGCCACCCTTTTCGGGGTTCTGACTGTTGAATGCGGCCAGTTTCTGGTAGAGAGCGTCGTTTTGGAGCGAAGCATTCGAAGTAGATCTTTCCAGTCCGTCTTCAACCTGCTTGAATCCGTTGAGCACATCGGACGACACGTTGAGGGCCAGCATGGCAGTGAGGACGATATACATGAGGTTTATCATCTTCTGCCGGGGTGAAAGTCTGTTGTTATTCGATGCCATGTGTGGTTACTTTTGTTCGGGATCTTCTTTCGGTTTTTCGGTCAGGTCGGGTGCGGGAGCGCCTCCCATGGGCCGGTACATGTTGATGGTCATGGCGGTGATCATCTTTTCGTACACCGAGTTGAGTTGTTGTATGTATTGGGTCATCTTTTCGGCCTCCTGGCAATAACGGTTGCTGTCCGATGCCGAGCGTTCGTACATGTCGCGGATATTGCGCAGACCGGTGTTCACGCGGTCGATGTTGTCGATTTGCGAACTGATGCTCTTCAACTGGATTTCGTAGATGGTGTTCAATCCGTTGATGTTGCGGTTGAGTGTCTCCATGCCGGTGACGTAGCCTTGCGAGGTGTCCGAGATGCCCTCCGAGTTTTCGGTGATGTTGCGGTAGGACTGCAACAGGGTGTTCGACACGTTGGTGAGGCTTTCGGTGGCCTGGCGCAACTGGTCCATCTGCTCGGCAATGCCCGAGAGTTGGGTGAGGTATTGCTGGGTAGCGTCGGTGAGTTCGGCCATGCGCGAGAGCTGGTCGGCGGCTGCCGACATCTTCTGGATACTGTCGGTGAGGCTTTGGGTGTCGGCTTCGCTCAGGTTGAGCCCTTCGGGAATGCCCACGGCCCGCTTGGCCTCCGAGGCCGATACGTCGGGGTAGTGTCCGCCGCCGTTTCCTCCATTTCCGCCGTTGCCGCCTTTCCCGTTACCACCGATGATGACGGTCCCGCCACCGCCCGAGAAGTCGGGACGGTCCTCGGGGTTTTTGCTGTTCAGCACGGGGAATACCTCTTCCCAGTGATAGGTCTTGGGCGGGGTATCGAAGGCCGAGAGGATAAACATGAGCACCTCGGTACCCATACCGATTGACAGCAGCAGGCTGCCGCCGGGCAGGTGCAGAATCTTGAACAGGGCACCCCAGATTACGACAGCGGCGCCTATACTGTATGCAAAATTGAAAAAGCGTTGTCCCTTATCGCTGGATAGGAACTTTTCAATGCGGTTTTTATATCTTTTATACTTTCCCATGATCCTTGACAAATTGATTTTATATAGGTGGGTTTTGAATTATCTGCGGGCTTTGGCAAATCCGATTTGGGAGCGCACGCAGCGGAACCCGATGTAGGAGCGATGCTCGTTCTGGTATTCCCACATGCGTATGTCGGAGCGGATAAAGTTGGAAACGTCTTTCCACGAACCGCCTCTCACCACCTTGCGTTTCATGCGGTAGGGGTCCTCCTTGGCCGCGTTGTACTTGTATTCGGGGTTGAGGTCGCTGGTGTTTTGCGAGATGGCCTCGGTGTAGGCGGTCGAGGTCCACTCCGACACGTTACCGGCCATGTCGTACAGGCCAAATTCGTTGGGCGAGTAGGAACCCACGGGCGAAGTGATGAGGTTGCCGTCCTTCACGTAGTTACCGTCGTCGGGCTTGAAGTTGGCATAGAAGCACCCCTTTTCGGCCATCGGCAGGTTGCCGGTCCAGGGATATTTGTTTTCGTCCTTGCCGGCACGTGCGGCATATTCCCACTCGGCCTCGGTGGGGAGTCGGTAGGGCTCTATGACCACCGAGTTGCGACCCAGCGACCCTCTGAGCAGGGCGGTGCGCCAGGCACAGAAGGCGTTGGCCTGTTCCCACGACACACCCACCACGGGATAGTCGTTATACCCGGCGTGCGAGAAGTAGAGCCGCACATAGGGTTCGTTGTAGGCATTTTCAAAGTCGTTGACCCACACCGTGGTATCGGGGTAGATGTTGACAATGTAGGTGTTGAGGAAGTCGAACTCGCTGCCCAGCGGACGGGTGATGGTCTCGCGAATGATGCGGCCGTCTTCGTCGATATAGGCGGTGTCCTTCGAAATCATAACCACTTCGTCGTAGTTGGGGGTGTGGTCGGTGTTGAGGTCGCGCAGGGCGGGGTCGAGACGGTTCTTCCGCTTCGAGGCTTCGGTGTAGTCAAACACCTCGTAGCGGTAGTTCATCTGCGAGGCGTCGAGTTGTTTCTCGCCGGTGATGGGGTTGATGCGATACACGCTCTCGATGGCGCGGGCTTCGTCCTCGGTCGGGTTGCGCCAGGGGATAGCCTTGTCCCAGTTGAGGCGGGGTTTCACCGGGTTCCCGTCGCGGTCCTCTTCGATTTTGAACACCTCGTTACCACCGTAGGCGGGGTCGGCCAGACGTTCGCGAATGATGGAGTCGCGTACCCAGAATACAAACTGTTTGTATTTCGAGTTGGTGATTTCGGTCTCGTCCATCCAGAAGGCGTCGATTGAGATGGGCCGGGCTTCCTGCTGGGTTCCCCACACCGTGTCTTTTTCGGCGGGACCCATCTTGAACGAGCCGCGTGAAACGAGTACCATGCCGTAGGGGGTGGGCTCATTCCATGCCGTACCGCCCACGCCCGTCACTTCGCCGCTATGGCGGTTCGAGGGGGAGCATGCTGCAAGGAGAATGGCGAGTGTGATATACACGATTATCTTTTTCATAGGCTACATTATGCGTATGCTTTTATGTTTGTTCTTGTTCTTGTCCGACAGGTCGAGTTTCAAACGGTATCCCAGGAAGACCTCGTGGCTGCCGCTGCTGGCCTTGACAATGGCCGACACCGGGTAGTCGTAGGCATATCCCGCGATGAAGTTCTTGTATTCGGCGCCTATCATGAAAATGCAGGCATCTTTCCAGCGGTAGGAGAGTCCGCCCCAGAACAACTTGTTGTACTTGACGCGGCACGACAACTCGTATTGTGTCACGTTGAGGTTACTCTTCACCATCATGGAGGGCTGCACTTCATATAACGTGTTTTTGATGGGAATATTGCTTCCGGCGATAAAATAATAGGATCGGCCGATATAGGTTTCGTATTTGTCCTCAAACGTGAGGGTAGGCTCGGTGAGGTGCGAGGCCGAGAGCCCCACGTAGAACCAGGGGTGGGAATACCACACCCCGAACGACATGTCGAAGGCCATGCCCTGCAACTCGCTCGTGGGGATACCGTCGTCGGTAGCCTGGTGGTAGTCGCTTGTGGGGATACTCACCTGAGTACCGTCGAACCGCTCGTCGAGCATGCCCAGCTGGACGCCCAGGCTGAGGACTCCCGTCCACAGTTTCAGTTTGAAGGCATATTGCGCCCCCACAATCAGGTGGGAGTAGAGACCCTCGGTCTCGGAGGTCACCACCAGTCCCACGCCGTGGTTCTGTTTCAGAAACTTGAAGGGCATGTCGCCCGTGACGAAATAGGTTTGGGGAGCTCCCGGCATGCCTATCCACTGTTGCCGGGTCGAGGTGAGAATGTTCAGTTTGTCGGTGCTGCCCGCCGCGGCCGGATTGTAATAGCCGGGGAGTGCCCAGTATTGGCTGAACTGCGTGTCGATTTGGGCCTTTGCAGTGGCAAAGACCAGACAACACAGGGCAACGGCAACGATTCGTACAATCTGCATACTCTCTTTTCCGGGGCGCTTTTGGGGAGTGTATGTTGAAATCCCGGTATTTATAATAACTGAAAACAGCCTTTAAAATTGTTTCACACTTGCATTTTCGGGGGCGAAATTACAAAAAGTAGAGGGAGTGCAGCTCTTTTATCCGGCGAAAAATGTGTGTCGTGTGGAAGAAGGGTGGGTGGAAAACGAAGGTGAGACATGCTTGTGGCTTGGGAGCACCGTGTTCGTCCGGCTCTCGGGGTTGCGTGAAAAAAGGAGGACGAGTCGGGTTTCTGCCGAAATAAGTCGTATATTTGCGGGAAAGAGACTCGATTGGGGTTTTATGAAAGAAGATTTGAAGGGCAAGACGACCAGGGCACTCGTGTGGAGCAGTGCCGACAAGGTGGGGCAGCAGGTGTTCTACCTGGTGGCCGGCATCATTCTGGCCCGGCAGCTTTCGCCTACCGACTATGGCAAGGTAGGGGTGCTTTCCATCTTCATCGCCCTGTCGGGAATCTTGATTGACAGCGGTTTCTCCTCAGCCCTTATCCGCAAGAAGGGGGCGACACAGGCCGATTACAGTACGGTGTTCTATCTGAACATTGCCATCAGCTGTCTGCTCTATGCCCTGCTCTATGCGGCAGCCCCTTTTATCGCCGCCTTTTTCAATGAACCCGACCTGACGCTCATCTGCCGGGTGCTCTTCCTGGTGATACCGATGAATGCCCTCTCGCTCATTCAGCAGACGCTGCTGTTCAAACACTTCAAGCTCTCGGTGAATGCCCGGGTCAATTTGTGGGCGCTGGGGTTGGCCTCGTTGGCTGCCGTGGTGATGGCCTACTGCGGCATGGGGGTGTGGTCGCTGGTGACCCAAACACTGGGGCTGGCCGTGCTGCGGGCCCTCTTTTTCTGGACATTCAACGACTGGCGTCCGCAGTGGCTCTTTCGCATGGCGTCGCTGCGCGAGTTTTTCGGATACAGTTCCAACCTGGTGGTCTCGGGGATTATCAACAACGTTTTCAATAAAATTTATCCCATCATCATCGGTAAATTCTACGGCATGACCCAGACGGGTTATTACACGCAGGCCGACAAGTATCAGGATATTGCATCGGCCCTCATCGGCAACATCTTCCGCTCGGTGGCCTTCCCGGTCTTCTCGACCGTGCAGGACGACTTGCAGCGGCTCAAACGCATCTGCCGGAAAAACGTGCGGGCTATCGCCTTTTTTATCTTCCCCATCATGCTGTTGATGGTGGTTGTCTCCTATCCGTTGATTCTGGTGGTGCTCAAAGCGCAGTGGTTGCCCTCGGTGCCCTACTTCCGGTTGCTGTGCCTGTCGGGCATCTGCTCGCCTTTTATTATTCTTTTTTACGACCTCTTCAACAGCCTGGGCTATTCGCGTATGAACCTGCAACTCGAAATTGGCAAGAAGGCCTACCTGTTCATCGGTATCGCCCTGTTTTATTCGATGGGCATCATGTACCTGATCGGGTGGTGGGTCTCCTATTCGGTGTTGTCGCTCGTGGTTTCGGTGTTCTTTGCCCGGCGTTTTATCGGTTATGGTTATGGCGAATACCTCAAAGACATACTTCCCTATCTGTCGCTGGCTCTGGCCTCGGCCGTGATTTCGGCCATTGTCTATCTGTCGTTGCCGGGCGATGTGTGGCGGCTGTGTGTGGTGCCGGTGGTGTATGCCGCCATCTACCTGGGTAGCGCCTATGTGCTGAAACTGGAAATGTGGCAAGAGGTGATGACGATGCTCAAAGCCCGAATGCAGAAAGGAGGGGAGGCATGACTCCTTTCGATGGGAATGCGGTTCATGATTACAGGGAATGGAGTATGATACGATTTATCGTTTTCCCCCGGTTGTTTGGTGCAGTCTCTTGGGACAGATGCCTGGATTCTCTGGAAGAACAGTTGGCCCGGTTTTGGCCGTCGAGTGGTAGAACTGGTAAAGAAATGCTGATATGAATAGATTAGCCCCTATTATTCTGTTTGTCTATAACCGGCCTGGCCATACCCGTACCTGCTTGGAGTATTTGGAACGGAACGAGTTGGCGTCCGAGAGCGAGCTCTATATCTTTGCCGACGGGGCCCGGCCGGGTAGCGAAGAGGCGGTGGCTGCCGTGCGGCAGGTGATTGCACGCCCGTGGAAATTCCGGCAGGTGACGGTGGTGGAGCGTCCCGAGAATCGGGGGCTGGCCGCCAATGTCATCGACGGGGTCACCACTCTGTTGGAGCGTTACGACCGGGTCATTGTGCTGGAAGACGACCTGGTGGTGGCGCCCTACTTTCTGCGTTTCATGAATGACGCGCTCGAACTCTATCGCGATGAGCCGCGGGTGGGACACATACAGGCTTGCGACTTTACCGGCGACCGTTCGTTACCCGATATCTTCCTCATCAAGTTTACCGGCAGTTGGGGGTGGGGTACCTGGCGACGGGCCTGGCGCTATTTCAACCCCGACGGGGCGGTGCTGTTGCGTGCCTTTGAGCAGGATAAACGGTTGTGCCGCACGTTCGATTTCAACGGGAAATATCGTTTTATCCGCATGTTGCGCCGGCAAGCCGAGGGGAAAATCAACTCATGGGCCATTCGCTGGAATGCCTCGCTCTTCCTCAACGATATCCTGTCGTTGAATGTAGGACGGTCGTTGGTGCGCAACATCGGTTTTGACGGTAGCGGAACCAATTGCGGTGGCGGGCACCTGTATGACTCGGAGCTGTACATGGCTCCTTTGAAGGTCTACAAAATCAGCCCGGTGGTCGAGAATGTTCAGGCCCGTAAAGCCTGGGAGCGTTATTACGCCCGCACCCAGTCGTTTTGGGCAAAGGCCTGGCGACGGGTCAAACGAACGTTGAAGGGTGACTTCGGGGCATAAAACAACAGAAGGGAGAATGCGATGAAAGTATTGATTGTAAATACTACCGACCGGGGAGGTGGAGCTGCGATAGCTGCCCGCCGACTGGGTGATGCCTTGTCTCGGGCAGGGGTCGAGGTGACGACGCTGGTGCTCGACAAGTATGGCGACGACAGTCACACTCATGCCGTGGCTCCTCACTGGAAAGGACGCCTCTCGTTTCTGTTTGAACGGTTGATGATATGGATTGGCAACGGTTTTAGCCGGAAGAATCTCTTCAAGGTCTCTACGGCTGCTACCGGGTTCGATATTACCGCTATGGCCGCTTTCCGCGAAGCCGACATCGTTCATCTGCATTGGGTGAATCAGGGGCTCCTCTCGTTGAGGAGCATCGACCGCATATTCCGTTCGGGCAAGCCCGTTGTGTGGACCATGCACGACATGTGGGAGTGCACCTCGATTTGTCATTATGCCTACGGGTGCGACCGCTTCAAGAGTGCCTGTCACGATTGTGGCTTCCTGCGCTATCCCTCGCGGCACGACTTGTCGGCCCGGGTCTTCCGCCGGAAGATGGAGATTTTCCGTCCGGCCCAAGTCACTTGGGTGGCGGTGAGCCGTTGGTTGGCCCGACAGGCGCGCGAGAGTGCTTTGCTTGCCGGTAAACGGGTCGAGGTAATTCCCAACACCCTCTCGCTCTCGCAATTCGAGTTGCTCGACCGGGTCGAGAGCCGCAAGCAGTTGTCGCTCCCCCTCGACAAACGCATCGTACTCTTCGGTGCCGTGCGGGTCGACGACCCCATCAAGGGCTTCCCCCTGCTCATGGAGGCCTTGCGGCTGTTGTCCGACCGGGAAGAGTATCGGGAGCGTATTCACTTGCTCTTTTTCGGTCGGGTGAAGAATCCGCAGGAGGTCTATCCCCGTATACCCACCAGCTATACCGATGTCGGGTGGGTCGACACCCCCCGGCAGATGTCCCGGCTCTATTCGGCGGCCGATGTGGTGGTGTCGGCCTCGTGCTACGAAACCTTCGGGCAGACGTTGGCCGAGGCACAGGCGTGCGGCTGTCTGCCGGTCTCTTTCGGCAACAGTGGGCAGGCCGACATTATCCGTCACGGCGAGACCGGCTACCTGGTGCCCGAGCGTACGGCCGAGAGTTTGGCCGAGGGCATCGCCCGGGCGTTGGAGTCGGGAGGGAGCATCTCGCGGGAGCGGTTACGGGCCGAAGCCCTGTCGCGCTACTCCGAAGAGGCGATTGCCCGGCAGTATCAACAGGTATATAGTGAATTGTCAAGCAAATAAGAAGCCATGGAAAGTCCGCTTTTCTCGATTGTTACGATTACGTTCAACGCGGAGACCACGCTGCCGGCCACGTTGCAGAGTGTCGAATGTCAGACCTTTACCGGCTATGAGTATCTGGTGGTCGACGGAGCCTCGACCGACGGCACGGTAGCCCTTGCCCGGGCCTCACGGGCGGTTACCTCGGTTACCAGCGAACCCGACCGGGGACTCTACGACGCCATGAACAAGGGGTTGCACCGGGCCACGGGGCGATACCTCATCTTCCTGAATGCCGGCGACGCTCTGCACGGCCCCGATACGTTGCAGAAAATCGCCCGTTCCATCGAAAAAACCGACCCCGATATCGTCTATGGCGAGACGGCTCTCGTCGATGCCCGGCGGCGCTTCATCGCCATGCGTCGCTTGCAGGCTCCCGAGGTATTGACCGTCAAGAGCTTCCGCATGGGTATGCTGGTGTGTCACCAGGCTTTTATCGTGCGGCGGGCAATCGCTCCCGACTACGATCTGCGCTATCGCTATTCGGCCGATTTCGACTGGTGTATCCGCTGCATGCAGGTGGCCCGCACGATGACCAACACGCACGAAACCCTCATCGACTACCTCAACGAGGGGGTAACCACCGCCAATCGCAAGGCTTCGTTGCGGGAGCGATACGACATCATGTGCCGCTATTACGGTACGGTTCCCACCTTTTTGCGCCATTTGTGGTTTGCCGTTCGCTTCGCATTTGCCCGTCTGACCGGGCGTGAATAGTCGGCATATTCCAAAAAGCTCATTCCGAAACGTTTCTTTCGGACAGAAAATTTATATCTTTGCGTGAAATATGCGACAGGGAGGCTTTTTGTGCAGGGCTTCATGACGGGACCTGCGGCCGAATACCTCCTGGTGTGGCATGAGAATAGACAGAAACTAATAAGAAGATATGGAGAAGAAATTTAAACGAACGCTGGTTACGACCGCATTGCCCTATGCCAACGGCCCCGTGCATATAGGCCACCTGGCAGGTGTGTATGTCCCGGCAGATATCTATACCCGGTATCTGCGCTTGAAGGGCGAAGATGTGATTATGATAGGCGGTAGCGATGAGCACGGCGTGCCCATCACCATCAAGGCCAAGGCCGAGGGGGTGACCCCGCAGGATATTGTGGACCGCTACCACAACATTATCAAGAAGTCATTCGAGGAGTTTGGTATCTCGTTCGACATCTATTCACGCACCACGTCGGCCATTCATACGCAGATGGCCTCCGATTTCTTCCGCAAACTCTACGACAAGGGCGAGTTTATCGAGAAAACCTCGATGCAATACTACGACGAGGAGGCCAACCAGTTCCTTGCCGACCGCTATATTACCGGCACCTGCCCCCATTGCGGCAACGAGCACGCCTATGGCGACCAGTGCGAAGCCTGTGGTACCTCGTTGAATGCGACCGACCTCATCAATCCCAGGTCGGCCATCACGGGCAACAAACCGGTGCTGCGCGAGACGAAACACTGGTATCTGCCTCTCGACAAGTGGGAGCCCTTCCTACGCCACTGGATTCTCGACGAGCACAAGGAGTGGAAACCCAATGTCTACGGACAGTGCAAATCGTGGCTCGACATGGGACTGCAACCTCGCGCGGTGAGTCGCGACCTCGACTGGGGCGTACCCGTGCCGGTCGAAGGTGCTGAGGGCAAAGTACTCTATGTGTGGTTCGATGCCCCCATCGGTTACATCTCGAACACCAAGGAGTTGCTCCCCGACAAGTGGGAACTCTACTGGAAAGACCCCGAGACGAAGATGGTTCATTTCATCGGCAAGGACAACATCGTGTTCCATTGCATCGTCTTCCCGACCATGCTGAAAGCCGAGGGTAGCTACATCTTGCCCGATAACGTACCGGCCAACGAGTTCCTCAACCTCGAAGGCGACAAGATTTCGACCTCGCGCAACTGGGCCGTATGGCTGCACGAGTATCTCGAAGATTTCCCCGGCAAACAGGACGTGCTGCGCTACGTGCTCACCGCCAATGCCCCCGAAACGAAAGACAACGACTTTACTTGGAAAGACTTCCAGGCCCGCAACAACAACGAGTTGGTGGCTATCTTGGGCAACTTTGTCAACCGGGCTCTGGTGCTTACGCACAAATATTTCGAGGGTAAAGTCCCCCAGGCCGGCGAGTTGACCGACTATGACCGCGAGACGATGAAAGAGTTTGCCGACGTAAAGGCGTCGGTTGAGAACTACCTCGACCACTACCGTTTCCGCGACGCCCTCAAAGAGGCCATGAATCTGGCCCGTATCGGGAATAAATACCTGGCCGATACCGAGCCTTGGAAACTGGCCAAGACCGATATGCCGCGGGTGGCTACCATCTTGAATCTGGCTTTGCAGATTACGGCCAACCTGGCAATTGCCTTCGAACCTTTCCTTCCCTTTTCGGCCGAGAAGCTGCGGGGAATGCTCCACATGGGTCATTGCGACTGGAACATGTTGGGTCGCACCGATATACTGCCCGTCGGTACCGAGTTGGGCAAACCCGAACTGCTCTTCGAGAAGATTGACGACAGTGTCATCGAGGCTCAGGTCAACAAACTGTTGGAGACCAAGAAAGCCAACGAGTTGAAGAACCACAAGGCTGCTCCGGTGCGTGAAAATGTACCTTTCGACGACTTCATGAAGCTCGATATCCGGGTGGGTAAGGTGCTCGATTGTCAGAAGGTTCCCAAGGCCGACAAACTGTTGCAGTTCCGCATCGACGACGGACTGGGTGGACGCACCATCGTATCGGGCATTGCCAAGCACTACAAACCCGAAGAGCTGATAGGCAAGAACGTCTGCTTCGTGGCCAATCTCGAACCGCGCAAACTGAAAGGTATCGAGTCGCAAGGCATGATTCTCTCGGCCGAAGATGCCGACGGACGCTTGATTGTCATCACTCCGGCTACCGACGAGATTGCCCCGGGTTCGGAAGTAAAATAAGACGTACGATATCATCTGATATGCAAATAGCCCCGCACGAATCACTCGTGCGGGGCTATTTTGTATACTTGACAAAAGCGGGTGAAAGGTGCGTGTGTAGGGCTCTTTCCCCTCTCTTCTGTGGCGTTTATCGGTTGTTGTATTGGAGAATCTCCTCGATAATGTCGCGCCGGTTGTAGAGCCGGGGAATTTTGTGCTGGCCGCCCAGTTTGTTGTGGTCGCGCAGCCAGTCGTCGAAGATGCCGGCTTTGGCGGGAATCACTTCGAGGCATTCGAGAGCGATGCTTTTGAATCGCTTGGCTTCGTAGTCGGAGTTGAGGTTTTGCAGGTTCTGGTCGAGCCGTTGGGCAAAATCTTCGATAGATGCGGGTTGCTTGCTGAACTCGATGAGCCATTGGTGCCGGCCTTTGCTGTGGTCGGTCATATAGACCGGGGCTGCCGTGTAGTTGAGTACGCTGGCGCCTGTCTGTTCGCAGGTACGGGCGATGGCTTGCTCGGCATTGTCGACCATGAGTTCTTCGCCAAAGGCGTTGATGTAGTGTTTGGTACGGCCCGATACGCAAATCTTCACCGGCTTCGTGGAGAGCACCTTCACGGTGTCGCCCATTCGGTATCGCCACAGGCCGCCGTTCGAGGTGATGACCAGCTCGTAGTTGCGCCCGGCCTCTACCTCCCAGATGGGTACAGCCTGTTCAAGCGTACCCCCCAGGGGGATAAACTCGTAGAAGATACCCAGGTCGATGAGGAGCAGCATGCCGGGTGTGGTGAGGTCGTTTTGTACGGCAAAGAAGCCCTCGGAGGCGTTGTAGGTCTCGACGTAGTGCATGCGGGGGCTGGATATGAGCTGGTGGTATTGCTCGCGGTAGGGGGCGAAACTGATACCTCCGTGGAAGAAGACTTCGAGGTTGGGCCACACTTCGGAGAGGTCGTGCCGGCCGGTTTTCGTCAAGATGTGCTTGATGAGGACGAGGAACCACGAGGGTACTCCCGATAGGTTGGTAATGTTCTTCTGGCCGATGGTGCTGTTGGCGATGGCTTCGAGCTTGGTGTCCCATTCGCTCATGAGGGCAATCTGCTTGGAGGGGACTCTGATGAGGTTGACCAGCGGGTTGATGTTCTGTATGAGGATAGCCGACAGGTCGCCGCAGTAGGCCTCACCGAAGGGGTTTTGCGCCCGGCTGCCACCCAGTATGAGCCCTTTGCCATCGAAGAAGCGGCTTTCGGGATTGGCCCGCAGATACAGGGCCACGCAGTCGGCTCCGCCCTGGTAGTGGCAGTAGCGCAGGGCCTCGGCGCTGACGGGGATAAACTTGCTTTTGTCGTTGGTCGTTCCCGACGATTTGGCAAAATGACGTATGGGGGTAGGCCACAGGATATTCTGTTCACCCTGCATGGTACGTTCGATGTAGGGTTTCAACTCTTCGTATCCGCTGATGGGGACGTGCTCGACGAAACTCTTGTAGGAGTCTATCTCGTGGAAGCGGTAGGTGGTTCCCAACTGAGTACTCTGGGCTTTGCGGAGCAGGCCTATGAGCGTTTCCTGTTGTATGATGTCGCCGTAGTCGGCATATCGATCTATTTGAGAGAGCCGTTTTGCAAATAAGGGGCGCAGCAGCTTGGTGAAATTCATCTGATTAGGTTTTCAATAGGTAGCAAAAATAGCCATTTCTCGGGTGATTCCTATGAATTGTCCTGTGATTTTTCGGTGACGGTTGCATTATTGTTTGCATTATTCTCTTGTGGACGGGTAGCCAGTACCTTTTGTCGGTAGTCTCTGTCTTTGCGCAGGCGTTCGATGGCGGTGTGTGCGGCGTTTTGCTGCGACTCTTTTTTGGAATATCCGATACCTATGCCACCCGACAGTCCGCCGATGAGGGCCTGCGACTGGAATACGGGGTTGTTGTCTTTGTCGACCAAAGTTTCGATGAGGGCAAATTCGATGTCGATTTTGTGTTTCTGGCACCACTCGATGAGTCGCGACTTGAAATTGAACTCCTCTTTCGACACTTTGTCGAGGTCGCCGATTGCTCCGATGATGCGGGTCTCGATGAATTGTTTGCAGCATTTGTACCCCTTGTCGAGGTAGATGGCTCCGACAAGGGCTTCAAGCGCATTGCCGTACATGTAGCTGTTGTGGGTGCTGATGCGCATGGAGCAGGTAATGAAATGGTCGAGCCCTATTTTCAGGGCGATGGCGTTGAGCGATTCGCGCTTGACGATTTTGGCCCGGGTGTTGGTGAGGAATCCCTCCTTGCGGTTGTCGAACCGATGGAAAAGTATGTCGGCCACTACGGCGTCGAGTATGGCATCGCCCAGAAATTCGAGCCGTTCGTTGTTGATGCGTCGGCCCTGCACGTAAATCGACGAGGAGCTGTGCAGACAGGCTACCTCGTACAGGTGTATGTTGTCGGGCCAGAAACCCAACAGGTCGTGATATAGAACATAAGGCTCCTTATGGCGGAGCATAAGGAGCCTTATACGGTTATAAATCGTTTTAAGCACGTGTTATTTCGTGAATTTCTTTACGATTATACTTGCATTGTGTCCACCGAAACCAAAGGTATTCGACAGAGCAGCGTTCACTTCGCGCTTCTGTGCGTGGTTGAATGTGAAATTCAGTTTGCTGTCGATTTCGGGATCGTCGTCGCCCTCGGCATGGTTGATGGTGGGGGGAACGATGCTTTCGTCGATGGTCTTCACGCAGATGAGAGCCTCCAAAGCTCCGGTCGCTCCCAGCAGGTGGCCGGTCATCGACTTGGTCGAGCTGATGTTGAGGTTATAGGCGTGGTCGCCGAATACTTCCAAAATCGCTTTGGCTTCAGACTTGTCGCCGACGGGGGTAGAGGTACCGTGAACGTTGATGTAGTCGATCTCTTCGGGAGCCATGTGGGCATCGTCGAGAGCGTTTTGCATCACGAGTTTGGCACCCAATCCTTCGGGGTGGGTAGCCGTCAGGTGATAGGCATCGGCCGACAGACCGCCGCCTACGACTTCGGCATAGATTTTAGCCCCACGGGCCAATGCGTGTTCCAGTTCTTCAAGAATAAGGCAGGCACTTCCTTCTCCCATCACGAAGCCGTCGCGCGATGCGCTGAACGGACGAGAGGCCGTTTCGGGAGAGTCGTTGCGAGTGGAGAGTGCGTGCATGGCATTGAATCCACCTACTCCCGATACGGTGATTGCAGCTTCGGCACCACCCGATACGATCAGATCGGCTTTGCCCAGACGGATATAGTTGTAGGCGTCGATGAGGGCGTGGGTCGATGATGCGCAGGCCGATACGATACCGAAGTTGGGACCCCGGAATCCGTATAACATCGAGATTTGTCCTGCGGCAATGTCGGCAATCATCTTGGGAATGAAGAAGGGGCTGAAGCGCGGACCCTTTTCGGGGGCGATGGCATAGTTCCCTACCTCTTGCTCAAAGGTGCTGATACCGCCGATACCTGCCGAGAAGATAACGCCGGCACGGTCTTTATTGACTTTTTCGAGATCGAGTCCCGAGTCGGCCATGCTCTCTTGGGTGGCAGCCAGTGCAAACTGGGTATAGCGGTCGAGTTTACGAACTTCCTTTGCGCTGAAATATTTCAGCGGGTCGAAATTCTTTACCTCGCAAGCAAATTGAGTCTTGAATTCAGATGCGTCGAAAAGCGTAATAGGCCCTGCTCCGCTTACTCCTTTCAGAAGGGCGTCCCACGTGGAGGCCACGTCGTTACCCAGCGGAGTGATGGCACCAAGGCCTGTTACTACAACTCTTTTAAGCTCCATAAATTATTTATTCTCTTTCTCTGCGATAGCTTTTTCGATGTGAGCGATAGCCTCACCTACAGTCGTGATTTTTTCGGCTTGATCGTCAGGGATTTTGATATCGAATTTGGTCTCAAATTCCATGATCATTTCAACCGTGTCCAAAGAATCGGCACCGAGGTCATTGGTAAAGTTGGCTTCGGGAGTTACCTCTGATTCCTTAACACCCAATTTTTCTACGATAATTTCTTTTACTGTTGATGCTACGTCAGACATAATTTTTAAATTTTAATTAATAAATAAATTAACGTTCTTATTTTTTGCAACTGCAAAGGAATATATTTTTCTCCGAAGAAAAAAAATTTTCTCTTATAAATTACTCATTTTTTGCGCAGATGTAGAAATTTTGTGCAAAAAATTGGCGCTTTATCGTTCTGTTCCATCTCAAAACAACAGACTTATCGGAGAAAATTGGTGCTTCTCTCCGCGGGAAACAGATTGTTGTATTTGTATATTTATTCAATATGGAATCCTAAATTTTTTAAAACAGGCAGGTCGGTCGCTTGGGCCCCTGTTATGCGATAGGCTCCGAATTCCCGGCGCAGGGGGTAGAGCCCGCGTTGCATTTCAAAGGTCTCGGGCGACTTGCGCAATCTGAGGTCGTCGTCGAAGGGGTTGTAGGTATCCCACACGGCTTTCTGCAAGGGGGTGTCCACTCCCGTGAGATCGATGAGGGGTTGTGCAGGAGCTGGCGGTACGATGGCCTGGGTGGGAATTGACACGCCGGTCCATCGGCTTACGGCTTCGACAATCATTCTCGTGGCGGTCGACTTGCCGTCGGCCGAATATCCGGCAATGTGGGGAGTGGCGATGAAAGCTTTCCCCAGCAGTTCCCTGTCGATATGGGGTTCGTTCTCCCAACAGTCGAGTACGACACCCGCAATCCGGTCTTGGGAGAGGACGGTTTTCAGGGCCTCGGTTGCCACAATCTCTCCCCGGGCCGTATTGAGAATCAAGGGCTTTTTTTCAAGTGCGGCGAAGAAATCGTCGTCGGCCAGGTGGAAGGTGGGGTATTTCCCCTCGCGGGTCAGCGGGGTGTGGAAGGTGATGATGTCGGCCTCCCGGCAGAGGGTGTCGAGCGACGTGAACGAGTCTCCTCCTTCGGCCTCTTCGCGGGGAGGGTCATTGAGGAGTACCCGCATACCCAGCAGACCGGCATAGCGGGCGACGATACTGCCTACATGGCCTACGCCCACCACGCCCAACGTGCATTCGTGCAGCGGTTTGCGATGGCTTTTACTCCAAGCCAGCAGGGCGGCGAGTATGTATTGTCCAACAGATGGGGCGTTGCAGCCGGGACAGTTTACCCATTCGATGCCTCGCTCCCGGCAATAGCGGGTGTCGATGTGGTCGTAGCCGATGGTTGCCGTGGCAATGTAGCGGCAGCGGCTCTGGTCGAGCAGTTCGCGGTTGCATTTCGTACGTGTCCGTATTAAAAGAATGTCGGCGTCGCGCACGGCTTGGGCGTCGATGCGGTCGGGCGAAAGGTAGTCGATGCGTGCATAAGGTTCGAGTATACCTTTCAGGTAGGGAATCTTGTTGTCGGCTATGATGTAGGGAATTGTAGTCATGACATTCGGGTTTTTTCTAAACAAAAATAGTAATTTTTCGGCGGGAATGTACCGAAGAACTATTTTTATATAGGTGAGATAGCGGTTTTTCGTAAAACTATGCTTATGTTTGTAAATTGAAAACCGAGCACACTATGCTTATCGAGACGCATTTTGCGGGAAAGCAGGTGCGCATTAATTGATGTGAATTATGACTTTTGCAGAAACCTGTAATCACATTTTTTGGAATACCACGCAATATTACCATCGGTTCGACAACGTGGACGCCACGTTGGAGAATCCCTATGCCGAAGGAAGCATAGAGTATTATCTGTGTTTGAAAAACTGGATTGATGTGGTCCAGTGGCATCTCGAAGACATTATCCGCAACCCCG
The DNA here is from genome assembly GCA_019115485.1 of Candidatus Barnesiella excrementavium. Lineage (GTDB taxonomy): Bacteria > Bacteroidota > Bacteroidia > Bacteroidales > Barnesiellaceae > Barnesiella > Barnesiella excrementavium. The sequence goes on along the minus strand of DXDM01000023.1, from coordinate 23,302 downwards.
ATATCGACCCGCGTGAGGCCTTGGCCATCAAGCGGCGAATCGACAAGTCGAATCAGGAGCGTACCGATTTGGTCGAGATGATCGACGACTATTTCTTGAAGAAGTATGCCGGGGTCGAGGTGAAGAGCGATGCCACCATCAATACTGAAAGCCCCGCCTGGGCAATAGACCGGCTGTCGATTCTGGCGGTGAAGATTTACCACATGCAGCAGGAGGTGGAGCGCAAAGATGCTTCGCCCGAACATGTGGAGAAGTGCCGGGCCAAGTTGCGGGTGCTGCTCGAACAGCGTTCCGACCTCTCCACGGCCATCGACCAGCTGCTCGACGAAATCGCGGCCGGCCGGAAGTATATGAAGGTTTATAAACAGATGAAGATGTACAACGATCCGGCACTGAACCCGGTCCTGTATAAAAAATGACAGGGAGGGTGGGGATTTATGTCGTATCGTAAAGTCTTAATCATGCGTCTGTCGGCTTTGGGCGATGTGGCGATGACCATACCTGTGGTCTATTCGGTATGCCGCGCCTATCCCGACACCACGTTTGTCATGCTCACCCAGAAGGTAGCCTCGCAACTGTTCCTGTGCGCACCGCGCAACTTGCAGGTTGTGGTGGCCGATGTCAAGGGGCGGCACAAAGGTTTCGGCGGTCTTTACGACCTGGCCAGGGAGTTGCGGGCCTTGTCGATTGATGCCGTAGCCGATTTGCACGATGTGTTGCGCACGAAGTTCCTGCGCACCTGTTTCAGATGGTGGGGAATCCGTGTGGCTGTCATCGACAAGGGTCGGAAGGAGAAACAGCGGCTCACCGCCCGTCACAAGCATAATGAGTTGCACCCGTTGCGCAGCTCGTTCGAGCGGTATGGCGAGGTTTTTGAAAAGTTGGGATTTACCTTTACGCCCCAGTTCGATTCGCTGTATGGCGAGGAGAAGGGCGACGAAGGTCTCTACTCGTCACTCACTCCGCCCAAGGCTCCGGGGGAGTATTGGATAGGGGTGGCTCCTTTTGCCAAGCACGAAGGGAAAATCTATCCGCTCGACCACATGGAGAATGTGGTGGCGAAACTCTCGGGCGAATCCAGGGTAAAGATATTTCTGTTTGGTTCGGGCGAGCGCGAGCGCGACATTCTGTCGGTATGGCAGGAGCGTTATCCGCATGTGATTACGCTGGCCGACAAGCGTCACGGTTTTGCCCTCGAATTGGCGTTGATGAGTCACCTCGACGTGATGATTTCGATGGACTCGGCCAACATGCATCTGGCCTCGCTGGTAGCCGTGCCCGTTGTCTCGGTGTGGGGGGCTACCCACCCGTGCTGCGGATTTCTGGGGTGGCACCAGAGTGAGGCCAACGTGGTGCAACTGCCGCTTGGCTGCCGTCCCTGTTCCATCTTCGGCAACAAGCCGTGCCGCCGCAAGGACTATGCCTGTATGGAGATAGCGCCGTCGGTCATTGTCGAGCGGGTGAAACAGTTGAAAGCCCAGCCGGTCTCCAACAGATAATCGTTGCCTGTGGGGGGACAAAGAATAGATGAATTGATAAATACATATTCGGGAGCAAGAAGATGAAATTGGTATTGAATCCGTCCTATCGCCGACTCGAAAAGTTGATGGAAACGCTGCCTCTCTCGTTTCCTACGTTGGGAGAGTGCATTTACAAGGCTCGCAACGAACTGCGCAAGTTCTCCTTCGAGGGGAAAGAGTATGTGGTCAAAAACTATAAGGTTCCCATATTCATCAACCGCATCGCCTACACCTTTTTTCGTCCCGGTAAAGCCGAGCGAGCCTATGAGTATGCCTTGAAGCTGCGTGCCATGGGGGTCGATACCCCTGAGCCTGTGGCTTATCTCGAAATACGACGGGGAGGGTTGCTGTGTCACTCCTATTTCGTGTCGGAGAATTGTTCTTATTCCCATTTGATGCGCGAGTTCGACAGCGGTGGGGTAGTCGGACGTGAGGCCGTGTTGAAGGCATTTGCCGCCTTCACGGTCAGTCTGCACGAGAAGGGGGTGCATCATCTCGACTACTCGTCGGGAAATATTCTGTTCAATCGGTACGACGGGGATATTCGTTTTTCCATTATTGACCTGAACCGCATGCGGTTTGTGCCGATGACCCCGAAGATGTGTCTCTCCAATTTTGCCCGATTCAGTCGGGACGAAGAGGTGGTGCGGTATGTTGTGGCCGAGTATGCCCGTTTGCGCGGGTGGAACTCCGAGGCCTCGGTCGAGGCGGCTCTGGTTCCGCACCGGGAGTTCTGGTCGCGCACCGAGCGGAAAGATGCCCGGAAGCGCCGTCGCGAGAGTTTGGCCTCTTAAAATAGCGGGAATCACAAAATAAATTGCTAAGTTTGTCGTCGAAATGCGGTGAACATAAAGTAGTCTGTGGAAAATAATCGGTTTGACATACGGGAACAGCGGATATCGGATACCGAACGGGAATTCGAGAAGGCTCTGCGTCCCTTGGCATTCGATGATTTCAGCGGACAGGAGAAGATTATCGAAAACCTGCGGGTCTTTGTCATGGCAGCCCGCATGCGCAAGGAGCCGCTTGACCATGTGCTGTTGCACGGCCCTCCCGGCCTGGGGAAGACCACGCTGGCCAATATCGTGGCCAACGAGTTGGGAGTAGGTTTCAAGATTACCTCGGGGCCGGTACTCGACAAGCCTGGCGACCTGGCCGGGCTCCTCACTTCGCTCGAAGAGAACGATGTGCTTTTCATCGACGAAATTCACCGGTTGAGTCCGGTGGTCGAGGAGTATCTCTACTCGGCCATGGAGGATTTCCGCATCGACATCATGATTGACAAGGGGCCGAGTGCCCGCTCCATACAAATCGAGTTGAATCCCTTCACGCTGGTGGGGGCGACAACCCGCAGCGGATTGCTCACCAGTCCGTTGCGTGCGAGGTTCGGCATCAACTGCCACCTCGAATACTACGACCACGCCGTGCTGACCCACATCATCGAGCGGTCGTCGAGTCTGCTGGGCGTGCCCTGCACCCGCGAAGCCGCCACCGAGATTGCCATGCGCAGCCGCGGGACACCCCGTATTGCGAATGCTCTGTTGCGGCGGGTACGCGATTTTGCCCAGGTAAAAGGGTCGGGCAGCATCGACCTCGACATTGCCCGCTATGCCTTGGAGTCGCTCAACATCGACCAGTATGGTCTCGACGAGATAGACAACAAGATTCTCTCCATCATCATCGACAAGTTCAAGGGCGGTCCCGTGGGACTCACCACGATTGCCACCGCCCTGGGCGAGGACCCCGGTACGCTTGAAGAGGTGTATGAGCCCTATCTGATTAAGGAGGGATTCATCAAACGTACCCCCCGGGGCCGCGAGGTGACCGACCTGGCCTACACCCATTTGGACCGTCATCGCATCTCGGAGCAGGGAACATTGTTTTAATCAGAAAAAAAGTAGACGCTTATGGCCGGCATGAAGAGTTTGGCAAAGGATACCGCGATATACGGTTTGAGCAGTATATTGGGGCGGTTTCTCAACTGGTGTTTCGTATTCCTCTATGTAAACGTGTTGAAGACGACTGCCGAGTATGGCATCGTGACCAACCTCTACGCCTACATGGCCTTGTTGCTGATTATTCTCACCTACGGCATGGAGACCGGCTTCTTCCGCTTTGCCAACGACAAGCAGGAGAAGGACCCGATGCGGGTCTATACGACCGGCCTCATCTCGCTGGCTACCACCTCGACTCTCTTTTTCGTGCTGGTGTGGCTTTTCCTTTCGCCGGTATCGCGCCTGTTGGGATATCCAGGGCATGAGGATTATGTGTGGATGATGGCCTTGATTATCGCCATCGACGCCTTCACGGCACTACCCTTTGCCTATCTGCGCTACCAACGCCGGCCCATACGTTTTGCCGCGGTCAAACTGCTCTCGATATTCCTCAACATCGCCCTGAACCTCTTCTTTATTCTGCTCTGCCCGTGGCTGTATCGGATTCACCCCGAGTGGATTTCGTGGTTCTTCGACCCCGATTTCCTGGTCGGTTATATTCTGGTGTCGAACGTCATCAGTTCGGGAGTGGTGCTGCTGGTGCTCTTTCCCGAAATTTTCAGGGTACGCTACCGGTTCGACCGGCAGCTGCTGTCGCGCATGCTGAAATATTCGTTCCCGCTGCTTATCCTGGGAATCGCCGGTATCATGAACCAAACCTTCGATAAGATGTTTTATCCTGTGCTGGCCGCGAGCCGTCCCGACGCCATGTCGGAGTTGGGCATATACGGGGCCGTCTACAAGATAGCGATTGTTATGGTGATGTTTACGCAAGCCTTCCGATTTGCCTATGAGCCCTTTATCTTTGCCCGTAACAAAGATGCGGGCGACGGGAACAAGAAGTCCTATTCCGAGGCGATGAAATATTTCATCATCTTCGGGTTGTTCATCTTCCTGGCGGTGATGTTCTATATCGACATCGTGCGCTTCTTCATGCCGGCTACCTACTGCACGGGATTGAAGGTGGTGCCCATCATCATGCTGGCCGAACTCTTCTTCGGGATATTCTTCAACCTGTCGTTGTGGTATAAGCTCACCGACCGCACCCAGTGGGGCGCGTGGTTCTCCCTGTTCGGGTTCGTGATTACGGCCATCATCAATATCGTGGGGGTACCCCGCTTCGGCTACATGGCCTGCGCCTGGGCAGCCTTTGTGTGCTACTTGAGCATGATGCTGGCCTCGTTCTTCATCGGGCAACGGGTCTACCCCATCAAGTACGAGCTGGGTAATGCGTTGCGTTACACCCTGCTCACGGTGGTACTCTATCTGGTGGGCACCCTCGTGCCCATCGATTCGCTCCTCCTGCGTCTGGCATTCCGCACTGTGCTGCTGGCACTCTTTCTGGTCTATCTGGTCCGTCACGACCTGCCACTGAGCGAGATTCCGGGATTGAAACGTTTTGCGTCCAGGTCGTGAACCCGGTGACGGGCGAAGGCGACAGGACGACCTTAATAGCATAGATTTATGACTTTCTCCAATTTTGTCGATTCGGTCAAACGATTTTTGACCCACTATCTTGACATGAGTCAGGATCGGGAAGAAGAAGCCGCTTCGGTCGAGGCTATCCGGGCCGGGGTGGAGTTCAAGGGTTCCACCATTCTTATTCTGGTATTTGCCATCTTTATCGCTTCGCTGGGATTGAACACCAATTCGGCGGCGGTCATTATCGGTGCCATGTTGATTTCGCCCCTCATGGGTCCTATCATGGGTATAGGGCTGGGGCTCGGCATCAACGACTACGAACTGATTAAGCGGTCGTTCCGCAACCTGGCTGTAGCCACGCTGTTCAGTGTGATTACCTCGACGGTCTATTTCTGGATTTCGCCGTTGAACGAAGCCCGCAGCGAGCTGCTGGCCCGCACCTCGCCGACCATCTACGACGTGCTCATCGCCTTCTTCGGCGGATTGGCCGGTATCGTGGCCATGTCGTCGAAACAGAAGGGCAACGTGTTGCCCGGTGTGGCCATCGCCACGGCGTTGATGCCGCCGCTGTGTACGGCCGGATTCGGACTGGCGACGGGCAATTTCTACTACTTCTTCGGCGCTTTCTACCTCTTCTTCATCAACTCGGTGTTCATCGCCTTTGCCACCACGCTGGGGGTGAAGCTGATGAAGTATTCGAAGAAGGAGTTTGTCGACGACGAGCGGCGCAAGAAGGTCGAGCGCATTGTCTATACGATTCTTATCCTCACGATGGCTCCGAGCATCTATCTGACCTACAACATGGTGAAGCAGAATTTCTTCGAGGTGGCCGCTTCGCGTTTTGTGTCGCAGAACTTCAACTACTCCGATACCCAGGTGTTGAGCAAGAGTGCCGAGATAGAACATGGCAAGCGCATCATACGGGTATCGCTCGTGGGGGCCGAGGTGCCTCAGGACTCTATTGCGGTTGCCCAGGCCCGCTTGCCGCAGTACGGACTGGGAGGTGCCGTGTTGGAGGTGCGCCAGGGATATGGGTCTAATTCGATGGACATGACCACGCTCAGCAGTACGATGTTCAAAGACATCTACCTGCACAATCAAGAGCAGATAGCCCGTCAGCAGCAGGTCATCGACTCGTTGGAAAACATGACTTCGCATTACCAGCAGTACGACTCGCTGGGTATTGCGGTGGCGCCCGAGATCAAGGTGCTTTTCCCCCATGTGACCGACATTGCTATCTCGAAAACGATATTCAGCGGCATCGATACCGATGTGCGCGACACCACCACGCTGGCCGTCGTGCGCTATTCGCGGGCCTTCTCGGCTTCGGAACAGCAACGGTTCCAGGAGTGGTTGCAGGCCCGCCTGGGTACCAACAAGGTGCAACTTGTACTCGAACCCTGACCCCCAAGCCGTGAGGAGGTTGCAGAGCCTCTCTGTACCCTCTTTCCAGTGGATTGATGCATAGGAACAGCGGAGCCCCAAAGGTTGACAGACCTTTGGGGCTCCGCTGTTTGATGAGGGGTCATGCACCCGGCCAGGGCGCATGACTCGATGACTCGATTATTTCACAATCACCTTGACCGTGCGGGTGTAGTCGGCTCCACGGATTATCAGGGTGTAGAGACCCGATACCAGATCGTCGGTGGGGACGAAAGTAATACCGGCCGAGGCAGGTATCTGTTTCACTTTCGCACCTTGCAGCGAGTAGAGTTCGATGATCTCGGTCCGGTCGGCTTCGACAGCAACGGGCTCGCCTTTGATGACCGGGTTGGGATATACGGCGATGGCGTCGCCCTCTATCTCATTGACCGAAGAGTCGTCTTTTCCGTAGACTTCCAGTTCGCCAATCTCGGTGGTAACCCAGTAGCCGAGACCGATGGTAAAGGCCACGGCCTTGGCCGTGCGAGCTTCGGGCAGGTTGTACGATGCCTCGGTGGCCGAAGCGGCGGTGTTGACTACGTCGAAGTCGGTTCCATTCTCCGAGATTTCAAATTTCACCTCGGTGGGGAGGCTGGCCTCTTTATTCTCCGAGTTGAGGAAATAAGCCTGGAAGCGGTTGACACTCTTTGATGTGTCGAAGGTATAGACGAAGCGTACCGACTGATCGGGCTCCATGTAATACTTGGGCAGATAGGCCGTCGAGGTGTTGCCGTCGGTGAGGTCGGCCAGTGTTCCCGGATTGGCCGGGGTATCGGTACCCTCTTCGAGCGACGAGGGGGTCATGCCCGAGATGAGGTTGACCAGCGAGGCGTTGTAGGTGGTCACGGCGAAGGTGACACTCTTCTGGTATTCACCGTTGACAAGGGTGACGGTAATGTGGGTTTTGCCCACTTCCGTTCCGCCGTTCAGGGTGAAGGTGTAGGTCTCGTCGTCGGCCACTTGGAGGTCCGATACGGTGGCGATATTCTCGTTCTCCGAGGCGAATGTGAGGTTGAAATTCTCCTCTTTGGCAGCACCACCGAGCGAGTACCCGGCCTTTACCGTCAGGGTCGAGTTGGTTTCGAGCGTCTGGTCGGCGATGGAGGCCAGCGAGGAGGAACCTTCGGCACCGTAAGCCTCGAACTCCCAGATGCGAATGGTGATGGGGGCATCGTTGTCATAGGGAATGAACTTGATGTAGCGGGCTACGGTCGGTTTAATCCAGTCGGTGTGGTAGTTCTCGGCACTGCGTCCGGTGGTGTTGACCACCTCGGTCCAGTGTTCAAGGTCGTTGCCGAGCTGAATCTTGTAGCTGTTCAGGTTGTCGGCTCCGCCTTCGTTTACCTTGGCGTCGACAATGCGGAACTTGTACAGCTGGAACGACTGGGTGAGGTCGATGATAACCCAGTGCTCTTTGGCTCCGCCCACGCACCATTTCTGGTGAATCGAGCAGCCTTCGGTGTGGCCGTCGAGCAAGTTGGTGGCCACCTCGCCCGATGCGGCGATTTCGCCGCTCACATCTTCAATCTCCTTGTTGAGGGCTACGTTGCCTATCTCTTTGGTGTTGTTGACCTCGATAAGGCCCGTGTTGGTCTCGGTAGCGACACCTATGGGGTTGGTCACCTTCACGGTTATCGAGTAGACCCCTTCCTGGGTAAATTTCACCCGGGCTTTGTTCCCCTCTTGCGAGATGAGGGAGGCTCCGGCGGGCAATACCCACTCATACGACTCGGGGTATTTGTTGGCCTCGGCCGTGAGGGTTACCTCTTCGTTGACTTTGGCCAGCGTAGGCGAGGCGATGATGGAGATATCGGAGAGAGTCATCTCGGGATATTTCAAGACGAGCTTCTCCTCTTCGCCCTCTTTCAGGTCTTTGGTTACGGCTACGACGCCCACCTCGACCGACATTTCGTCGGTGATGCGGGTAAACTTGGGAATGTAGAACCCTTCGTTGCGGGTTTGGCCTACGAGCGTACGTTCGCCGTTGCGGGTCAGATAGATGTTGTAGTGGTCAACTTCGTCCGATTGGGGCGCGTCCCAGATGAGGCGAATGTCGCTAATCTCCTCTTGCAGCTCGTTTTGTGCTTGCAGGTTGGTCACCCGTGCCGAAGCCGAATAGGAGGCGGGGAGGATAGCCAGTTGTCCCAGTACGACCCGATAGTCGGATACGGCTGTGGAGGTCTTGAAGTTCAGGGCGATGACGGCCAGCGTTTTCCCGGCCAGTGACGAGAGGTCGACCTGGGCTACCGACCAGCCGTTGCTGTTTGAGGTTTCGGTCAGCGGGAAGGTGGTGAAGCTGTCGGGGTTATCCTTGTCGGCCAGTTTCAGCTCGATGGAACCGGTCTGGGCTGTCTTGTAGACCAGCTGGAACTTGTCGCCGCTTTCGAGGACGATGTTCGTCTTGTAGAGGCGGGTGAGGTGGTCGGCATTGGCTGTCATCGAACCCGACACGACGATGCTGGTACCGAAGTTGTAGGCGTCGTCCCAGTTGAGGTCGAAACTCAGCTTGTCGGTCGAGGAGGTCTCGACCCACCAGCGCCACGTGGGTAGAATGTTCTGCATGCCGCGGTGATACCAGTCTTGTGTGCCGCGTTTCTCGCCGTTGACAAACCGGTGTTTGCCCAATCCGGCGCTGAATGCCGTTACGAAGGGTTTGTATTGAATCACGCTGCGCTCCTGGATAGCGTTTGCCAGGCCCGGCCAGGGGTTGGGGTATGTGTTGTCGCGGTCGGTCACATCGGACGGGTTGTTTTGGTTGTTGGTCCAGTAGCGGGCTTCGTTGGCAAAGACCGTTGCCATGGCGTTGTAGGCCGTGGGTCCGCAGTTGTTCTCGGTATCGAGAATTCCTTCGACTACCTTTTTCCAGATGGGCTCTTCGGGGTTGAATATCTGCAACGAGCTGGCGTGTCCGGTTTTGGGGAAACAGGCCTGGAAATACTGGGCATTGCCAGTGAGTCCGCCCTGTGCCTGCTCGATGCCCGAGTAGAGTTTCTCGAAGAAGAGGTTCATGTCGATGCCGACCTCTTCGAGCGAACGGCGGTTGTTGGTGATGGTCAAGTCGGTAGCCGACCCGTAGTTGGCAAAGAACGAGGTGTTGGGGTTGGCTTTGAGGATATTCAGCGACCGGTTGACGTAAGAGGTGGCGTCGTACCATTGGATATACATCTCGTGGTTGCCGTCGGCTTCGGCACACTGGTAGAAGTATTTGATCCAGTCGGCCCACTCGCTTTCGGTCGAGGCAAAGGTCTCTTCGTTGATGAACCAGCCGTCGAATCCGTAGTACTTGGCGATTTCATACATTTTCTCGGCATAGGGGTAGGTGTCGCCCTCTTTGGTGAGCATTTGTCGCACCCAGGCTTCGTCGCCGCTGTATGCTTTGGGCGGGAAGAATACGTTGCCCAGAATCTTCACGCCGTTCATGTGGCAGGCATCGATGACCGGGGCCGAGGGGGGAATGATGATACCTTCGCCGGCCGAGCCGCCCCACCAGATGACCATGTCCATGTATTGCCAGTAGGTGGGGTTGTAGCCGATAAAGTTGTTGGCTCCCTGCGAGGGGGTCATGCTGCACATGGGGTTCATGGTGAGGCAGGCAGCCACTTGTGCATCGGGGAACTGATAGGGGTTGGCCTTGATGTGGTCATCGGCGATGCGGGGTTGCAGCTTGACGGTGCTGCGGTTGAACTTGGCGTCGGGATCCTTCTCGGGCGACCAGTCCTTGATATAGTCCGGGTGCCAGCAGCCGCCGAAGGGCTGTTGGGCGAAAGCCGCGGTGACGGCCAGCGAGCAAAGCAATGCTCCAACGATTTTTCGGATATTCATACGGATTTATTTTGATATTGATTAATTTGTTCTGAAATTGTTCGGGGTGTTCCTTTCGCCGTTGGCGTTGTTGGTATCCTCGACGTCCCACCACACCCGGGTGCTTTGGTCGACCCCTTGCGGCACGTTTTCGATGTTGTAGGCATATTCGTCGGTCGAGTAGCCCACCCGCTTGATGAACTTGCCGTTGGGAATGTTGGGGTCCTTGTTGCTCAGGTGGTTGTTCAGTCGCGGGTAGTCGGTGCGGCGGAACTCGGCCCACCCCTCGTTGCCGTTGGGGAATACGGCCAGCCACTTTTGCGTGATAATCTGTTCGAGCTGAGCCTCCTTGTCGTTACCGGCAAAGGGGTTTGCCTGCGTGCCGTTGTAGATGTTTAGCCGGTTGATGTAGGCTTCGGCACTGTCGGGCATGTGGTAGTAGTTGAACGATTCGCGTATACCCTCCTTGAACAGCTCTTCGGCCGTGCCGTATGCAAAACTCCACTCCCGCAGGCGCGCCTCGGCCAGCAGAAACTTGCACTCGGCGTAGCCCAGCCAGATGTATTCGCGGCAGTAACCGAACCAGTAGTTGTCGTTCAGTATCTTGCCTTCGTGGTGGTTGCACTTCAAGGGCGAGTAGACGTCGGTTTCGTGCGAGATGTTGTTGTCGCCTATCGCACAGCCTTTGTAGTCGGTGGACATCTCACGGCCTTCTTCGAGGAATTCCTTCGGGGTGGGGCGGTACCAGCATATTCGGCACCGGGGGTCAAGGTCCGAGCCCAGGTTCTTGTAGGCCTGTTCCATGTCGAGCGACATGACGGCATCGGTGTACCGGAATCCACAGTTGGCTACCTCGTTTTCCAGACCGCTGTCATCTTCGCCGCCCATGGCCACCGGGGCGTAGTTGGGGACGGTGCGCATGCGGTCGTCCTGCGACTGCATGAGGCCGCCCGGGTGATTCAGGGCGGCGATTCCCTCTTTACGGGCTTTTTGGGGGTCGACATTCGAGATGCGCAGGGCAAGCCTTAGCCGCAAGGTGTTGGCAAACCGTACCCACTTGGCCTCGTCGCCGTTGTAACATTTGTCTTCCCGGTCGGCAAACTTGAAGGAGCAGGCCCCGGGTTGAATGCTGTCGGCCGCCTCGGTGAGCATGCGGAATATCATGTCGTAAATCTCTTCCTGCGTGTTGTAGGGGCACTTCTCGGGAGCGGCTTTTCCCTGCACGTAGACGCCGAAGGGCATCTCGCCGTAGGTGTCGGTCATTGTCGAGGCGAGAAACGCATAGTAGATGCGGGTCATGTAGAAGGCGTTCTTGTAGGCCTTGCGGTCGACGTAGTAGAAAGTGTTGACCAGGGTCTTGTACTCGGCCGAACGGTCTTTGTAGAAGTGGTCCCATCGGCGGGCCGAGAAGCTCTGGGTGTAGACGTAGTTGGGCGAGTTGTTGATAAAGCCGGTATTGTTGTTGGCAAAGTACCCGGCATAGATGTCGTGCGTGAGGTTGGTCGAGCGCTGGTAGTCGTCGACCAGCCCCTGATAGGTGAAGTTCTTGAACACCTGTCCGATGGTCGACACGTTCTCTTTCAACCGGTCGAGCTCCTCCTGCGAGATGGAGTCGGGCATGGCGATGTCGGTGGTGTTGAGTTCTCCGCCGGTGCTGGTACCCGATTCGTAGGGCGTTACAAAAGGATTGGTGTTGAAGTCGGTAAATCCGTCGGTGCACGCCGGCATCAGTACGGCCGTCGCGCCCAACATGAAGGAGTATATCCCCGCTATTTTTATAAATCGTTTCATCTTTCTACGCATTAAAATCCAATATTAACAGAAAAACCGAGCGTCCGCGTGTAGGGGACTGCCGTGTAGTCGATGGCTTGTGAGAACATGGTCGTGTCGTATCCGCCTTCGGGGCTGGTGCCCGGGGTGTGTTTGAGCAGATAGCACAGGTTGCGCCCCACGAGGGCCAGGCGCAGGTTGGAGACGTGTATCTTTTTCAACCACTTGGAGGGGAACGAGTAGCCTATCGACAGCTCCTTGAACTTGATGTACGAGGCGTCGTACACAAACTCTTCGGCCGGGGCGTTGTCGCCGCCTATCGAGCGATAGTACTCTTCGGCCGGGATTGCGATGGTGTTTTTCAACCCCGTGGCCTCGTCGATACCGTCGAGAACGATACCCTCGGCCGGACGGAATTCGGTGCGTTTGGCCGTACCGTAGCGGGTGGCTATGGCCTCGGATACCGACACGATGTCGCCGCCGAAGCGCATGTCGAACATGGCCGAGAGGAAGAAGCCCTTGTAGTTGAACGAGGGGGTAACCGACATCAGCAGGTCGGGCTGTATGTTACCGATGCATTTGCGCTCGGCGCTGCTGTTCGATTTGATCATGGGCATACCGTTGCGCAGGAGCAGTTCGCCATTCTCGTTGCGGGCGTAGAAGGTGTTGGCATAGATGTTGCCCAGCCGGCCGCCCTCTTCGGCACCTACGTCGACCAGCATGTTCTCGTTCTTGAAGTTGAAACTCATGTATTTGGCATCTTCATGCAACTCGACCACCGTCGTGTTGTTGTGGGCCAGACTGACGTCGAGGTTGAAGTCGAAATCCTTGACGCGTATGGGGGTGGTGTAGAGCATCAGCTCGACGCCTTCGTTCAAAATCTTGCCGGCGTTGATGTATTTGGCCGAGAACTCGCCCGACATGGGGACCGACATGATTTGGTTCTTGGTGAGGCTGCGGTAGTAGGTGAAGTCGAATCCGAGCCGGTTGTTGAAGAATTTCATGTCGAGACCGGCTTCGTAGGCCGACGATATCTCGGGTTTCAAATCGGGATTGGCCTTGATTTTCGGGTAGCTGATTTCGGGCCCGCTCACTCCCTGGGTGTAGGTGAGGTAGTTGTAGAGCAGATAGGGGTCGGTGTCTTTACCTACCTGTGCGGCCGACAGACGCACCTTACCGAAGGTAATCCACTGGGGCAGCCCCCAGTCGTAGCGGCGCATCATGTCGCTGAATACCCAACTGAGGTTGGCCGAGGGGTAGAAGTAGGAGCAGTTGTCCCGGGGCAGGGTCGACGACCAGTCGTTTCGGGCTGTCAGGTCGAGGGCTATCCACTCGTCCCAGGCCAGTTGCAGGGTACCGAATACCGACCGGGTGGAGCGCTCGGTGAAGCTCTGCTCGGCAGTGTTCTTGCCCAGTGCCGAGTTGTGGTACCAGACGTCGGCCTTGGCCATGTTTTCGGAGTAGCCGGTGAGCCCGCTCGTGCGCTGGTACATGATGTTGCCGCCCAGCGAGTAGCCCAGCCGGAAGCGCTCGGCAAACGTGTTGTGCCCCATGATCATTCCCTCGATGTTGTGCTCGTAGTAGCGTTGCTCCATCGACTTGTACGACTCTTTGGTCTGGTCGTCGATGCCGTTGGTGCGGTTCATCTCCTCGATGCTGGTATTGTAGTAGTCGAAGGTATATTTGCCCGTGGCATAGAGCCAGGGGGTGAAGTCGACCTTTACGGTGTAGTAGCCGAAGGCCCGCCACCGCTCGTCCATGTTGCTGTACTGGTAGTTGATGTAGTAGGGGTTCATCTCTTGCAGCGAGGGATTCACGTAGTAGATGTGACGTTGCTCGTCGCTGCGGAAGGTCTTCAAGTCGCTCAGCGGAATGTTGCGCGGGATATAGAGCAGCTGGTAGACCTCGCCACCCTTGCCGTATTGGGGACGGTCGGTGGCTTTGGTGCGGCTCAGCGAGATTTTCGAGTCCATGCTCAGGTACTTGTTCATCTTCATGCCGGCTTTGAGGTCGATGTTGATTTTGTTCAGCCCCTCGCCGTCGAACAGACCTTTGCTGTCGGTGCTGCCGAACGAGGCCCGGTAGTTGTAGTTCTCCTCCGACTTGCCTATGGCCACGTTGTGGCTTTGGGTGAACCCGGTGTTGAAATATTGGTCAAACTTGTTGCCGTAGTCCTTGTACTGCAACTCCTGTCCCAGCCACCCGGTGTAGGTGTGGCCGTCGAGCCGGGCACCGAAACTCTCGAACACGTTCGGGTCGAACACTCCGTTTTTGCCTTGTCCGTAGGTAGTTTGCTGTTCCAGCGACGAGGCTACGCTCGACCAGGTGAAGTTGCCCGAGTAGGAGACCCCGAACCCCTTGTCCTTGACGCCACGCTTGGTGGTAATCAAGATGACACCGTTACCGGCGCGCGATCCGTAGAGGGCTGCGGCGTTGGGCCCTTTCAGCACCGAGATCGACTCGATGTCCTCGGGGTTGATGTCGACAGCCGAGCCGCCCCGGTCGATACCCCCGAACAGCGAGGCATCGGAGCTGCTGTTGTCGCTGAACGGAACCCCGTCGATAACCCACAGCGGCTGGTTGTTGTCGGTCAACGACGAGTTGCCCCGCAACGTGATTTTGGTCGACCCGCTGAGGCCCGTCCCGGCCGTGTTCATCTGCAAGCCGGCCACTTTACCGCTCAGGGCACCGATAACCGAAGGGTCGCCCGTGGTATTCAGTTTGTCGGCCTTGATATCCTGCACGGCATAGCCCAGCATCTTCTTTTCGCGCTTGATGCCCAGTGCGGTCACCACGACCTCGTCCAGGTCCTGGGTGCTCTCGCTCATCACTATGTTCAGATTCGATTGATTTCCCACCGCGACACTCACGGGGTTGTAGCCTACATAGCTGAATTCAAGTACGGCATCGGGTCCCGAGACCGACAGACTGAATCGGCCGTCCAGGTCGGTAATCATACCGTGGGTCGTACCCTTCTCCATCACGCCGACTCCGATCAGCGGTTCGCCATTCGGATCCTTCACCGTTCCGGTCACGGTAATATTCTCCTTCACAGATTCAGCGGCCGAATTGTCGGGCATCGTGCCCGCCTCCTTTCCCGAAGCATACGCTGTCAGGCCCGAAGAGAACAAAGCGGCACAAAGCAACACCCGGTATGCCCTTGCCATTTTCAAGTTAGATATCATAGAACACGTATTAGTTTTTGTGTATAATTATGTTCCTCTATATCCTTTTGTGTTATAGTAGATTAGTATAGATTTAAGTCCGTTCCAAACCATTATTGCTCCGTAAAATTAAGCAACATAAACCTCTTTTACAAAACTTATCGTTAATATTTGGAAATCTCTATCCGATATGCGTAGCAACCGGCAATCGGGTTTGACCGCTGGAAGAGTCTATTTTTGTTGTCGGAGGACTGTGTGGGGTCGTTGTCTATCTACGTCGACTGCGAAAATAGATGGTATGGGGGATTATTGGAAGAGAGGGTTTTAAAACCACGAGCGCGACAAAAAATTTTCGCTGTTTGTCGCGCTCGTGGTAATCTCTTGGGTTATACGAAAGGGGGAATCAATACTCTTCCTTGTTGAGGAAATTTATGTACATTGATTATCAATACATTATGCAATAATCAGTGAAATTTGCGCAAACAAACCATGTCGTATGAGACTAAGAGCAGTAAAAATGAGAGGATAATTGATTATTGGTCATAATAAATACAACGTCGATATAACGTAAATATCCTGAATTAAAATGGCAAATCTTGCCCATATTCTACAAAAGGCTCATTGAAAACTTGAATCCCGTTATTTTCAAATAATTGAGCTTGCTTTTGAAGTTTCTTCAAATATAAAGTACGTTTTGAGGTGTCGTTAATTTCCTCTCGGCGGGCTTTACTTAGTTTCAAGAATTCATCATTTTGATCTATGCCAAGGAATCGGCGGCTCAATAGATTTGCAGCAATACCAGTCGTACTGCTACCTGTGAAAGGATCTAAAATCCATGCACCAGGAAGAGTTGAAGCCTGAATGATTCGCGACAGAACACACAATGGTTTTTGAGTAGGGTGCTTACCACAAGACTTTTCCCATCGTGCAATAGCTGGTAATCGCCAAACATCACGCATCTGAGTATCTCCATTGATCTTTTTCATTAACTCATAATTGAAGAAATGAGGGACTTTGAGTTCTTTACGAGCCCATAGAATATACTCAGCTGAATAAGTAAAATATTTACAAGATAAATTTGGAGGAGGATTAGTTTTCTCCCATGTAATGCAGTTTAATATTTTGAAACCCAATTCTGTCAGGCATCGAGCTACCGAAAAAATATTATGATACGTTCCGCTTATCCAAATAGTACCATTACTTTTTAGTTTATTTCTACAAGCTGCAATCCAAGATTTATCAAACAGATAATCTTCCTCATATCCATTTGATTTATCCCAATCCCCTTTATTAACAGATACTATTTTACCACTTTGAATGCTTATACCTCCATTTGAAAGGTGGTAAGGAGGATCTGCGAAAATCATATCAAACTTGAAATCAAATGAATTCAGAAGTTCAATACAATCTCCTTTAAGAAGAGTAAAGTCTCTATTTCCTGACTTGTAATAGGCAACCGGCATTTAAATAAGTACTCTTGATATTATTCCACTTTCAAGATCCTCAATGTTGTACAAGTGCTCTAAAACATCAAAGGTTTCTTTCAGATTATTCTTTGCACTGTGCCAGCCACAACCATCGGTGAACCAAACAAATTTGAAATATCCCAAATCCTTGGTTTCCAGGGTGATGGTTTTATAGCTACGGGCTGTTTCGTTCAACTTGGAACCACTACTGGTATAAAAGTTCGTTTCTATTCCATAAATGGTATTTTCTCCTTTTACGACAAAATCAAATCTTTTTTCTGAGCTACCGTTATTGGAAATCGAAGACAAGTCAATGCCCCACTTGGCCTCTATTTCATGGATATACATTTCCTTGAAATAATCAACGCCTTTCACAAGTCCAGCTTTGCAAAGGAAATTCTCTACAAGATTCTCCATAAGATGACCACCACGATTCTTGCGTCCGTTGGAATCAAGACCAGTTTCTATACCAGTCACGTAATCAACAAGATTATTGACAATATGATTTTCCATTAAATCAAAAAGACCGGTCTTTCTCATGAATTTTACATAATCTTCATTTGTGCAATTGGGTTTATCAAAATGAAAATCGATCTGTCCTTCTTCATCCATAGCCATAATATCAAGTTCTCGTTTGGCTAAAAGGATAGGAATGCATCTTAGAGTTTCTGGATATTGTATCAAAATATTTCTGAAGTCATTCTCTATATTCTTGGATCCAATAAGCGAATTCAAGATATTAAGAGGAATTCTAATAGTGTCCACGTTCTTGAAAACCTTATCGAAATCAACGTAATATTTATAATCGGCAATAGAAGGTCTAAAACCAGCAAGCCAAGTATCAAAGTTTCTCATATCAATAAACATTGGTAACATTAGAAATCATTATTTCAGAAATAGCTCCACGCCCATCTCCTTTTGAATTTATCATTCTCGCAGCAGAAACTCGTTTGATGGAAAATCTCTTGTAAAGATGATCAAAGAAATCATCTCTATTATCTATATTTCGTGGATCTGAATTACTTGCTACAAATAAAGATTTGTGTGTTGCTATCTGCTCACAAAAATCACGTAATCGCATCTGTTCTGCATCATCAAAACCATCTGTTGCATAAGAAGTAAATGCAGAAGTCTCTGTTAAAGGACGATATGGTGGATCAAAATAATACAAGGCATTATCATCTGCATATTGACCTGTTTGTGCAAAATCACCACAAAGAATCTCAACACGTTGTAGAATAGCAGAATCCGCTCTCAATGTATCTTCATCACAAATTTTAGGATTCGTATATCTCCCATGTGGCACATTAAACTGTCCTTTAGAATTTACACGATACAGCCCATTAAAGCAAGTACGATTTAGGAAAATGAATAATGCCGCTGTTTCAATATCTGAATGTTTTTTTTTATTATAACGCTCACGTTGAGATAAATAATAATCTTTTCTTGCAACATTATCCAATGCAAGATACTCAGTTTGAATTCGGGTTAATTCAAGAATTAATTTTTCAACATCTGATTTTATGACACGATATGTACAAATTAACTCTTCATTTATATCATTAATTACAGCTCTTGTTATGTTAGGATATTCTTGTAGAATCCAAAACATAACAGCTCCTCCACCAACAAAAGGTTCAACATAAATCACTTCTCCTCGTTGGGATAAATCACGAGGTAGGGTATTCTTTATATCGTCAAGAAGTTGAGTTTTTCCCCCGACCCACTTGACAAATGGTTTTGCTGAATATTTGTTTAATCTTTTCATATATACAAAAGTAACTATAACAGTCCATTTCCCCAATAAAACTTGGATTTTCTGAATTCTCTTTACATAGTTTTTTTGCCATATCTAGTCAGTTCCCGCATAGAAGGTTCTGCCTTTCCGTAATGTATTTTAGACAAACAGACCACACCATCTGAGGCTATAAACCACCAGCGCGACAGACAACGAAAATTTGTTTGTCGCGCTCGTGTTAATCTCTTGAGAGTAGGAGAAAACGATTTTGTTCCCTCCTGTTCGATTATTGTCTATCGAAAGATGTGTCCCTTCATGGATTGTCTTTCAACTGGTTAATGATGTTATCGCAGGCTCTAAGTACTTTTCTGTCAATAAAATACTGGATACAGATACCGGCAAAGATAGCTACGCACATGAAGGTTATGGCAGCGATGCCTCGCTCCGGGTTGCGGAATGTGTTGTGGATTTCAGGAAATATGAAGTACATAAGACCTATTACCAAAACCCATGAGACTGTATTGACAATCATGTAGTTCCGTTTGAATTTTCTTAATCTGGTTACCGTCGAGAGTAGGTCATCTGCGCCGTATTCTATTTTCCCGAGTCTGTGGTATATGAATAGATAACCCATTAGCAGAAGTACATAGAATATTGCAAGCATGCCGGCGAGATACATGTCAAGTCCTTTGATATAGGAAGCTGCCAATGTGATAAGTATCGCTGCACTTACACCCGCCACGGTAGTTCTTCTGTTTGAGTCCAGCACACTGACATGGTTCCGTAAAACCATTTCCATAAGTTGCCGGTTGATTATCATCTGCTTGTCCATATCTGCTTTGAGATACTCATAATCCGACTTCATTTGCCGGAGTTCATCACTCTTGGATAGATTGTTATTCTGCATAGCTTTTTACTTAGTTGTTCATTTTTTTGAGCTCCTCTTTAATCCTGTAGAGCTGGAAGGAGACATTCTTTACAGAAATGCCTATGACGGCCCCGATTTCTTCATAAGACAACCCTTCAAGCCATAAGAGAATCAGTGCACGGTCAACAAGTCCAAGGCGGTTTATCCTGTCATACAGACGCCTTACTTGCAGTGTCCTGTCGCTTATTTCTTCAAAGAAGTCAACATCGATGCTTAACGGGATATGAGGGATTCCCTTTCGTTTTCTTTTCTGTCCGTTAATGCAGGTGTTGAGGCTTACGCGGTAGATCCAGGTCCTGGCATCTGATTCTCCGCGGAATGTGTCATATCCTTTCCAGAGCCTGACCAGCACATCTTGAAAAAGGTCTTCCGCCTCCTCTCTGCTTCCGGAAAACATATAGCAGACGGTATAGACAACGGACTTGTGCTTTTCTACCAATCGGGTGAATTGTTGTTCCTTCTGTTCCATCATGATTTCAGATTTCTACTATATTAGACAACAGAGTATCTGAAAAACTATAAATCATCGGTTTTATTTATGTCATCTGAGTCAGTTAAAATAAATAAGCCCCTGCTAATCCAATTGATTAACAGGGGCTTTAATGGTTATTCCGCGCTTAAAAACGCATCAATATTCTTCCTCGTTGAAGAAATTTATCTGTATTGATTATCAATACATTATGTAGCAATCAATGAAATTTGCACAAACAAACTACGCCGTCTGAGACGGGTTGGGGCTATGTGATAAACGTAAGCGTATTAATGTAGTTTTATTATTCATTATGTGAATAAAATGATAACTGATTATTTAACCCATATTTTATAATCAGTATTTTTAGCTCCAATATTTTTGTATTTTACTATTGAGACTTTTGGGGGTTATATATATCTTTGCATTCTAAAGATATACAAACAATATGCGTAAAAAAAACATAACTGATACAGAGACGCTTTTCCAAATGGGGAATGACGCAAGTCTAACTATGCCAAATAGCAGAGACCTTGCTTCTAAAGATATATCTAGATGTTTAAGTAATAGGAAAATATCAGGATATACATTTTACGCCCCTGAGCAGAAACGCAGGACAAAGATTAATAATCTTCCTGAAATGTATCCAGATTTACCAGATGCTAAATATCAAATTATTTACGCAGATCCACCTTGGGATTACGGTGGAAAAATGCAATTTGATAAATCATCAACAAAAGAGGGTAATAAAGGATGGGAGCGAGAGATATTCATTAGTGCTGCTAATTTTAAATATCCTACAGTAAAGACTAAAGATTTGATGAAGTTTCCAATTTCTCAAATTTGTGATAATGACTGTCTCTTATTTATGTGGTCAACAAGTCCTCATCTTGCACAAGCTATTCAGCTAGGAGAAGCATGGGGGTTTGAGTATAAAACAATCGGTTTTGTTTGGGATAAAATGAACCATAACCCTGGGCAATATACTCTTTCTAATTGTGAGGTGTGTTTAATCTTTAAGAGAGGGAGAATTCCAACTCCAAGGGGAGCAAGAAATGTCCAACAACTTGTTAGGGTTCCACGTGGTGAACATAGCGTCAAACCAAACGAAGTAAGAGAAAATATTATGAAGATGTTCCCAACTCAAAAGAAGATAGAGCTTTTTGCTAGGCAAAAAAATGATGGATGGGATGCATGGGGATTGGATGTACGCCCAGTTTATGAGGAAGAAAAATAAGGAAGGCGTTGCCTTCCTTATTTATTAGTCTAGCATAGGTGCTATATAATTTACAAAATGCTTAATAAGGGGATCTGGGTCTTTCGTATCTCTCCAGAAAAAATAATTTGCCACATATTTATCAAACCAATATGTAATTTCTCTAACACGACATGGATCTCGTGTTATATCTCCTTCAAAAATAATCCAAAAAGGAAAATTTTCACCGCCAATATTACTTGCCTCTCTAAATGTTCTTAATAGACCGGGAGTAAAATATTTACAAAGCCTTTCATGAGCATTACCTCTTCCTGCAGCTCTAGTTTTCCCTTCAACCCATCCGTCTTGACGTTTAATCTCTCCAAATATTTTCTTTCCTGTCACCTTGTTTATTATAAGAAAATCAGGTTGAATTCCATGCTTGGTGATAGGATCATCGGGAGTATAAATAGCATCCAATTCATCTTGAGATAGTTTAACGTCTACATATAATGTATTAAAACATTTTGGCTTTGGGACAAGTTCATAATCAGTATCCTTGAATACTTCGTTAAATACTTCATAAATTGAATATTCTGCATTAGTAGCTTTATGCCCACCATAATCTTGCCATTTACGTCTTAACCGATTATCTGCACTTCCCATTATAGCCTATTTAAAAAAATCATAAATTTGTATTCCTAATCCTTTGGCAAGTTTTTCTATTGTATTAAGGGTTGGCGATTTTTCCCCTCTCTCAATAGCACCAATATATGTTCTATGGACACCACATCGAAAAGCTAATTCTTCTTGAGAGATGCCCAATAGTTTACGAATTTCTGCAACTCGATAACCAAATATTTGATTTATATCACTTGTCATTATTTTGCAAAGTTAGCAACTCTACACGCTGCATTCTACACTCTAAAGATAGCATAAGCTTCCATGAAGATTTATAGTCAAAGATATATGCTTAAAAAGTCTAAAATCTATTTACTTGTTATTAAGTCATCTTTTACTTGCTTATGTAGCTTAAAGACAAGATGACTACTTATTCGTATTTTGACAGGTAGACTCGTTTATGTAAGTGTTAGTGCAGAATTAGGATTTATGGGCTATATAGTTTTTATCTGCGTATAATTTTTCTTTGAGACTTATGAACAACTTCTGCGGCATGTAGCAAACACCTCCTCCTATACGCCTCTTCCTCCTCATCCGGCCTTCTTCCGTCCCAGCGAAGATCTGAGTCGGAGTTACCTCCACCTCCGCCGGATGAAACAGCGACAGGCTGTCCGCCAATCAGAGCATCAGCGATGGTGAAGATTCGTTCCCGCACAGAAGGCTCAGCCAGCTGTTCAAGAAACATCTGCATCTGTTCTGTCTGATTATTGTTGAGATCTGTCAGTCGTGCATACTCCTGTTGCAGCCATTTAAATTTCCGATAGTCCAGCAACGTATTACTCTGCACCGCCTGTATTTGCTGTTCGGCATCTTTCCGATACAGTTCTTCAATCTGACGGACAATCTTCACGAATCGGCTGGCGATAGATCTGTTCTGCTCCTCAATCCATTTGTCAACCCCGAATATCGGAGGTTTACCAGTGATCCGTGGCGGCTCAAAATCTATCTTGTGATTACGGAAAGGTTGCGCCACTCTACCGACACGGTCTATATTCTTTGTCATCTTCTCCAGTTCCTTTTCCTTCGCTTGAAGCTTAACGGCCTTGTCGTCCAGCTTCATTTGGTACTCGGCAATAAGTTTCAGAAGACCGGCTTTCCGGGCGTCGTATTTGTCGAGTGTTATTCTTCCGGACGCCAGTTTCTCTTCGATTTCATCGAGTTGCGATTTATAGTTCAAAATCTGCGTTTCCAGCCTCCGTATCATAGACTGAAGTCCTTTGACCGCTTTCTCGGCCTGTCTTGCCTCGTGAGTCAATTTGCGGATGTAGTCGCGTTTACTCAAATGGCTGATATGTCGTCCCTCGATGCTGTCGCCGCGTTCCAGCCCGTATTTACTGCCGACCTCCTCGTAGAGAGAGGTATGCATCTCCCGAAGGATCCGACCGTACTCGTAGCAGCTCTTCCCGAACTTAGCCGACCACATGACGCATTCGCGCCCGCTTTTGGAACGTTGTCCGACAGGGACAATCAAGGCATGGATATGGGGGCTACTCTCATCAAGGTGAATCTGGAATCCGATGATGTTTTTCTGTCCGTACCGTTTGGCGCACCAGTCATAGACATCTTTTGCCCATTGTTCGATTTCCGGACATCGCTGGACATGGCTGTTGGCTGCACCCTTATCCAGATTTACGGTTTGGGCTCCAAATGCCATCTCAAGTGTACGGTCATGATTGCCTCCGAAGATAAATTTCGCACAACAGTTTGGTTGAATTTTGCTGTCCGGCTTGAA
>DXDM01000022.1 GCA_019115485.1 Candidatus Barnesiella excrementavium | reverse complement strand
GAAAAAACCGGCTTGCTTCTTATGCCTACAGCAAAGGTAACTAAAAACGTTTCTGCCGCCGAAGGCGGTGGAAACGTTTTGTGTTCCATTCTGATTTCAATCAAAACAAAGGCTTGGCTTTACTCTTTTCGGCTTATTCTCATTGTTTTTGTCGGTATTATCGTCCGAATGATTGTTATCCTTGCGAGGTTTACCACCGACATAGGTTTCATCAATCTCCACTATTGCTTCAAAGGTTTCTTTATACTCCTCTTTCTCCATCGCTTTACGAATTTGATGCAACATACGCCACGCGGACTGATAAGACCCCATGCCCAATTCTCTTTTCAGTTGCAACGCCGATATTCCTTTACGGGATATAATAACAAGATTCATCGCATATAACCACATACGTAGGTCAAGGTGGGTGTTCTCGAATATCGTACCTTTTAATGCGGAGAACTCCGATTTGCAGTTATTGCAATACATGAAACGATGATTGTACTTTTGATGGTATATCCCCTTGTGCATACATCCGCACTTAGGACAAACATAGCCGTCTTTGTACTTTGTAGCAACGATAAAGTCAATCGCACTATTCTCGTCTGGAAATCTCTTTGTAAACTCAAAGTAATTCATATCTCTTATCATTTATGCTACAAAGGTACGAAGAATATCTCAATTATACAAGATTAAAGTAGATAATTCCGATTCTTTTTATCTTTGCCTTTGACCTCGGAATATATTTTATTCAAAATTCCATCACACAAAAAGAGGATAATTTAATGCGCTTAACCATGAATACTCACCAACGGCCCATACTATTTTTGCTATGCATGCTGTTCTCTTTATCGGCATCTCATTTCGAAGCCGATGCAACTTTAACCGAAAAGCAGGTTACCTATACGGTCGAGGCTACGCTCGACTCGCTCGACCGGCTCATCAATCAACGCTATATCTATACCCGGCAGAAAGAGAAACAGATTCAGGAAATCAAGTTGCGCCTGAGGAACAAACTGTCGCCCGAAGAACGGTTCCGTACTCTGGGTTATCTGGTTGACGCCTACCGTGCATTCAGTATCGATTCACAGGCGGTGTATGTCAAACGACAAATCGAATTATCTGACAAGCTGAACAACAGCGACCTGCAAATTCAAGCCCAACTCAATCTGGTCGAATGCTTCTACAACTCCGGTATGTATAAAGAGGCCAACGAGCTATTGGAAAAAATGGAGCGCAAAAAACTGCCACACTATATCCGGCCCTACTACTATCATCTGAAACGCACCCTCTACGGATTGCTAGCCGACTACTCGCTGCAACCCGACATTCGCGACAGCTACACCATGCAACTCAACCTTTACCGCGATTCCATTTTACAGGTCAACTCTCCATCGTCGTTTACCTACTGTGTGGTTAAGTCTGACGAACTGACGGCCCGACACGACTATGCCCAGGCCTTGCAGATTCTGAGAGAGGAACTCAACCAGGACGATCTCAATTCGCACGACCGAGGTATCATTTACTACTGCATGGCCGAAATCTTTGCCCAAACGCAACAGAGCGACAGCACGAAAATCTACTACGCCCTATCGGCACAGTGCGACCTGAAAGCCTCGGTTCGGGAATATGTGTCGCTGCACCGGCTGGCCGAGCTACTGTTTCATGAAGGGGATATCGAACGCGCCTACGCCTATATCAAATGCTCGGTCGAAGATGCCAAAGCCTGCAATGCCCGCGTGCGAAGTCTCGAATTCATGCCGGTATTCACCATTATCGAAGAGGTGTATCAAGCTCAAATACAAAAACAGAAGGCCCTGTCGATAACCTTCACCTACATCACTTGTGCTTTCTGTATCATATTGCTCATTACCTTTGTCATTCTGTTTTTCCAAAACCACAAACTCAACAGCGTCAAGGAGAAACTCAACCAGACCAACAAGCACCTGCAAACCGTAAACAACTCACTCACAGAGAGTAACCATGTCAAAGAGGAGTATCTGAGCCGTTATATGGACCAGTGTGCCGTCTATATCGACAAGATGGACGACTACCGCCGCTCGCTCAATAAACTGGCTTCAATGGGAAAGGTGGAAGAACTTGCCAAAAATCTGAAATCGCAAAACATCATCAACAACGAGCGACGTATGTTCTATGCCGAGTTTGACCAATCGTTCCTGAAACTCTATCCCGACTTTGTCGAGAAATTCAACGAACTGCTGGTTCCCGAGGCACGCATCACGCCCAAGCCCAACTCACTTACACCCGAACTGCGCATCTATGCCCTGGTGCGACTGGGCACGACCGACAGCGTCAAGATAGCCCGTTTTCTGTGCTACTCGCTCTCAACCATATACAACTATCGGGTAAAGATACGCAACTCGGCTATCGGCTCCCGCGACGATTTCGAGGAGCGGGTCATGCACTTGTAGGCAGAGGCCTCGAAAGAATCAAGAAAAACAGGCACTTTTGTAATCTTTATTGTTAAAGAAACAGTTTTCTTAACACACAAAATTCAATATATTTGCTACATTTGCAAACGATATACTTACAAAATATAAGCTATTTAGCACGTCAGAATACAATTTAGACAGATAAAAACATTTAACTGCATATTTATGTCAAAAGTTCTAAAAGAAGATGCCTTAAAATATCATAGCGAAGGCAAAGCCGGAAAGATTGAAGTCGTTCCCACTAAACCATACAGTACACAACGTGACCTCTCGTTGGCCTATACGCCGGGAGTGGCCGAACCTTGTCTCGAAATCGAGAAAAATCCCGACAAGGCTTATGAGTATACGGCCAAAGGAAATCTGGTGGCTGTTATATCCAACGGTACCGCCGTCCTGGGGCTGGGCGATATTGGCGCATTGGCCGGCAAACCGGTGATGGAGGGCAAAGGTCTGCTGTTCAAGATTTTTGCCGGCATCGACGTATTCGACATCGAAATCAACGAAAAAGACCCCGACAAGTTTATCGAGGCAGTCAAAGCCATATCGCCTACCTTCGGCGGTATCAACCTCGAAGATATCAAGGCGCCCGAATGTTTCGAAATAGAGAGACGGCTGAAAGAGGAGCTGAATATCCCCGTCATGCACGACGACCAGCACGGCACGGCCATCATCTCGGGAGCCGGACTGCTGAACGCACTCGAAATACAGGGCAAGAAAATCGAGGAGGCCCGTCTCGTCGTGAACGGTGCCGGCGCGGCAGCCATCTCCTGTACCAAACTCTACATGGGGCTGGGCATCAAGCGGGAGAATATCGTCATGGTCGACAGCAAAGGGGTAATCCGCTCCGACCGCCCCAACCTGCCCTCTTCGAAACAACAGTTTGCCACCGACCGCACCGATATCCATACGTTGGAAGATGCCATGCGGGGTGCCGATATTTTCCTGGGACTCTCAGTGGCCGACGTACTGACCACCGAGATGGTACAGTCGATGAACGAGCGGCCTATCGTCTTTGCCCTGGCCAACCCCAACCCCGAGATAGCCTACGACAAGGCCATGGCCTCGCGCGACGACCTGATTTTCGCCACCGGCCGTTCGGACTATCCCAACCAGATCAACAACGTGCTGGGATTCCCCTACATCTTCCGGGGCGCCCTCGACGTACGTGCCACGACCATCAACGAGGAGATGAAGCGGGCAGCCACCTACGCCATTGCCCAACTGACCAAGGAGCCGGTGCCCGATGTGGTCAACTCGGCCTACGGACTGAAACGGATTTCGTTCGGTCCCGAATACATTATCCCCAAAGCACTCGACCCGCGGTTGCTCACCGCCGTGGCTCCGGCCGTAGCCCGGGCTGCCATGGAGTCGGGCGTAGCTCAGCACCCTATCACCGACTGGGACGCCTACAACGACCGCTTGAAGAAACTCATGGGCTATGACAACAAGATGCTGCGCGAGTTTACCGAGATGGCCCGCAAGGAGCCCAAACGGGTGGTATTTGCCGAGGCCAATCATGCCAACATGCTGCAAGCAGCCGCAACGGCCATGCGCGACGGCATCTGCAAACCCATCTTGCTGGGCAACGACGAACTTATCGGCAAGCTGGCCGCCTCGATCGGGGTCGACCTCACGGGCATGCAAATCATCAACCTGCGTCACCCCGACGAGGAGGAGCGCCGCTGCCGCTATGCCAAGTTGCTCACCGAGAAACGGCAACGCGAGGGCATGACCTACCCCGAAGCTCACGAAAAGATGTTCGACCGCAACTACTTCGGCATGATGATGGTCGAAGCCGGCGAAGCCGACGCCTTCATTACCGGCACTTACTCGAAGTATGCCGAGACGATACAGATTGCCAAAGAGGTGATTGGTATACGCCCGGGTTACAAGCACTTCGGGGCCATGCACATCATGAACACCAAGCGGGGCACCTACTTCATCGCCGACACGCTTATCAACCGCAAACCCACGACTGAGACGCTGGTCGACATTGCCAAACTGGCCTATGACTCGGTGCGCTTCTTTGCCCAAGACCCCGTTATTGCCATGGTCTCCTACTCCAACTTCGGGTCGGACAACCTGGGCAGTCCCCAACGGGTACACGAGGCTATCGAGATTCTGCACCAACAGTATCCCGAGATTGTCATCGACGGCGAGATGCAGATGAACTTTGCCCTCAACAACAAGTTGCGCGACAAGACCTACCCCTTCAACAAACTCAAAGGTCGCGAAGTAAATACCATCGTCTTCCCCAACCTGAGTTCGGCCAACTCGGCCTACAAACTGATGCTCGAAATGGGGGTGGCCGAATCGATAGGACCAATCCAGATGGGGTTGAACAAACCGATTCACTTCACCGATATCGCCAGTTCGTCACGCGACATCGTCAACCTCACCACCGTGGCCGTGCTCGATGCCATCGTACAGGAACGACGAAACAAACAATAAACAGGAGGTAACGAAATGTATATCGCACATTTCAGCCCGACGGGCGGTACCCGCAAGGCTGCCGAAATCATCGGGCTGGCTCTCGACCCGCAAGCAACCGAGATAGATCTGTCAACCCCAAAATCGGTGGCAACGCCTCTCGATTTGAGCCACGACGAGGTATTGTTAGCAGCGGTTCCCGTCTATGGAGGGCGCGTCCCAGCCATCGCGCTCGAACGTCTGAAAAAGATTACCGGACACGACACCCCGGCCATTCCCGTGGTGGTATATGGCAACCGCGATTACGACGATGCCCTGCTCGAATTGAAAACAGCGTTGGAAGCGAACGGCTTCCGCCCCGTGGCCGGGATTGCCTGCATTGCCGAGCACTCCATCATGCGGGTCTATGCCACCGGACGGCCCGACGAGGCCGACAAGCATCTGCTGAGGCAGTTTGCTGTCCGCATTGCCGACAAACTCAATGAAGTAAAAAGCGGAGCTGTTCCGGCTCCCATCGAGGTCAAGGGAAATCCCCAATACAAACCCTACAACGGGGTATCCCTCAAACCGCACACCAGCAAAGCCTGTTGCCGGTGCGGCACTTGTGCAGCCCTGTGTCCGGTGGGAGCCATACCCCTTGACGACCCGCGAAAGACCGATACAAGCAAATGTATCTCGTGCATGAGGTGTATTGCGGTGTGTCCGCAACAAGCCCGCAAGGTAAGCAAGTTGAAAGTAGCCCTCTCTATCCGCATGCTGAAAAAGGCGTGCGAGTCGCGCAAGGAGCCCGAGCTATTTATCTGACCTTTCTAAAAAGAGCGGGAGGGAAAAAC
Organism: Candidatus Barnesiella excrementavium; assembly: GCA_019115485.1. GTDB lineage: Bacteria > Bacteroidota > Bacteroidia > Bacteroidales > Barnesiellaceae > Barnesiella > Barnesiella excrementavium. The sequence continues at coordinate 74,486 of DXDM01000022.1, read as the reverse complement.
TTACAGCGAGGTAACCGGACAAGGCTTTTCTAAAACACTCACGGAGAAGAAGACGGCAGAGGTCCCCTGCCCCCTCACACGATAAAGAGCGGGTGATCGGGCGTGGAGTGACGGGGAGAATAATGAAAACCTTCGGCCGAAAAGGCCTCTAACTCATCGGGGGCGGTGAGCCTGTTTTTCAAGATAAAACGGGTCATCGCCCCTCTCATCATCTTGGCATAGACTACAATGGTTTTGAGGGTGTCGCCCTTGTTCACCTTAAACTCGGGAGTCACCACCCGTACCTCGCGGGAGAGACGAGCCCAGTCGAGCGACTGCTGTATCTCGCGGCTGGCCAGGTTGACCAGAATGCCGCCGGCAGCCTGCACATCGGCCACGAGCCGGTCGGTGAGTCGCGGGCGCCAATAGTCGGCCAACGGCTCGCCTATCGAGGGTAACTCCACGGTATACTCCATGCGATAGGGCTTGATACCGTCGAGCGGACGCGTCAGTCCATAGCAGGCCGAGGCGATGCGCAGATGATTCTGGGCATAGGCGAAATCGGCCTCCGAGAAATCGGCCGGAGCCAAATAACGAAAGACAATGCCGGTATAACCCAGCAAGGCGGGAACGACCGCCGTATCGGGCGACAGGAAATCGTGATAGCGCTCCCGCGTCTGCAAGGCCAGCGACCGATTCACCCCCAACATCTCGGCCAGTTCGTCGACCGAATAGTCGACCATCTCACGGGCTATCCGGGCAGCCTCGTCGACAAACGGCGGGCAAGTCACCTCGGGCACCCGCACCTTGCTCTTCCCGGTCATGGTCTTGGCCGGAGACAACAGTACCAACATATACTCGATGTTTAATTGAAACGTTTCTGCAACTCGTCATAAGAGATGACAACAAAGACACTCTTCCCCGCAGGCGTATAGGCCGGGGTTTTGAGGGCCAGCAAATCGTCGACGAGGGTCGACATCTCCTCCTTCGAGAGGGTCTGCCCCACCGGCACGGCGGCGGCTTCGGCCAAAGTCCAGGCGATACGCCGCTGCAACGAGGCTTTCGCATCGTGCTCCTTCTCCGAAGCGGTGGCAATCATCTGCCCAATCAGGTCGCAGGCATCGACCCCCTCGACTCCTGCCGGTACGGCATTGACCGAATAGCTGTTCTGCCCCATGTCGGCCAGGTCGAATCCCAAGGCGATCAGCTCGTTCCAAATCGAACGCAGCACGGCAGCCTGCGACACGGTGAGCTGCATCATCTCGGGGAAGAGAATGCGCTGCGAAGCCATCTCGCGCGACGAGATACCGACCATAAAGCGCTCGAACAGAACCACGCCATGTGCCCGGTGCTGGTCGACCACCATCAGTCCGTCGGGAGTCGGCACGGTGATATACCGCCCCTTTAACTGTAACACGGGGCGTCCGCTTTGGTTCAACTTCGACTCGAACTCGGGAAAGATGGTATTGTTCTCGACCGGGGTATCGTCGGAGAGCTTCGAGACATAATCGCCCGAGAAATCGGCTTTCGAAGGTACCTCTTCACCCGCATCGGGACGCAGGGGTTCCTCCTCGCGCGGCGAATTGTTGAAGCTGCTGTACAGCTGCTGCCAGTCATACTGGGGACGCTTGGCAGCCGCACCTCCCCCACCGCCACCCGGGCGGAACGGATTGTACGACTTGTCGACCTGCACCGTCGGGGGTGCCACGTGCGATCCCGGTTTCGAGATGGGTATCTCGGGGGCGTCGTCCATGTCGAAGTCGATGGTGGGTGCCGCACTGTATTTGCCCAGAGCCTCCTTGACCGAGGCCGAGAGAATCTGCCAGATAGGCTGCTCGTTCTCGAACTTGATTTCGGACTTGGTGGGGTGGATATTCACGTCGATGGTCTCGGGCTCGACCGTGAGGTTGATAAAGTAGTTGGGCATCTCGCCCACCGGAACCAAATGCTCATAGCAGATAGTCACCGCCTTGTGGAAATAGGGGTGACGCATATAGCGGCCGTTGACAAAGAAGTATTGCAGGGCTCCCCGCTTGCGGGCCGACTCGGGCCGCCCCACATAGCCCGAAATCTTGACCAAAGAGGTCTCGGTATCGAGCGCCAGCAATTGCTGGTTGAGGCTCTTCCCGAAGAGGGCTACGATGCGCTGACGCAAATTGGAGGCCGGCAGATTGAACAGTTCAGTATCGTTGTGGGTAAGCGTGAAGGCCACCTGTGTGTTGATGAGCGCCATACGTTCAAACTCACCCAGGATATTGCTCAGCTCCACTTGATTCGATTTGAGGAATTTGCGACGAGCCGGCACGTTGAAAAAGATATTCTTCACAGCAAAGTTGCTGCCTACGGGCGTCGATACGGACTCTTGCCCCTCGCACTGCGAGGCCGACATGCGCACGCAGGTACCCACCTCGTCTTCGCTGCGACGGGTGCGCAGCTCGACCTGAGCAATCGCCGCGATAGAGGCCAGAGCCTCGCCTCGGAACCCCATGGTGCGCAGGGTAAAGAGGTCGTCGGCCGAACGTATCTTGGAGGTCGAATGGCGCTCGAACGCCAGCCGGGCATCGGTCGGCGACATGCCCTTGCCGTTGTCGATAACCTGGATAAGGGTGCGCCCGGCATCTTTCAGCACAATCTGAATCGTAGTAGCACCGGCATCGACGGCATTCTCGACCAGCTCCTTGATGACCGAAGCCGGACGCTGTATCACCTCGCCTGCCGCAATCTGATTGGCCACCGAGTCGGGCAACAAATGAATGATATCGCTCATAATACCTCCTCTTTCTCTTTTACTACCGGCCGAACCGATGTTTCTTCTTATCCTCCTCGACCACCTCGACCTTCACCTCGGGCTTGCGGAAGATGTCGTCGGGGCTGGTCGGCCTCAACTCGCTGTACCATTTGTAGGCCGGCAGATAGAGCTGGTCGGGCTTCACCTGCTCCATGGGGGTGAGGCTGCCCTGCGGCTGAGGCCAGATGATAATCTTCTCCATCTTCTGGTCTTTCAGGTACATGGTAAGGAATCCGCTCTCGGCCTTGTTGAGCCCGGTGAGCGTGGAGTCACGCTCCTGCGGATAGAATATGGTTTGGGCATTGCCGCTCACATCGACCTGGCGCAACTGTCCCTGGTCGAACCACGCCTTCAACGTCTTCCCCGATACCTGGTCGAAGAATACCGAATCCTTGTGCTGGGTGGCAAAAGCGGCCGCCGGAATATAAGCCCAGTCGACCGAACTGTCGTTCATGTGTATGCGTATCGTGTCGCCGGTTATCTGGTAGTTCTCATTCCAGATGATGGGGAGCTTGTACATGTGGAGCAGCGAATCGGCTGAGGTAAACTCCATCGAATCGCACACGCCCTGGGCATCGACCCGGAAAAAGCGCACACCGTGGTAGGCTTGCAGCAGCCGGGTAGAATCGGGCAGAATCAAATGCGACTTCAACGTATCGGCGTGCAGATAGAGGGTATCGCCTCGTGAAAATTCGAGCAGACGGGCCGAATCGGTAGCAAACGAGTATTCCGTGCGCTCGTTGTAAAAGCCATACTGCCCTTCCATGATGATGGAACGCACCGAGTCGTTGAGCACCATGTTGCCAAACACCTCGCCGAAACCCGAGGCCCGGTCGTAGTATATCGTGTCGCCCGTGAGGCTCTGCCCCTTCGAGGTGACCAACGAACGCTTCAAAAGCATCGACTTGTCGGTCTGGGTATTGTACCAGCCGGCCGTGGAGTAGATGACGTTGCTGTCCGACACGATAGTCGAGGGGCCCACGATATCGGCAATCTTGGTCTGGGTATTGTATTCGAGCGTGTCGGAGTAGAGGGTATATTTCTCATTGACCAGCTGCACGTCGAAATTGAACAGGGCCTGTTTCGTGTCGGGCGAGTATTGCCCGTAGACCGACGAGAGCTCGTTTTGCGAGTCGATGAGTTTGCCGCCGTCGAAATAGTAGCCGATGTTGGGAATCATCTCGTAGTTGAGACTGTCGGTAAAGAGGGTGACGTCGCGGTTCTCCATGCGCACGTTCTCGCGCAACCGGGCTATCTGCTCGTTGCCGTTGTAGTAGAGCACATCGCCATAGATAAAGAGGGTATCGCCCTGCTCCATGTGCACGTTGCCGAAGGCGTCGAGCGAATTGTCCTTTTCATAAAAATAGGCGCTGTCGCAATACATGTACATGCTGTCCTTGCGGAACACCACATTTCCCCGCAACACCCGATAGTCGGCACTTTGCTCCTTGTCGAAGGTTAGCTCGTCGCTGTTCAGCAGGTAGACCTTGTTGGGGTCGTCACGCCTGGGCAAATCCTTTTGAGGGGTAACCGTTGCCGCCCACATACCAACAGCAAGCAGGCACAGAACACCGGCGAGTGTTCCATGCCTCTTACCTTTATTGCTGTTTTTTATATCTCTACGATGCCTCATAGGCCTCTCTTATTGCTTAATCCAACCGTCGTACTTGAACTCACAGTTTCGCCACCCCTCCTTGATGCGGATATAGGTTTCGTTCTGCTTCTTGGCCAGCCACTCGTCCAGTATCTCGGCTCGCTTCTTATCCTCCACGATGGCTTTGAGGGTCTGGTAATCGTCCGACATATTGGCCTTGTGCCCTTCGGTACGGCTCTTCAACTTTACAATAGCCACCACCTCCTTGTTCTTACGCTCGTCGGTCATCACAAAGGGTTTCGAAATTTCGCCCACCTGCATGTCGGCCACCACTTTGGCCACGTCCTGAGGGAGCTGCCCCATCTCAAACTTGGGGTTACCCGTCTGCGGGTTCACCATCAACCCCTTGTTATTGCGGGTATCCTTGTCTTGCGACACGTATTGGGTCACTTCGTCAAAGGTAAATTTATTCTCTTCCAAGTCGGTCCGCAGAGAGTCAAGGCGCACCAGCGCATCGGATATATCCTTCTCGGAGACGTGAGGCCGCAGCAGAATGTGACGCACGTTGATGCGGTCGCCTCGCTTCTCGATAAGCTGTATGATATGGTATCCATACTCGGTCTCGACAATCTTCGACACCTTCTTGGGGTCGTTCAGATTGAATGCGACATTGGCAAACTCGGGAACCAGGTTGCTCTTGCTCACGAAGCCCAGCTCTCCACCCATCATGGCCGAGGTACGGTCTTCGGAGTAGAGTACGGCCAGCGTCGAAAAATCGCGCTCACCCTTGTTGACCTGCTCGCTGAAATCGCGCAACCGGGCCTTCACGTTGTCAATCTCCTGTTGCGGCACCTTGGGGTTGAGGGTAATTATCTGAACCTCGACCTGCATGGGTATGTAGGGAATACTGTCGACCGACAACTGGTTGTAATATTTACGCACCTCGGCGGGAGTGATTTTTATGTCTTTTACCAGCGTGCGTTGTACCTCCTGTACGGTTCCCTGGTCGCGAATTAGACTGGCCAACTCCTCCCGAATCTCGGTAACCGGCTTTTTGAAATACTCTTCCAGTTTCTCTTTCGAGCCGATATTGGCAATGAGGTAGTTGATACGGGCCTCCACCTGCTGGAAGACAGTGGCATCGGGCACCGTAATCGTATCGAGTTTGGCCTGGTGCAGAAACAGTTTCTGTACGGCCAGCTGCTCGGGAATCACACAATAGGGGTCGCCATCGATACGCTGTCCGTCATATTGCATCTGGCGGTACTGCTCCTCGACCTCCGACTTGTAGATAGCTTCATCGCCCACTATCCACACGACCTCGTCGATGACATTGTCGTCACTATCGGCAAAAACCGGCAGAGCCACGGCTGCTGCCACAAAAAAAACCAAAAGCCAATCAGTAAGTTTACGCATACTTCAAAAATATTATTTTATACTATCTTCATTTTCAGGCTCAGCCCGCTTGTCAAGCCACTTTATCTCGCCCGATTTCTCGGCATCGTTATAGAGGTTCTCTTCCAGTTCGCGGTTGAAGGCGAGTCGGCTGCTGTTGGCAAGAATCTCCTGTATCTGAGGTTTGGCAAAATCATAGGGCATCACCTCGCCAGCCACGCGATATTCGGTAATGTTCAACAAATACCAGTAGCCGTTCTTGTTGAATTCGAGTTTGGGGTGAGTCTTCAAAAAGACTTCGGGCTCTCCAAACTCGTAGGGAATGTTGCTCACGACCTCTTCAAACGGTATCCAACGGTCGTAGAAATAGTCGTAGATAACAACATTTTTCAAGGCGTATTTCTCGATTTTCTCCACCCCGTCGGGTTTATTCGAGCAGTACCACTTCTTCAACTGTCCGATGTTGGGAGCCGTCTCGGGCACTTTCAGATAAAGTCCTTTGAGAATGGCTTCGCGTAACCGGAACTTGTCGGAATTTTTTTCGTAATAATCGGCCAGCTCCTGCTCATCGAACTCCTTGTCGACCCGCTCGCTAAGCAACCGTTTGCGGTACTCGAATATAATCAGGTCGCGCTTGTATTTCTCGACCAGTGCATCGATGCGCTCCATGTCGGGTATGTTTTTCTGAGCCACCCGGTACAGCAGAGCGTCGTCAATCCAACTGCGTATGTACTTGTCGGCAAAATCGGCACTGTCGGCCGGAGAAAGCCCCTCGGGCATGGCATCGAGCAACTCCTGGCGCGACAGCACCTCGTCGTCCACCTGTACCAATGCATCTCCAACTCCCTGTAACCCATTTCGGCACGCCGTGAAAAGGCATGCCGAAAACAGGACAATCCATACGATTACCGGTCTTGTGTACATTCTTATCTGTATCGCGTTAAATATCCGCTAAAATACGACTAAATAACCAGTTACTACTGCTTGTTAACGGTTTTTAGAACATCTTCATTTATTTCTACCGGGTACTTTTTGTTCAGACTCTCGACCCAAACCTTTTCGAGGTAAGTCTGATAATCGGCCGTCACCTGTCCACGTACATCGGTATACGACTCGGGCAACTTCTTCAACAACTTACCCGATACGAAAACTACCGGCAACTTCTCGTCGGCCTTGGCGGGGGCTCCCTTGAATACCAACTGGTCGACCCAGGGATTCTCGCCCTCGACAAAGAGGCCGCGCTCAATCTTCACCCGGGTAAGCGAGTCGGTGTTGAACTCGCGCGTGAGTACCACGATAACCGAGTCGGCATCGAGTTTCTTCATGCGTTTCTTGACGGCCGTAGCGGTCGTGTCGTCGTCGCATTGGAGTACGAATCCCTTGTAATGGGGCTTGTCCCATTTGTATTTCTTGCGGTTTTTCTTGAAATACTTCTGCAAGCCTTCTGTATCTTTCGAAGCCTTTTCCCACACCTCGCGGTTGCTGACTTCAAACAGCAGCATACCGTCGCGGTACTCGTTCATCAGGTTGCGGAAATCGGGATATTTCTCTTCCAGACGGCTCTTTTCATAGTCCAATATCTCCTTGTCAGCCATAAAACCTACCATCGAGGTCACGTAGTCGGGAACATTGACCGATATTGTACGGGCCTTGGGCAGGAAAGCGGCAAAGTCAGCTACGGTACAGGTATGATCCCGGAACGAGAACAATGTGCTTTGATCGTTGTGAATGGCTGCGATGTAGGCCGAGTCGACCTTACCCATCGTCTCAGCCAGTTTCACCAGTTTCTCCTGTTGGGCCTCGTCCAGCGAGAAGCCATATTCGCCTTTCAGTTTCGTCACCATCGCAGCGCGAGCCATTCCGCCACGTTCGTCGCGAGCCATCATGCGGACTATCTCGGAGCGCATCTGTTCAAAAGGCTTGATGTCGCGTTTGTCGAGCAACTTGATGATGTGCCAGCCATAGGGCGACAACACGGGCTCGGTCATGTCGCCCTTGTTTTTCAGCGCAAATGCGGCATCTTCGAACTCCTTGACAAACTGTCCGCAGCTCACCCAGGGCAATACACCACCCTGTGCGGCCGACCCTTTGTCGTCCGAGCGCTCTTTGGCCAGCGTAGCAAAATCGGCACCGGCTTTCAACTCCTCGTAAATAGCGCGGGCATCGGCCTCTTTCTGAGCCTTCTCCTCGGCCGAAGCATCGCGGGGTACCAATATCATGATGTGGGCAAAACGGAACTCTCCCGGGTCGGGACGACGGCTGTGCACCTTGATAATGTGATAGCCGAACTGCGACTCTACCACGTCGGATACCTGGCCGGGTTGCAGGGCGAATGCGGCTTTTTCAAACGGATAGACCGTGCGACCGCCTCTGATGAATCCCAAATAGCCTTTGTTCTGCCGCGAACCGTCTTCGCTATATTTCTCGGCCAGTGCGCCAAAATCTTCACCCGCCTTGATGCAGTTCAAGATGGAGTCGGCTTTCGCCTTGGCTGCGGCTCTCTCCTGCGGAGCACGGGCATGGAGACCGATGAGTATGTGACTTACCTCCACATCTTCTTTCATACGGTCATAAGCCTCGCGAGCCAACCGGTCGTCGACCGATGCGTCAATCAAGTAAGGCTTGGCCAACTCCTCGCGGTATCCGGCCAGTTCGTTTTTAAATGCCTCGGTCGTATCGATACCCAACGCCTCGGCCTCAGCTACTTTGAGTTTATAGTTTTTAAATAGCGTAACGTATTCGTCAAGTGACTTTTGGTCGATTTGCTGCTGGCTGTTCTTGTTGTAGATGTACTCGAACTCCGATTTGTGAATATCCTTGTTGTTCACTCTCATAATAACCGGGTCGACATCGGCAGCCAAGACCCACGCCCAAGAATTACCGGCCAGTAAAGCCGCTACAAGCCATTTGTTTTTCATTGTGTTATATGCGTTAGTTTATATGGAGACTATATACAACAGCCCCAAGTTATCAAAAAAATAATACACTATTTTAACGTCCCGACAATCGAAAAATTATATGGCAACCGATAAAATAGTGTATCATTTCTCAAAAAAATCTATTCTTTACTCTCCGCCGTTATCCCCGACTGTAATTGGGGGCTTCGCTGGTGATTGTCACATCGTGGGGGTGACTCTCGGCAACGCCGGCATTGGTAATGCGGGTGAACTTGGCATTGTGCAGGGCCTCGATGTCTTTGGCTCCACAGTAGCCCATACCGGCACGCAGGCCACCGACCATCTGGTAAACCACCTCGTAGAGCGAACCTTTGAAGGGCACACGGGCAGCGATACCTTCGGGCACCAGTTTCTTCGTATCGGTTTCGTTGGCCTGGAAATAACGGTCCTTCGAGCCTTTCTCCATGGCTTCGAGCGAACCCATACCGCGGTACGACTTGTATTTACGGCCGTTGAAAATAATGGTTTCGCCCGGCGATTCCTCGACACCGGCCAGCATGCCACCCAGCATCACCGAATAGGCTCCGGCGGCAAGGGCCTTGACAATATCGCCCGAGTAGCGTATACCACCGTCGGCAGTCAAGGGTACGCCTGTGCCTTTCAAGGCCTTGGCCACGTCGTACACGGCCGACAACTGGGGCACACCCACACCGGCAATGACACGGGTCGTACAGATGGAACCCGGACCGATACCGACCTTCACGCCGTCGGCTCCGGCATCGACCAGATAGCGGGCGGCTTCGCCGGTGGCAATGTTGCCTACCACCACGTCTATATCGGGATATTTGGCTTTAATATCTTTCAATACACCGATTACCCCCTTGGAGTGTCCATGAGCCGTATCGATAACGATAGCATCGGCGCCGGCTTCGACCAGGGCATCGACACGGGTCATCGAGTCGACGGTCACCCCGACACCGGCAGCCACCCGCAGACGGCCCAGTTTGTCCTTGCAGGCAAACGGTTTGTCCTTGGCCTTGGTAATGTCCTTGTAGGTGACGAGACCTACCAGATGGCCCTCCTTGTCGACTACCGGCAACTTCTCGATTTTGTGCTTTTGCAGAATATCGGCAGCCTGTTGCAAATCGGTCGACTGCGAGGTTGTCACCAGATTATCCTTGGTCATCACCTCGTCGATAAGACGGTCGAGGTCGCGCTCAAACCGCAAGTCGCGGTTGGTTACGATACCTACCAGTATTTTGTCTCCATTGACTACGGGGATACCACCGATGTGGTATTCGCTCATCATGGCCAGGGCTTCACGCACCGTCGAACCGCACTTGATGGTAACCGGGTCGTAAATCATACCGTTCTCGGCACGTTTCACGGCATGTACCTGCCGGGCCTGTGCCTCGATGCTCATGTTTTTGTGAATGACACCAATGCCGCCTTCGCGGGCTATGGCGATTGCCAACTGGGCTTCGGTAACAGTATCCATAGCCGCCGAAACCAAGGGAATATTTAATCGGATATTTCGTGAAAACTGCGTCGATAGCTCGACTTCACGCGGAAGGACTTCGGAGTAAGCGGGGATTAACAAGACATCGTCGAACGTTAATCCGTCCATCACCACTTTTTCTGCAACAAATGACATAATGAACTTCATTAGAATTTTATTGCATGCAAAGATAAGATTTTTTTGCAAGCTATCCTATTCCGTTTCGGAGTTTTTTAAATTATTTATCGCTCTCGTCAGAGGGATATTCCGGGCATCGGCCAAGAGGTCCCCGCCCCTCCCCGAGGGGGAACCCGACATGGTATGCGGAGAATAAAAAAGTGGGGCCACCCGCTTGCGGATAGCCCCACCCTATCGGGTATCTGTATGCTTATTTAGTTGCCCATCTCGGAGAGGAACTTGATGCGAATCAACCGTATCTCCTCCTCGCTGTATTCCATGCCGAACTCTTCGATGGCATCTTCGAGGCTGTCGCTCTCGCTCTCCTTGAAGTAGTTGAAGATGTCGTCGATGTGCTCGTCGTCCATAATCTCGCGCAGGAAATAGTCGATGTTTATCTTCGTACCCGAGTAGACGATGGCTTCAATTTCGTCGAGCAGTTCGCCGAATTCCAGCCCTTTCGATTCGGCCAGTTCGTCAAGGGCTATCTTGCGGTCGATGGCCTGGATTATCGAGACTTTCAACTTCGACTTGTTGGCTACCGTGCGCACCCGCAAATCTTCGGGACGCTCGATTTCATTCTCCTCGACATGTGCCTTGATGACCTTGATAAACTCCTCGCCGTAGCGTTTGGCTTTGCCGGCTCCCACTCCCGGGATATTCTGCAACTCTTCGAGGGTAATGGGATAGGTGGTGGCCATGGCTTCGAGCGACGGGTCCTGGAAGATGACGTAGGGCGGCAGTTCGAGCCGCTTGGCTATCTTCTTGCGGAGGTCTTTGAGTATGGCATACAGTTCGGGGTCGACGGCACAGGCGGCTCCACCCTTCATGGGCACCTCTTCTTCCATCTCCTCAAAATCTACGTCCTTCACAATCTTGAACGATACCGGATTTTTCAGGAATGCGTGCCCGGCTTTGGTCACCTTCAACAATCCGTAGTTTTCAATATCCTTATCGATATAGCCGGCAATCAATGCCTGGCGAATCACGGCGTTCCACGTGCGCTCGTCTTCGCCCTGTCCGCTACCGAAGACTTCGAGATCTTCGTGCTGATAGGAAAGGACCTGACTGGTCTCCTTGCCCATCAGGACATCGATCACATATTCGGCTTTAAATTTCTCTTTCAGTGCAATGATAGTTTCAAGAACCGCACAAAGTTGATCTTTTGCTTCCACTTGTTTCTTAGGATTTAGGCAATTATCGCAATTTCCACAATTATCTTCTTCATACTCCTCGCCAAAGTAGTGCAGCAGAATCTTGCGCCGGCAGAGCGACGACTCGGCATAGGCCGCCGTCTCGAGCAGCAACTGCTTCCCGATTTCCTGCTCGGCAATGGGTTTCCCTTGCATGAACTTTTCGAGTTTCTGCAAATCTTTATTGATATAAAAAGTTATACATTGACCTTCTCCGCCGTCCCGTCCGGCACGTCCCGTCTCCTGGTAATAGCCTTCGAGACTCTTGGGTATGTCGTAGTGTATGACGTAGCGCACATCGGGTTTGTCGATTCCCATGCCAAAGGCTATCGTGGCTACAATGACATCGATTTTCTCGAGCAGGAATGCGTCCTGGTTCTGTGTGCGGGTGGCCGAGTCCATGCCGGCATGGTAGGGCAATGCCCGTATGCCGTTGACCTGCAACAGTTCGGCCAGCTCTTCCACCTTCTTGCGGCTGAGGCAATAGATGATACCCGACTTGCCCTCCTGCGACTTGATGTATTTGATGATGTCCTTGTCGATATTCGCCGTTTTGGGGCGCACCTCGTAGTAGAGGTTGGGACGGTTGAACGACGACTTGAAGACCGTGGCGTCGAGCATGCCCAGGTTTTTCTGGATATCGTGCTGCACCTTGGGGGTGGCGGTCGCCGTGAGGGCGATGACCGGTCTTACCCCTATCTCGTTGATGATGGGGCGTATGCGACGATACTCGGGGCGGAAATCGTGTCCCCACTCCGAGATACAGTGCGCCTCGTCCACGGCATAGAACGAGATGTTTACCTGACGCAGGAAGTCGATATTCTCTTCCTTGGTCAACGACTCGGGCGCTACATACAGCAATTTGGTTTTTCCCGACAGGATATCGCTCTTCACCTGATCGATGGCAGCCTTGTTGAGCGATGAGTTTATAAAGTGAGCCACACCGTCTTCGGCACTGAAATTCCGCATGGCATCGACCTGATTCTTCATCAATGCAATCAAGGGAGAAATCACGACGGCCGTCCCGTCAAGAATCAGAGACGGTAGTTGATAACAAAGCGACTTACCTCCTCCGGTAGGCATCAATACAAAGGTGTCTTTCCCGGCGAGTAAATTCTTGATAATCGCTTCCTGATTTCCTTTGAAGGTATCGAATCCGAAATTCTTTTTCAGTTCCTCAGTCAAATTTACTTCTTTTGCCATACGGTATCTCTTTCTCGTTATTGTTTGGCCGAAACTCTTATCGGTCTAACAAATTTATAAACAACTCTGCGTAATTACCAAATTTTTTCCTGCTGTTTTTTATACGGCCAATAGTTTTGCTTTCTCCAATTTCTTTTCTGCATAGCTGCGTGTGATATGCAGTTTTTTCTTGTTCGACGAAGGGGTTTCGTACATGGCGTCCATCATCACCGTCTCGACAATCGAACGCAACCCACGAGCTCCCAGTTTGAACTCGATAGCCTTGTCGACCACATAGTCGAGCATGTCGTCGTCGAAGGTGAGCTTCACACCGTCCATCTCGAACAGTTTGACATACTGTTTGATAATCGAGTTCTTGGGTTCGACCAGAATACGGCGCAACGCCTCCCGGTCGAGGGGTTGCAAGTAGGTGAGTATGGGCAGACGGCCGATGATTTCGGGGATAAGCCCATAGGCCTTCAAGTCTTGCGGAGCGATGTATTGCAACAGATTGTCGCGGTCGACCCTGCTGTTGCTGCCACCACCGTTATACCCTACCACATGGGTGTTGAGCCGCATGGCTATCTTGCGCTCGATGCCGTCGAAGGCTCCGCCGCAGATGTAGAGTATGTTCTTGGTGTTCACCGCAATCATCTTCTGTTCGGGGTGCTTGCGACCACCTTGGGGCGGTACGTTCACAATCGAGCCTTCGAGCAGTTTCAACAATCCCTGCTGCACCCCCTCTCCGCTCACGTCGCGGGTAATCGAGGGGTTGTCGCTCTTGCGGGCTATCTTGTCGATTTCGTCGATAAACACGATGCCGCGCTCAGCAGCCTCGACGTCATAGTCGGCCACTTGGAGCAGGCGGGTGAGAATGCTCTCGATATCCTCGCCCACATAGCCGGCCTCGGTGAGCACGGTGGCGTCGACAATGGTGAAGGGCACTTTGAGCAAACGGGCTATTGTCTTGGCCAGCAAGGTTTTGCCGGTACCCGTAGGACCTACCATGATAATGTTCGACTTTTCGATCTCCACGTCGTCACTGTCATCGGCGGCCTGCATGATGCGTTTGTAGTGGTTGTAGACCGATACGGCCAGGTAGCGCTTGGCATCGTCCTGCCCGATGACATACTCGTCGAGGAAGGCCTTTATCTGGTCGGGCTTGGGCAACTCCTCCCGGGAGATGGCCCACTTGGAATTCTTTTTTCTCTTCTTGTGCAGATACTCTTCGGAGAGGAGGTAGGCCTGTTCGGCACACTCGTCGCAGATACAGCCGTCGCGGCCCGGCATCAAGAGCCTCACCTCGTTCGCCCCTCGTCCGCAGAAACTACATTTTTCGCTTTTCGCCATGATTTAAATGGTTTTCTGTGATTTCACCAACACTTCGTCAATCATGCCATACTCCTTGGCTTCGGCGGCGGTCATCCAGTAGTCGCGGTCGGAGTCTTTCTCTACCCGCTCGTAGGGATTTCCCGAGTGGTCGGCGATAATCGTATAGAGTTCTTTCTTCAATTTCTGTATCTCCCGAGCCGTAATCTCGATATCGGAAGCCTGGCCCTGAGCGCCGCCCATCGGCTGGTGAATCATTACCCGCGAATGTTTCAGTGCGAAGCGTTTGCCCTTGGTACCGGCTACCAGCAGCACGGCACCCATCGAGGCGGCCATACCGGTACAGATGGTCGACACGTCGCAGCTGATGAACTGCATGGTGTCGTAGATGCCCAGACCGGCGTAGACCGACCCGCCCGGGGTGTTGAAATAGATAGAGATGTCTTTACCGGGGTCGGCCGAGTCGAGATAGAGCAACTGAGCCTCTATGACATTGGCCGTATAATCGTCGATAGGCGTTCCTAAAAAGATTATACGGTCCATCATCAGACGTGAAAATACGTCCATCTGTGTCACATTCAGTTGACGCTCTTCCATAATCGTGGGAGAGAGGTAGCTGCTGGTAATCTGTGCATACTGATCCAGCGCAAGGCCATTCATTCCTAAATGCTTTACCGCATAATTTCTAAAATCGTTTGTCATCATATACTTCTTTTTTAATTGTTTTCAATCCCTATTTTCAGTCAAAGATATAAATAAAAACAGTTATGCCCCAAATAAAATCGGGAGGCGGTCTACTTTTTTATCCTTATCTTTCACAAAAAATAATATATCGCGAACAGCCCCTCGCCCACCGGCTGGGCCGGGCCGGAGCACACCGTGACAAAAAGCCCCGAAAACGAGAGGTTCCGGGGCTTCTGAGAGGGTTTATATCCTGCTCTTTTTTATTCGGCTGTTTCAAACAGTTTCTGGAATTTTTCCATCGATACCTCTTTGTGATTGAGGGTTACCGACTCCTTGATAGCGGTTTGAATCTTTTGCTCGGTAGCCTGGTTGATGAGGCGCGAACGGGTCTCCTTGCTCGACAGCATCTCGTTGCCGTAACGTTCGAGTACATCGTCGGGCACACCGGTCATACCGTATTGGGCGAACTGGCTGGCAGCGACCCGTTTGGCCAAAGCCTTCAAGTCGTTGTCGTCGACGTGGATATCGAACTGTTTTACAATTTGCTCCTTAATCAACTGCCATTTCAAGTCGGGCACCATGCGAGAGTAATCGTCGTCGATGGTCTCGGCCTTACGCTCCTTGTCGGTAGCCAGCAACCAGCGTTTGAGGAATGCGTCGGGCAACTCGAAATCGCCTACGGCTTTTTCGATGGCTGCGCGGGAGTCAATCGAGAACTTGTAGTCGCTCTCGGGAACCAGCTGACGGGCAATCATCTCACGCAATTTGGCGAAATACTCCTCTTCGTTTTTTACGGCATCTTTGCCAAATACGTTGTCGAACAACTCCTGGTTCAACTCGGCCGGTTGCAGATGAGTAATATCTGTCACTGTCATCTCAAAGTCAGATGTCACATTGGCAGCTTTCTCCTTGTCGGTATTGAGCATCGAAGCAAGTTCGGCTACCGATGCGTTGCAGCTCTTCGAGGGATTGAACACCACCTTGTCGCCCTTCTTCACGCCGGCGAATTTGGCCTTCTCGTCGTCACTCTTGAAGTAGTTGGGCGAAACAATCGTGCTCTCTACCGTGATGCCGCCTTCGAGGGGCGTGCCGTCGCTTGCGAGCTCGACCATCGACCCCTTGATGAGGTCACGCTCGTCGGTCGACTCGTCGACCGAAACCTGTTTGCCAAAGCGCGACAGGAAAGCTTCGTTCTGACGTTTTACCATGTCGTCGTCAACGGTAATCGTGTAGTAGGGAACTTTTATCTTTTTGTCGACTTTCACGTCCAGTTCGGGAGCCAAAGCTACATCAAAACGGAAGGTGAAATCGTCCTGTGCATCGAGGTCGACCGTCATATCTTCGGCCGTCATCGGCTCGCCCAGGATATTGAGTTTGTTGTCGCGGATATAATTGTACAGAGCTTCTGAAACCAAACGGTTTATCTCTTCTACCCGAACCGATTTTCCAAACATCTTCGTGAGGATGCTGAACGGTACTTTCCCCTTTCTGAAACCGGGGATATTGGCTTTCTGCCCGTAAGCGCGAAGAGATTTATCAACTTTGTCCTGATAATCGGCTTTCGTTATTTCAATCGAAATCACGGCGTTCAGGTTGTCGGTGTTTTGATGTGAAACGTTCATTCTTATATATTTTATTAAATTATTTATGTTTTTACTTATTTACTCTCTATTCCCTGCAAAAAGCGTGCAAATTTTGAGAGCGCAAAATTAGTGCTTATCTTTCGATAATCAAATTATTATTAAAATTTTTCTTGTGAGCGGCCGGTCGGCAACACATTCCAGGCCGTCCAAAGAGAGAGCTGATTCGCTTCCTGCGACTGGCGTCACTTGGTATCGGCCATGAGTTGCTCAAAGAAATCGTCGAGCTCCTTGTCCATCTTCTCCCAGAAATCGTCGTGCAGATAGACATTCTCGTCGTCGAGGGTAACGAGGTCGGCCACCGGTTCCATGTCGGCATTCACCAATACGACCGAGAAGGGCGATATGAAATCCAGCGAGTGAAGAGCCCGGTTCACGTCGTCATGCTCCAACACCTTTCTCAACAAGGCAATCAGCGCACTCTCCGACGACTCGCCTTCGTGAGCCGTGCGCCACTCGTCGAGTGCCTCGACGGTTGCCTGAGCCAACACCCCGTCGGCATCGTCGTAGACGACAAACTGCTGGTCGTCATACTTCACCTGTACATACAGGTCGGTCAACGACATGGACTCTGCACGAGCCTTTTCTACGGCTACACACAGGGTCTCGCACAGGGCAGAGAAAAGTTTTTGTTCCGAAGCTTCCATAACTTATTCCATTATTATGATTACAAAGGTAGTGAAAAAATGCGGGGTTCGTCCTCTCCCGTTCGTCAATTTTTCCACCCGGCTCTACACCATTCACAAGCACAATGTACACATCACCTGCAATAAAAATAAAAAAATTGTCGTTTTATTCAAAAATTTATAACGATTTGTTTGGATTAAAAAATGATTTCATTACATTTGCAACATAAAACTCACCACAGAGAAACAATGAAGAATTTTGATTTTGCATATTACTTTTACTTTTATTTTTATTTTGGACCAAAATAAGAACGGGGTTTTATGCAAATAAACATGATGTAAAACAAGACAATAACACATATTCAGTAAAATCCCGTTCATTGCACGAACGGGATTTTTTATTTTCGACCTATGAAGAAACGAGTTACCATACAAGGCATAGCCGGTTGTTATCACGAAGCCGCCGCCCGAGCCTACTTCGGCGAGGAGGAGATTGAGACCGTCGCCTGCACCACCTTTCCCGAGATGTTCGACCGCATGGCCTCCGACCGTTCCCTGCTGGGCATCATGGCCATCGAGAACACCATCGCCGGCAGCCTGCTGCAAAACCACGAACTGCTGCGCAAAAGCAATCTGAACGTCGTAGGGGAATACAAACTGCGCATCTCGCACGTGCTTGCCGCCCTGCCGGGCGAGGAGCTCGACGACATTCGCGAGGTAAACTCCCACCCCATGGCCCTGATGCAGTGCGGCGAATTTCTCAAAGCTCACCCCCGCATGAAACTCGTAGAGAAGGACGACACGGCGGGTAGCGCACAGGAGATAGCCCAACAACGACTCGAAGGGCATGCCGCCATCTGCGGCCGACTGGCGGCCGAGATTTACGGACTGGACATTCTGGCCGAGGGCATCGAGACCAACAAGCGCAACTTCACCCGGTTTCTTATCGTGGCCGACCCGCTTTACAGCGACCTGCTCACCGCCGGCAAACGCATCAACAAGTCGTCGCTGGTATTCAGCCTGCCCCACACGCAGGGCAGCCTGTCAAAGGTGCTCACGATACTCTCCTTCTACGACATCAACCTGTCGAAGATTCAATCGATGCCCATCATCGGACGGGAATGGGAATATCGCTTCTACATCGACCTCACCTTCGACAACTTCACCCGTTACAAACAGTCGCTCGAAGCCATACGACCTCTGACCAAGAACTTCAAAATACTCGGAGAATATGCAGAATTCAACCAACCCCTTTGATACCATACGTCCCGCCAACCGGGTGAACAGCGTGAGCGAATACTACTTCTCACGCAAGTTGAAAGAAATTGCCGCGCTGAATGCCCGCGGACTCGACATCATCAGCCTGGGTATTGGCGGCCCCGACCGGCCCCCTCATGCCGAGACTATCGAGACTTTGTGTGCCGAAAGCCGACGCTCCGACACGCACAGCTACCAACCCTATGTGGGTATTCCCGAATTGCGCCGGGCGTTTGCCGACTGGTATGCCCGCTGGTATGGCGTAGAGCTCGACCCGCAACGGGAGATACAACCCCTCATCGGGTCGAAAGAGGGAATCCTGCACATCAGCCTTGCCTTCCTCAATCCCGGCGACGGAGTACTGGTGCCCAATCCCGGCTACCCCACTTACAGTTCGGTAAGCCGACTGGCCGAAGCCGAGATTTTCACCTACGACCTCGACGAGGCAAACGGGTGGCAACCCGACTTCGACCAACTCGAATCGATGCCGCTCGACCGCATCAAACTCATGTGGGTCAACTACCCCAACATGCCCACCGGAACCAACGCCTCGACCGAGCTGTTCACCCGGCTGGTGGAGTTCGGCCGGCGTCACGGCATCGTCATCGTCAACGACAATCCATACAGCTTTATCCTCAACGACCGACCCCTCAGCCTGCTGTCGGTACCGGGCGCCCGGGAGTGCTGCATCGAGATGAACTCGCTGAGCAAGTCGCACAACATGGCCGGCTGGCGCATCGGCATGCTGGCCTCCAACCCCCGGTTCGTCGAGTGGATACTGCGGGTAAAGAGCAACATCGACTCGGGCATGTTCCGCCCGTTGCAGAGTGCCGCCATCAAGGCCCTCTCGTGCGGCCCCGAATGGTACGACGAGGTGAACCGCGTCTACCGCACCCGCCGACAGATAGCCGAGCAAATCATGCAGGCACTCGACTGCCACTACGACCCGTCGCAGGTGGGGCTGTTCGTCTGGGGCCGAATCCCCGACACGGCACCCGATGCCGAATCGCTGGCCGACCGGATACTCCACGAAGCCCGCGTCTTTGTCACCCCGGGATTCATCTTCGGCAGCCGCGGCAACCGCTACCTGCGCATCTCGCTCTGCGCCACCGAGGAGCGAATGAACGAAGCCTTGCAACGAATCCAATCCGTAAAACTCTAAAAACTTATATACCGTCATGAAAGATTTACAACCGATTTTACTGCCCGGGGTCGACCGCAAACGCCCCCTTATCATAGCCGGCCCTTGCAGCGCCGAGACCGAAGAACAGGTCATGAACACCGCCCGCCAACTGGCCGGGCAAGGTATCAAGATATTCCGCGCCGGGATATGGAAACCCCGTACCAAACCGGGAGGTTTCGAAGGCGTAGGCGTGGAGGGACTGGCCTGGCTCAAACGGGTGAAAGAGGAGACCGGCATGTACACCGCCACCGAGGTGGCTACCGAGCGTCACGTGTTCGAAGCCCTCAAACACGGCATCGACATCTTGTGGATAGGTGCCCGCACCACAGCCAACCCCTTCGCCGTACAGGAGATTGCCGACGCATTAAAGGGAGTGGACATCCCCGTACTGATCAAGAACCCCGTGAATCCTGACCTGGAACTTTGGATCGGGGCTGTCGAGCGCATCTACAACGCCGGCCTGCGCCGGCTGGGTGTAATCCACCGCGGGTTCAGCAGCTACGACAAACACCTCTACCGCAACATGCCTCAGTGGCATATCCCCATCGAGCTGCGCCGACGACTGCCCAACCTGCCCATCGTCTGCGACCCCAGCCACATCGGAGGCAAGCGCGAGCTGGTAGCTCCGCTCTGCCAGCAGGCGATGGACATGGGTTTCGACGGACTCATCGTCGAGTCGCACTGTGACCCCGACTGTGCATGGAGCGACAAGAACCAGCAGGTGACCCCCGAAGCGCTCTCCTATATACTCAACATGCTGGTAATCCGCGAAACAACCCAAACAACTGAAAACCTCTCGGAGCTGCGCCACCAGATAGACCAGCTCGACAACCAGCTGCTCGAACTGCTGGCCAAGCGCATGCGCGTGTCGCGCGAGATAGGCCAATACAAGAAGGAGCACAGCATGCCCGTGTTGCAGACCTCGCGTTACGACGAGATTCTGCAAAAGCGTATGGCCCAGGCCGTGGAGCTGGGCATGGGAGCCGAGTTCATGAAAGAGGTGATGCAGGCCATTCACGAGGAGTCGGTACACCAGCAGATGGAGATTATCAACCAATAACCGTTTCACCCAGTCATCGCATTGCCCTATGAAAATAGTGATTCTCGGCGCCGGCAAGATGGGGTCGTTTTTTGCCGACGTACTCAGTTTCGACCACGAAGTCGCCCTCTACGACGTAGACCCCAACCGGCTGCGGTTTGCCTTCAACACCCTGCGCATGACCCGCCCCGAAGAGATAGGCGAGTTTGCCCCCGACCTGGTCATCAACGCCGCCACGGTCAAATACACCATCGAGGCCTTCGAGTCGGTACTCCCCTACCTGCCCGACCGTACTATCCTGTCGGACATCGCCTCGGTCAAGACCGGTCTGCCCGAATTCTATGCCCGGGCGGGTCACCCCTTCGTATCGACCCACCCCATGTTCGGGCCCACCTTTGCCAACCTCAGCGACCTGAGCACGCAACACGTCATCATCATTACCGAGGGCGACCACCTGGGTAAAGTCTTCTTCAAGGACATCTACCAGCGCCTGCGGCTCAACATATTCGAATACTCCTTCCGCGAGCACGACGAGACCATCGCCTACTCCCTTTCGATACCCTTCACCTCGACCCTGGTATTCGCCTCGATCATGAAACACCAGGAGGCCCCGGGAACCACCTTCAAAAAGCACCTGGAAATAGCCCGCGGGCTGCTCTCGGAAGACGACTACCTGCTCACCGAGATACTCTTCAACCCCAACACTCCCCAGCAGGTGAGGCAGATACAAGAGCAGATGTCGGCACTGCTCGATATCATCGAACACAAGGACACCGACCGCATGAAAGCATACCTCACCCGGGTGCGGAAAAATATCGAGTGAGCACTATCGGCTACAACCGCTTTCCAGACAAACCCATCGAGATAGCGTGCCACCTCCGTGCGGCACGCTATCTTTGTCTCTTCTCCCCCCATCGGACCTTCGATTGGACAGGTTTCAATAGCACACTGATTTTCTTATATTTACCTGTTCGCCATTTTTATTTATCCCGTGATTTTGGTATATTATTTTCTTTTCTTGCAAAAGAATATCTATATTTGTAGGTTGACTTAGGAGGTCGATGTCAATACATCGAAAAATCAGAAATTTGATATGAGAAAATATAATGTGTTCCGCATTTCGTGTATCGCACTGCTCTGGCTTTTTTGTGCCGTGACATTGATTTGGGCGAGAGGCCTTGACGGGCAAGTGGTGTTTGCCCTGATTGCTTCGGGAATCATTGTATTCGTCCCCCTCTATAAACGATGGAAACAAGAAAGCAAAGGCAAATGAGCCGTCGAGCCGATAAAAAGCTGTGACAATGGAACCCGAAAATATAGAACTACTCAAACAGATAAACTTCCCAGCCGACCTGCGCAAACTGCCGGTCGAGAAACTGCCCGAGGTGTGTGCCGAGATACGCCGCTTCCTCATCGACTCGCTGGCCCACAACCCGGGACATTTCGGGTCGAGCATGGGTGCCGTCGAGTTGACCGTGGCCCTGCACTACGTGTTCGACACCCCCTACGACCGCATCGTGTGGGACGTAGGGCACCAGGCCTACGGGCACAAGATACTCACCGGTCGCCGCGAACAGTTCGACACCATTCGCAAACTGAACGGACTGAGCGGATTCCCCAACCCGGCCGAGAGCGAATACGACGCCTTCATCGCCGGACACGCCTCCAACTCCATATCGGCCGCTTTGGGCATGGCCATCGCCACACAGCTCAAACACGAAAAGAAAGAGCGCAAAGTGATTGCCGTCATCGGTGACGCCTCCATCGCGGGCGGACTGGCCTTCGAGGGATTGAACAACGCCTCGACCAACCCCAACAACCTGCTCATCATTCTCAACGACAACGATATGGCCATCGACCATAACGTGGGCGGGCTTAACGAATATCTGGTCAACATCACCACCTCGCGCGGATACAACAAACTGCGCTACGACGCCTATCGCACCCTGCGACGCTTCAACCTCATCGACGAGGAGCACCGGGGTGCCATACTGCGTTTCAACAACAGCCTGAAAGCGCTGCTCACCAAGCAGCAGAACATATTCGAGGGGCTCGACATACGCTACTTCGGCCCCATCGACGGGCACAACGTCATCAACATCGTCAACAAACTGAACGACATCAAAGAGATGACGGGGCCCAAGATACTGCACCTGCGCACCATCAAGGGCAAAGGGTATGCGCCGGCCGAGAAAGAGCCCACCATCTGGCACGCTCCCGGCTGCTTCAACCCCGCTACCGGCGAACGCAAGAGCGAACCCGAGGGTAACAAACCTCCCAAGTTTCAGGACGTCTTCGGCCATACGCTGGTCGAACTGGCCGAGAAGAACGAAAAGATTATGGTCATCACACCGGCCATGCCCACAGGCAGTTCGTCGTGCTTCATGATGGAGCGGTTCCCGCACCGGTCGTTCGACGTGGGCATCTCCGAAGAGCATGCCGTCACCTTTGCCGCCGGGCTGGCCAAAGAGGGGCTGCAACCCTTTTGCAGCATCTACTCGACCTTCCTGCAAAGAGCCTTCGACGAGGTGATACACGACGTGGCCATACAGAATCTGCCCGTGACCTTCTGCATCGACCGGGCCGGACTGGTGGGCGAAGACGGTGTGACCCACCACGGGGTATTCGACATCTGCTACCTGCGCAGCATTCCCCACATGACCATCGCCGCCCCCATGGACGAGCACACCTTGCGACACCTCATGTACACGGCCCAACTACGCAACAACGGACCCTTTGCCATACGCTATCCGCGGGGAAGCGGCAGCCAGGTCGACTGGCGATGCCCCATGCACGAGATTCCCATCGGCAAGGGACGGCAACTTTGCGAAGGCGACGACCTGGCCGTGCTCAGCATCGGACCCGTCGGAGTCGATGCCCTGCATGCCGTACAACGGGCCCGGGAGGCTGGTACACAAGCGGCTCTCTACGACATGATATTTGTCAAGCCGCTCGACGAAGAGATACTGCACCAGGTAGGAAAGAAATACAAAAGAATCATCACCCTCGAAGATGGCTGCATCACCGGCGGATTCGGAAGCGCCGTGTTGGAATTTATGGCCGACAACGGCTACACCCCGCGCATCAAACGGCTGGGAATCCCCGACCGCTTCATTGCCCAGGGCTCGGTCAAAGAGCTACATCGGCTGTGCGGCATCGACGAAGAGAGTATTTATGCAACCTTCACGGGGAATTGGTAAAACAAAAGTATAAGGGTATTAATTATTAATTATGAAAATCATCATCGCCGGCGCCGGAGAGGTGGGAACTCACCTGGCCAAGCTACTCTCCCGGGAAGAGCAGGACATTATCCTGATTGACAACAACGAAGAGAAGCTGAGGGAACTCGACGCCAACTACAACCTTATGACGGTTGTAGGTAACCCCACCGCCTTCCAAACACTGGAACAGGCCAAAGTTCACCAGGCCGACCTCTTTATCGCCGTCATGCCTTTCGAGACGCGTAACATCATGGCTTGCACCATGGCCTCGAAACTGGGGGCCAAGAAGACTTTGGCCCGGGTCGACAACTACGAATATCTGCTGCCCGAGAATAAAAGTTTCTTCGACTCGCTGGGGGTAAACGAACTCATCTACCCCGAGAAGCTGGCGGCCGAAGAGGTTATCACCGCCCTGCGCCACACCTGGACCCGCAACTGGTTCGAACTGTGCAACGGCGAGCTCATCGTGCTGAGCGTCAAGCTACACGAAAATGCCAAGATACTCAACAAAAAACTCTACGAACTCACCACGGCCGACAGCCAATATCATATTGCGGCCATCAAGCGATTGCACGAAACCATCATACCGCGTGGTAACGACGAAATCAAGGTGGGCGACATCGCCTACTTCACCACCACACCCAACCACATACAGGAGATTCAGCAACTCTCGGGCGAAAGCGAAGCTGAAATCCACAAAATCATGATTATGGGCGGAAGCCGCATCGCCATTCGCATTTCAAGCTACGCCCCCGACGACATGACCATCAAGCTCATCGAGTGTGACCGGCAGAAGAGCTACAAGTTGGCCGAGTACATGAGCGACGTGATTATTATCCAGGGCGACGGCCGCAACGTCGACCTGCTGAAAGAGGAGGGCATTCGCGACGTCGATGCCTTTATCGCCCTCACCGACAGCTCCGAGACCAACATCTTGGCCTGCCTAACGGCCAAAGAGCTGGGAGTGAAAAAGACCATTGCCGAGGTAGAGAATCTGCAATTCATCTCTACGGCCGAACGGCTGAACATCGGCAACATCATCAATAAGAAACTGCTGGCGGCCAGCCGCATTTTCCAGCTGCTGCTCGACGAAGACTCGTCGAACGCCAAGTGTCTGGCCCTGTCGGACGCCGAGGTGATGGAGCTGGTGGCCAAGGAGAACTCGAAAATCACCAAAGCTCCGGTAAAGGAGCTGAAACTCCCGTCGGACCTGACCATTGGCGGTCTGGTGCGCAACGGCCACGGTATGATCGTGACCGGTAACACCTGGATACAACCCAACGACCACGTCGTGATATTCTGCCTCGACACGGCCCTGCACAAAATAGACAAACTGTTCAATTAGGAGAGGGAAAAGAAGAATATGGCAAAAATCAATGTTCGCGTCATACTGAAATTCATCGGAATGCTGCTGTGCATGGAGTCGATATTCATGCTCGTTCCCTATTTCGTCGCCCTCTTCTACGGTAACGGCGACGCCACAGCCTTCCTGCTGTCGACCCTGATTACAGCCTTCACGGGCGGACTCTTGTTCTACCTGTTCAGGAATGTCCGCAACGAGGTGGGCAAACGCGAAAGCTACCTGATTGTCACCTCGATATGGTTCTTTTTCACGGTCTTCGGCATGTTGCCCTTCTGCCTCATGCCCAACCCCCTGAGCATTACCGACGCATTCTTTGAATCGGTATCGGGTTTGACCACTACCGGCGCCTCCATCATTGTGAATGTCGAGGCCATGCCTCATGGCATTCTGTTCTGGCGCAGCTTTATCCAGCTTATCGGTGGTATGGGTATTATCCTCTTGACCATCGCCATACTCCCCATGCTCAACCATCAGGGTGGATTGTTCCTTTTCAACTCCGAGGTGACGGGTATCTCGCACGAAAAACTGAAACCCAAAATCGGTGAGACCTCCAAGAAACTGTGGTACGTATATGTATCGCTCACCGCCATACTTTGCCTGCTGCTATGCCTGGGCCCGATGGAGCCTTTCGATGCCGTATGCCATGCATTCAGCACCATGGCCACGGGTGGATTCTCGACCAAACAGGCCAGCCTCAACTATTGGAATTCGGCCTACATCGACTATGTCATCACGATATTTACCTTCATTGCCGGTATCAATTTTGCCCTGGTATATCGGGCCGTCACCGGCGATTTCAAGCGGCTCTTCTCCAACGAGGAGACACGGTGGTACACCTTTATCGTGATAGGAGCCACCCTCGTGGTAACGGCCGGACTGTATGTAACGGGACAGAACGACTCGTTTGAGGAGACGCTGCGGGTATCGCTTGCCCAAGTGGTTACGGTTGTCACCAGCACAGGCTATACGGTAGGCGACTATGTGGCATGGGGACCCTTCTTCACCACGGTGTTCCTGCTGCTCATGTTCTTCGGAGCCTGTGCGGGTTCGACCTGCGGTGGTGCCAAGATAGACCGGTTGGTGGTACTCGCCAAGAACACACGCAACGAGTTCTTCCGCGCAATCCACCCCAATGCCATAATGCCGGTGCGAGTCAACGGCAAGGCCATTTCGCACGAGGTGGTTTCCAAGATTCTGGCCTTTATCCTGGTCTATGTCATGGTTCTCATTGCCGGCTCCATTATCCTGACAGCCTTGGGCCTTTCGATTGAAGAGGCCTTCGGCTCGACCCTATCGTGTCTGAGTAACATCGGCCCGGGAGCCGGAGCTACCGGGCCTACCGGAAGCTACGCCTTTATCCCCGATGTAGGCAAGTGGACCCTCTCGTTCATCATGCTTATCGGTCGTCTCGAGCTGTTCACGGTACTGATTCTGTTTACCACCTATTTCTGGAAAAACTCGTAGGGGCACCACTCCCTCGCCAACTCCACACAAGGGGGAGATTCCGTGTAAAAATATCAGCTCGTGTCATGTTTTACATACGACTTTCCCTATCTTTGAATAAGACAAGATGCGGCTCGGCATAGGCCAAATTGAAAACTTTGTTTTCATTTGTCTCTGCGCTCGCCTTTCACTATCTTTGTAAAAAATAGGAGGCGGCTCGGCCTTGTCAAACCTGAAAACTTTGTTTTCGTTTGCCACTGCTCTCGCCTTTCACTATCTTTGTAGTAATTTGTTTATTATATCATTTATTCCCAATATGCCCAAGGACCAAGAAGAAACCAAAATAAAAGCGACACAACCCGAAGAGAGTGCTCCCAAGGAAACCACTCAGGAAGTATCGCAAGGAGAGGAGAAACCCCGCAAAGGCTTGTTCAAGAACGAACAGGCAAGTTTCATCACGGGGGTGATTCTCATTATTTTCTCGCTCTATCTCACCATCTCGTTCATCTCGTTTTTCTTCACCGGGAGCGCCGACCAGAGCAAAATCGAAAACCTGTCGGTAGGCGAACTCTCGTCGATAAGCAACGATATACAGAACTGGACGGGGGCTTTCGGTGCCTACCTCTCCAACCTCATGATTAATCGCTGGATGGGCATCTCGGCCTTCATCGTGGCACTGTGGCTTTACGTGGTAGGGCGCCGCTTCATCAAGGTGTCGCACACGCGCATGATACGTTTCACCATCAGTTGCGCCCTCTCCATTATCGTACTCTCGCTCTTCTTCGGCTTCATCTTCCTGCACAGCTACAACCACACGTTCCTGTACCTGGGAGGCTACCACGGCTACTATGCCACCCAATGGCTCAACGCCTGGATAGGACCGTGGGGCACGGCCCTGCTCATCGCTGTCCTCACCATCATTCTGCTGGTGCACCTCAGTTACAAGACCATCGACTACATACGCCGGGCCTCCTCAGTCAACCTCACCGGCCGGGCCATACAGGCCATCAAACACAAGGCCTCCAAAATAGCAGAAGAGAATCAAGGGCATGACGAGGAAATCGAAACGACCGACGAACCGGAAGCACAGGCTCGACAAACCGCAGAGCCGGAAGGGACTCCCGAAGAGACCGACGAGGAGCCTGCCGACACAAACGACACAAGCACTACCCGCTTCGACGAGGAGCCGGCCGACACGATGCCCGAATTTCTCGATGCTCCGGTAGAGCCCATACCTACCCCCGAGGAGATACAGGGGAATACCCCTCACGACCACGAAGAGACCAAACGTATGACCATCGACACGGGCGACCCCTCGTTTGTCATCGAAACGGCCGAGACCGAGGAGCTGGCTACACAGGCGGCTCCCATGGAGGACTACGACCCCACCAAAGACCTGTCGCACTACAAGCGGCCCACCTTCGACCTGCTCGACAAGCGCGAGAGCAGCGAGGTCGAAATCAACATGGAGGAACAGGCGGCCAACAAGAAGCTCATCACCGAGACGCTGAAAAACTACAACATCGGCATCAGCTCCATCACGGCCACCGTGGGCCCCACCGTCACCCTCTACGAAATCAAACCCGAGGCCGGCGTGCGCATCGCCCGCATCAAAAGCCTCGAAAACGATATCGCCCTCAGCCTCTCGGCACTGGGTATCCGCATCATCGCCCCCATTCCCGGCAAGGGAACGGTGGGTATCGAGGTGCCCAACAAAGACCCCAAGATGGTCTCGATGTACTCGGTACTCGCCTCGCGCAAGTTCCAGGAATGCAAATACGAGTTGCCGCTGGCACTGGGCAAAAGCATCACCAACGAGGTGTTCATTGCCGACCTCTGCAAGATGCCCCACATTCTGGTAGCCGGTGCTACGGGTCAAGGCAAGTCGGTAGGGCTGAATGCCATCATCACCTCGCTGCTCTACAAGAAGCACCCGGCCCAACTTAAATTCGTGCTGGTCGACCCCAAGATGGTCGAGTTCAGCATCTACTCGTCCATCGAACGGCACTTCATGGCCAAGCTCCCCGATGCCGAGAAGGCGGTCATCACCGACAGCGACAAGGTTATCGCTACCCTCAACTCGCTCTGTATCGAGATGGACAACCGCTACGCCCTGCTGGCCAAGGCCAACGTGAGAACCATCAAGGAGTACAACGAGGAGTTTATCCACCGCCGGCTCAACCCCAACAACGGACACAAGTTCATGCCCTATATCGTAGTGGTCATCGACGAGTTTGCCGACCTCATCATGATGGCCGGGCGCGATGTCGAAATGCCTATCGCCCGTATCGCCCAAAAGGCCCGGGCCGTGGGTATCCACATGGTCATCGCCACCCAACGCCCCTCGACAACGGTCATCACGGGTAACATCAAGGCCAACTTCCCGGCCCGTATCGCCTTCCGGGTGATGCAGATGGTCGACTCGCGCACCATTCTCGACGCACCCGGTGCCAACCAGCTCATCGGCCGGGGCGACATGCTCTTCACCGAAGGGGGTGAATTGAAGCGTATCCAGTGTGCCTTCATCGACACGCCCGAGGTGAAACGCATCTGCGACTACATCAGCAAACAACAGGGATACCCCGAAGCCTACGAACTGCCCGAATACAAGAATGCCGACAACGACACGGGCAGCAGTAACGACATCGCCAATCGCGACCCCCTCTTTGAAGAGGCCGCCAAGATGATTGTCGTCTCGGGACAGGCCTCGACCTCCTCGCTGCAACGGCGCTACTCCATCGGCTACAACCGGGCCGGCCGATTGATGGACCAGCTCGAAGCCGCCGGCATCGTGGGTCCGAGCGAGGGGGGCAAACCGCGCCAGGTATTGATATCGGACATCATGGCCCTTGAAAACAAATTGGAATTAATGAAATGAAAATCAACCGTATTCTTCTACTCATCGCCGCACTCCTCGTCTTGACCTGCTCCGAGGCAGCTCAGGCTCAAAGCGGTACGGCCGCACTCGACAAGGTGGTGGAGAAATTCCGCCACTCGGGCGACCTGTCGGCCCACTTCACCCTGACTCTCTACAACGCCTTGAACGAGCCGGTCGACAAACAGACCGGAACCATCAAACTCGCAGGAGATAAATTCTACTGGAAAACTCCCTCCATGACCGTGTGGTACAACGGCCAGTTGCAATGGGCCTACGTGGCTTCAACCCAAGAGGTGAACCTCACCGAACCCACCGCCGACGAAGTAGCCAGCATCAACCCCTATATTCTCATCAATACCTACAAACAGAACTTCACTGTCAAGGCACTGAAATCGAAAAACAGCCAGTTGCGTGTGGCTGAGCTCACCCCCAAGAAGAAGGGGACGAACATCGACCGGGTAGTCATCACCGTCAACGCTTCGTCGTGGACCCCTCAGTCGTTCCAGCTCCATTACAGCGACCGTACCCACAGCACCATCGTGCTGTCGAAATATACCGCCGGGCAGAACTTTCCCGACGCCACCTTTGTTTTCGACAAGAAGCAGTACCCCCATGCCGAAGTGATCGATTTACGCTAATTATTCACCTCTAAAATAGAAAAAAGCTATGGAACAGAACGAACATATCCGTTGCCTTATCATCGGTTCCGGCCCCGCCGGTTACACGGCAGCCATCTATGCCGCACGGGCCAACCTCTCACCGGTCCTCTACGAGGGCATGCAACCCGGTGGTCAGCTCACGACGACCAGCGAAGTAGAAAATTTCCCCGGGTATCCCGATGGCCGATCGGGTCTTGACATGATGGAGGACTTGAAGAAACAGGCCGCCCGGTTCGGTACCGACATTCGCCGAGGTATCGCCACCGCCGCCGACTTCGCGGCCCACCCCTACCGCATTACCATCGAGGGCGAAAAGGTGGTCGAAGCCGACACCGTCATCATCTCGACCGGAGCCTCGGCCAAGTATCTGGGTCTCCCCGACGAAGCCAAGTATGCCGGCATGGGTGTATCGGCCTGCGCCACGTGCGACGGATTCTTCTACCGCAAGAAGATTGTAGCCGTAGTAGGTGGCGGCGACACTGCCTGCGAAGAGGCCGAATATCTGTCACACCTCGCCTCGAAAGTCTATCTGATTGTACGCAAAACCTTCCTGCGAGCCTCCAACATCATGCAGCAGCGGGTCATCGAGAACCCCAACATCGAAATCCTGTTCGAGACCCAGGCCGAAGGCCTGTTCGGTGAGAACGGCGTGGAAGGAGTGCATCTGGTCAAAGGAAAGGATACCGACCACGAAGAGCGCTACGACCTGGCTATCGACGGCTTCTTCCTGGCCATCGGTCACAAGCCCAACACCGACATATTCAAAGGCTCAATCGACCTCGACGAAAACGGCTACATCGTGACCGACCCCTACACGACGGCCACCAACGTGCCCGGTGTATTTGCCGCCGGCGACGTGGCCGATCCCCGCTACCGCCAGGCCATCACGGCTGCCGCCTCGGGGTGTAAGGCTGCCATCGATGCCGAACGATACCTCGCCAACAACAAGTTATGAAAAACGTTTTTTGACCGAGCAGCTCAAAAGGAGAAAGAATTAAATCTTTCTCCTTATTTTTTTATAGTTATAACTCTCGATTTATTATAAAAAACAAATGTTTTCACTCTTTTAATAGACAATATATCAATTTTTTGCCTATTTTTGTGCTGTAAAACATAGCTATAAGGCAAATGGTCAAGAAAAGCACATTAGAGTCTATCCTGCAAAAAGAGATGTCTGATTTTTGGGCGTTGCTCGAAAACGAAGAGAAACGCACGATTGCCGAGAATTTCAAAATTCAGAATTTCAAGAAAAACGAAATCATTTACAGCGAAGGAGAGAATCCCTCGCAACTCATGTGCTTGCTGAAAGGGAAAGTCAAAATCTACAAAGACGGTGTGGGAGGTCGCAGTCAAATCATTCGCCTGATTCGTCCGGTACAATATTTCGGCTACCGGGCCTATTTCTCGCGCGAGCCCTACGTGACGGCCGCTGCCGCCATCGAAAGTTCGACGGTAGGATCCTTGCCCATGCCGCTGGTCGAGGAGTATATCCGCAAGAACAACGGGCTGGCCTGGTTCTTCATCAAGGAGCTCTCCAACGACCTGGGTATCTCGGACGCCCGCACGGTAAACCTCACCCAAAAACACATTCGGGGCCGGCTGGCCGAGTCGCTGCTGGTACTCAAAGAGAACTACGGTGTCGAGGAAGACGGGCTCACCCTCAACATCTACATGGCCCGGGAAGACCTGGCCAACCTCTCGAACATGACCACCTCGAACGCCATTCGCACCCTGTCGAGCTTTACCAACGAAAAGATTATCACCGTCGACGGCCGACGCATTCAAATCATCGACGAGGAGCGACTGCGCAAAATCAGCAAATTCGGATAATCCGTTCACAATCTTCCCCCATATTATTATACAAGCCGCTGTCGGTCCGAAAGGAGGAGAGCGGCTTGTCCCTTTATACTTATCTTATCAAAACGCCTATCCGGGTAACCAACGGATTACCTTGCCCGACGAGGTTTCGGCAAACGTCGGCAAATAAAAGAGCCGCCGAGGTACCTCATAGCGCCCTACCCGCTCCCGAATGCGAGCAAGCAAAGCGGCCTCGTCGGTTGCCGACAAAGGGTCGCCTTCGATGGCCAGCGCCACACACTCGCCCCACTTTTCGTCGGCGCAAGCGGCGACAAAGAAACGACGGGTAAATAGGGAGGCTATCTGCTGCTCAATCCGTTCGGGAAAGACCTTGACGCCCCCGCTGTTAATCACATGGTCGTATCGTCCAATCCATCGGAAGCTGTACTTGTCAATCAACTCTACCACATCGTTGGTGACCAACTCCTTGACGGCAAAATGGGGGGTGTGAATGACCAGACAGTCCCGGTTGTCGGCCGAAAAGGTAATCTGTCCGAGAGCCCGATAGGTCATCGTGGGGTCGCCGATACGACGCAGAGCCACGTGCGACACCGTCTCGGTCATGCCATAGGTAGCGTAGGAACGAACGGGCAAGTTGGACAACCGCTCTTCGGCCACTGGCGGAAGCGGTGCCCCGCCGACAATAAGGGCTCCCACCCGGGCCAACCTCCCGCGCTGCGCATCGTCGCGCAACGACTCGACAACCTGTGCCGGTACCATCGCGGCAAAATCGACCCGCTCGTCGACCGACGCCAACGGACGGCTCGACGGCGACACGACCAGCAAATCGGCTCCCGACAGAAGGGCCCGCACAATCATCATCTTGCCGGCTATGTAGTCGGGCGAGAGGCACAACAGCATCGTCGTTCCGGCCGCAAGTCCGAAATAGTCGACCGTGAGCCGGGCCGACTCCTCCATGTCGTGTTTCAACAGCTTTATCGGCTTGGGGGCCCCGGTCGAACCCGAGGTATGCCCCCACACAAAATCGGCCGACGAATGCCATTCGTCGAGAAAGTCGGCTACCTGTGGCGTGGCAACCGCCAGCACCTCTTCGCGGGTGCGGCACAAACGATGATTGAGGGTTATCTCCATGACAGTCCCGAAAAATTCCACGCCTTGCCCGGGTTGTAAAGCAACTGTTCACCCACCTGTTCGAGCGGCGACGGAATATTGTTGGTATAGAGTGCGCCTGTTCCCAACCCCTGCGGCATCTCCACGGGAAGGGTGGCGGTAAACTGGGCAATCGCATTCAGCCCCACGTTCGACTCCAAAGCCGAGGTAATCCACCACCCCGCCCCGGTGACACGGGCAGCATCAATCCACTCCTGCGTGCCCGTGAAGCCCCCGACGAGCGAGGGTTTCAACACCACGTACTGCGGAGCGACGGTTTCCAGCAACACACGCTTTTCGGCGGCACCGTTCACCCCGATCAGCTCCTCGTCGAGCGCAATCGGCAGGGGCGAAGTCTCGCACAGCCGGGCCATCGCCTCCCATTGACCGGCCCGTATGGGCTGTTCGATGGAGTGGAGGTCATAGTCCGACAGCCGTTTCAGGTACTCCAACGCCCGGTCGGGCGCGAAAGCACCGTTGGCATCGACCCGCAGTTCGATAACCTCACGGGGATACCGCCGGCGGATAAAGGCGAGCAGGTCGCACTCGTCGTCAAAGTCGATGGCTCCTATCTTCAACTTGATGCACGAGAAACCGGCCGCCAGCTTCTCCTCGATGCGGGCCGCCATGGTGTGCTTGTCGCCCATCCATATCAACCCGTTGATGGTGATGCCCCGCTGCCCGTCGGCAAAGGCCGACGGGTAGACCACCCGCCGACCGCCATGCCGCCAATCGAGCAGAGCCGTCTCCACGCCAAAGCGGATAGAGCTCCACGGCACAAGGTCGAGGCTGTCGTAACGGTCAATCTCGCGACACACCTGTTGCAGCACGCTCTCATACTCGGGCCGGTCATCGGCTCCGAGCCCTCTGAACAGCGCACATTCGCCCACCCCGAACCGGTCGGGGGCGGCATCGTCCCACACCCGCACCAGATAAGTCTCCTTGTCGGTGAGGATACCGCGCGAAGTCCCGCTCGGTACCTTGAAGTGCAGGGTATAGGGGGTGTAGCTCGCCTTCAACATCTTAGCCGGGGAATTTGGGGAATTTCTGGAAATCGGGATCGCGCTTTTCGAGGAAGGCGTTCTTCCCCTCCTGCGCCTCTTCCATAAGATAGTAGAGCAATGTGGCATCGCCGGCAAACTCCATGAGACCACGCTGTCCGTCGAGTTCGGCATTCAGCGCCCGCTTGATCATGCGAATAGCCATGGGGCTGCGTTTCAAAATCATCTGGCACCACTCGACGGTCTCCTCTTCCAGCCGGTCGAAAGGCACCACCTTGTTGACCAGACCCATGTCCTCGGCCTCCCGAGCCGTGTACTGGCGACAGAGGAACCAGATTTCGCGCGCCTTCTTCTGCCCCACGATGCGGGCCAGATAGGAGGAACCGAAGCCGCCATCGAAGCTGCCCACCTTGGGGCCCGTCTGCCCGAAGCGGGCATTCTCCGAGGCAATCGTCAGGTCGCATACCACATGCAGCACATGGCCGCCGCCTATGGCATAGCCGTTGACCATGGCGATGACCGGCTTGGGAATGGAGCGTATCGCCTTGTGCAGGTCGAGCACGTTGAGACGGGGTACCCCGTTCCCGTCGATATAGCCGCCGATACCCTTCACCTTCTGGTCGCCACCCGAGCAGAAGGCCTTGTCGCCGGCACCGGTGAGTACCACCACGCCGATATCGGGACGCTCGCGGCAGATAGCCATGGCATCGAGCATCTCGTTGTTGGTCTGTGGACGAAACGCATTATACACCTGCGGGCGGTTAATCGTGATTTTGGCGATTCCGTCGTAGTAATCGAAGAGGATATCCTCATACTCCTTGATGGGTTTCCAATCAAATTTTTTCATATCGTGTCGTTGTTAGTATCGTAAAAAACGGAAGATTCAGATTTATGACCGGGCCCGGCGGAAGTAGCCCCGCAACACCTCGGCATTATAGACGTTGGGCGTATGCACGGCCAGAATAGCCGGTTGTCCGCTCTCGGCAAAGAAGCGGGGCAGCACCTCGGCAGCCGATGCCTCGTCGTGAATTTCGAAATAGCGCAAGCCAAAGAGGTCGGCATATTTCTCGACAGGAATATCGCGATGCACCTCAAAGCAGCGCTCCAGCTCGGGCAGACCGGCCGTGGGTTTGATAAAGCGGAAGATGCCACCCCCGCCGTTGCACATGACTATCACCTTGAACCGGGGCGACAGATAGGCCGACGAGAGGCCATTGACATCGTAGGAGAAGCTCATGTCGCCCGTGATGAAAAGGGTCATGGACTCGTCCACACACGAGGCACCGGCGGCCGTCGAGGTAGAGCCGTCGATACCACACACCCCGCGGTTGCAGTCGTTTCGGCTTGCCTGCGGGCAGTCGAAGAGCTGGACATAACGCACCGTCGTGCCGTTGGAGAGTTGCAGGGCGGTTCCGGCCGGTATGGCAGGCAGAATCATCGAGAAGGCCTTCAAGTCGCACCACCCGATGCGGGCGATGTAATCGTCGTGCAGGCGAGTAGCCAGGCGCTCCTTGTCGTGCCAGCGGGCCGCGTAATCGCTCCCGACCGCCGAAACCCGACGGGCAAGCGCCTCGATAAAGGGAGACGGAGCGGACTCAATCTGACGGGTGAGCGCCTGCATGGTATCGACCACCCGGTCGCCCTGCGAGATGCGCCAATGGGCCCGGGGCTTGTGTTGCCGCAAAAAGGCCTTGATCATGCGCGACACCAGCGAACCACCCAGGGTAATGAGCAGATCGGGGGCAAATTCGGGCCACTCGCTCTTGTCGAGCACCGAGTAGACCCGGTCGATGGTAGGGATAAACCCTTCGCCCCGCACATTGGCCAGAGTCTCGGTAAGGACTACCACCTGAGGCAATCGAGCCAGTTGCGAGAGGGCTCGACCCAGCGCCTCGTCGGGCTGCATGAAGGCGGCCACGACCAGCACCTTGCGGGCCGACATGAACTCGTCGCTCAGGAGCGACATCGACTCCTCGTCGGGCACACGGGCCGCCGGGATTCTCGTTACCAACCGCTCGGGACGGGGCGGACAGTCGGTCTCGCCGGTGAGCGGCTCGGTAATGGAAAGGTTGATATGTACCGGCCCCTTCTCGCCCGAGAGAGCGGTAAGCAGGGCATCATTCACGCAACGGTTGAAATACCAGCCGTCGGTCGCCAGGGTCCACTCGGCACGCAGGTCGTACGACCGTTTCACCACGTGCGACAAGGCTCCATACTGGCGCAGGGTCTGACCGTCGTCCTGATCAATCCACTCGATGGGACGGTCGCCCGACACGACAATCAACGGAATGTGCTGATAATAGGCTTCGGCCACGGCAGGTGCATAGTTGAGCAAGGCGGTACCCGAGGTACAGACCAGCGCCACCGGCTCGCCGCTGCGCTGCGACATGCCCAGGGCCATGAAAGCGGCAGTGCGTTCGTCGACCACCACATACGACTCGATAGACTCGCTTCTCGAAAAGGCCATCAAAAGCGGGGCGTTTCTCGACCCGGGCGAAAGGACTACCCGTTTCACCCCCTGTTTTGCCAAAATCTCGACGAGGGCATTACACCCCTGTTTGTCTGTTGTCTTCATACGTTTCATTCGATTAACCGTTAAGGACCGAGAGCAAGGTCTGCGCCTTGGCCTCGGTCTCGCTCCATTCACTGGCAGGCAGCGATTGGGCCGTAAGCCCACCACCTACATACAATCTCACATGCGTCTTGTTCATCTCCATGCAACGCAAGTTGACAAACAGATGCACCCCTTCCCTTTCTATCGGACCCAGAAATCCACCGTAGTAGCGGCGACGGTGCGCCTCCACACGGTCTATCCACTCCTTTGCAGCCTCTTTGGGATACCCCCCGACCGCCGGTGTGGGGTGCAGTGCCGACAAGACCCGGGCCAACTGCTCCCGGTCGAGATGGCCCTCGACCGAAACGGGCGTACACAGATGCTCGACCTGAGCGGCCTGCCGGGTAAAGCGGCTCCCCACGACGGGAGCCAGCCCGCAACCCGCGAGCGATGCCACAATCGAGTCGGCCACAATCTGCTGCTCGTCCTGCTCCTTCTGCCCCCACTCGCCCGGGCTGCCCGCCCGACGGGTACCGGCCAGCGCCATGGTCGACAACACCCGCCCGTCATAGTCGAGCAGAGTCTCGGGGGTGGCTCCTATCCAACGGCTGCCACCGGGCAGATGCACCCAGCTGACAAAGGCTGCGGGATACCTGGCCGCCAACCGCACAAAAAGTTCGACGTCCGAAACGGCCGGCCGAGGCAGCGTGACGGTACGTGAAAGTACCGCTTTTCTCAACTCCCCGCGAGCCATCGCCTCCACCAGCGTCTGTGCCTGCCGTTCATACGACGGATAATCCGTATCGGACAACGGCATGGGCTCCTCGGCTGTTGTCACTGCTGGGGTGGCATACGATTTCAAAGTGGTCGGGTCGAGCTCTTCGACCGGCGCAGGTCTTACCGGGAAAAAGAGCGTGGGGAGAGCCTCCCGGTCAAAAGGAGCAAAGAGGAATCCGGCCCCTTCGTCCGGGAGCCGGTCGGCGCCGAGAGTGACCAGCCTGTTGGCTGCACAAGCGCCCCAATAAAAGTCGTGCCCGCCCGGCAGACGAAAGGCAAAGGCGGGAAAACGTGCGGCAAGGCTCTGTTCGAAAGCTTGCCGCAAAAGCGATATTGCGGAAGATGCGCCACTCATGATCACCGCAGAGGATTATCGGTCCGACGTGACAGGCTCGGCCATCAGCTCAAAGGGCATGGCCTCGACAATCTTCACCCGACAAAATTCACCGACAGGCAACGTGCGACTCTTGGCGATGAGCACCTCAGGGTCGACCTCGGGCGAATCGTACTCGGTACGCCCCACATAGTAATCCTCCTCTTCACGGTCGACCATCACGTCAAACTCCTGCCCCACCTTCGAGCGATTGCTTTCGAGGGCAATCTCCTCCTGCAATGCCATCAGTTCGTCGAGCCGGGCCTGCTTCACCTCCTCGGGAACCGAGTCGGGGAAGTGGTTGGCGGCATAGGTACCCTCCTCCTCGGAGTAGGCAAACGCCCCCATGCGTTCGAAGCGGGCTTCGCGTACAAACTGTTTCAGCTCCTCGAAATCCTCGTCGGTCTCGCCGGGATAGCCCACCATGAGGGTGGTGCGGATATGGATACCGGGCACCTCGGCCCGTATGCGTTTCAACAAATCATAGGTCTCCTGCTTGGTCACATGGCGGCGCATGTCTTGCAAGATGTGGTCGCTGATGTGCTGCAAGGCGATATCGAGGTAGTTGCACACGTTGGCGTGACGACGCATCACCGGCAGAATGTCGTAGGGGAACTGCGAGGGATAGGCATAGTGCAACCGTATCCATTTCACCCCCGGTATCTGCGCCATGCGGTCGATGAGCTCAGGCAACTTCAACTCGCCATACAGGTCAAGGCCGTAGGACGAGAGGTCCTGGGCGATAATCTGGAACTCCTTCACCCCGCGGGCTACCAGCGACCGCACCTCGTCGAGCAGCTCCTCCATGGGATAGGAGACAAAACGACCCGTGATAAGCGGTATGGCACAGTAGGAGCAGAAGCGGTTGCACCCCTCGGCAATCTTCACATAGGCATAGTGCGGCGGGGTAGTGAGAATACGGCCGAAATCCCGGGCGTCGTTGCTGTCGCAGGTACCCAGGTCGGTAATGAGGTTGGTCCAGTCGAACTTCCCGTAAAACTTGTCGACCTCGGGTATTTCGGTTTCGAGCTCCTCGCGGTAGCGTTGCGACAGACAGCCCATCACATAGAGGTGGCGTATCTTGCGGGCCTTCTTGGCCTCGACCATTTGCAGAATCATCTCGATGGACTCCTCTTTGGCGTCGCCGATGAAACCGCAGGTATTGACCACCACATATTCGCTCGACACCTTCTCGGGGTCGTGACGCACTTTGTAACCGGCTTCGGCAAAGCGATGCATCAGCCGTTCCGAATCGACCAGATTCTTGGAACAGCCCAACGTAATAATATCGACGCTATTCTTTATCATCTTGACATTACATGAAAAACGGCTACGAGAGTCGGCACTCGACTCCCCAGCCGCAAATACATTGTTGAAAAATCAATCACCGAACAGAGAGTCGACAAACTCTTTCCGGCGGAATACCTGCAAGTCTTCCAGGCCTTCGCCCAGTCCGATATACTTGACGGGAATCTTGAAGTGGTCCGATATGCCGATGACCACGCCCCCCTTGGCCGTACCGTCGAGCTTGGTGATGGCCAGCTCGTTCACCTCGGTCGCGGCCGTAAACTGCTTGGCCTGCTCAAAGGCGTTCTGTCCCGTAGATCCGTCAAGTACCAGCAGCACCTCGTGCGGAGCTCCGGGTACAATCTTCTCCATCACCTTCTTGATTTTGGTGAGCTCGTTCATCAGGTTCAACTTGTTGTGCAGACGGCCGGCGGTGTCGATAATCACCACGTCGGCCTGGTTGGCTTTGGCCGAACTGAGGGTGTCGAAGGCCACCGAGGCCGGGTCGGCCCCCATCTTCTGCTTCACCACAGGCACGCCTACCCGTTCGCCCCAAATCATCAGCTGCTCGACAGCTGCGGCTCTGAACGTGTCGGCGGCACCCAGATAGACACTGTAACCCCGCTTCTTGTACTGGTAGGCCAGCTTGCCAATCGTGGTGGTCTTGCCCACGCCGTTCACTCCCACAACCATAATCACATAAGGTTTCTTATCGGCCGGGACGGTAAACTCGCCCGACTCCTCCACGCCGTTTTCGGTCAACAGCGCCGTGATTTCTTCCCGCAGAATGCGATTCAACTCGTTGGTATTGATGTATTTGTCGCGAGCCACCCGCTTCTCTATCCGTTCGATGATGCGCAGCGTAGTCTCTACGCCCACGTCCGAGGTGATGAGCACCTCTTCCAAGTCGTCCAGGATAGCATCGTCGACCTGCGATTTACCGGCAACGATACGGGCCAATTTGGAAAATACGCCCTCTTTGGTTTTGGAAAGACCTTTATCGAGGGTCTCTTTTTTTTCTTTTGAAAAGAAATCGAATAATCCCATATATGAAATTTTAATCGGTAGTCGTGCAGAGCACCCGCACGTTATGCAAAGCTATAAAATTATGACGGTAAAAAAAAACTTCCTTACACATTTTGCATAAGAAAGTTTTCTTTATATTGCGCTAATTATGACTTACTTATTCAGCACGTCTTTCACCGAGTCATTGGGTACCATTTCCTCTTGGAAGGTGTAAGCCCCCGTTTTCGGCGATTTCACCATTTTAATCACTTTGGAATACGTACGGCCTTCGCCTTTTTGCAACGATGCAACTGTTTTCTTTGCCATGGTTCAATCCTTCCTTATTTTATTTCTTTGTGAACAGTAACTCTTTTCAGAATGGGGTTGTACTTTTTCAACTCCAAACGCTCTGTGGTATTTTTTCTGTTTTTGGTGGTAATATAACGCGATGTTCCCGGCATACCACTAGCCTTGTGTTCCGTACATTCGAGGATCACTTGAACGCGATTACCTTTTGCTTTCTTTGCCATATCTTAATACAACATTTTTACTTCCGTTAAATAACCATTTTCGGCAGCTTGCTTGATAGCTGCATCTAATCCCATTTTATTGATCGTACGAAGACCGGCAGCCGACAGTGTAAGTGTAATCCAGCAATCCTGTTCTACCCAATAAAATTTCTTCGTAAAGAGGTTGACATCGAATTTTCTTTTCGTTCTTCTTTTCGAGTGCGAAACGTTGTTGCCAACCATTGCTTTTTTCCCTGTAATTTGACAAATCTTTGACATCGCTATCTATTATTTTATTTGTTTTTTCTTACTGCTTTCGCAAACAGAGTGCAAAGTAAAGCATTTTAAGAATAGGTTCCAAATTTTTAGACGATTAAAATAGGAACTTTTTTCGTCCCCCCCCTACTCGGTCAGGAGTTGAACCAGCATGAGCAGAGCCGATTGCGTGGCCCGGGCTATGACCTGTTCGCGCTCGCCTCCGAAGTGGAAGCACTCGGCCCGGTCGCGCTCGCCATAGCGCACGGCAATCCACACCGTGCCCACGGGTTTCTCGGCACTACCACCACCCGGC
The DNA here is from genome assembly GCA_019115485.1 of Candidatus Barnesiella excrementavium. Lineage (GTDB taxonomy): Bacteria > Bacteroidota > Bacteroidia > Bacteroidales > Barnesiellaceae > Barnesiella > Barnesiella excrementavium. Next base: position 33,417 of record DXDM01000022.1, on the reverse strand, counting down.
CCGGCAATACCCGAGGTGGCTATCGCGCAATCGGTCGACAGCAGACGCTGCACGCCGGCGGTCATCTGCAACACCGTGTCGCGACTGACGGCTCCGCACTGTTCGAGGGTCTGGGGAGAGACGTGCAACACATGAGCCTTCACCTCGTTGGAGTAGGCCACCACACTACCTTTAAAATAGGCCGAACTGCCGGCTACCCGGGTAATCTCGTGTGCGATATTTCCACCCGTGCAACTCTCGGCCGTAGCCACGGTTTCGCCCCGACGGGCCAGAATCTGCCCCAACGCACCGGCCAGGGTAGCGTCGGTATCGCAAAAGAGATGCTCGCCCAACAACGTTTTCAACCGGGCAAACTCACCGTCGATAACGGGCTGCAACTGCGCTTCGTCGTCGCCCCGTGCCGTCAACCGCAGACGTATGACGCCCGGCGTGGGCAGGTAGGCCAACTTGATGCAGGCAGGCAGTTGTTTTTCAAAGTCGGTCAGCGACTCGGAAAGGCGCGACTCGGTAAAGTCCTTGACCAGGCAGGTACGATGCAAGATGGCCGAGTGGTCGCAGAAGTGTTGGCGCAACCGATGGATAACGGTCTCCTGCATCACCGTCTTCATCTCGGTGGGGACACCCGGCATCGAGACCAGCACCTTCCCTTCGTGCTCGAACCACATGACGGGAGCCGTGCCCACCGGGTTCTGTATGACGGTGCAGACGTCGGGCACATAGGCCTGGTCATGGGTCGACGCGTTCATCTGCAAATGACGGCGGGCGAAAATCGCCTCAACATTGGCATACACCGACTCGTCGAAGACCATCTTCCCGCCGAAATAGCGACAGAGGGTCTGCTTGGTAATATCGTCTTTGGTCGGGCCCAGACCACCGGTCATCAACACCACATCGACCCGGGCAAACGAGCTGTCGAGTGCGTCGGTAATCTCGCGCTCCCGGTCTCTCACGGTGGTAATCTCGGTGACCTCCCACCCCACATGATTCAACTCGCGGGCAATCCACCCCGAGTTGGTATCGGTAACCTGCCCAATCAGCAGTTCGTCACCGATGACAATAATCTCGACATTCATGTTTCAAGCCTCTTTATAATTCCACCCGGGCAAAGGGGGCCTTCTCGATGCTGCAAAACTCTTTGTCCAGATATTTGTAATATCCTGTAATGGCCACCATGGCCGCATTGTCGGTCGTGAACGAGAGGGGCGGCAGATAGACCGTCCAGCCATACCGGCGGGCATACTCCTCGAAGGCTCCCCGCACGGCCGAATTGGCCGACACGCCACCGGCCACGGCCACGTGCTTGATACCGGTCTGCTTCACCGCCTTGTAGAGCTTGTCCATGAGTATATCCACAATCGTGGCCTGCAACGAGGCACACAGGTCGTTCTTGTTTTTCTCGATAAAATCGGGGTCCTCCTTCACCCGGTCTCTCAACAGGTAGAGGAACGAGGTCTTCAACCCGCTGAAACTGTAATCGAGCCCCGGGATATGCGGCTTGTTCAGTGCGAAGGCCTTGGGGTTACCCTCCTTGGCCAGACGGTCGACAATAGGCCCCCCCGGATAGGAAAGCCCCATCACCTTGGCACACTTGTCGAAGGCCTCGCCGGCGGCATCGTCGATAGTCTGCCCGATAACCGTCATCTTGTTATAGGCCTCGACTTTAATAATCTGCGAATTGCCGCCCGAAACAAGCAGGCACAAGAAAGGGAAGGGAGGCCGCGTATTGTCGTCGGGCGAGCGCTTGATGAAGTGAGCCATCACATGAGCCTGCAAATGGTTCACGTCGACCAGCGGAATGTTGAGCGCCGTAGTGAATCCCTTGGCAAACGAGGTTCCTACCAGCAGCGACCCCATCAGACCGGGACCTCGGGTAAAAGCCACCGCATTCAACTCTTCGGGTTTGACGCCAGCCCGTTTCAAGGCTTCGGAAACCACCGGTATGATATTTTGCTGATGAGCCCGCGAAGCCAACTCGGGGACCACCCCGCCGTAGGCTTCGTGCACGGCCTGGCTGGCAATTACGTTCGACAACATCACTTCGTCGCGAATCACAGCCGCCGAGGTATCGTCGCACGACGACTCTATGCCTAAAATCGTTACACTCATATCCGTATCGTTTATCTTTCTTGTCGTTTTTATAGGTGTGCAAAAGTACATATTTATAACCAAAAAGCGGCCGCCTTTACATTTTTTTTCATACGACCGTCCAAAAGAAAAGGGCCTATTCTGTCGGAACTTTCAAAAGGATACACTATTTTTGTATCGTTTTAAATATGAGGAAATTCTACTGGGCATTTCGTTTAATCGTGCATATCGTTATCATCTCTGTCATAGCGATATACACGCTTTCTTATATCCTGCTCTCTATTCCCGGTATCCAGGACCGGGCCAGGCAGACCGGGGTAAAGGAGCTGTCGGCCCTGCTGGGCACTCCCGTGAGTATCGACCGCATACAGTTCTCGCCCTTCAACAAGCTCGAACTCTTCGGGGTCTACCTCCCCGACCTGAAAGGCGACACACTGCTCTATGCCAACAAGGTGGCGGCGGGTATCGCCCTCTCCAACCTCATCTTCGACAAGGAGCTGGTCTTCACCAATATCCAGCTCTTCGGTCTCGATGCCCGCATCACCCGAGCCACCCCCGACACGACAACCAACCTGCAATTTGTCATCGACGCCTTCAAAAGCAAATCGGACAAGCCCAAGGAGAAAATCAGATTCAGGATAAACAACGCCATCGTTCGCCGCGGCCAAATACGCTACGACCTGCTGTCGGCAACGCCGGCCGAGCCGGGACGGTTCGACCCGAACCACATCGAGGTGAAAAATCTCTTGTCGAAACTCTCCATCAAGTCACTTACCAACGACTCGGTGAATGTATCGATCAAGCGGCTGGCCTTTGACGAGCGGTCGGGATTCTCGCTCAACCGCCTGCAATTCAAGATTGAGGCGAACCGGCAACAGGCTCACCTCAGTGATTTCAAGATACAGTTGCCAGGCAGTCACATCGAGATAAAACCCTTGACGGCTACCTTGCCCGACTCGCTCTCGACCGAACGGATTCTCAACGAGACCCGCTTCTCGCTGCAAATACCGCATGCCCAAGTATCGCTTCCCGACATAGCCCCCTTCGTCCCGCTGCTCGACGAGATAGAGACCTCGGCCGACCTCACGGTACATCTGTCGGGAACCCCCAACGACTTCTACGTCCACACCTTCGACTTCGATTTCGGGAAAGGGAGCATCACCACCCACAGCCAAATCGCCGTCAAACGGATAACCGATGCCGCCAACCGCAGCATCGTGTGCGATCCGATTACGGTCAACGCCTCGGCCGAAGGGATAGAGGCTATCCTCTCCAAGATACCCGCACTCACCGACGAACAGCGCCAAATCATCGCCCGACTGGGCAACGTGCGGTTCAACGGCGACATCACCAACCAGCACCGTGACCTCACGGCCTGCGGTACCCTCACCACCGACCTGGGTACCATTCACTCCGACGTGGCCGTCAAACAGAGCCAAACCCTGGGAGCGGTACACTATTCGGGCCTCATCGAGACACAAAAATTCAACCTGAACGGACTCTTTGCCGAGGGGAATCCCTATGGCGAAATCGTCTTCAAGGTAGAACTCGACAGCCGCAAAAACCGCTACCAGGCACCCTCGGGCAAACTGGCGGGGACGGTCGACTACTTCGAATACAAAGGCTATCCGTATGAGAACATAACCCTCAACGGCGAGTTCGGCGACAACCGCTACAACGGTGTCGCCCGCATCGACGACCCGAACGGACGGGTACAGGTCGAGGGATTTGCCTGGCTGAACCGGCAGGAATCGGAGTTTGACCTCACCGTACAGGCCCGCGACATCAACGTGGCCGAACTGCGGCTCATGCCCCGGTACGAAGGCTCCAAACTGGGATTCAACGTCACGGCTCAGTTCACCGGCAACAGCCTCGACAACGCCGAGGGGGCTGTGACACTCGACAGCCTCACCTTCACCAAGCCGAACGATATCTTCAAACTCGACCGACTGAGTATCGAGGCTCACAACCGACACACGCCCAAGAGCATCGCCGTCACCTCCGACTACCTCAACGGCTGGATCGAGGGCGACTACCGGTTCTCGACCCTGAAACAGTCGTTGCAACGTCTCATCACCCAGGCCCTGCCTTCGCTCATGGCTCAGCCCCAAGAAAGTTCATCGGTTGCCCGACAGAAGAAGGAGAAGAAAAAGAGCCGGGAGGAGCAGACACCGCTCAACGATTTCAAGTTCCGATTCACCATCGAACCCAACATGCACATGGCCCAGGTATTCGACCTGCCGGTCACCTTCACCGACCGGGCCGTCATCGAAGGCGAGATGAACAGCCATCGCAGCACGGCCCTCATCACGGGACAGATACCCCACCTCTGGTACAAACGGCGCCACATCGAGGATTCTTTCATTACCGCCCGACAAGACAGCACCGACATATCTCTTTCAATCGAAAGCAACACCTACAACAAAAAACAGGTGCGCACCACGTGGAGCCTGCGCAGCAAAGCCCATCAGGACAACCTCGACCTGACGCTCAACTGGAACAACGACACGCAGTCGACCTTCTACGGCGAGCTGAATACCTCAACCCGGTTCTCGCGCACGCCCGACGAAAACGAACTGCTCATCACCACCCGCATCAACCCCTCGAAACTGATATTCAACGATACCATCTGGCAGATGAAACCGGCCGAGCTCACCGTCCGCAACAAGCGCGTCGAGGTGCACGACTTTGAAATCTCACACGCCCCCCAGTACATACTCATCGACGGAGTGGCTTCGGACCAGGAGGACGACGAGCTGAACATACAGCTCAACGACGTAGACCTGGGCTACATCTTCGGCACACTCAACATCAGGCATGTATCGTTCGGAGGTCAGGCTACCGGCAATCTGGTGGCCTCCCACCTCTTCACCGGGGCACCCCGACTGAGCACCGAGCAGTTCGACGTGACCGACTTTGCCTACAACGATGCGGTATTCGGCGACCTGCACTTGTTCAGCATGTGGGACAACGACAATCAAGGTATCCTCATGAAGGGGTTTGTCGAGAACAAGGAGGAGCGGCAGACCTACATCGACGGCTACATCTTCCCCACCCGCGACTCGCTGTCCCTCTCGTTCGACCCCGACCGACTGAACATCGCCTTCCTGCGCCCCTTTGTGGGCACGGTCATGACCGACCTCTCGGGTGTGGCCAGCGGACACATCGACTTCTACGGCCGGTTCAAGGCGCTCAACGTGACCGGCGACGCCTATGTCGAGAACTTCAATTTCGGCATCGACTACCTCAACACCCGCTATACGCTCACCGACAGCATACACCTCTCGCCTACCCGCATCTGGTTCGACAACGTGACCGTCTACGACAAACTGCGCCACACGGCCAAGGGCTCGGGCTGGCTCACGCACCACAACTTCAAGGACCTCGCCTACGACATCGCCATCACCGATGCCCGCGACTTCCTGGCCTACGACATGACCGAGCGCCAGAGCCCTACCTACTACGGAACCATCTACGGCACGGGCTCGGCCCTGATCAAGGGGGTACCGGGCTACAACCAGATTGACGTCAACATGTCGACCGGCGACCAGTCGAAATTCACTTTCGTCCTGTCGGGGTCGGAAGCTGCCGGCGAATATGACTTTATCACCTTTACCAATTCGAGCAAACAGGCTGCCGAGGCTCCGGAGAGCCAAATCGACAGCATCGCCATCAGAAACAATGCCCGCATGCTCGAAGAGTCGACGGCTCAGGAGAACAGTATCCTGGCCCTCAATCTTCAAATCGAGGCGACCAACCAGGCCCGCATGAATCTGGTCATGGACAAATCGACCGGCGACATGATCAAGGCGACCGGCCGAGGCAGTATCCGACTGGAATACAACTCGATGGACGACGACATGAAACTCTACGGCTCGTATGTGCTGGAAAAGGGTAGCTACAATTTCAGCTTGCAGGACATCATCACCCGCGACTTCTCCATCAAGGAGGGGAGCCGGGTCTCCTTCCACGGCGACCCCATGGCGACCAACCTCGACATATCGGCCATCTACTCGCTCACGGCCAACCTGCTCGACCTCGACGAGACCTTTGCCAACGACAAGGAGCTGACCCGTACCACCGTACCGGTGCAGACGATTCTGAACGTGGCGGGCGACGTGCGCCGTCCCGACCTCTCGTTCGACATCGCTTTCCCTACCCTCACCCAAGATGTGGACCGACGGGTGCGCAGCATCATCAGTACCAACGACATGATGAACCGGCAAATCATCTACCTGCTGGCACTGAACCGCTTCTACACCCCCGACTTCATGAACATGGGGCAGACCCGGAACAACGAGTTGGTATCGGTGGCCTCGTCGACCCTCTCGTCACAGCTGGGGAATATTCTGGGACAACTGAGCGACAACTGGAACATCTCGCCGAATTTCCGCAGCGAAAAGGGCGACTTCTCCGACATGGAGGTGGACCTCGCCCTGTCGAGCCAGTTGCTGAACAACCGGCTGATTTTCAACGGCAACTTCGGATACCGCGACAACACGATGAACAACAACACCTTCATCGGCGACTTCGACCTGGAATATCTGCTCAACAAGAGCGGCACCATACGACTCAAAGCCTACAACCACTACAACGACCAGAACTACTACATCAAGTCGGCCCTCACGACGCAGGGTGTGGGTATCATGTTGCGGCACGACTTCAACAATTGGGCCGACCTGTTCCGGCGGACTCCCCGACCGGCATCGACCGATACCGCACGCAGCGCACAACCCGCCACACCCGTACAAGCTCCGACCGACTCCATACGCAACAGCCAACCAACCACCGTGCCTGCGGCTCCCGCTCTACCGGCCGACTCGGCCTCGACCGTACAACGTCAACCGGCCGTAAAACCAAACGAGTCGGAAGAGCAGTAACGCCCTCCCGACTCGCCTCGTTGTTCTATTCTATGCTTATCGTATAATCTTATCGTTACAACTCGTCGCACTCGCGCAACCACAGGACACTCGACGCGTCGCTGGGCATGCGCCAGTCGCCCCGCGGCGACAAGCTCACCGAACCGACCTTGGGCCCGTCGGGCAGACAGGAGCGCTTGAACTGCTGGTTGAAGAATCGGCGGCAGAAGACTTTCAGCCACTTCTTGATGGTCTCGTCGTCAAACTCGCCCTTGAAGGCATACCGGGCCAGGAAATAGAGCTTGGCCGGTGAGAACCCGAACCGAAGCATGTTGTAGAGGAAGAAATCGTGCAGTACATAGGGCCCCACCAAATCCTCGGTCTTCTGCTTAATCTCGCCCTTTTCGTCGGCCGGAATCAGCTCGGGACTAATCGGGGTATTCACGATATCGAGCAGCGTATCGCGCGCCTCGCCCGTCAATTCGTTCTCGGCCACCCACTGCACCAGATATTTCACCAACGTCTTGGGAATGCTGGTCGAAACGCCATACATCGACATGTGGTCGCCATTGTAGGTAGCCCACCCCAGCGCCAGTTCCGACAAGTCGCCGGTACCCACCACCAGGCCGCCCGTCTGGTTGGCAATATCCATCAATATCTGCGTCCGCTCCCGGGCCTGCGAGTTTTCATAGGTGACATCTTGCACCGCCATATCGTGCCCGATATCCCTGAAATGGAGTTCGCACGCCTCGCGGATAGAGATTTCGCGCAACGTAATACCCAATGCCTGCATCAGCGCCACCGCATTGCGGTAAGTGCGCCCGGTTGTACCGAAGCCCGGCATGGTCACCCCGATGATTTTTTGACGTGGCTCGCCCAACCGGTCGAAAGCCTTCACCGCTACCAGCAGAGCCAGGGTCGAATCGAGACCACCCGAGATACCAATCACGGCACTCTGCGCCCGGGTGTGAACCAGCCGCTTGGCCAATCCGGCCGCCTGCATGGAGAGAATCTCCTCGCAACGGTCGCGCAGCGTGGAGGAATCGGCCGGAACGAAGGGACGCGACTCAACCGGGCGGGTCAGCTGCAAAGGCACGTCGGCCAACTCGAAGGGAATGCGACGCACCGGGCGCCCCTTGGGGTCGAAACCCTGTGCAAACGAGTTCTTCACCCGCCGCTCGCTACGCAACCGCTCCACATCGATTTCGCTTACCGCCAGGCGGGGAGTTTGTACGAAGCGTTCGGTCTGAGCCAGTATCGAACCATTCTCCACCACGATACCGTTCCCGGCGAAAACCAGGTCGGTCGACGACTCGCCAAACCCGGCCGAGGCGTAGACATACCCGGCCAGACAGCGGGCCGACTGCTGCCTCAGGAGCGAAAGCAGGTAGTGGTGCTTCCCGATCAACTCGTTCGTAGCCGAGAGGTTGAGAAGGATATCGGCTCCCTGCCGCGCCTGGTAGGAGCTGGGGGGAATGGGGACCCACAGGTCTTCGCACAACTCAATCCCGACTACCGCGCCGGCACTCTCGAAGAGCAGGTCGGTACCGAAGGGAACCCGCCGGCCGCACAAATCGACCGTCTCGCCCGTGACCGCAAGGCCCGAGGCAAACCAACGCTCCTCGTAAAACTCTTTGTAATTGGGCAGATAGCTCTTGGGTACCACGCCCAGAATCTGACCCCGTTGAAACGCCACGGCGCAGTTGTACAGACTGTTGCCCCACGCCACCGGTATACCCGCCACACACAACAGCGGGCAAGAGGCGGTCGCGTCGAGCAACTGCGACAGGGCTTGCTGTGCCTGCTCGATCAGCAGGGTGTGCCCGAACAAGTCGCCACAGGTATAAGCCGTAATCGACAGTTCAGGAAAGACGATGATTTGCACGCCCAGACGCTCGGCCTCGGTAATCTGTCGCGCTATCTCCTGGGTATTATATCGGCAATCGGCCACCTCCACACCGGGGACAGCCGCCGCCACTTTTACGAATCCGAAATTTTGTACCATATCCTCTCGGGGGTTAGTGTCGACAAATGTAAAAAATTTAACTGGGATTATAACCATCGGAAGCCATATTCTCTACCCTTTTGTCCGTCACGGTCGTGCCAGCCCCACCCAAAAGGGATAAACCGCAGGGGGGCAGAGTTTCCCGGCGGCTACACTCGGGAGCCGCATCTCCTGAACAGACAAAGGGGAGAAACGTTCCACTGCCATGAAATGCCCCTCCCCTTTCGATGATATGAGGGTGTATGATGATTGATCCTATTCGGCTTGTGTACCGGTCGGGATTTCGGGCACGTAGAGATAGCTGTCATACGGCCCGCCGGTGTAGATGCAATGGCGCCCGGCATTGTGAGTGGCCGGCGAAACGACCACCTCGGTCGGGTCGGCGCACTGGGTGGCATTGCCTCCCACGGTAATCATCTCGACCGGCTGCCCCGGCATGAAGGTATATCCCTCGCGCGGAACCGAAATCGAAGCCGACCCAAAAGGTATGACGGCATTGGCCGGTTGATAGGCCCCTACGGTGAGTTGCAGCATTTCGCCCTCGTCGAAGTAGAGCCCCATGGGCCATATCTCAATCTCGACGGGAACAATCTCACCCGGCTTCAACTTCTGCTCGGTGGTAAAGGTGTAGTAGGGTTCGGCCTCGGTCGAGCGAGTCTCGTCCAACTGGCGCATCGATACCCGCATCAACCCGGTAGCGGCAATGATATTGCCCATGCGGTCGGGAAGCGGCTGACCGTCGCGCGAGAGTTTTTCTACCCGCACGGCCAGATCCATATCATCGTGGTCGGGTGCCGATACCCACAGGTGCAGCTTCATGTAGCCGGTCAGCTCGGTAGGCTTCTCCATGCGATAGCGGTAGGTCACCTCGTGGCGGGCACTGTCCGACTGGTACTCACTCACAGCCTGCCTGTCGGGCAAGGTGGTGCACAAGGCACTGTCGGCAGCCGACAGGTAAAGTTTGCGATACTGGGTACGGGCCAACGGGAACTCCTCCTCGGCACGCCCCACGATATCGGTTCCTCCGGGATTCAACACCGACAGGCGCACCCGCGGCGTCTGCTCCCAACCGTTGTCGATACCTTTCAGATAGTGGTCGAAGAAGCGGCGTAAATCCTCCACATTCTCGGGCGTATAGTAGTCGAACCACTCGCTGGTATTGTGTACACGCAACCATTTCTCTTTCGAAGCCATGCGGCGAAATCCAGCAAAGGAGCCGTGAGTGTGCACCGCATTGGTATAGCTGGCCACGACGTAGGCCGGTATCTCGATATTCTCGACCCGGGCGGCCTTGTCCTCCCAGTAGTCGCACATGAAAGGCTTCTCGACAATCATGCGTGGCTGGTCTTCCAACATGCCGTGAGCCGAAGCAAAGGTCTCGGCAATCATCTCGGGAAACTCGGGAGCCGGTATGCCGCCCCGGGTACCCGACTCACGATAGTGGTCGCAGAATCCCTCCCACGGGGCAATAGCAGCCAGATGCTCGGGACGCTCGGCGGCAATGAACCATTGCGACACGGTGAGCCACGAATTACCCGACATGCCCACCTTGCCGTTGCTCCACGGCTGCGAAGCAATCCACTCGATTACGTCGCAACCATCAAGGGCATCTTCGTGCCCCCAATAGAGCAGATTACCCTCCGACATGTAGGCACCACGCTTATCGGGATTGACAATGGCATACCCGTGGGCCACCCAATAGGCGGGATCGGGTCCCTCGAACTTCTCCAACCCCGAAGTGGCATTCAAGGGCACACCCGAGCGCATGGGTACATCGTCGAGCATCTGCCCGCCAATCTCCTTGCCGTAGGGGCTCCACGCCAAGATGGCCGGACAAGCCTCATCGCCCACAGGGCGGAAGACATCGGCATAAATCGTGACCCCGTCACGCAATTTGATGGCCACATCGCGTTCGAGCAAAATATCGCACGGCAACGGCATGGCCCCCTCGCGCCGCACACTGCCGGCCTTTAAAACCAACTTCTCGGGTTTGAAACCCGGATAACGCACCCGCGGTGCATCGACCGGCAACGCCTTGCGCACCGGCACCTTCATCTCACATCCCTGCGCATCGTGCAGGGTAATCTCCTGACGGGTCGGCACACCGCACTGCGTGCAAAGGGCCATCAGCGACAAAGCGCTTGCATAAATCCATTGTCTTGTCATATCATTATCCTTTCATCGATTAATACATATATCTCTTCTTGTATGTGCAAAGTTCGGCAATCTCCCCCGGAGAGTCTTGTTAAATGAGAGGCCACTATTGGTTAAATACTGAACATTTCTTATCTTTACCACCCGGAACATATCGCTGTAAAACGATGAAGGAACGCATTATACGGCTGAGCGAACTGACAGATTATCATCAAATAAAAGAAGTATACAAAAATAGTCTGGCCTGTTTCGAGATGAACAGCCGACTGGTGAACATCGATACCATACCGCCGGTCTTTGCCGATATCTTCTCGGTGATGCTGATGCGACAGGGCTCGGCCACCTTCTCGCTGAACTATCGGGAGCAGACAGTAACCACCGACGACATGCTGCTCTTCTGGCCCAGCCTGCTGGTCTCGCTCACCCGGCAAAGCCCCGATTTCAAGGCGCTGCACCTGTTGTGCGAACGCACGCTGTTTGAACGGCTGCTGGCCACCGATCCCGCCTACCGGCAATACCCGCTCTTCTTCTGCCAAACCCAGTCGCCCATACTGCACCTGCATCACGAAATGGCCGAGACGCTGGCTGCCGACCTGCAACAAATCGCCCGCCACATCGTGCACCCGAGTCCCTATCAGGAGGACATTCTGCACCACCTGCTGCACGTCGTTCTGTTGCAAACCCTCGAACCGATTACCCTCCGCGCCCATACCCACGCCACTCTCAGCCACTCCGAACAGCTGTTCCAACAGTTCATCGGGCTCCTCATCACCCACTACAAGCAGAAGCACTACATCGGGTTTTTCGCCCACAGCCTTTCAATTTCGCCCTCCTACCTATCGCGCATCATTCGCAAGACCACCGGCAAGACAGCCGCCTACTTCATCACCGGACTGCTTCATGCCGAAGCCTGCCGCCTGCTGCTTCACACCGACCTTCCCATACAGGCAATTGCCGACGAACTGAACTTCTCGGACCAGTCGGCTTTCGGCAAATTCTTCAAAGCCAACACGGGAGTCTCTCCCCAACAATATCGCAACGGAGCCAGAGGAAAATAGCAACCGAAGGAAAAACAATTTGTTACCCCACTAAATACCCGATTAACAAAGCAAATTCACCTCTTTTCACATACTAAAAATTCAATATTTTTAAACTATTTTATACGTTAAAAAACAATAAAAGTCATATCGCTTTTGCGGTTTTTCGCAAAAGTGCATTTTATATTTATCCCTCCAAGAGAAAAATATAGTTAATAGTTAATCGTATAACTCACTTTTTATGCAAAAAATCTACACCACCCAAGGGGATATCAGCTCCGTAAAAACCGAAGTCCTGCCCCACGCACACATCGCCAAATAAAACCATCTATATTCTATTTTTTAACCGTATGGAGGAACCCGAGACATCAGGCTCTTCTATACCTTTAACACCCATTTTTTATGAAAAAATTATTACTGCTCCTCCCCCTCTGGCTGCTGGCAACCAGTGCTTTGGCGGCCGACGAAATGTTGTTCAATCCGGGATTCGAAGACTCCTCTTCCAACATCCTCTTTGGAACCACCTTCGACGAATGGAGTGCCACAGGAATTACCCTGGCTGTCGAAACTACCGACAAGGTCGAGGGTGAACAGGCTCTGAAAGTCACCAAAGCCACGCGAAACGAAAGCTATTTGAGCCAAGAGATTACCGGCAACTTCGAGGCGGGAGCAACCTACCGCCTGCGTATCAAATACAAAGTGCTGACCTCGCAAAGCGGCAACGACGTTAAGCTGAACTGCTATTGGGAGTCTCCGCGCGACGGCGAGCTCAAACACGACAGCGACAAGCTGAAAACCGACTTCTTCACCGCCGACACCTGGACCGAAAAGAGTGTCGAGACTACCTTCCCCGAAGGGGCTACCCGCTTTTACTTCAACGTAATGGTGGCCAAGAATGCCTCTGTACTGTTCGACGATTTCAGTTTCCAGAAGGTCGAGGGTACCGACCCCGTTGTTCCCACCGAACCCACCTTGACGGTATCGCCCACCTCCTTTACCGAGTTACGGGGACTCCTCAACCAATCGGTCGACTACCCCACCGTCACCCTCACGCAAGCCAACCTTGACCAGCCGGTGACCATCACCATCACAGGCAAAGATGCCCAATATTTCAGCGCCTCGGTGACATCGACCACCGAGCCAACGCAAGAGGTGGTATTCACCTATGCACCTACCGTTATCGGACGTCACACGGCAACCGTAACCGTCGAGTGTGCCGGACATTATAAACTCTCGCAAACCTTCCCGCTGAAAGGCTATTGCATCGACCCGGACAATCCTCCCACGATAACGGTCACACCGGCCACCGTTCCGGCCTTCACGGCAAAAGCCGATGAGACCAGTACCCAAAAGATTACCCTGTCGAGCCAGAACTGCATCGACGACATACGAGCCTCGGTCGAGCATATTGAGGGTGCAGCTTTCACAATCAAAAACACCCTGTTCGTCAAGAATATCTCCAACGCAGTCACCGTTACCTTTGCCCCCAAGGCTGCTGGTGAATACCACTCGAAAATTCACTTTACCACCCTCGAAGGTCAGGAGGTCGTGGTCGACCTCAACGGCACGGCCACCGAGGGTGACACCCCGGTAGAAGAGCCGCTGAACCGCGTATTCAACTGGGACATGAGCAACCCGCGCGCCCAACTGTTCGAGACTTTCGACGGAGCGGTTAAAAACAAAACCCTTCAAGTCGAGGGTTGGCAAAGCGTAACGCCCCAGGGAGAACGTCCCTGGTGGGGCTATGAACTCGATGGAGAAAAGATGGCCAAAGCTACCGGTTACATGAGCCAGGTTTCAAGTCAGGAATCTGTCGAGATGTGGCTCGTCACACCTCCTCTAAGTTATAAAACCGAGGGTAAGACCTTTACCTTCCGGGTGATGGCCGAGAATTTCTTCGAGAACTGCCCCACAAAGCTGGAACTTTACTACATCGATACCATACCCGGCGAACCCATCTACTTCCAACCCATCGAGGTAGGTATCCCCGACACTCCCGACCAGAACGGCGAATGGAACGAGATTCACGTAAATCTGGAAGGACAGGATATCCCGGACGTTTTCTTCATGGCCTTCAAATATACCGGCTTGTGGGGTAATGAAAATGCCGTGACCTACTACCTCGACGACATCGGTTGGGGCCGTACCGACCTGCCCGAAATAAAGAGCGACTCAACACAAGTGACGATGATAGCCTCGCCGAGCAAAGACCAGACAAGCGGTAAAATCACGATTACCGGCAAGAACCTTAGCGAGACCATCAAGTTGTCGCTCGGTGGAGCCAACCCCAGCAAATTCAAACTCTCGACCCAATCGCTCCCCGCCGAAGGAGGCTCATTTACCGTGACCTTCAACAGCAACAACACGGGGGTACACGAAGCCTATGTGAAACTCGCCTCCCGCGGTGCCGCCGACAAATACATTCCCCTGTCGGTGCTCGTCAAAGATCAATCGGGTATCGACGGAGCCGACGTGCAGACCGTATCGATTACCCAATCGAACCACCGCATACACGTATCGGCCGAAGGGTTGCAACAAATCTCGCTCTATTCGGCTTCGGGCCTGTACCTCGGTCAATATAACGCTGAAAACGGATCGATAGAGACGACCGAACTGGCTCGCGGTATCTACCTGCTACAAGTAACCACAGCGGGTACCAGCACAACCCACAAGGTTATTGTACGCTAAACCGCGAACCGGACAGAACTAATACACATTTCCCTCCACGTTGACCAATCCAGCAGTTGCCCGGGTGTGCTTGTCGAGCATATCCGGGCAACTTGTTTTCTCTCCCTTTACGCCAAAGACAAGACCAACCGGTCTGAGGAACAACTATTCTACACGACCACACCCAAAGAGCGGGAAAAGTTTATACAGGTAAGTATTTGGCTATGTGCAGGATAAAAAATCGAAGATGATTTTTTGAAAAATTTCTTGCCAAACTTGTTGTACAGGAATAAAAAATGACCTATCTTTGCCGTCGCAAAACCAAACTGGTGCGGTAGTTCAGCTGGTTAGAATACATGCCTGTCACGCATGGGGTCGCGGGTTCGAGTCCCGTCCGCACCGCCAGTAAAAACGAGGAAACTCGGTTGTTGAAAACAGAACATGGTGCCTGTAGCTCAGTTGGTTAGAGCATCGGATTGTGGTTCCGAGGGTCGTGGGTTCGAGTCCCATCTAGCACCCCACAGAAGCGGCAAGAACTTGAAGTTCTTGCCGCTTCTGTTTTTCACACCTCCCCCCCCTAATACCCACTGAACCGATAAATAAAAAAGAGTTTCTCCACATGGAAGAAACTCTTTTTTATAAACTCAAATGATATTGGAATGTGGAGTATAGCGGACTCGAACCGCTCACCTCGACACTGCCAGTGTCGCGCTCTAGCCAGATGAGCTAATACCCCTTCTGCTGATTTGCGCTGCAAAGATAAGTCGTTTTTTTCAACCACACAAGCATATTTCGTTTTTTTTCGTCAAAAAAATTATCGTTTTTCAGGTAACTCGCTACTTATAAAAGATTTACCAACCTTCCTGTTTTTACGTCTACAACCAAATGATATCCCCTATCCTGCCCTATCCTTTCCACACCACCCCTTTGAAAAGAGCCGCCCCGGGAGACCTCTCTCTCCCGGGGCGGTGTGATGCGTGGCTCTGCGCCACTCATGTATCTGGTTCTTATTTCACAACAGGTACAAAGGTAAACCCGAAGCGATAGGTGTCGAGCGGCAACCAATAGGCCGGCAGTACACCGGGGCCACAAGTGGCTGTACCCACACCGGTCTGGGCGGCATCGAGGTGTACGGTGACCGTGCCGTCGGGTTGCAGTTCGTTCACGTGGGTAGCGGCGTCGATACAGGCATCGGAGTATGGCAGGGCGCTAAACTGGAAGGGGTTGTCGGCCGTGACCTTCCAACCGTTACCGGCCTCGTCGCACAACGTAGCCCAACGGGTATCGGTGCGGTTGCCGGTGGCCTGAGGCACAACGTAGCAGTGGAACATTTCGTCGGGGCTGGTCTCGTAGATGGCAATCTTGCCGGCAAGACGGTCGACGTAGGTCTCCATGTCGCCCCGTCCCAGATAGGTCACCCGACGGCAGTTCCCGGCCGGCATGCCGAAGGTCAGCCCCACACGCGGCAACGATTTCACCACCGTAGTGTCGGGCATGAATACGGTATTCACCGTCAACACTCCCTTGCGGTCGATGACGTAGGAGAGGCTACCCGTTCCTATCGTTTTCCCCTGGCCGTTGGTGAGCGACACGGCCACCTCGAAACCGTTTCGGGTCGGCTCGATCGAGGTCACCTGCTGCGACACCGTCGACAGGCCGGCCTTCTTCCACAGTTTACCGCTGGTCTTGTCCTTCTTGTCATTCTCGGTCAAGGGCCGGTAGAGCGAAATGAGCAGCGGTCGGGCCAGCATCTCGGTGCCGTCGTAGGTGTATGATACCAAGGCGCCGGTCTCGGGCGAAACGGAGGCCGATACCCGATCGTTACTCCACGTATAGCCGTCGCGTTTCAACGACCGGCCCGAGGGCAGATTTACCTTCGCCTCGTATCGGGGATTGGCTTCGAGCACAAACTGGTCGTAGGCCACCTCGTCAGTAGTCTTGATGAATGCCGTGGCCTGGTTGGGAGTCCAGCTGAGGTTCAGGTAGACCTCCCGGGCGTCGCGGGGCAGTTTCACCGCCCCCAGCGTAATCGCTACCGTCTCGTGCGGAGCGCAGGCGGTCACCCGCTCGCCCTGCGCCACGACAGTACCGTTGTCGGCCGTGACATTCCAATGCAGGGTATAAGCATCGAGGTCGGTAAAGTCGTGCCAGTTCTTCACCGTGACGGTGAGGTTACCGGCATCGGTGAGGGTCGACTTGATATATTGGTACACATGCTTGACAGCCAGGAGATGGGGGTGCGGTTCGCGAGCGGCATTGACCAGACCGTTGCAGCAGAAGCTGCCGAACGAAGGGATTCCCTCGGGCCCGTAGTCACCGCCGTAGCTCCAATACCAGCGTCCCTGGGCATCGACCTCGCGGAACGACTGGTCCACCCAGTCCCAGATGCAACCACCCTGTGCCATAGGCTCCGACTCGAACACCTTCCAATAGTCCTGCAAACCGCCCTCGCTGTTGCCCATGGCATGGGCATACTCACACAGGATAAAGGGGCGGTAGATATCGGGCTGGGCCAGATAGGCCTTTATCTCCTCGATGCTACGGTACATGCGGCAGTAGATGTCGGTATTGAAATTCTGTTCGGCACGCTCGTACTGTACCGGCCGGTTGGTCTCGACCGATTTGAGCCACCGGTAGGTCGCCTCGAAGTTGCTGCCGTTGCCGGCCTCGTTGCCCAACGACCAAATCGATACCGAGGGGTGATTCTTGGTACGTTCATACATGCGGTGCGTGCGGTCCATGTGCGCCTTCAACCAGGTGGTATCCTTAGCCAGCGTAGCCGGACCGTAGCCCATGCCGTGCGACTCGATGTTGGCCTCGTCGATGACATAGAGCCCGTAACGGTCGCACAGGTAGTACCAATAGGGGTGGTGGGGATAGTGGGCACAACGCACCGTATTGATGTTGTGCTGTTTCATGAGCTGTATATCTTTCAACATCAACTCCTTGCTCACGGTGCGTCCCCGGTCGGAGAACTCGTGGCGGTTCACCCCCTTCACCAGGACGGGGACTCCGTTGATGCAGAAGCGTCCCTCCTTGATTTCCGAGGTCTTGAAGCCCACGGCGCACCCGGTGGTCTCGACCACCTCGCCGGCACCGTTTTTCAGATTCACCACCAATGTATAGAGATAGGGGTGTTCGGCATTCCAGGGCTGCACGTCGGGAATTACCCGCTCGAAGGTAACGATGCTGTCGCCCTCTACCCGACGGGCGTCACGGGCGACCACCCGATTGTCGGCATCGAGCAGTTCGTAAGCCACCGTGGGTCGCTCGGCGTCACAGGCTCCCCCCACATGTACGGCAAGCGACAGTTCGCCGTCCTTGTATTGCTGCCGGTCGAGCGGCGATACGACCTTATAGTCGGCGATATATTGTTGCGGCGTGCTGTACAGATAGACATCGCGCTCGATACCGCTCAGTCGCCACATATCCTGACATTCGAGATACGAGCCTGCGCTCCAACGGTAAACCTCGACGGCCAGAACATTCTCGCCCGGCTTCACCCGGTCGGTCACGTCCCACTCGGCCGGCGTCTTGGAGTCCTGATTATAACCCAGCAACTCGCCGTTGAGCCACACGTAGTAGAACGAGGTGACCCCTTCGAGGCACAATACGATGCGGCGTCCCTCCCACGACTCGGGGACTGTGAAGGTGCGCCGGTAGGAACCCACTTCGTTCTCGGCATAGGGTACCAGCGGCGGATTCTTCTTGAAATTGAACATGGGGTCGTCAAACTCATAGGTCTCGTTCACATAAATCGCCGTGCCGTAACCCTGACGCTCCCAGTTGCCGGGGACCTCGATTTCGTTCCAGTTGCCCACATAGTAGTCGGGGCGATAGAAATCGGCCGGACGCGTATCGGGGTTGCGCACCCAGTTGAACCGCCAGGCGCCGTTCAAACTCATGTAATAGGGTGACGACTCACACGCCTGCTCACGAATAGCCTCGACATCGCCCGCTTCGTAGGGCCACACATAGGCATGAGGGGTCAACTTGTTCAACCCCGTGGCATATTGGCTCTGCCACTCGGGCTGATTGTTCTGGGCCTGTATGTTCCCGGCCAAAAGAGCCAGGAGACAAAGGCTCGTTATCATTCTCTTCATGGTCTCAAAAAGTATAGATTAAAAATTTATTTTTTCACATCACTCTAACGGGAGCCCTACCCGACCGTCCTTGATGGCATTCAACTGTCGGGACAGCTCCTCGACAACCGCCGGGTAACGGTCGACCACGTTGTTCTTCTCACCGAGGTCGTTGTGCATATCGTACAATTGAGGGTCGGGGCTGTTACCGGTCTCGATACCCACATTGCGGTTGTAGGGACTCCCCTTGCCCGGTTCGATATATTTCCAGTCGGCCGTAATAATCGACAGGTTATTCTGTGCATTCTGCTCCACCAGAGCGGGTCGTCCCTGAGGGTCTTTACCCAGCCAGGCATTCAAGTAGTTCTCACTGTCGGGAGCAGCTCCGGCAGGCATCTCCACGCCCAGCAACGAAGCCAGCGAAGAGAACCAGTCGAGCTGGCAGACCAGCGCGTCGGAGACCGCGGGCTCCACATGTCCCGCCCAACGAAGAATACACGGCACCCGCGTACCAGCCTCGTACGAGCTGTACTTCCCGCCGCGGAAAGGTCCGCCCGGCTTGTGGTTGCCCAGCAACTCAACCGCCTGGTCCTGATATCCGTCGTCGACCACCGGCCCGTTGTCGCTCGAAAGAATCACAATGGTGTTCCGGTCGAGCCCCAACCGTTTCAGTGTAGCCAACACCTCGCCCACACTCCAATCGAACTGCAACAGCACATCACCTCGCGGCCCCATACCCGACTTGCCTGCAAAACGGGCATTGGGTACCCGGGGCACATGGGCATCTTGCGTGGCAAAATAGAGGAAGAAGGGGTGGTCCTTATGCTGTTCGATAAAGTCGACGGCCTTGCCGGTCAACTCGTCGGCAATCTGGTCGTCCTTCCACAGGGCCGACTTGCCGCCCTTCATGAAACCGATGCGCGAAATACCGTTCACGATACTCTGATTATGCCCGTGCGAAGGGAGCATGGTGAGCAACTCGGGGTTGTTCTTGCCCGTAGGCTCACCGGGGAAATTCTTCTGATAACTGACATAGATAGGGTCGTTAGGGTCGAGGTTCACCACCCGACCATTCTCGACAAAGACGCAAGGCACCCGGTCGCCCGTGGCCGCCATGATGTAGGAGTAGTCGAATCCGATATCCGACAGATTGGGTGAAATGAGCCCGTTCCAGTCTTGGGTCCCTTTTTTATCGCCCAGCCCCAAATGCCACTTGCCGATGGCTCCGGTCACATAACCGGCCTCACGAAACATATCGGCCAGCGTATAGCGGTCGGGGCGTATAATCATACCGGCATCACCGTCGGCAATGCCCGTACCCAGCCGACGCCAGGCATACTCGCCGGTGAGCATGGCATAACGGGCCGGGGTACTCGTTGCCGCCGCACTGTGGGCATTGGTAAACCGCACCCCCTCGGCAGCCAGTTGTTCCACATGAGGAGTACTGATGGTTCTGGCTCCGTTACAACTCCAATCGCCATACCCGATATCGTCGGCATAAATGAAGATGACATTGGGGGTAGCCGACTCGGCGGCCTCCCGCTCGGCAGCCTCTGCCGAGAAGGGCAACGGCAAGGTAATCAACGGAACAATAAACGGTATCGATTTTATCTCTTTCTTCATGTTATTCATATATCAGTTGCATCTCTCTTCAAGGAAAGATACACAATTTCATTCCATAAAAATTTATACTTCCCCCGATACCCGCCGACGAATATCGGGAGTGGGAAGCTATTTCACAATCACTTCGTCGAAGTAGATCCAAATCTTCTGCCCTTCGCGGACATCGCCTGCCGGGCATACTCCCGGACTCTTCATGTCGAACCGCAAATAACGGGTCTTCACATCGAGGTTGTCAAACAGAGCATCTTCGACAGCCGTGCGATTGGCAAATATCTCTTCGGGGGTGTAGACAAGCTCGCCCACCTGACGGTAGTTCTTCTTGTCGTTCGAGACCGACAGCCGTATGACAGCCGGCTTGTGAACCGCCATACCCGAATTGGTGATACAACCGAGGCTCACCTCGCTCACCGGCATCTTCTTACCCAGGTCGAGCACAAACGATGCGTCCTGGTCGTACCAGCCCACCCATTCGGAATCGGTGTGACGCAAGCTGCCCCGCACACCGTTGGTGAGTACATAGCTGTTCTCGTTGGAAGCAATCACCTGCTTGCCCGTAGCCAGGTTCCACGACATGTCGAGAGTCAAGGTCTGCCCCATCTTCACCCCTTGGGCAAAGGTTGCGGCCTTGACACAAGTAGAGGCATCAACCGTAAACGCGTCGTCATAGCGAGGAGAAGCAGCCGTAGGCTCGGTACCGTCACAGGTATAACGTATCTCCACATCGGGTCTGATGCACGAGAGCATCACCCGCAGACGTTTCTTCTCGGGGGTAACCTTGTGGTCGATGTTGTACATCGAACGGGCACAGGTCATACCCAACGTCTCGACATGGGGCAACACCTTGTCCAACCGAACGAGGAATTCCGGCCAGTCTTTCGTTCCCTTTTGAGCCCACGCCACATCGGCCAAAGCCAGCAACCGGGGGAAGAGCTGATACTCCACGTCAGCAGCCGAGTTGCAAAATTCGGTCCACATCGAGGCCTGTACCCCCATGAGCAACGACTCATAGGCCGGTTTCCAATCCTTCTGCACCGGCTCATAGAGGTAGACATCTTTCAACGTATTGTTCCCGAAATAGGTAACCGGCTCGAACCACTGCGGTCCCTGATAACGAATGAGGTAAAGTATCCGAGCCGGAGTCATGACGAATCGATGCCCCTGTTCGGCCGCTTTGAGAGCGGCCTTGCCCATACCTTGCCAGCCGTAGATAATGGCACCCTCGGGCAGGGTACTGTTGGTGAGTTCGTCCCACCCCATCACCTCTTTGCCCTTGCTGCGCACATAATTGCTCATGCGAGTCATGAAGTAGCTTTGCAACTCTTCGATGTGCTCGATGTGCTCGGCCTTCATTCGTGCCTGGCATTTGGGACAACGAGCCCAGTTTACCTTCGAGGCCTCATCGCCTCCCAGGTGAATGTATTTCGAAGGGAAAAGCTCGACCACCTCGTCGATGACATCTTCGAGGAAGGTAAACACGCTGTCGTTCCCGGCACAATAGACAATCTCGGAGTTCTTTCCACCGATACCCGGCAAGACCCCGATAAAGCGATCCTCCACGGGACAGGCCAGTTGCGGATAGGCTGCCAACGACGAGTTGGTGTGTGCCGGCATCTCAATCTCGGGAATCACCTCGATTTGCCGTTCAGCGGCATAGCGCACAATCTCCCGAATATCGTTCTGGGTATAGTATCCGCCTTCGGTAGCCTCCTCGCCCGGCTCCTGATTACGCCGGTTGGGAAAGGGTTCGTCGCGCTTCACCCGCCAGGCTCCTACCTGGGTGAGCCGGGGATATTTCTTAATCTCAATCCGCCACCCGTTGTCGTCGACCAAATGCAGATGCAGTTTATTGATTTTCAGCATCGAAGCTACCTCTATCATTTTCAGCACATCAGCCTTGGGGATAAAATAGCGCGACACGTCGAGCATAAGGCCCCGGTATCCGAACCGGGGAGCATCGTTGACCGTCATCGCCGGTACCCGGCAGAGATTCCGGGCAATGGATTCACCCCCTTCGATGGCCGGCGGGAGCAGTTGACGCAGGGTCTGCAACGCATAGAAAAATCCGGCATCGCCCGATGCCTCTATCGTAACATGCCCGGTCGTCACCGACAAGCGGTAAGCCTCATCGTCCATCGATGCAACGGTTTTGAACTGAATATCGGCCGCAGGAGCGCCCACCTCTACCCCGGGCAAAAACCCGGCCGTGCGCCCCAACAGGGACACAAAGCGCGAGGCCAACTGCAACTGCGACTCATTCTCCACCCCGATGGTCGTGGCAGGCGTGAAATAAAAATATCCGCTATCCACAGAATACTCCATGGGAGCCGGTATTACCGGCAGAACCGGCCTGTCGGCCGGTTTACTCGCCCAAACCGAGAGGCACAAACACAGAGCACATACTATTCCTATATTCCTCTTCTTCATACTTCGATCCTTGCTTATTCGTTAATGGGAAAATCGTTCAAAATAGGATCATCGTATTGAATCTGCAACCGTTTCAGCTCTTTCTTCAATTCGCGGGTTATCTCCTCGGTACCCTCCTGACCGTAGATGTTATGCATCTCGTAGGGGTCGTTCTGCAAGTCATAGAGTTCCCACACGTCAATATCATTATAGAAGTGAATAAGCTTATAGCGGTCGGTGCGTACACCGTAATGCCGTTTCACCATGTGCTCGGCCGGGAACTCATAGAAGTGATAGTACATCGAAGTACGCCAGTCGACAGGCGACTCGCCCCGCAACAGCGGAACCAGCGACTCACCTTGAATATCGTCAGGCACGGTAACTCCGGCCAGTTCGAGGAAGGTAGGCGCATAATCGATATTCTGCACCATCTGGGGAATGTCGCCCCGCTTGTCGAACCCCTTGGGCAAGTGCATGATGAGCGGCGTGTGCATCGACTCTTCATACATGAAGCGCTTGTCGAACCACCCGTGTTCGCCCATATAGAAGCCCTGATCCGAGGTATAGACCACGAGCGTGTTGTCGAGCAGCCCCTCTTTTTCGAGATAATCGAGCACCCGGCCCACGTTGTCATCAAGCGATTTTACCGTCTTGGCATAGTCGCGCATGTAGCGCTGATATTTCCAGTGAACCAGATCCTCGCCTTGCGGATTCTCCTTGTAGAACTGCTCGATGATGGGGTCGTAGAAACGGTCCCAGGCAGCCTTCTGCGCCGAGTCCATGCGACCGTAGAACTGTTCGTACATCGATTTCAAACGGCTCTCTTTGTCGGGACGCAACATCTTCAAATCGTAAATCAGGTCCATGTCCTTGGCAATGCTCATCTCCTGAGCGGCAGCCGCCAAACGGCCTTCGTAAGTATCGTTGAAGGTCTCGGGATACGGAAACTCCTTATCCTCATACAGAGCCAGGTCGCAGGTATCGGCCATCCAGTTGCGGTGTATGGCCTTGTGGTGGATAAAAAGACAGAATGGTTTGTTCTTGTCGCGCTTGTTTTGCAACCAATCGAGACTCTCGTCGGTGATGATGTTGGTTATATAACCATGCTTGCGCACCGTATCGTTGTTCTGTGTAATGAAATCGGGGTTGTAGTAGTCGCCCTGCCCCGGCAGAATCTCCCAGAAATCGAATCCCGTAGGCAATGTTTCGAGGTGCCATTTCCCCACGATGGCTGTTTGATAACCGGCCTGTTGCAGGAGCTTGGGCATGGTCTGCTGCGAACCGTCGAACTTGCAGGTAGTATTGTCGGTAAAACCGTTTTTATGGCTGAACTTACCCGTGAACATACAAGCCCGACTGGGACCGCTCAACGAATTGGTCACAAAACTATTAGTAAATCGCACACCGTCGCGAGCAATTCGGTCGAGATTAGGAGTCTCGATGTAACGGGTATCATAGCAGCTCATCATCTGAGCCGTGTGGTCGTCGGTCATAATGTAAATAATATTGGGACGCTGAGGTTCCTTGCTCTGCTGACAAGAGACCAGACTGCCCACTGCGGCCACAGAAGCTACGGTATAAAGCCAATTAGAGTCTATCGATTTCATAAAAAAACAAGCATATACGGTTAGTTAAAACATTAGTTTTTACAAATATAATAAAAAGGGACATGGACAGCCACACAAACAACAAACAATATTCAGCAGGACTGTTACCCATCAAACAGGTATCGCTATTAACAAGATAATGAATGGCCCGACCCAAGTCAGGACCACTCATTATCTACCTCACAATCAAAATCAATACCCATAATTTTGATCGGCTGCCGAAAGCCCGTCGTTGGCACTCAACTCGGAGTGCGGGATAGGCAAATGCAGATTCTTCTTCAAGAAGCTCTCGTCGGTTACCTTACCATAGAAAGTAGCATCAGCCCCGAAATAGCGGTCACGGAAACGCTGGTCGGGGTTGTTATGTTGAGCTTCACCCTCGCAGTGCTCATAGGTAATATTGTGACGATTCACAATTTCAAGAGCCTTTTTCAGCGTTTCGGTTCCGCCGCGACGTATGTCAATATACATATCGGGCTCGGCAGCCAACTCGAACAGACGCTCGTAAAAGATTTTGTCTCTCACCTGATCTTTCGTCAGGTCGGCGGCAAAGTCGGCCGGCTGAGCAGCCGCAGGAGTCACCGAGTTACGAGCACGGCTCAACACCTCGTTGACCAGCGAAATGGCTCGTCCCGTCTGGTCGAGTTCGTTATAAACATCGGCCATGAGCAGGAGGAAGTCGGCATAACGATACAGAATAATATTGTTGTTGCTCTGTTGAGCCTGGCAGTTGAAATCGATTTGTTTCTTCCACAAGGGCCAACCGGCATGGTCGCCCACCGAAGTGGCAAACTGTCCAACCAGATTAACTACCGTGCGTTCACCCGTAGTCGTATTCTCGGTGTAGAACTGCTCTTGCAAAGCCGTCAGCTCCTCAACCGTGGGATTAGTGGGATCGGCCATCTGGTCATACGGGATATAAGCTACGGCATCAACATTACGTTTCGTCGACTTGGTCTTATAGCTCTTATAAGGATAGGTATAAACCGAGTCACTCACATAGTGATAGGAACTACCACTCTTCACGTCGTACCAGCGGGTGAGGAACGTGGCATCGTAACGGGGATCGCCCGGATAGGTTCCCCGGAATAAGTCGTGGAATGCCTTGGTGGCCCGAACTCGTTGATAAGCCACACCCGGAGTAGCATTATCGGCCGAGAAAATCCAGTTCATACGATTCCACGAATAATCTGACGAGGTGGTAAAGTTGATTTGGAAAATCGATTCGGGCGAATTTTGTACGTGATTGACAAAAAGGTCGGCATAACGAGTTTGTAAGGAGTATTTACCATACACCATATCGCACCACGTCTTGGCATCGTTGAGGTAGGTTTTCCGCTGATTCTCATCAAAATCGGGATTGCAGGAGAGCAACCAGTTCAACTTGGCCAGATAGGCAGCCACTCCCATCTTGTCGATATATCCATCTTCATGCTGACCATCTTCGGGCAGATTGTCATAGGCATATTTCCAATCAATGAAAATCTGTTTAACCACGTCGGTGAAAGACGATTTTCCCATCGATACCGCATCGGAACTCGAAGGCTCGATACGCAAAGGTACATCGCCCCACATCATGGAGAGGTAATAGTAACACAGACCGCGAATAAACGAAGCCTGAGCCGTATAATTAACTTTCAGCTCATCACTCAGCGTACCGGCATTCATATTCACGATAAAAGAGTTACACTCCTGTATCGTCTTATACAAGCCCCGCCAAGCCCACAGCAGAGCATCTCCGGCAGGCATCGCATTTAATGAGGCGTATCGGTCGGACTCCGAACCATTGGTCTGGCACCACGACAAACCCGACCCTCCTACCGAGACTTCATAAAGGCCCTGACCGAAGCAATCGGTCGTAGTCAGATAACCATAACAAGCGTCCAAAGCCTGCTCAGCCGTCTCTTGCGAATCGAAGATCACGATATTGTCCATCGAATATTTGGGATTCTCTTCGAGCCAATCTTCACAGGCAGTCATCGACAGGCTCACTACCCCTAATGCGAATATATATTTTATCAATTTCATATTCTACGCTATATTTAATTAAAATGAAACATTCAGACCAAATATGAACGAGCGGGCATGCGGGAAGGAACTCATATCTACACCCGGACGCAGACCGTCGAAGGCAAAAGAGTCGACCTCGGGATCGTAACCGCTATACTTGGTAATCAGGAAGGCGTTCTTAACCGACGCAAAGACGTTAATCGAGTTGAAACCAATTTTCTGCACCGTCAGTTTGGGCAAAGTGTAGGCCAGTGTAATATCGGAACAACGCAAGAAGCTGGCATCCTCTACATAGCGGTCGAGTACGGCCGGCGTAGGCAACTTATAATTCACACGCGGATAGGTATTCGACATGTTTTCAGCCGTCCAAGCACCCTGGAAAGCCTCGGTACGCAAGTTACCTCCCGTGAGGTTAGGGATAGCCTGATAACGCAGGTTGGTGTTAATCAGGTCTTTGCCATATACCCCGTTAAACTGAGCCGACAGGCTGATACCCCGCCAGGTAAAACTGGTGTGGAAACCATAGGTAAAGTCAGGATTTGGGTCACCGATAATCACCCGGTCGTCGGTATTGATAATACCATCGCCATTTTGGTCAATAATCTTGATGTCACCGGCTTGGGGGGCACCACCTGTACTCAAATCCTGAGTCACATTATAGGAACCTCCATTGGCAGGAAGATCAGCTTCTTGTACGATACCGTCGGTTTCATAGCCGAAGAAAAGACCCGGAGCGTGTCCTACCCAGAAGAGGTGAGCATTGCCGAAATGATTACCCAGGGAGTTACCCTCATAAGCTAAAATATCCTTGTAGACGCCAAAGTCTCCCCTCGATACGCCCAAGTCCATAATCTTGGCATTGTTCTTGCCGATGTTACCGCCGAATGTCCAGGTAAAGTCTTTCGTCTGGATAATATCGGCGTCCAGGCTGAACTCGATACCCTGGTTACGCATGTTACCCGAGTTGTAATAGATGGTCGAATACCCGGCCGACGGAGGCAAGATACGCGAGATAAGCAGGTCTTTCGTCTGCTTGTTATAGAAATCCAACGACCCCCTGAACCGATTCTTGAATACACCGAAGTCGAGGCCTATGTTCCACGACTCAGTCGTCTCCCAGGTGAGGCCTTCGTTTTGCAACTTGTCCACCGCCATAGCCAAGACCTTGTCACCTGTGGCAGTGGCATAGTCGATAATCTGACTGTAATTATAGAAACTGCTGTACGGGTCGATGGCCGAGTTACCGGTCTGACCGTAACCCACTCTCACCTTCAACTGGTCGAGCCATTCTACATTATCTTTGATAAAATCTTCCTGCTCCATACGCCAGGCCAACGAGAACGAGGGGAAGTAGGCCCAACGATGCCCTTTGGCAAAGCGGCTCGAACCATCGGCACGGAACGAAGCCGTAGCCAGATAGCGGCCTTCGAGGAACGACAAGTTGACACGCCCCAGATAAGAGAGCAACTGATAGTCGCGCTGTACGGGTTCGAGATACGAGATACGCTCGGCCATGTGCAGACCGTCGATACCGAAGCTCAGATTGGAGAACTGGCGTCCCTGAATCCGTTTATTCAAATAGTTGTAATCGTCATACGTAACAGCCGCCGTCACATCAAGGTCGAGCAGTTGGTCGAATGTCTGGTGGTAATTCAACATATTCTCGACCGTAATGTTATACTGACTCAAATCGGTGATACCCAGCGAACCTTTATCGTTATTACCCCGGAAAGTCTCTGTACCGAACCAACGGGCACGATACTCGTCGCGCAAGTTACCACCGGTACGCAAACTGTATGTAAGACCTTTCCAGATGTTCCATTTCAAATCCATCGAAGCACGGAAGGCATTTTCGTTTGTCTGGTCGTCATAATCGTTCAACCAACTGAACACCGTGATACGTTTCTCCATACCGTTGGTTCCGCTCAGCGAGGGGTCGTCGGCCGGGTATTCAAACGGCTGCGATGTAATGGCCGTTACCGATACCGAACCTTGGGCACCACCGTTGGCATTACTACCCGACATCATGTCGTTTTTCTTAATAGATCCGCTCAACGACAAGTCGACCGATACCCGTTTCGAGAGGTCCATTGACAAGTTGGCCCGCAGATCACCCTGTTGCAACCCGGTCTGCTTCACAATACCATTGATATTCTTGAAGGCAGCCGATACAAAGTAACGCACTTTTTCGGAGCCGCCGTTTACCGATACCGAATAGTTCTGCGAGAAAGCTGTCCGGTAGATCTCACGCTGCCAGTCACGTTCTTGCAGCACCCGGTATGATTCAGGATCGTTTGCGTCGTATTTACCACCCGAGAAGATATAACGTACCTCGTTGCCTTCCTTGAAGAACTGACGGTCGTCGGGACCGGCTTGTGCGTTACGGTAATCGGCATAATCGCTCAGATTCAACATGTCATACAGACGAGTAGCATTGGCCACCGTAAAGTTGGCATTGACCGTTACCCGGGGTTTACCCGTTTTACCTTTCTTGGTCGTAATAAGAATTACACCGTTGGCACCACGCGAACCGTAGATAGCCGTAGCCGATGCATCTTTCAAAATCTCGATACTCTCAATATCCGAAGGGTTCAAACTACTCAACGGATCGGCTGCCGTCTGATAATCGTCGTCGCCAAATGCCGAAGCGGCAAACTCGCCGGTCGAGGCTTGGGGGATATTGTCGATTACATACAAAGGCTGGTTGTCACCACGCAACGAACTGGCACCACGTATCGTGATTGACGAAGCGGCACCCGGCGTCGCACTGGTAGTCCCCACCACCAGACCGGCCACCTTGCCTTGCAACAGATTGTCGATCGAGAGGCTCGTAGCGGCATCACGCTCATCGGGACGGAGCGAAGCAATAGCTCCCGTCACATCGCTCTTTTTCACACTACCGTAACCTACAACCACAACCTCGTCGAGCAGTTGAGCGTTGTCACTCATCTTCACATTGATTACCGTGCGGTTACCTACGGTAATCTCCTGTTTCTCATAACCGATATACGAAAACACCAATACCGCATTCTTGTTGTTTACGGTTATCGTATAGTTTCCGTCTAAGTCAGTCGAAGTCGCCTTCGACGTGCCTTTCACCTGTACGGTGACCCCCATCAGTGACTCGTTCGCGTCACTTACATTACCCTTTATCGTGATATTCTGTGCATACAAAAAGGGTATGCCCAACAAGAATACCGCCAGAACAGATAATGCTCTTTTGAAAATATTTCTTCCCATTGAATCTATATAATAATTAATTGACTATTTAACTCGAAACTTAAAAACATCGGTTCCCTCGGTCGTCTGTACCTGAGCGATATAAATACCCGACAACAGGCTATCGGTCCTCATCAAGTGTTGTACTCCCGAAGCCTTTTCGTCGCATATCATCATGCCTGAGACCGAGAAAAGTGAGACCCGCAGTAACTCAGCATCAGAGACCGAAGCCACCACAATCTGGCGAGCTTGCTCGTCATAGACCAGTTTGGCCTGTTGCTGTGATTCCTTGGTCAAGGTCGGTAAAGCCGAAGGTTTCGACGTGGTGGTAATAAGCGTATCGACATTGGCTGAGATTATCAGACTGGATGCCCGTATCAGACTCAACGGATCAGATACAGCCACGTCGTTACCCATGTCGAAATACATCACCGTACCACTGTTCTGCTCGAGAATGAAATTCATCTTGTCCTTTACACAATCCACCCCGTTGAAGGTATAGGTCGATCCTCCCATCGTGGCGGTATTCTGGTCAGTAGTCAGGTCAGGATTGGCCTCCACGACATTTTTATACCCCGAAACCGTCTTGCCCGTACTGGACGTTGTGGGGAACGACATGCCTATCTTCTCCTTGGGGAATCCCCACGCAATAAAATCGTTGTAGGCCGCTACGTAATTGTCGTAAGCAAACCAGGTAACAGCCGGCCCGTAAATCTGGAACGTGTAATAGTCGGGCATATTGATATACTGAGTTGGTAAATGATAGGCTACCGGGTGCAGCGACACACTGAATACCTTGTCGGAGGGAATGGCTTCACGCAACTGCTCTACCATGGGACCATAACCGGTATTCCATCGGTTATCGCCGGCATAAAGCCACTCAAAGTCGATATCTATACCATCGCAATAGGGCAACAACTCTTTCACATCGGCAACCAGTTGCTCGCGCCACGCTGCCTCGGCAATATGCGACAGCCATACCTTGTTCCCACTATCGTCCTTATCCGACGAGATAAGACCGATACGAATCTTGTAGCCACGATAACCGTCGTACATCTTGCGAATCTCGCCCAGCATCTCTTTCCAACTGCGGGTATCCTTGCCGGGATTCTCGGCATCGTCGAATTTCCAGTAGGACAACAGGTAAATGGCACCGTCGCCACCACCGGGGAATGTCAGGTCGCCCGAGGTCCCGGCGGCATCCTGTGCCACTTGACTAGTCGACCGGGAGTTACCCCAAACCATCACCTCGTCGATATATCCCTTGAAGTTCTCGCCCACCACGGCATCGGCCGTCGTGCTCAGGAAGGTAAAGTCGTCGTCGGCATCGGTCGTTGAGATTCTTGTCGCATATGCCTGAGTAGTCCCGCTGTTGGTATATAATAACACACGAGCCTTAGTCCTCCCCGTAGACGAAACGATAGCCACAGCAATGTGCTCCCAACCGTCGGCGGTCAACGCATTCTCAAAATTGTAGGTATAACCGTTCACCAACACGAGCAACTCTTTTTTCGACTCGTCGCCCAGCTTTATGGCCAGTTGGTGGTTGTCGTCGCTCTTGTTGAAGATAGCAGCATCAGTACTCCACGCCTCAATATTAATCCAGGCCTCGATGGTAGCATAATTGAGCGTGGGCAAGCCCAAATTGGCATTCAACACCTTGTCTCCCACATGCATGCCGGCACCTTCGCCTTCGAAATGGAGGACTCCCTTGCGCCCCCCATACTCACTCACATAGGCGGCGTTGTTCAAGGTCCCCTGATTGTCGGGATAGGTCATCGTGATTTCACCCGTATAACCCGACACCTGACCGTCGAGGAAAATGACATCGTTGGTAAGCAGATGCATGTCGCGGTCTATCTGCAAGCGGTCGCTGTGACGTACAAACGACGAATAGCCCGACACGACCCGATATTTGAAATAGTCGTTGTCGGTCACAGCCTCGCGGGTTACATTCACCGGCGTACCGTGATGTGCCAGTTTATAGTCGACAATGTCGTCGCATTGGTCCTGATCGAATTTATAGTAAACTAACAGATTGTCATATTTAGGGTGAAACTTGTTCACCGTGTTGCGGAACATCAGATTCTCAGGCTCGTCACCCGGCATCTCGGTATTCCAGAAACGGAACTCATCGATGCGGCCTTTGAAACGCTCGCCAATGACAAAAGGCGACTCCGAGGCAGGAATCACCGCTCCCGACGCATTGGCTTTCCAAGCATTCACGCCATTGGTCCACACATCGATACCGTTGGCAAAGGCCGAGATGGTCAACTGAGTCCACTCGCCCACCGGCAATTCGGTTGTGGCCGTTATCTCTTGTGCACCGGTCTTATAAATAAGTTGGCCGGTACTGCCCAGGCGCAGGGAGAACTCTTCGTCACCACTGCCCCGTTTAAATAGATAGGCACTCTCCACCCACTCCGATGGATTCACCAAAAACTGTACGGCATATAAATCCAGATTATCGAGGTCCTGGATAGTTCCACAATCCACTTGACCGTCGCCATTGAAACGCAACGCCAAATTGGTTGTCTGCGAAACCGCCGACCCGGCATACAAGATGCCTAAGAAAAAAAGCAACAGAAACTTGGTTTTCATGTTATTTTATTTAGGTGTTGTGCAAAAAGATCGTAAAAAAACAAATGAAAGCCGGGGATAGGAATCCCCGGTTTCAGACAAAGGCTTATTGATTAAAATCAAAGAACAACTTTCGAGGTCTTGTCACCGTATTTCACGATGTAAACCCCTTGATTCATGGGAACTTCCATGAACGAATCGCTTACTTCGAGGGTCTTTACCAAAGCACCCGAGAGCGAATAGATATATACGGTAGAGCCCAACTCCATCTCGTTGAGATAGATGTTTTGACGATCCCAGGCCACGAAACCTTGGGTGGATTCTACCCCTTTGATTCCCGTCGAAACCTCTTCGCCGGTAGGAGTATCCCAACCATCGAAATTTATCGGATCGAAGGTAGGACACTCGGTCGAAGGCTCGGCCGTGAATTTAATCGAAGCAATGTAGATAGCACGACCATTGGCATGATCCTTAGGTATCGAATACTTAATACGCAGAGGAATTTGGTCGGGACCTAATACCGTACTGACATTCAAATCCCGGATTACCGGCCACCATTTAGTATCCATGTCAATATAGGCATTTTCAGTAGGCAAAGGACTATTTTCCGTAGATCCGCCAAAATTATAAACGGCAACTTTGAAAGCGCTCCCCGTAGTAACTCCACCTATAACTTTCGATACAAATTGAAACCGCACCGGCGTTTGAGTCGGGAAATCAGACTCTGTATACATGTGTATTTCAAGCCACCCGCCCAACGCATCGGCAGCTTCCAGTTTAGGCTCCTCGGTACTACCGTTACCCTTGATCAGCAACATGTTGCCATAATCAGAAGACACAATGTGGCAACCTTTATTAAACCCGGCTACATTGGCATTGAGAGTCTCACTTACCTGACCTCCTGTCAAAATCACCGTACCAGCAGCATCGGCTGCCGCAGGAGCAGGATTAGGATTAGAACCCTTGTTTGAAGATTTTACAAACTCATACGGACCGACTTCCTGAGCCGCAAAATTCAAGTGTGCGGGAGTCACATCTTCGTCGGCTGCCCACATGCAATTCATCGACACTAACAATGAAAATGAT